>CBDDDW010000001.1:0-89110 GCA_965226805.1 Dehalococcoidia bacterium
GCCAGCTGGAACAGGGGCATGAAGGCTGGCTTGGGGGTCATGGCAACCACCGCCTTTTCCTCCACCGTGTCCACGTACACACCGTCAAGCATGGCCAGGAGCAGCTTTCGTCGCTCTGCCACGTTAGCCTCTTCCCACAGCCGGGGCAGGTCCTCTAGGAGCATGCCCGCCTCTTTGGCGGCGTCGACCCCTGGAACCACCAGTAAGGAGATCTGGTCTACTAATGCCCTCTTTCGGCCTGTGTAGTCCTCATGCGGGAGATCGCCTTCCAGGTAAACCTCCCGCAGGCGGCGCAGCTGCTCCTGGACACGCTTTCTCTCGTCTTGGATCCGCTTCACCTCATCGGCAAGGTGGACCTTCGCCAGGACTCGGTCCATCCAAACCTCGGGTAGGACGATGGCCACCATGTCTTCCCTACCTGCTCGTCTGGAATGTGGCAGGGCATAGAGCCGAACTTGCCCCCACAATAGCCAACGCCCCGAGAGCCCTTCTGCTCCCCGTAGTAGCGGTGCCCGTTATAGTAAGTCTGGGCCCACAACGGCAGGCCACAGTGGGCGCACTTGACCGAGGGCCCAATATCTCTAGAGACCCCTCCATTCAGATTCGGGGCTTACGCTCACGTTGACCGTGGGGACATGCTCGACTATACTGGGTCGGGCTTAGTAGAGACCTTCTACAAAGAACTAGCAAGAAAGGGGTGAAGATGGCGATCTTGCGTACCGTTATGGGAGACATTCCAGCGGAAAATATGGGTATCACCTATGCCCACGAGCACGTTACCTTGGGTTACGCCGGCGCCCGTCAGGAGTTGGGGGACCGCTTCGATCGGGAAGCAACCATCACGGAGGCCTGTAACGATATCGGCAAGGCCATGAAAGCTCACGGCGTGACCACCATTGTAGACGTGACCACCTCAGAGATCGGCCGGGACACTGACATTCTCTATGGGGTGGCGGAGCGCCTCAACGTCAACGTGGTTGCCTGTACAGGGTACTTCGCTCAGCTAAACGGGCTGCCCTTCTACTGGCGCTTCATGGAGGTGGAGAATTACAAGGAACGCATGATCAGGGATATCACGGAGGGGGTCGAGCCCAACAAAGTAAAATGCGGAGTTATCAAGGTGGCCATTGGTGAGGCTGTCCTCCAGGAAAGGGAGGAGAAAGCCTTCCGAGCCGCTGCCCAGGTCTCTCAGGAGTATGGTCTGGCCATTTGCGTCCACACCAGGGATGGTTGGCTGGACGAATATCCCGCACCCCTCCAGGCCCTTGACATCATGCTCAAGGAAGGCGCCACCCCTGCGAAAATCTACATGGGGCACCTGGAGCACATCTTCGACAACCCCGGAGAGCATAACTTCCCTACGCTGCTGCAGATAGCCCAAAGGGGCGCCAATATGGCGTTCGACGTTGTTGGGCGCTACAAGGAAAAGTGGGACGAACCCAGGGCCACCAGCGTAGCCAAACTTTTCGCCCAGGGCTACGGCAACCGTGTCATCCTCTCTATGGACCATCAGGGGTCCTGGGTGCCGGCGCGTCCGCCGCGCTATGTTTCCTTTGGCACCAGCTACATGGACCTGTACAACTTCCTGCCCCAACTGAGTGAGGCGGGCCTGACGGACGATCAAATAAAAACGATTCTAGTCGACAATCCCAGGAACCTGCTGACTTTCTAGAGTATCCGGCGTCAAGTTATCGCGCACTTAGCGCAGGCACATCCCGGGGATGCACAGGGCGGAGCCCACATCAGGCGAAGGAGCATCGCATCATGCCAAAAGTCAAAGTGTCCGACATCGAGATGTACTATGAAGAGAAAGGCCAAGGGGAGCCCCTGCTAATTACCACTGGATGGGCTCTAGGGTCCCGCTGGTGGAACGGGCCCAACGCGGGAGTCTTCGCAGAAAACTACCGGTGCTTTGTCCAGGACCATCGAGGCATGGGCGCATCGGGTGCGCCCGACGTGTCTTATACAACCAAAACAATGGCAGATGACATCGCGGGGCTATTCGACCAGCTGGGCCTGAGCGGAGTCAGAGTCATGGGCCATGGTGGCATGGGCGGGGTAATCGCGCTCCAGCTCGCGATCAACCACCCTGAAAAGATCCGGTGCATCTCCGTGGGCGCCGGCTGTGCCAAGGTTGACCCCTTCCTGCGAGAACTGATGCTCATCTGGGGAGAACTGCGCAAGCTGGACCCGGTGCTCTGGGCCCGCGAGGTGCATTTGTGGAGCGTCACCCCCGGCTACTATAACCCACACCCCGAAAGCACGCAGACAGCCGTCGCCGGCCGTATGGATTTCAATCCGTTCGTGGAACCTTGGGCTTACGACCGGACCATCGAGGCTTATATCAACCATGATGTGACCGACGAGCTACACTTGATCAAATGCCCGACCATGATAACAAGCGGTGGGGATGGAGACCTGATCACCGGTAAGCGGTTCGCTCAAGAAATGGCCGGCGCCATTTCCGGGGCCAAGCTTCACGTATTCGAGGAGGGAGGCCATAACTTCCGCGGCGTGTACCACGAAGAGTATACCCGGCTGCTGCTCGACTTTTTTGCTAATGCCTAGTTGATAATCAGAGCCCACCGCTGGCCCCCAGAGTGCATCCTGCGGGATTGAACGGAGATGGTCAGCTTGGTACGCCTGCTCATGGGAGGAGTTTTCCAGATGGCAGACAAAGAAATGGCGCTAATGGCCCACTTGATGCGTCGAGTCGGCTTTGGAGCTGCCCGCGATGAGCTCGAGGCGCGAGTCGCTAAAGGCTACGCAGCAACGGTGGAAGAGCTGGTACACCCGGACAGTTTCGGTATACCCAACGTGGACAGGGACCTTATGTTCCGGTGCTACCCCGGCATAGAGATACCTTCTTCGCCGGGCAACGGGAAGTCCAACGTGGTCTATTACATGTTGACTACCAAGAGGCCTCTGGAGGAGAAAATGGCCTTCTTCTGGCACAACGTGTTCGCCACAGGCAACTCCAAGGTGGACAACCCCACCGAGCTGGTGCGCCAGATAGACATGTTCCGTGAGCATGGGCTTGGCAACTACCACAACCTTCTGGTGGAGCTGGCCAAGAACCCGGCGATGCTCTACTGGCTGGACAACAACGAGAACCACAAGGGCGCTCCCAACGAGAACTGGGGCCGAGAGCTACTCGAGCTCTTCTCGATGGGAGTGGGCAACTACTCCGAACAAGACGTATACGAGTGCTCCCGGGCGTTTACAGGCTGGACCATCGCTCGCAAGATACCACGCCTGCCTTATGGGCGCTTCTACTGGAGCTTCGAGTACAATCCCGAAGACCACGATGACTCTGAGAAAGTCTTCCTGGGCCATAGTGGGCGTTTCAACGGCGAGGATATCATCGACCTGATCGTGCGCCAGCCGTCTACGGCCCGTTTCATGGCCCGGCATCTGTACAACTTTTTCGTGGCCGACGAGACTCAGGTGCCAGCCTGGCAGGACACACCACCCCGAGACCCGGCTGCCATCAACATCATAGCGGATGCCTTCATAAGCTCTGGCTATGACATGCGGTCAACTCTGCGGGTGCTTTTCAACTCCGAGTTCTTCAAAGGGGAGAGCGTCCGATGGGCCAAGGTCAAGAGCCCTGTAGAGCTGGTGTTAGGTACACTGAGGTTGGTCGGAGATTGGCAATCTCCGAGGCCCGGCCTTCAGGCGGTCGCGGATGAGTGTGAATACATACATCAGGAGCTTCTTAACCCACCCAGCGTGGAAGGATGGCACACGGGAGCTGAGTGGATAGACAGCGGCTCCCTTGTGAGTCGTATAAACTATGCGGCGGACAGGTTGGCCGACATCGACCTGCCAGGAGTGCAGTCTATCATTCGCAGGATTAGGGCCCGGGGTGCGATGTCTCCCGGAGAGTTCGTGGAGTTCTGCCTAGACCTCATTGGCCCCTTGGACGTTGCCCAAGGGACCCGGGATGAGCTGAGGTCTGTGGCGGAGCGTGGAGGCGAAGTCCGATGGGATACGGAGGAAGCATCCACTATCTCGGCGCGGCGGGTAGGAGATATGTTGGCATTTATAGCCGCTTCGCGAGAGTTCCAGTTCGCTTAAAGGCGGAGAAGCTATGATTGCTCGTATAGTTGGAGACAGGGTATATAACTACCTCTATTGTATAGGCAGGATAGGAACAGGGGGGACTGCCTGGAGACAGCCTCTGGACTTTGCGCTTGGGTCCCAGTCCCAAAACAGCATATACGTGGTCAACAGGGGCGCGGAGAGCTTTCCTTCTCAGGGTATATCCAAATGCACCCTAGATCACGAGTTTATCTGGGACCGCCGGGGACCTGACTACCTGGAAGGTGCGTCACCGTGGCCGATATCCGTCGACCTTGACAGGTACGAGAACGTCTATATCTGCGACGAGTACACCAGCCTGATTACTATATTCGACAAAGATGGCAACCTACAGCGTGGTTGGGGCGTAAAAGGGGAGAGGGACGGGGAGCTTGACGGGCCCTCTGGCCTTGCCTTTGATCAGGACGGCAATCTATATGTTGTGGACAGCAGAAATCATAGAGTCCAGAAGTTCAGCGGAGAAGGCAAGTTCCTTGCCAAGTGGGGCACGCAGGGCACTGGTATTGGGGAGTTCAATACGCCCTGGGGGATTGGCATAGATAAAGACGGGAACGTGTACGTGGCTGACTGGGGCAACGACAGGGTCCAGAAGTTCACCCCCGAAGGTGAATTCCTGACCACCTTTGGCAGTGAAGGGACCGGGGATGGCGAGCTCAACCGACCTACAGCGACGGCGATAGATGGAGAAGGGGACGTTTACGTAACGGACTGGGGGAATGACCGTCTTAACATTTACGCCCCGGACGGGACATTCGTTACGGCCTTTATGGGCGATGCCGACAAGCTGTCACCCTGGGCTCAGGGCACGGTGGACGCCGACCCCAACTTGACAAAGGCCCGCCAGATGGTCGACCTCGCCGCAGAGATGAGGTTTAAGAGGCCGGTGGCTGTGAACGTGGACGAAGACGGACGGATCATGGTCCTGGAGCCCCAGAAGGCTCGCCTGCAGGTCTACGTCAAAGAGAAGTCTTTCGTAAACCCACCCTTGAACCTGTGAGGGCAGTGGCGCCTAGCCCCTTCCCTGTCTGAGTAACCTGCCAGGCAGTGCTCCGGTCGGCTCTCCGTCCTGGAAGGTCACTTCCCCATTGACTATAGTCCAGCGATAGCCTTCGGCCCGTTGCACTCGCCGCCAGTCGCCACCCGGCAGATCGTGGGCGATTTCGGTAGGCAGCAGTTTCAGCTTGTCCATGTCGTAGATTACTATATCCGCTGGCGCCCCTTCTCGGAGAAAGCCCCTGTCATGGACGCCGCCGAAGAAGGCCGGTAAGGCGCTGAGCTTGTAATGGGCCTCCTCCAGGCTCACGAGGCCCTCTTCCTTGACCAGCCAAGTCAGGATCTCAGTGGGGAAGGCCCCTCCAGTGAGGAACTTGGTATGGGCCCCTCCGTCCGAGATGCCGGGAATCACGTACATCGAGTTCATCACCTCGGCAGTGAACTGGGCGCTGTCGCGGCCCTGCTCGCCCAGAAACTCCGTCTGCAACTTGTCCGCAACCACAAGGTCACACAAGGCGTCCACGACGTGCTTGTTCTCCTGTGAGGCGATATCCTTCATTGAGAGCCCGAGATATCTCTCGAAGTCTCGGCGGCCAACTTCTTCAACCACTAGACCCTCCAGCGATCCCACCAGCTGGCGGCCGGGTCTCAGCCCTGAGTCCCACTCTTCTCGCAGCTTTTCGCGGTATTCCGGGTCCTCCATTTTCGCGATTTTCTCGGCTACGGTTCCCAGCGTTACCTGCCGCCAGGCAGGGCTGTCGTCGAACAAGTTCCAGTCCTCAAAAGTGAGCTCGAAGCCCCCCTTCGTCGTAACTCCCTGGCCTCCCATGCGCAGGCCCTTTTTGTTGTTACACTCCTCGAGCCATTTCAGCTTCATTCTGTGCAGTTCGGGCATGTCCGATCGGGCCAGCACCAGCTGATAGATCAGGGGGCGACCGCTCACCTCGGTCAGCTTCTCGAGAAACTCGAGGGTCTCCCTTTCCAGGGGTTGCCCTTCTTCGCCGGTCTGGCGATAGGTCAGCTCGATGAACCCCTCATCCCGCTCGGCGAGCACCCGGGCGAAGGTGAGGATCTCTTCGTCGGTCATCAGGTCTGTGGCCATGGGCGTCCCATCGTAGTCCCGTTGGATCGAGTCAGGACCCAAAACCTGAGAGGACCATCCGCAGGCTCCCGCATCCATGGCCACGTGCATGAGCCGGCACATCTCGTCAAGCTCGGGTTTGGTGGGCCGCCTTTTTTTTGCCTCGTCCCATCCCATGACCCAGCCGTACAAGGGCGTGAGGGGTACATAGCTCAGCACGTTTATTCCCTTGGGGATCCGCTCCAAGGTATCCATGAACTCTGGGAAGGTCACCCAACTCCAGGTCATCCCCTTCTCCATGGACTCGTAGGGAATAGCCTCGTTGCGAGTCAAGCACAACATGGCCCTTTCTCTGTCCTTGGGCTCAACGGGCGCGAAGCCGAAGCCGCAGTTCCCGATCGCTACGGAGGTGACACCATGCCAGCCGGAGAGGGAGCAATAGGGGTCCCAGAAAAGCTGCGCGTCGTAGTGAGTATGAAGATCGATGAATCCCGGGGCGACGATAAGGCCCGAGGCGTCCAGAACCCTATCGGCCTCACTTTTTCTTAGCCCGCCGATCTTCGCGATCTTACCGTCCCTTATGGCCAGATCGCTTACATACCTTGGCGCCCTGGTGCCATCGACAATAGTCCCGCCTCTGATGATGATGTCAAATTCAGCCAAGTTTCTCCATCCCAAAAAAAGATTTATCCTGCTTGCGACAAGATCCTAGTCTCTATAGTAACCTGTGTGGCGGTCAATTTCTACGAGGGCTAAGGGGCGCCTCCTCCTGGAGGACAGGCTCGATCAGTTTCACGTCGATCTTAGCTATATAGTCGAGGGGGGCATCCGCCAGCGCCTTCCTTTCCTCAGTGGCGTAGTAGGCTTTTTCTTTTCGCTCCAGGTCTTCAACGCTGTCGAAGCTGCGTACCCAGACGAACTCGGTGCGGTCGGCGTTCACCCAGGTGGCCTCTATGGGTATCTCCAGCTTCTGGTAGATGGGCACGATTTTGTCGAGATAGAACTTGAGCCAGGCGTCCATCTTCCCACGGTTGATCGTGTAAGTCCGGAGCTGTGAGATCATGGGTTACGTCCTTCTCACATGTGCGTGTAAGCTTGGGCTAGGCCAAACCGCCTGTCTGAAGTGCGAATCGTGGAGCAGGGAGAGGTCCCCCGCGGCCATGAGGGCAGCTGAAGCCTCAGCTGCCCTCATTCCTTCATCCCTTATCCAGTCTCTGGGAAGAGACGGGCTCTTATTGCCGGTGAGGCGCGTACTCGTACGCGGTCCAAGTCTTCCTCAGCCCATCCTCCATGAATGCAGTCCAGTCGTCCACCTCAGGGCCGATGGGCCACACGACGTTGCCGCTGTAGAGGGCAAAGTCGAAGGCGTTGTCGTAGAGGAGTTCGGCCATTGGTGCTACAACTTCCTGGTATTGCCTCTCTGGGTCTACGATTCCAAGGCCCTCTTCGATCAGCGCATCGAACATGGGATGGTTGAAGCCCGAGGCGAAGCCGGCCGTGCTCCTGTAGGAACCGCTCCAAACGCTAAACGGATCAAACCTTCCAGAGGTGCCCTGGCATGTGGCGCCCTGGTATTCGCGGGATACTACCTGACCCCTGAGGGTCAAGAATGGGACATTATTTATGGTGACGTTGAGGCCTATAGCCTCCCACATGGAGCCGACGGCGTGACATGCCTCAACCTCGGCAGCAAGGCCTCTTATGGCAGGGGTCAAAGTTATGTCGAAGCCGTTGGGGTAGCCCGCTTCCGTTAGAAGCCGCCTGGCGGTCTCGGGGTTGTAGTTCCACGTCCGGCGGGTGGGGTCAAGCCTCTGCTCGTGGGACTCCCATATCCAGAGCACCGAGGAGCTTCCCTCGCCGCCAAGGAGAGTTTCCACGATAAGGTCGCGGTCGATGGCTATGGACAGAGCCTGGCGTACCTTCCTGGCGTTTTCCCACTCGGCAGAGTTGACGTCAGGGTCGGCGGATACCCACGCTAGATCTGCGCTGTATCCAGGGTTTCTATCTCTCCACGCATCCGTGCCGAAGCCGACGTAATAGTTGCCGTACAGGGCTAGTTTCTCCGAAAAACCGTCGTGCTTCCTCATAATCTTGGTGCCGGGTATCCTCATCACTGCTGGTATGGTATCGAAGTTCATTGTAAAGGTGTCCAACCTACCCACCTGGAAGTTGGCCAGCTGGGTTGACTCTTCTGGGATCGCGTGAAAGACCAGTTCAGCGAACTCGGGGGTCTTGCGCCAGTGGTTTGGCACGTAGCTCATTCGCCATTCGGCCGCCGAAGTCTCTATGATCTCCCAGGGACCTGAACCGATGTCCGTCGTGTTGGCCGCTTCGTCTCCCAGTTCCTCTACAGCCGCCTTGCTCACAAGATAGGCCGCGAAGGGAGATGCCAGCTGGATCAACATGTCCGACTGGAGCACTCCCGTGTTAACCTCAATGGTGTGCGTTCCTGTGACCGTTGCGCCGCCTGCCTCATTGGTCCAGAGTCTCCTGAACTGAGGCGCCCTTGCCGACAGGGAATCGGCGTGGGCGAACTGTTGGATTGAGAAAACGACGTCCTCGGCGGTCAGTTCTCCCCATCCTCCGTGGAACTGGATCCCCTCGTTAATCTCGAAGGTCCAAACTAGTTGGTCGGAGGACAGGCTCCAACTCTTTGCCACCTTCGGTAGAAAGACTGCGTCGGGAGTCACCGTCAGCAAAGTCTCCAGGATAGTAGTGCCGATCTCCACGCCCCCCGGAGTGAGCCTGGGATGGACGCTGAAGGTCTGCAATGCTTCCCAACCGATATCGAGGGTCCCACTTGGTCCTTCCATCGCAATGGGCGTCGGGGTGGGAATGGGGGTGACCGTAGGCAACGCCGCCTTAACGATATTCTGAATATCAGATTCGGACAGCGGTTTGGGCGCGGCCGCCGCGGCGGCTGAGACCGCATTCGCGATATCCACCTTGGTTACCGCCCCGGCTGTGGCGTCTGTGACTGCCTTTGTTATTGCCTGCGCTACACCCTCTTGGGTCACCCCCCCGGCTGTGGCAGCAGCTACAGCGTCTGTTACCAAACTACGGATCTCATCTGGACTGGCTGTGTCGGGTAGTGCGGCCTCAACGGCTGCCGTGACCATCGCCTGTATCTCTTGCGAGGAGACCGCGGCTGGCGGCGAAGGGATCGCCGAGATCGCCGTCGAGACCACGCTCTCGATATCCGCTTTGGTTACTGCGCCGGCTGTAACGTCTTTGAGCGTGTCCTGCACAGCCTGCTGGATCTGGGACGTGATCCCTGCTATGTCGATTGGCGTTGGCGTGGGTTGGGGAGTAGCCGTGGGCGCGTCGTCTCCACAAGCCACTGCTAACACAAGTAGCACCATTAGTGAAATAACCACCAAGAATCTGGGGTTCAGCAATTGGAAGGACATTACAATACCTCTAAAACTGATTTTGCGCGCCGTTTGTACGGGACCATATCGCGCACTACGATAGGACGCGCGGAGCTTATCAAACAGCGGACCGGATGTCAATGGGTTGTGCTGGTATAATGGCAAATTTGTTATGAACGCACTGCTATAATGCTCAAAAGCAAGGACCGCTTGCGGTGTGGCATCGGGGGCCACCGGATTTCCTTTAGGACCTAGCTAGAAAAGGGGGCTGTTGTGGATAAAGAAGGAGACTTAGGGGGCTTTGTTGTGGATAAAGAAGGAGACTTATGCTTTCTTTCTGCTGCCGAGCTATCGCGACTGATACAGAGGAGAGAAGTTTCCCCTGTAGAGGCCACTGAAGCTTACCTGGACCGAATCGAGGACCTGGACTTCAAGTTCAACTCCTATCTCACCGTGTGCCGGAAGGAGGCCCTTCAGGATGCCCGGAAGGCAGAGGAGGCCATCGCTCAGGGCAACTACCTGGGGCCCATGCACGGCATACCCTTTGCCGTAAAGGACCAGCTCTGGAGCAAGGGCGTGCGCACAACCGGTGGCTCCCGTATCCTTGCCGATTTCGTCCCTGATGAAGATGCCACGCCGATAGCCAACCTGAAAAAAGCGGGGGCCGTCCTCCTGGGTAAGACCAATCTCTTTGAGTTTGCCATTTACCCCGCCCACCGTTATAGCGAGCCCCGTAATCCCTGGAACTTGGACATGACCCCTGGTGGCTCCAGCGGCGGGTCCGGAGGTGCGACGGCTGCTTTCCTGTGTGCCACCTCCCTGGGTGAGGATACGGGCGGCTCTTTGCGGTTGCCGGCGGCTTGGTGTGGCCTCGTGGGTCTACTTCCCAGTTGGGGCAGGGTAAGCCGCTATGGACTCATGACCGGTGTTTGGTCCTTGGACGCTGTGGGGCCCATTTCACGCACGGTCGAGGACGCCGCTATCACCCTGCAGGCTATAGCCGGCTACGACCCCAAAGACCCCTATACCTGGAACACCCCCGTACCAGACTACGTGGAGGCGCTCAAGGGCGACGTCAAAGGCATCCGGGTGGGCGTGCTAAAGGAGCAGATGGAGAACCCGTCCGTGCTACCGGAGGTTCGGGATGCTGTCGTCGAGGCAACGTCGGTGCTCCGCTCTCTGGGTGCATCGGTGGACGAGGTTTCCGTTCCCTTGACCGTGCACCACAGGGCCATTGTTGGGATGCACCTAATTGTGGAAACCGCGATGAACCACCGAGCCGGGATCAGAGAGCATCCCAACGAGTACGCCCACGGGACCCAGGTATACCTCACAACGGGAAGCCTCTTGCCAGCCCAGGCCTATTACAAGGCTCAGAAGCTTAGGAGTCTTCTGCGGCAGCAACTCCTCGATGCTCTGGAAACCTGTGACGTTATAGTGTTGCCAACCCTGGGGATTCCTGCCCCCAGGATACAGGAAGCGCAACCGTTCACCGGCAAATCTTCGGCGAGGCTCTATGACTTTTTGCTCACCCCCATGTTCAACCTTGCCGGTGCTCCTGCCATGAGCGTGCCCTGTGGTTTCAGCTCCGAGGGCCTTCCCTTCGCGCTTCAGATCGGGGGGGGTCCCGGGGACGAGAAGACGGTCATCAAAGTCGGCCATGCATATCAGCAGGCTACCTCTTGGCACACAATGAGGCCACCCACTGTCTGAAGGTGAACAAACGTTTCCCAACGGGAAGATGGTTCGTTAACGGGGTGACATTAAACCCAGCCCCGCCGCCAGATCGTTCGCCTCGCTCAGAAAGACAAGTACGTAGCGAGACCAAGCACTAGATTGGCGGGCGCCTCAGGTGCCAAGGTGTGTTCTGCTCGTAAGCGTGAGCCACTCTTAGCATTGTCTCCTCGTCAAAGGGTCGTCCCGCTATCCCCATGGATATTGGTAGGTTATCCGAAGTAAAGCCACAGAGGATCACAAGGGAGGGAGTGCTTGCAAGATTGAACGGCCCGGTGAACTTTATCGTCCCGGGGATGTTTCGAGCGGCTTCTTCTTTACTCTTGATGCCCGGTCCTTCCATAAGCTTGGGCGGCGGCCAGGGTGTGCCGGGGAGCACCAGCACATCCACTCTCTCGAGCACATCAAGTACCTGCTGGCGGAGAAGGGACCTCAGCTTTAGGGCCTTGTAGTAGACTTGGGCTGGGGTCAGCAGGCCAGACAAGAGCCGCACCCGTATGTTTTGGTCGTAGTCCTGGGGCCGTGTCTTGAGCCACTCGTAGTGCTGTCCCGCGCCTTCTATATCCCCGATGGACCGGGAAAAAGCGCCGGCCGATTCCACGAGGGGAATGGATACTTCCTCCAGGATCGCTCCTGCCTCTTCAAGAGCATCCAAGGCTTTAAGCACTGCGTCGCGGATCTCCGGATGCAGGCCATCAGAGCCCACGCCCTCTTTCACCACACCTACCTTGATCTTCCTGATGTCCCCGTTCAGCGCGTCCCGATAGTTGGGTACGTTCATCTTCCAAGTAGAGGGGTCTTTGGGGTCGTAGCCGGCTATAGCCTTCAGGGTGATGGCACAGTCCTCCGCAGTACGCGAGATAGGTCCAACTGCGTCCATGGACCAACTCACAGGCAGCACTCCGTAGCGGCTGACTCTCCCCCATGTAGGTCTAAGACCCACCATGCCACAGAATGCCGCGGGGAGCCGAATAGATCCACCGGTATCCTCCCCAAGGGACGTGGCGCACAGAAAGGCAGCGGTCGCGGCCCCAGACCCGCTGCTGGAGAAGCCGGGGTTGTAGTCCAGGTTCCAAGGGTTGCGGGGAGTGCCCGCGGGGTGGTAAAAATTGCCTCCCCTTGCGAACTCGCTCAGATTTAGCTTGCCCAACAGCACAGCCCCTGCCTCTTTCAGATTCGTTATCACTGTGGCATCCTCTTCGGGGACGAAATCCCAGAGGATCGTAGACCCAGCGGTAGTCCGGATTCCTTTGGTGAATATTTGGTCCTTGACGGCGACCGGTATTCCGTGCATGGGCCCCAGGTAGTTACCGCTCAGAATGGCGCCTTCAGCTTCCCGCGCCGCCTCGAGCGCCTCCTCCTTGCATACAGTAATATAGGAGTTGATTTTGCCGTCAACGCTCGCTATCCGGTCCAGATATGCCTGAGTGGCCTCAACGGGCGAGACCTCTTTGCTTTCGATAAGCCCAGCAAGCTCAGAGACCGGCAGGAAGGGTAAGTTGGTTGATTCCACAGCGCTCCTTTTCTAATCTACTCTACGTCGCGTCGCGAGATGGTGCGATGCTGAAGCTACTTATTCGACGATCTCGCTGATTTGAAGTTGCGGCTTGATGTCGGTGAAATTTGGAACATCACCCACAAGTTCCGCACCGTGGGTTACGATGGCGTTACGAAAGTCTTCCAGAGTGTTGTAATACAGATAGGCTACAGCGACGTAGGGCGATTGTGTACCAGGCTGCAGGGCTTCTGTGCCTCTGTCTACCTCGGTCCTGACCAGTCCAAGGGGCTCCGTGAGCTTGTGCACCATGGGCATATGCTTGTTTAAATAATAGTCCCAGTCGAACCTCTTGCCGGGCTCGTCGGCGTAAAGGCCTATTATTCGGATCATGGTCTGGCCTCCTATTCTTTGATTTTTTAAGAACGAACGGACAGGTCGCAATATCCCGTACCGGCATGATACTCATTGCGCTACACTGCTGCAAGTCAGAGATCTCACAGGGATAACCCAAAGGCATCCTATGGAATTCCAAGCTTGCGAGGCCCTTTTTTGACTCGCATGGGGGGCGCCTCTATAATCCCTACAGGCGACCACACCTAATTTGCATCTCGGGTCGACACCCATCTGATTAATGCAAAGATTTTTAGTACGCCGGCTAATCACAACGGTGGTCGTCCTCCTGGCCGTTTCGGTTATTGTTTTCGTTATGGCCCGCGCATCGGGCGACCCCAGGCTCTTGATGTTGGACGAAACGTCCACCCAGGAGGACTTTGAACAACTTGGGGTGGTCCTGGGCCTCGACAAGCACCCTGTACAACAATACTTTATATTCTTGAAGAGCGTTCTCAAGGGGGATCTTGGCCGGTCCCTCTTGCAGCGGCGGCCTGTTAAAGATGCGATCTGGGAGCGGATTCCTGCGACCCTCCATCTGGGACTTGTGGCCTTCGTATTCTCGGTAATTGTGGGCGTGCCCCTGGGAATTCTGTCGTCGGTGAAGCGAGGGGGCATCCTTGACCAGATCGGCAAATTGGTGGCCCTTATCGGTCAGTCCGCCCCTTCCTTTTGGCTCGGGATCATGCTGATCTTTCTTTTTGCGGTCCGGCTTGAGTGGGTCCCTCCCTCCGGCCGTCAGGACTGGAACGGTGTCATACTTCCCGCCATTACCCTGGGGTGGTTCTCCGTGGCCGCCAACCTACGGCTCGTACGGTCGGCGATGCTGGAGGTCCTAGACTCGGAATATATCAAGCTGGCCAGGGCAAAGGGTGTGCCAGAAAGGACCATCATCTGGAAGCACGCACTGCGCAATGCCATGATACCGCCCCTTACCTTTGCGGGTGTCACTTTGGGTGCTATGGTTACCGGTTCGCTAGTAGCCGAGACGGTCTTCGCATGGCCTGGATTGGGGCAGTTGGCGGTCCAGGCTATGCAGAGCGCGGACTATCCGCTCCTTCAGGGGGTAGTGATTATTTTCACCCTGATGTTTGTGCTGGCTGCTCTGCTGGTGGACGTACTTTACGCCTATATCAATCCTCGCATCCGCTACTCATAAGCAAAAGGCTCAATTGAAGGACACTACTGATTCGGTCTTGGCACCTTCGTTGACTCGCTTCAGCGCATTAAAGGCACTGAAGTATATCAGGAGGCTGCCCATATTCCCGGTGGCTATTCTGTCACTCCTGGTGGTCACTGCTATTTTATCCCCCTGGATCGCCCCACATGATCCAAGAGTGGGTAACCTACGAGAGAGACTCATCCCTCCGGCCTGGGTGGGACCCATCATTGATTCGAAAACCGTAGTAGAGGAACCCGAGACCGGTCAAACTGACATTCAAATCACTCTTGCGGAAGCCCGGAAACTCAAACCGGATATCGCTTTGGGTGACACTGTAGATTTGGTTACCAGGGAAGCAGGGAGTTCCAACCATCTGCTCGGCACGGACCATCTGGGCCGGGATATTTTGTCGAGGATCATCCACGGCGCCCGTTTTTCTCTAATCATAGCGGGGATCACCCTGTTCATCGGCGGTACTGTAGGCACTCTGATGGGGCTTGTATCGGGCTGGTACGGTGGTTGGGTCGACGAGATCATCATGCGTCTGGTGGACATCAAAGTGGCATTGCCAACTATCCTGTTAGCGTTAGTCTTGGTCGTGACTTTGGGTCAGGACTTCTGGGTTCTTGTGGCCGTGATCTCTATCACTATCTGGCCTAGGTTTGCCAGGATGATCCGGGGCGAGGCCCTGGACCTCAAGACACGCGACTACGTGGCCTTAGCTCTGGTGGCGGGGGCTCCCACCCACCGTATCATCTTCAAACATCTTCTTCCGGGCGTATCCAATACGCTGATCGTTGTGGCATCCCTGGAGGTGGGAATAGTCATCCTGTTGGAGGCCACGCTGAGTTTTTTGGGTGCAGGAGTACGGCCTCCGACCCCCGCGTGGGGATCAATGGTTTCCGAGGGCAGAGACAGGATTGCGACGGCATGGTGGATTTCCGCCATGCCAGGGTTGGCCATTATGCTTACGGTGATGTCCCTCAATCTGTTAGGGGATTGGCTGAGGGACACCCTCGACCCACGGCTCCGGCAGATATAATAGGAGCCCCGTTGCTGCTCAGCCGACGAGGTCAAGAGGGTTGAGGCGGAGCGGAAAGAGGTAAACAGCGCCTGAGACGGTTGTGGCAGGTCTACGTGGATGGGTTTCCAGAGGCGGATTACCGGCGACAGTAGACGATTCTTGAAGACACTATGATTGACGTTGCGATTCCCCAGATTGCCCGGGAGCTTCATTTGGCCCAGGGGCAGGTGCGGGCCACCGTTGGCTTGCTGGACGATGGTGCTACCGTGCCCTTTATTGCCCGGTACCGCAAGGAGGCTACCGCTAGCCTGGATGAGGTGGCTATCACCAGCATTCGGGACCGCCTGTCCCGGCTCCGGGAACTCCGGGACCGGCGGGAGGCCATCCTTGCTTCCCTGGAAGAGCGCGGTCTGCTGACCGAGGAATTGCGGAAGGCCGTTCTCTCTGCCGAAACTATGGCGGCCCTTGAGGACATCTATCTGCCCTACCGTCCCAAGCGGCGCACTCGGGCCACCATCGCCCGGGAAAAGGGACTGGAACCCCTGGCGCTGCACCTCTGGGACCAGCAGTATTTTGACATCAACCTTGCCGCTGTTGAATACGTCAATCCGGAGTTGGGGGTGGAAAAAGTCGAAGATGCCCTGGGTGGAGCCAGGGACATCATCGCCGAGTGGGTCAGCGAAGACACCACCGCTCGGGGGAGAATGCGGAACCTGTTCTGGTCACAGGGCACTTTCTCCTCTAGGGTGGTTTCAGGTAAGGACTCGGAAGCGGCCAAGTACCGGGATTACTTCGAGTGGGAGGAACCGGTGGCTGGCGTGCCATCTCACCGGGTGCTGGCCATGCTCCGGGGTGAGAGAGAGGCACTACTTTCGATCCATATCGCGCCGCCAGTCGCGCAGGCGATGGAGATCCTGGAGGGCATCTTCGTCACCGGGGAAACCGAGGCCTCGCAACAAGTCCGGCTGGCGGTTCAGGGCAGTTACCAGCGGCTGCTGGAAGCCTCCATGGAAACGGAGGTCCGCAAAGAAGCTAGAGTTCGCGCTGAGGACACCGCCATCAGAGTATTCGCCGACAACCTGCGGGAGCTGCTTCTGGCCCCGGCTCTCGGCCAGAAGAACGTCCTCGCCCTGGACCCCGGATTCCGCACCGGCTGCAAATTGGTATGCCTGGACCGGCAGGGCCGGTTGCTGCACCACGATACCGTCTATCCTCTGTTCGGGGGACGGGGAGAGCAGGAGGCGGCCAAGAAGGTAGACCAACTGTGCGGCCAGTACCATGTTGAAGCCATCGCTGTGGGAAATGGCACCGGGGGCCGGGAGACCGAAGCCTTTCTGAGGGGTCTCGAGTTGGGTCCCCTAATTCCTGTGGTAATGGTCAACGAGAGCGGGGCCTCGGTCTACTCAGCCTCGGAAGTGGCGCGAACGGAGTTTCCCGATAAAGACATTACCGTCCGGGGGGCTGTTTCCATCGGTCGCCGCCTCATGGACCCCCTGGCTGAATTGGTCAAGATAGACCCCAAAGCCATCGGTGTGGGCCAGTACCAGCACGACGTCGATCAGAAGGCCCTGAAGGAACGCCTCAACGATGTGGTAGGCAGTTGCGTCAACAATGTGGGCGTGGAGTTGAACACCGCCAGCGGCGAGTTGCTCTCCTACGTTTCAGGCCTAGGTCCCCGTTTGGCCAAGGCTGTTGTGGAATATCGGAACAGCCACGGTCCGTTTGCCTCCCGTGAATCCATGAAGAAGGTGCCGCGCCTGGGTCCCAAGGCCTTCGAGCAAGCGGCGGGGTTTCTGCGAGTCAGGGAAGGCAGCCATCCACTGGATGCCAGCGGCGTGCATCCCGAGTCCTACGGAGTAGTGGAAGCCATCGCCAAAGACCTAGGCCATCCGCTGGACCAAGTGGTGGGCGACGCCGGTATATCCGGTCAGATTGATCCCCAGCGCTACGTGACCGACACGGTGGGTTTGCCCACGTTGAAGGACATAATCGAAGAGCTAGCCCGGCCGGGCCGGGACCCCCGTCAGGAGTTTGAGCCATTCTACTTTGCCGAAGGCGTAAACAAAATGGAGGACCTGGCGGCGGGGATGAAGCTACCGGGAGTGGTAACCAACGTGACCGATTTCGGTGCCTTTGTCGATGTGGGGGTACACCAGGACGGGCTGGTTCACATCAGCCAATTGGCGGACCGCTTCGTCAGAAATCCCTCGGACATTGTCAAAGTGCAGCAGCAGGTGTTGGTTACCGTGCTAGACGTGGACCTGGCGCGCAAGCGAATTTCCCTGTCAATGAAGGGTTAAGCGACGCCTACCGTCGAGGGCCTCGGCCACCACCGTTCCCAAATCCACCGCCGTCACCACCAAAGCTCCGCTCCTGTCTGGGCCGGGCCTCGTTGACCGTTACGGCGCGTCCGCCGAATTCCTTGCCGTTAAGTGCGCCGATTGCAGCCTGAGCTTCTTCACTTGTCGGCATTTCGACAAAGGCGAACCCCTTTGGGCGGCCCGTGTTGCGATCCTGAATCATTGAAACCTCTTGCACCTGGCCATAGGCTTCGAAAGCCTCGCGTAGCTCCTGTTCGCTCGTGTCATACCCAAAGTTACCTACGTAAATCCTCAATTCCTTTTCCTCTCCTACAATCTGGCTGGCTTGGTTGGCGGTAGTTGACCGCCGGCACTTGCTACAGAGGGGCGATCACCGCTCGCTCTGTTTTTTGCCCTTCCTCCAACGGATTCTCCACAAGGATTCTATCCAATCCCTCCTTACCCGCTAAGCCCTGCTCTCAACGCTACTCTACCACCGGTGTGCTGAAAGATCTTTAGTCTTACCTCGATACATTGTACCCACCTGGGGTTCGCATGCATTGTAGCAGTCTGAAGATAGCTCTACAATGGCCGCTCTGACCCTGGTACTCGCGTATAACCCTAGGCGTTCGGTCGCCGAACCGATTCCCCACGGCGTTCCAGTACAGGTCGTAGGGCTCGTTTATATGGGAATCCGCTGATATGACCCTCTGAAACTTCTCCGCCATGGCAACTCCCTTCTTCGGAATACGTCCCCATAATACCAGAACGGCCCGGCAGATACATTCTGCTCAAAACTGTCGCCTCAGTGGTCGTCACTCCATGAAGCTTACCCATCATCCACCTGCTCCTTGAACCGACATTCCCATATCAACCGGTATGCGCATGTGAAGGCGCAGCCAACATGGGCGAGATTTAGCATCACCTCCCAGAGGCGTTCAAGGCTCAAGGACGCTCCCAACAGGCGCCCACTTAAGTCAAACATACCGTCAGCCTGCCTCATCGTCGAGCTCCGGCACAAACCTGGCCTGACTCCCAGCACGAATTCCCACCCGCTCCGCCATACCGGCGTTGATCTCCAGCGCGTATAGTATCGGTCGAGGCGGGGAGTACATCTCAGGGGTCGTCCCTTCGGGAGCAGGAGATACATCGGCGGTGACCCCGGCCACAACGCCGTCCGCGTCTATCCACAGTATGTCCAGGGGAATCACCATTCCCTTCATCCAGAAGACGTGGAGTCCCTCCACTTCGTGGATGAACAGCATCCCCTCTCTGTCGCCCAGGTGTTCCCTGCCCATCAGGCCCCTGGCACGCTGCCCTGGCGTAACGGCCAGCTCCACATCAAAGGCGGCTCCCTCAAACACCACCTGCTGGCTCTGGTATTGAGGGACGGTGAGAACAGACGTGGGAGTTGGAGCAACTGTGGGTATCGATGTGGGGGTGGGAGTAGATGTGGGGGTGGACGTCCGGGTCGGTGTAGCCGTGGGTTGAGAGCCAGGGCTAGGTGTAGACTTAGGAGTCGGCTTTGGGGTCACGGTGTCCGTGAGTGTGGGCGTAGGAGTCGGTTTTGGGGTCACTGTGGCCGTGGGGGTGGGCGCAGGAGTCAGCTTTGGGGTCACAGTGGCCGCGGCCGTGAGTGTGGGCGTAGGAGTCGGCTTTGGGGTCACTGTGGCCGTGGGGGTAGGAGTTGGCGTTACGGTGGGCGTCGTGCACGCTATAGTAAGCACCGCACCCAAACCGAAGACGATGAGCCAACCAAGCACCGTTCGCATGGTGGAATCGTAGCAAATAAGCCTAGCGCCTGTGAACCCTGAGTTTTGCCAAAGGCTAGGAGCGGATGTGCTGAGTGGCTCCTCAGCCGCCACCGGGACGGCTAGGTCGTGTTTCAGGGGAGCTCACCCCTCCCCGTCTCCCCGACTGACCCTCGAACTTTCGAGTAGGCCAGGTTCGGCAACCAGCGAGAACTAGGGATACTCTGAACAAGTCTGGGCATAGTAGCATAGAGAATAGCACTGTGTTCGGGGAGATAATTGATGGACCAGCCAACATTTGCGGACTTGGAATACGAGAGCAAGAAGCGCAAGACCCGCCGGGAGATATTCCTGGAGCGCATGGATGCTCTGATCCCGTGGGAACAGATGGAAGAGCGCATCCGTCCGTTCTATCCCAAGGCGGGCCGAGGCCGTCGACCATATGAGTTGTCGGCGATGGTGCGGATACACTGCGTGCAGTTGTTCTACAACTTGAGCGATCCTGGTATGGAGGACATGCTCTACGAGGTCGAGTCGGTGAGACGGTTCGTAGGGTTGAAGCTGTCGGGCCCGCTGCCGGACGAGACGACGATTCTGAACTTCCGCCATCTGCTGGAAGAGCATGAGTTGGGGCAGAGTCTGTTCGAGGAGATCAACCGTCATCTGGAGTCCCAGGGACTGCGGCTTCGGGAGGGGATGATCGTGGACGCGAGCATCATAGAGGCGCCGTCATCGACGAAGAATCGTGCGGGTGAGCGAGACCCTGAGATGCACCAGACGAAGAAGGGGAACGAGTGGCGCTTCGGGATGAAAGTACACGTAGGCGCTGACGCTGAGACGGGAGTGGTACACAGCATGACTACGACGCCAGCTAACGTGCATGATGTGACAGAAGCGCACCGATTGCTGCACGGTGGAGAGAAACGAGTGTGGGGGGATGCGGGGTATCAGGGAGTGGACAAGCGGTTGGAGAATCGAGAGTTGGATGTGGAGTGGCGAGTGGCGATGAGGCCCGGCCGGCGACGTCACCTGGAGCCTGGCAGCTACGAGGCGTTGGCGGAGAAGCGCAAAGCGTCGGTCAGAGCGAAAGTGGAGCATCCGTTCCTGTACGTGAAGCGGCGCTTTGGCTACGCCAAGGTGCGCTACCGAGGGTTGGCTAAGAACGCGCAACGGCTGGCATTGCTACTGGGGCTGGCCAACTTGATGACGGCAGAGCGCCGTCTGGCGGCATGAGAGGGGCGCAGTGCGCAAATCAGGGCCGGGGAGCCGCGATGGCTCCGAAAAGCCGCTTCGAGGCCACAACAGACACGGTCTGAACGCCTCAACCACGACCTGGAACGTCACAAAGATGCCTGAACGTCTCCAAAGAACGGAACCACTCTGCCCATCCACGCTTGCGCCGAGTTGTTCAGAGGTTCCCTAGATCTTCGCCACGCCGCGCTTTACGTCTTCGTACGATACGCGGAGGTAGATACGTGTGTTGCTAATATCGCGGTGTACAGCTTTTCCTGTAGGACATATCGACGACCGAAAGGGACTCTAACCGTTTGGGTGAAGATCTGGGCCATTGCTACTGATCGTATAGTACGTAAGGGACATGAGGCGTCACCACAGAAGCTACCTGGCAATTGTTCTCACCATCCTCGCGGTGGTGTCAGTCGTGTCGGTGGCCTGCGTTCGTAGGCCCACGACCACTCCTACATCTACGCCCACATCCACACCTAGACCCATCCCCACTCCCTCCTCGGATGCCAGTGCGCACACCGGCGGGCTCAACGTCCAGCGGCTAACGGAGAGGGCCATGGCACATCTAGGCTGGTTGTCACAAGAGTTGGGACCTCGCCCCTCCGCTTCCCCACTGGAGAGAGAGGCGGCGCAGTACATAGCTGATCAGTTCCGTAGCTACGGCTACCGAGCGGAGTTACAGGAGTTCACCGCTGAGATCATAGAGGTGGGACAGAACCTAATGGTGGAAAGTCCTGTGGAGCTCGCCCCGACCACCGGCATCCTCACCGGCTCCGGGACCGGTGAAGTGACATCACCCCTTCTGTCCGTAGGGCTAGGCCGGTTGGAAGAGTTCCCGCAGGCGGCATTCCATGGCGCCATAGCCCTGGTACACCGCGGAGAGATATCTTTCAGGCAAAAGGTAGAGAACGCCGTAAGTTTCGGAGCGTCGGGTGTGGTCATCTTCAACAACGCGCCCGGGTTGTTCAGAGGCACCCTGGTGGCGCCCTTTGAGATACCCGTGGTTAGCATCTCTCAGTTTGACGGTGAAACCCTGCTAGGTCTGCTCCAAGAGGGTAAGGTGAATGTGAACCTACGGGTCCAACCGGAGGCGAAACCCAGCCGCAACGTGGTTGCCGTCAAGGAGGGGGGCCAGGGGGCTATACTGGTACTTGGGGCGCACTACGATTCCGTACCTGCCAGCCCCGGCGCCAACGACAATGCCTCGGGCACCTCGGTCCTACTGGCCCTAGCGGAGGAGCTAGCCCGCCTGGAACTTCCCATCGAGGTGCGCTTCGTAGCCTTCGGTTCAGAGGAGTTGGGCCTCCTGGGCAGCTCCCATTACGTAGAGACCCTGCCTCGGGAAGAGCGGGACCTTATAGTGGGGATGTTGAACTTCGACGCTCTGGCGTCGAGCGGCCTGAGAATTGGGGGTAATCCCTCTCTGGTGGAACGGGCTTTAGCCCTGGCGCGCGTCTCCGGTTTTCAGGCAGATGCCACCCGCGAACCTCCGGGCGCTAGCAGCGACCACGCCCCTTTCCGCGCAGCTGGGATACCAGTTCTGTTTTTTGTCGGCGCCGACTCTTCTAGAATCCACTCTCCTGAGGACACGATAGAGCTTGTGGAGCCGGAGCTTTTAGGTCAGGCCGGGGCCCTGGCCCTGGACATCATCACATCTCTAATCCCTGTGCCCGGTCGGATGCGAGCATCCTAGCCAGAATGGACCGGTGAGGGCGATAGGGCCTCCCTCGTAACAGATACGAAGTTCCGAGCGGGCTCCGACAAGGCTCTACCGCTTAATGTCACGATGCCGGCTTGTTCCACTGGTAGGAGTGTATTCAAGCTTACTATTTCCAGTTCGTGCTGATCCTCCGGCTCTATGGCCAAACGCGGCCCAATTGAGACTCCCAGCCCGAGAGCAACGTACCGCTTTATAATGTCCATACTGTCAAGCTCGATTACTATTTCGTAGGACAAGCCCTTTCGGCGAAACTCCTCCTCGACTAACGCACGGGTGTACGTCCCCCGTTGCATCATGATGAGTGGCCACTGTGCTATTTGCTCCATGGACCACAGTGTCGAGTGGAGCAAATGATGTCCCTTTGGCGCGATAAGGACCCGTTCATATGGAAAGAGCCCTTCAAAGTCGAAATTCGCTCCTTTTTCAGGACCGGGCATTATGCCGATGTCAACTTCTGCTTCTCTCACCATATCCAACACTTCCCCTCTGTTTCCGGATCGGATTCGAATATGGGCATGCTCGTATGCGGACATAAAGGACTTCACAACAAGCAGCAGCGTATGGGGAATGATATCGTAAGTCGCAGCTACTCTGACCGGGACCGACTCTTCAACAGTCGATGTTCTGGCGGCCAGGCCGTCTATCCCGTCGAGCAGTGGCTCAGCGAGTTCGGACAGAGCAGCTCCCGGGGCCGTAAGCCGGATGGGCCGTCTGATCCTATCAAAGAGCACCAGGCCGAGTTCCTCTTCCAACTTCTTTATATGCGTCGTGACGGTCGGCTGGCCGATTCCCAAGCGCTCTGCAGCCAATGATATGCTTCGTAGCTTGGCTGCGGTGCAGAAGCTTCTCAGTTCCCGTAGTTCCATAGTTCGACTCCTTGGTCTATATTATTCTTATATGCGATATTAATATCATATAGTATCTCTTGACGCAATGCTGTACGCACGAGACAATACATATAGAAAACAGATCCGGCTAGGCCAACGGCAGATTGGTCGGGTTCTTAGGAGAAGACCGTGTTACACAAGTTTATTGATAGCTTTCGGGGCGCAGGTCACACATCTGGCTTTGAGGTTTATTTCATGAGCCTCCAGAAGGCGGGGGTCCCAGGCGCGCCGAGCTTAGAGGAAGCACGCCAAGACTATCGGCGCATTACGCCCCAGTCCTGGTATTTATTCCAGCGGTAAGCCCCTAGTCGCACACCGCTATGACCATAAACGGTGGTTATCGTCGCAGAAAGGTGGTCTTCCCCACCTGCTCGTCTGGGACGTGGCAGGACATAGATCCGCTCCTGCCCACGCAGTCGCTTCCTCCACGCCTACGAGGAAGAACAGTAGGGTAGGGGAGGAGAGGGAGGAGCGATTAGACCACGTTCGTCCGGGGTCAAAGGCAAGGTACGCTGGAGTGGGAACCCCTCTTAATCATCTGTCCGGATTTTCAGGTCCGTCTCAGACTTACGGGCATAGAAGACGCAGTGATCCACGCCTTTGGGGTCGGTGAAGTACATAAGGCCCGCCAATTTCTGAGGATCTTCGTCTTCGATGAGGGTCATGCCCAACCCCTTTAATATTTTGAGTACATCGCTTTCTTGGTATAGACGAAAGCTTCGGTTGACACCGTAGTCTTTATCGAACACGGTGGCTATGTCTTTGCCGGACTTGAACATAAGTTGCAATACGCCGCCTGGGCGGAGCACTCTGGCAAAATGGGGCAACACTACGCCTTGGACCAGGTCAGGCTTGATGTGCTGGATCACCGCGTTGCACGCCACGAAATCATAGGATTCATCGTCGAAAGGCAAGGGGTCTTCCAGATCGGCGACGAATATCTTGTCCGCGATCTCCGGGTGAAGGTCCCGGGCCGCTTGAATGTTCTCCTCTATCGAGTCAATACCTATGACGTCGTAACCCTTTGACCAGGCGTGGAATACATCGCGGGCTCCCGCGCCACAACCCGCGTCCAGTCCTCGAGGGCCGGGCGCTAGCTGCACCAGCCGGTCCCAAAGGTCCCAGTCGTTCTTCAAGGCCGGGTGGGAGGTGTTGGAGTAGACCGATTGAAGGAACTGATCGGATACCCTGGCATATTCCTGGGCGTAATGGCGATAGAAGTCGGTGGAGTAATCAGGAGAAGTCACGATATGTCCTGGGTGCGGCCCTTAACGCACTGACACGTTCTGGGGGTGTGACCGGTTTTTTCTACGATCATGAGCTCACCTCGTTCCGAAGAACAACTGCCCACAATTGGGTGGGCTTTGAACAGGCCGAGTCCAAGGGAGGCCTATCAGTCAAGTGCGGGAGGCTTCTCCGCGGTGACCAGGCCCAGTTGGGTAGGCAGTGGGATCGTCTTGGTGTGTTGGAAGCCAGCGTCCTCGAGCCAGGACGCGACTTCCGCTCCCTCCCGATCACCAGCTCCTGGGTCGAAGACCACCAGGACATATAGGTCCTCCAGGGTATCCAGCCGCTTACGCTGAGGGTCGTCTCCAATGCGAATATAGTCCTGAACGACCACCAAGCCCCCTGGCTCAAGAATGTCGAAGGCAAGCTTGAAGAGCCGGTGGCAAGCCTCTTCCGGCTCGATCAAGATCACCCCCGAGATGAGGCAAATATCGTAGCCGGTACCAAGCTGGGTTTCAAAAAAGCTGCCTTCCAGGAATGTGATTCGGTCCCGCAGGTTATTTTCTTCCACCAGGGATCTGGCGATGCTGAGGGGCTCCTTTTGGTCGACGACCACGGCCTCAAGCTGGGGATTGGTGTTACAGAGCGCTATGCTGTAGCTGGCCGCCCCACCACCCAGGTCTATGAGCTTGCGCTTTTCTCGAACATCAAGGCTCTGCACCAGATAATGAGCTTGCCCAGAGGTCGCTCGGTTGTGCTGACCTATCATGTAGTTGGTCCAATAGGTGTCTGCGTCAACGTAGCCCGTCTCATAAGGAAGAAGAGTCTTACCTTCCTTGATTACCTCGTCGAGACGGCCCCAGGACGCCCAAGTATTCGTATGGTGGAGGGCGTGATCCCCGACGTATCCTGCTTTGCCCTTGACCAGAAATTTTGACGACATTGAGGAGTTGATGAATTTGCCGTCCTTCTTGTCCAGCAAGTCCAATACCACACAGCAATCCAGAAACGATTGAGTGTACCTGGGTGATGCACCGATGCGAAGGGCAACCTCCTGAGATGTCAAAGACTCGGTTTCCAGCCGAGAGAAGACATCAAGTTTTATCCCTGCTCGCAATATCGCCGAGTACCAGAAGTTTCTGGCCAACTCATTGACACGTTCCACGCCCAAATCGACGGGTGAGCCGGATTCTTTCATTGGTACAGTCCTTATCGATCGTTTTCGCTGACGGGAACCCACGGTGCTTGACTCAAGCTGCCAAACCTAGGGTCACTGCGGCGGCCAAACGGCAATGAGTGCAGATCTTGGAGTCCAGTGGGGAGGCCGGGACATGGTCGCGCGGCCTGGATTTGTTAGAGAAGATAGCTAGGGATCGCAGGGGGTGATATGGTTCCGACGGGGGGGACCAGTGGTATTAGGAAGGGGATTTCCAGTGTTCCGAATCATGTCTCCCGAGGCTAAGGCTAGCTCCGGTAAAAAAAAAAGAGATTCAAGGTTCCAGTTATGTTCATTCCTTGATCCCGAGATGGATCACATTTACCCCACATTCGCCGGCTTGGCGGTCATTGCACCTAGAGTGAACGAGCGTCTACAGTAGCGGGAACGTTATCACTTGTAGCCGATGCTGTCAAACGCCAACTCAACCAGTGAGCTATATCCGCAGTACTTCTTGAAGGGCCGTGAAACGCGGGAGAAGAATCCAGTAGAGTGTTACTGGGTGGCGCGGTGGGACCGAAAGAAGGCGCGGACGTCCTCGGCCAGGAGCTCTGGCTCCTCCAGGGCCGCGAAGTGCCCTCCCCTGGGCATCTCCGTCCAGCGGCAGACGTTGTAGGACCGCTCGGCCCATTCCCGAGGCGGCAGGCTTATCTCGGCAGGAAAAACAGCGATGGCCGCGGGCGTCGGCACCTGCGCATCCTTGCTCATCACCCACGCTTCACGCAGGTTCTCGTAATACATCCTAACGGAGGAGACGATGGTCTGCGTTACCCAGTAGATGGTAATGTTGGTCAGCAGCTCGTCCTTGGTGAACCGCCGCTCTACATCGCCGCCGCAGTCGCTCCAAGTGCGGTATTTCTCCACTATCCAGGCTGCCAACCCCAGGGGCGAATCGTTTAGGCCGTAAGACAGGGTCTGGGGCTTCGTGCCCTGGATGTGGTTGTAACCCCCCTCATCCTGCTGCCAGCGCCCCCGCTGTTCGATGAAGGCCTGCTCGGCCTCGTTCAACTCCCTCGACCCGGGGCCCAGATAGGGCATGGGTTGGACGATCGAGCCGGTCATGTGGATGCCTATCGTGCGGTCAGCGTGGTAGTGGCCCAACCGTGCGGTGACCCCGGCGCCTATGTCTCCGCCCTGGGCGGCGAACCGTGGATATCCCAGGTTCTCGGTCATCAGCTTTGTCCACATCCCAGCAACCCGCCGGACTTCCATTCCGCGTTCGGTGGGCTTGTCCGAGAAGCCGAAGCCGGGCAGGGAGGGGGCGACCACGTCGAAAGCGTCGGCGGGATCTCCGCCGTGGGCGCCGGGGTCGGCCAGCAGAGGAATGACCTTGTGCATCTCAAAGAAAGTGCTGGGCCAGCCATGGGTTATCACCAGCGGCATGGGGTTGGGACCTTTTCCCCGCTCGTGGACGAAATGGATGTCCAGCCCGTCCACCTTCGACTTGAAGTGATTGAACGCGTTTAGCTTGGTTTCCTGGGCGCGCCAATCGAATCCCGTGCGCCAATACTCGACCAGTCCCTTCAGGTACTCTAGATTGGTGCCGTAGTCCCAGCCGGAGTTGGGGATCTCGTCGGGCCAGCGAACGGTCTCCA
Source organism: Dehalococcoidia bacterium (assembly GCA_965226805.1). Classification (GTDB taxonomy): domain Bacteria; phylum Chloroflexota; class Dehalococcoidia; order Lucifugimonadales; family JAGWBF01; genus CBDDDW01. The sequence continues at coordinate 27,299 of CBDDDW010000001.1, forward strand.
GGCGGCGCCGCAGGTCGTCCAGCACCTCATCGTGCACCTCGATCTTGAACGGCTTGACCTCCATCTCTCTACCCTCCTCAATTCTCGGTCCCAGGCGCCCAGCAGGGTGCTGAAAAACCCTTTCGACCATCCCCCTGACCTCTTCCATTCGACAGGCTCAGGACAGGCAAAGGGGCTTCGCCCCCCTGTACTCCCTTTCTTCATCAGCCGCCTAGACGGCTAGACATCTATTGAGTAGACGCGGGCGGCGGTGTCGTGGAACAGGGCGGTCCGCTCTGAGTGCGAATACCCCTGCGAAAGCCGCTTAAAGGCGTTGTAAAGAACGTTGTACGAGTAGGACACCTTGTCGACCGGGAAGTTGCTCTCGAACATGCACCGGTCGGACCCGAACTGTTCAATGCAGTAATTCATGAGCGGCGCCAGCGACTCGGCCAGCTCCTCCGACCCCACTGGGACCTCCCGCTTCGACCAGTCGAAGCCGTACCGCGCCTGGCCCATCCCGCCCAGCTTCATGACGATGTTGGGGCACTGGGCCACGGTGGCCACGCCCCTACGCCACTCGGCCAGCACCTCGTTGTCGCGGTTGGCGTAGTGGCCCACCCGCAGCAGCCCGCCGATATGGTTCAGGACGATCGTGAGCTCGGGTACCGCGTTGGCGAAATCGGCCATCTCGTCCAACTGTGGGAAATACAGGGAGTTTTCCAACAAGAAGCCCATCTCCGCCAGGACCCGCCCGCCGGCCCGGTAGCCATCGGTGGCCAGGACACCCCGTATTTCCCGGTCCCGCACCTCCGGCGTGGGGTCCCAGCCCACCGAGTGGCGGACCCCGCGGAAACGGTCAGGGCTGGCAACCTGGAGCGCCTCAAGGACCGGGCGCATTCGCTCGCCCAGCTTCAGGTCGGCCCGGCCGATGATGGCGGCGGCGGCGCGGGCCGGTCCGTAGTCCCCACTGGTGCTGTCATCGGCCAGTTTCTGCGCGAACTCCACCTCGCCTACCGGGCGCAACTCCTCGGGACCTCCCGTGTGGTACTCGGAGCTGGCCTCGATGAACACAGTGGAGCGGACATTGTGGCCGCTGTTGATGTCGGCCGCAAGGTCCGCCAGCAGGTATTGCTGATATGCCAGTGGCTCAGGCCGGTGCACCCAGAAGTGATGGTGGGAGTCGCAGATGGACAGGTCTGGTTCCAGTGTGGGCTCCTGAGTCCGGGCCAACCAGTCGGCGTCTCCAATGGGCATAATCCGTCCGTCCTCTATCTTCAGGGTCGGCGTCCCGGCCTGTCCGAACTGCGGGCAATTTTCAGGTTGATCGACCTATGCCACGGCTAATCTATGGGCGGTTGTTGCTCGGTCTCCGAGGAGGATAACCTAATCGGAGAGCTCCACGCAATGGCTGGCGACCCGTGGACAAGGCACCTCCTCCGACGGACCCAGTCGGAGTAGAAGTTAGTGCGTTGAAATCCGTGAAGCACTGGTCACCGCCCGGCCACAAGACCAGGTTAAGTAGGATCGGCGGACGTCTGATGAGTCACGCTCGGCTTGGCCGCAAGTCAGTTGACATAGAAAATGTCGGCTAGTATAGTTTGCGCTTATTCCAAAAAGGTGAGGTGGTCGGCTGTGTACAACAAACCCATGTTGAGTCTCGATCAGGCTCGGGCAGCCATCGATGCGATGATTGCCGAGTACAACAAAAACCCCGACCGGCGCAAGGTAGATATGGCTGTGGTGGATGACGCGGGAAACCTTATCGCCTATGCTCGGATGGATAGGTGTCCGAGGCCCACCTTCGCCAGCAGGAAGGCCTACACATCAGCCTTGCGAGGGGCTGATACTGGGGCTCTCGCGGAGCAGCTCAAGAGCCAGGGTAGGACGCTGGAGTCCCTCGGCGACCCCAACCTCATCGCCATCGGAGGTGGAGTAGTAGTGGTCAACCCGAGTGACGGGGCCGTCGTCGGAGGCATCGGCGTTGGAGGACTCCCCACGGGGCAGGAGGACGAGGTGATCGCTAAGGTGGGCCTAAAGGCGCTGAACCTCTAACGGGCGCCCTAAGCAATAGTGGGACGATACATGGGCTAGGAGTCCGCTGGCCAGGGGCTTTCGGACCTGCCGAAGTTCGATGCGGCGATCGCCAGATCGAGGACGTCCACCGACCCGTCGCCGTTAATGTCCGAATCCGTATCGATTGTATTGAAGTGGTTTCCGATTATCCGCAGGTCCCGGAAATCCACGTCACCATCCCCATCGGCATCTCCTCCGGCGAGCGTGACAAGAGGCAACGCGTTGGGCTGATCGATACCCACGACTAAGCCGACCTGCCTGGCCGGCAGATACCCAGAGTGACTCGCTTCTACGTCGTAGTTGCCTGGTGGAAGGTCCACGGAAAAGCTGCCCGCTTCGTCAGTCGTAACCTCATGGACGCCGCCGGTAGCGGTGTCAGCGAATGTCACCAAGACCCCAGCATGGTTGGTCCTGCCCTGCAAGGTCACTTGGCCCGTGACCACGAAAAAGCCTGGAACCACCACCTCGGGCAGTGTCTCAATTTTCTCGTTGTTGTCTTCGGTAGACTCCGTGACCTCCTGGCCGGAGTCGGCTATGGCTTTGACCTCGTGTATGCCAACGCGAGAAGTCCAGGTCTGAGTGGCCTGGCGCTCTTGACCCGCAGTCATGTCGCCGGTGATTCTCGCCTGCCCGATGAACGCGTTGTCGATCTCAAAGCGCACGTTGAAATCCCGTGTTGTACTGTTCTCGCTGATGTTTTTCACGGTGGCAGTGAACGTCACCTCCTCTCCCGCGTTGATCCCAGGGGCCGGGACCCACGCTATGGAGATGACGACAAGGTCCGTGGCAGGGACGTTGGGCATTGTCGCGGAAAGAGTGTTGTTGTTCTCGTCGGTCTCCTCAACTGCGTTGGTCTCGTCCACGGTGGCCGTGAGAATATGAATCCCTACCTGGGAGGTCCAGAGCTGAGACGCCACCTTGAACTGGCCGGCCGTCAACCCTCCGGTGACCAGGTAGCTTCCGATGAAGACCCCGTCCACCTCGAACCGGACTGAGAAGTCACGCAGGGTGGCGCCGCTCCCAGTGTTCAGCAGCGTGGCGAAGACTGGGATCTCTTCCCCATCGCTGAACTGGGCCGCGGGAGACCAGGTCACCTCGAAGACGATCAGGTCCGGCGCCACCACCTCCGGCAGCTGCTCAATCAGCTGGTTGTTCTGCTCGTCCGATTCGGTTACGGCGTCGGCCTCGTCGACAACCACCGTTGCTGTGTGTATCCCACCCTCTGAGGTCCACACCCGGCTAACGCTGACCTGCTCACCCGTTGAGAGGCCGCCCGTCACCAGACGGCTGCCGATCGCGACGCCGTCCACTTCGAACCGGACTGAGAAGTCACGCAGGGTGCTCCCTTCACCTGTGTTCACTATCAAAGCGGTAATAGACACTTCCTGACCGTCGAATATCCCTTCTGAGGGATCGAAGTCCATGTCCAGCACCACCAGGGTCGGAAGCGGGGACCTCCGGCAGCGAGAGGGTCAAGGAGTTGTTGGCCTCGTCGGCCTCAGTGACCGCGCCTTCGCTGTCGGCGATCGCTTTCGCCGTGTAGGCGCCGACTTGGGCGGTCCAGTCGGCGGTGATCACCACTGACTCTCCGATAGACAGCCCGCCCGTGACCAGCTCTTCAGCCAGAAAGGCGTCGTCTATCTCGAAGCGAACCAGGAAGTTGCCCGGCAAGTCCCCACTACCGGCGTTGGACACTGTTGCAACGACAGCCACCTGCTGACCATCGACAAGGGTCTCTTGGGGGAGCGTGATAATCTGGGATACCACCAGGTCGGGAGCCCCTATCGTAGGCAGGTTCTCAACCCGATCGTTATTTCCTTCTATGGACTCTGGCACTGCATCGAACCGGTCGGCGAATGCCCTTACGTTGTGGTCACCAAGACTGGCCGTCCAGGTCTGGCTCACCTGGACCGAGCCGCCCCTGGCAAGTCCATTGACGACGCTCTGGCCGATGAAGACCCCGTCCAGTTCGAAAAAGACGTGGAACTCCCTGGAGGTGCCGCCTTCTCCAGTGTTGACCACCGTGGCTGTGAAGTTCACCTGTTCACCGTCGTCGATACTAGCTGGCGGGGTCCACGAGATATCGGATACGACGAGGTCCGGGGAGGGGACATCGGGCAATGTCAGGACCATCTCGTTGTTGTTCCTCGTTCGACTCACCGATAGCGCCCAGCTCATCAGCGATTACAGTCAGGGTGTGGGTCCCTGGTGAGACCCCCCAGACCTGATTCACTTGCAACTGCCCTCCGGCCTCCAACCCACCCCTGACCCGATGACTCCCGATCTTTACCTGGTCCACTTTGAAGGCCACATGAAAGTCGTCGAAGATGGCCCCATCGCCTGTGTTCGCGATTGTAGCGGTAATAGTAACGATATCGCCGTCCTGGAAGTCGAGGGGAGTGACGTTGAGATCGATCACCGTCAGGTCTGTGGGCAGGGCGACCACCGAAACGCTGATCGTCCCATCTACGGAGCCGCCGTTGGAGCTGACGGTGACGGTCCCTGTATGAGTTAGGCCTCCCTCCAGGGAGCTTGTATCCGCGGTCACGACAACGGCGTCCGTCTCGGCAGTGGTTGTGCCCTGAGCGGGCCGGCGCTCACCGTCCAATCCAGGGTACCCGTACCGCAGTTCGTGAGTTCAAAGGACCCCTGAACAATATCGCCCCGGTTCAGCTCGCCGAAATTGATTGAAGGTGGGAATGGGGAGGTGCACAGTAACGGGTCCACTGGGACTATAACCGACAGCGTATGCCCTACTGCCTGGGAAGGTATCGGCCGGGACTGGGTGTCTCCCAGGACCACATCCTCCAGAGTGATATCTCCTGTCGCCCCTTCTCCACCCACTACCAGAAACGACACTCCCGCCAGGTAGCCTATGCCGGTGGCGCCGTCGATACCGGGGATATTCTGGATTATCCTGATCCTCCCTGGCGCGATCTCCATCCAGGCATCCACAGGAATCGCAGTGCCATTTATCAGGCCAGGGGTAACGTCCGCCGTCCTCAGCACGTTGGGATCGAAGACCACGTCGTAGTTCGCGGCGTCGAAGTTGGTTACCTCGCTGATCCGGATAAGCGCGGTGAAGTTGCTATCGACGAACACCTGGTCGGGGGCATCTATGCTCACGGTCACCACCTGATGGGGGGTGACGGTAACTGAGTCGCCTACCCACTCGGCTGGTATGGCGTTGGCTAAGTTGTCGCCAAGCACGCCGTCCTCGAGGTCAATGGAACTCGTCTCGCCGGGGGACCCCACGGCGCGGAAATGCACCTCAGCAAGGGAGCCAGTGCCGCTGACGCCCGCTAGTCCGGGCACGTTTTGGACTACAGTGACCCTCCCGGAGGCGTTGTCTATATTCCGTGCGCCCACGGGGATTTCCGTGCCACCTATGTTGCCGGACGTGACGTCCGTGACTGCCAGGACGCCCGGATTGAAGGTAACGACGTAGTTCGCGGCGTCGAAGTTGTCTACCTGGGAGATAAGGATCGGAGCCACAAAATCTGAGTCCTCCAGCACCAAATCAGGGGCCTGAATGCTGACGGTGACGTGACCCTCGGCTTGGGCAGATTGAAAGAGGAGGACGTGGGCCGCTGCGAAGGCAGTGAGACACAGGAGGATAAGGAATACTAAGAACGGGCCGTAGAGCGGCCACCTAGTCCAGTATAAAGTCCTTAGCCTCACCCCCAACTACCCTTACCGTACCTGTAGGGCTCGTAGCCCTGGGGGTCAGCTGAACTCAGGAGAGTATGGCCTGCCACGAACGGCTGCATCGGTATACCCTGCACATCAGGCCAGGCCTGCGATGATGCGCTCGATCATGGTGAGGTCCAGGGCGTTGACCGCCCCGTCCTCGTTGGCGTCGGCGCCAGGCGTGGGGTCGGCTAGGCCAAGGATGATCAGCTCTGTCATCGTGATGTCCAGGGCGCTGACCTGACCGTCGCCATTGGCATCGCCGGGGAGCACCGTACGGACTTCTACCGAATCGCCGAACCACGCCACGCTTATCGCGTTGGCCAGATTGTCCCCCAACACTCCGTCGACCAGCCCCAGGTCGCTGGTATCGGACCCAGTCCCGATGACCTGGAAGTGAAGGACCGCCAGCCAGCCGGAGCCGGATATCCCAGGGACGCCGGGGACGTTCTGGACGACAACGGCATTCCCACTTCCGTCCCCAGTACTCCAGGCGTCCACGGGGATGTCGGTGCCATTGATCCGCCCGTCGGTGACATTGGTCAGCTGGAGGACCAATGGGTCATAGGTCACGGTGTAGTTGGCGGCGTCGAAATTCTCCACCTGGCTTATCCTGATAACCGCCGTGAAGCCGCCGCCCGCCAGCACGAAGGTGGGGGCGTCAACCGTAACATTGACCCCACCCGCGTCCAGTGTAGAACCGCTGGCCTCATTGGACAGAGCTGAGATGTTCGCTCCCTCGTCCGACACTGTCATCCTGAAGTACAGCATCGTGGCGGGCGGGAGCCCGGTCACGGTAAAGCCTTGGAGGAAGCCGGCGGGTTGTGGCACGGGCTCTCCCGACACTTGGGTGGCCGAATCCCAGTTTGCGTCGGTGATGGGCGACGTGGAGTATCGCAGGTCGTACGAGCTCGCCGTGCCCGAGTTGCCGTCATCGCCCACGGCGGTCCATATGAGCTCCACCGAGCTGGGCGTGAAACCGGTAGCTTCAAGGTCATCGATGGCTGCGGGCGCTACGTCGTCCCTCTCGTCGATGCGGATGTTGTCGAGATACCAGCCGTCACGCTGGTGGTTATTTATGCCACTGCTGGTGTGGGTGTCCCGGTTGTCGTCGAGGACGAACTTGATCCTGACCGAGTCCAAACCCACGAACGTGGCCGGGATGTCGATCGCGACCCTGGTCCACTCGTTCAGAGTGCCCCAATAGGTAGCGAGGGACTGCCAGGTGCCCTCCTGTCCGAAGTAGTTGGAAATGTAAATCCGGCCGCGGTCGTGCTCGTTGATCCAATGTTGTCCATCGTGGCCACTACCGAAGTCGTAAATGACGTATTTGTGCCAGAACGTGAGCTGAGGGTTGTCAGCGCTGCTGAGGTCAATCACATTGCTTAGTACCAGCTCCGACCATGTGTCCAGCGAATAATCCCCCCGCGGGCTTTCGTGCCAGGCGTTGTCGCCTTCGAAGGAGGTTGGCACCAACCCCCAGGAGCCGGATGCCCAATTACCTCCTCCGTCTTCCATGCCGTCGAAGAACGGGTAGTCAAGGCGAGGTGGCAGGGCCTCTCTCACCGTTACATCGTCGATGTACCAGCCGTCGGCAGAGGTGCTGCCGTTAGAGCGCACCCTGAATCGGATGAGCAGACCGGCTTGGCCGGCATAGGAGGAGAGGTCCACCAGCTCTCTGACCCACCCCGGGCCGCCGCCCGTGACGAAGTACAGCTGCGTCCAACTGGCGCCGGCGTTGGTAGAGATCTCCACGTGGCCGAAGTCTCGGTTCTCTTCCAGGCTGTATATGTGCCAGAACTCAAGAACAGGCATCTCGGACACTGAGAGGTCGATCTCTATCTGCAATGACGTACTGACGTTGTTGACGTAGACACTGTTGGGGCTATCGGTCCACGAGTAAACTCCACTATGAGCCTCTTCTTGGGTCAATCCCCAGGGCGAGTCGTAGAACCAGGCGCCGGACCCGCTCTCCATGTCGTCGGAGTAGGGGAATTCGACGTTGAGGGGGCCCTCGTCGATACTCACGTCATCGATGTACCAGCCATCGGCCCTGCCGCTGCTGTCCGAGTCCAGCCGGAATCTGAGGTGGATCACGTCTCCGACATATCCGCTTAGGTCCACCTTCTCCTGGTTCCAGTCCTCGATGCCGGTGGCTCTGAACACATTTACCCAGGTGGCGCCGCCGTTGTTGGAAACCTCAACGTAGCCGTAATCCCTGCCCACCTCCAGGGCCGTCCTGTGCCAGAAGGTCAGCGCTGGGGAGCCTGCCGCGGCCAATGAGATGGATGTCGTAAGGGCCGTATTGGCGTCGTCGGCGTAAGGGCCGACGGGGCTGTCCGCCCAGGAGGTGATACCACTGTAAGCAACGCTGGAAAGGCCCCACGGAGCGCTCCACTCCCAGTTGCTGGTCGTGTCCCCTTCCATATTATCGAAGAAGGGGTATGCGACCTCTGGCAGGCTATAGATCGCCTCTACCTGGTTGCTACCCAGGCTGTACACACCGAGGTCGTCTATGACCCATATCTTGTAACGGAATGTGTCTGGTTCCAGGATGGTGTAGACGTCGGTGAAGGACGTAATGCTCTGGTCATCGATAGTCTGTACCAGAGTGCTGTTGGTGGTGACCGTGCCCTTGCTCCGGTAGATTTCATACCGGTTAAACGTGGCATTCGTGTTCTGTGTCCAGCTCAGATCGGTGCTGTGCATGGTGACATTCGCCGGCGGGCTCACGACCACGTCCCGCGGAGCGTCCTGGATTCTCACGTCGTCGATGAACCACCCGTCTCGCTGATGGTTGTTAATGCCGCTGCTTGTGTGGGTATCTCTGTTGTCGTCCAGGACGAACTTGATCCTCACCGAGCTGAGGCCCACCCAGTCGGACAGGTCGATTTGGACCTTGGTCCAATCGTTCTGGGTTCCCCAGAAGGTGGCCAGCTGGGTCCATGTCCCACCCTGGCCGAAGAAGTTGGATACGTACACCCGGCCGCGGTCATGTTCATTGATCCAGTGTTGCCCATCGTGGCCACTACCGAAGTCGTATATGACGTACTTGTGCCAGAATATGAGCTTGGGGTTGTTGGCCGCACTCAGGTCGATGACGTTGCTAAGGACCAGTTCCGACCATGTATCCAGAGCGTAGTTACCCTGCGGACTTTCGTTCCAGGACTGAATCCCGCTATGTCCCTCGGCTACATGGCCCCACGAGCCTGATATCCAATCGCCCGTCCCGCCCTCCATGTCGTCGAAGAACGGATATACTACGTCGGTTCCGGGAGTCTCATCGATGCGGATATCGTCGATCAACCAGCCGTTGGAGGCTGTGTTCGCGTTCGATTGCATTCGGAACCGGATCATCACGTTCTCTAGACCCGCGAAGTCGCCCAGGTCCACCTTCGACTCGCGCCATTCTGAGACGCCACCCGTGGCGAAGAAAACCTGCCGCCAGCTGCTTCCCCCGTTACTCGACACTTCAACAAGGATCCAGTCGGCGTTCTCTTGCACGCTGTAGATGTGCCAGAAGCTCAGGACCGGCATTATTGCAGTACCCAGGTTTATGCCGATCGTCAGCGAGGTGCTGACGCTATCGGCGTAGCTGCCCGCCTCGCTGTCAGTCCATGAGAAGTTGCCACTGTAGGAGGCCTCCTCGGTCAGTGTCCAGGGGACCTGAGGGTCCCAGTTGCCCCGGCCTCCTTCCATGTTGTCGAAGAAGGGGTAGGCTACGAGGCCGCCCGGGGCGAAGGTGGTGGCGCTCATCTCGTTGCTTGCTGTCACCGCGCCGTGGGGGTTGACAACGAAGACCTTGTAGTAGTACTCGGTCTGATTGGCCAGACCGTCATCGATGTCACCGGTTATCGTCTGGTCGGAGATGGTCCTTACCAGCGTGTCGGACAAGTCCACTCCCGGCTGGGTATCCCGGTGGATCTGGTAGGCGCCGAAGGATACGTCGTCGTTGCGGGACCACTCCAGCCGGATCTCATCCTCGCCAGGTGGAGGCTGTGGCGTGACAGACTCCAATATTACCGCTGTCGGCAGGTCCGAGATGCTCACGTCATCGATGGTCCACCCATCGGCGCCGTCAACAGCGTCGGTCACCATGCGGAAACGGACCCTTGCGAGTGGCGACTCCGCGCTCAGACCCAGTTGGACCTGGGTCCAGGTGCCCACGGTCATGCCGGTGTAGGAGGCCACCTCTCTCCAGGTGGTCCCGTCGTTGGTGGATATCTCCACGCTAGCCAGGTCGCCGGCCAGGATGTCCAGCAAGTGCCAGAAGACAAGCTGGGAGCCGGTGGTGATGGAGATGGCGTCGGCCAGGACCAATGAGGAATCGACATCGTTTGCATAGTCCGCGCCGGGGCTGTCGGTCCAGGCCTTTGTGCCGCTGTGGGCCGAGGCGGGTGTGACCCAGTCCAGCCGTTCACGGGCTCGGGGCTCCAGTTGTTGCCAGAGGCCTCCATGTCGTCTGAGAAGGGATAGTCGATGCCAGGCAGGGTGATGCCGCTCACCTCGTTGCTGCCGCTATAGATGTCGGTGTTATCGACCACGAACACCATATAGTGGAAAGTCGTCTTCCCCGGGAGGCCGGCATCGGTATAGGAGCCGGAGTTTGGGCCGGTGAGAGTGGCCACCAGAGTATCGTTGAAGGTGACGCCCGGACTCTCGCTACGGAACACTTGGTAGCTGGCGAAGTCTGCGGCGTCGCTGGTCGACCAGGAAAGGTCCAGGGACGTATTGGTTGCGCCGGAAACCGGGTCCAGGACAACGGCTGCGGGCTGATCGTCGATGGCTATATCGTCCAGGTACCATCCGTCCTCTACAACGCTCTCGTCCGTGTTCACCCTGAAACGGACCAGCACCGAGGCTTCTCCTCCATAAGCCGCCAGGCTTAGCTGCTCAAGGACCCACGGCTCAACAGAAGCAGCCTCCAATGGAGAACCGGGCTCCGGTGATCCGGACTCCTCGGACTTGGACGAAGCGGCCTGGGCCTCGGCGGCCAACGGGTCGACGGCGCTGCCGGAGTATGTGGCTATGATTGTCCAGGAAGCGCCATCCGAGCTGGACACCTCCACGTAGCCGAAGTCGAAGCCGCGCTCAAAGCGGTAGTGGTGCCAGAATTTTAGCTGAGGGGAAGCGGTGGCAGATAGGTCGATCGGGGAGGCAAGGGTCAGGGAGACATCCACGCTGTTGCCGTAGTAGGCGGCGGGGCTGTCAGTCCAGGAATTAACCGGGCTGTTGAAGTCATTGTTCGTCCGAGCCCACGGTGAGTCAGCGGTCCAGAAATCAGCCGTCGCTACCTCAACATCGTCGGTGAAAGGCACTGTGATGTGAGAGACCGCGGATACCGAGGATGGGGAGGACAAGTTCGGCCCTCCGAGGATGAGGGCGGTGGCGGCGAGGACCACCAATACTAACGATAGAAGCACAACGGGAGCCGCGGTTGATAGCACTCTCACGATTCCCTTTCCTCCTAATTATCCTCTGCCAGCGGGGCGTCCCGCTACACCTCTGCCCCTCTTCCCAGGCCCGCTGCTGATAATGGTTTGTGTGCAGTCTAGTAACCCCAAGACATGATTGTCAAGCCCGAATAGGCGCTGGTGGGTGACCGGGCGCACTCCCAGACGGGCTCGTTGGAAGACGCAATGTCCGAACTCGACCCGAGGCTGGTTTACACTGAGTCGATATACCACGGTGATGGCCCATAGCGATGCCGAATTGACTCAGATAGGATGCTTGTCAATGGCGTTAGACTCCTGCTCGTGGTATAGTTCATCTAACCCACATAAAAGAAGCCAGCCGCGAATTGCACCAACCCAATATCATGGGAACTGAAGGAAACTATATGCTCGACGAATACAAAACGGTGCTCGTGACCGGAGGGGCAGGATTCATAGGCAGACACTTGGTGAACGCTCTTTTAGATCTGGGCAAAGAAGTAGTGGTGCTAGATGACCTCTCCACGGCCGCCCCGAAAGTCAATCCACGGCGGGTTAGGCTGATTCACGCTGATATACGGGAACCCAAAGGAATTGCTGAGGCTGCTAATGGCGCCGACCTGATCTTTCACCTAGCCGCGAACTCCAACGGAACGATCTCGGTGGAGAATATCCGATTAGACTTCGAGACGAATGCCATGGGAACCTTTAACATACTGGAAGCTGCGCTTCGAGCCGGAACGAAAAGAGTCCTTTACGTTTCCTCAGCCTCGGTATACGGCGTCCCCCTGCAGTTTCCCATGGACGAAGCGCACCCGACAAGGCCCTTCGTGCCCCATGGCGCGTCAAAGCTGGCTGGGGAGATGTGCTCTCTCTCGTTCTCCAGAGCCTACGGTCTGCCAGTGGTGATCGCCAGGCCATTCTGCGTATATGGCCCTGGGGAGAATCCAGGGTGGGCGCTGGTTGAGGTATCCAGATACCTACGATGGCACTTGAACAATATGCCGATACACGTTGTGGGTGACGTGAAACGCAAGACGCGAGATTTCGTTCACGTCAGCGATGTGGTACAGGGCTTGATGCTGACTGCTGATCGAGGCGATCCGGGTGAGGTTTACAACCTGGGGTCCGGCGAAGAGGTGTCCATGAGGCAGCTAACAGACGCGATAGGGGACATCACCGGGCGGGTCGCATCTGTCAATGAGATCTCCAGCGTAACGGAGGACACCTACCGCCTTGTCTCGGACATCTCGAAAATCAGCTCTATTGGGTATGCCCCGCGGATGTCTCTGGCGGATGGCTTGACGAGCCTGGTCGCAGACCTGGGGGACGCACCAGAGCTCCCCAGCGGGGCGACCATCTTCTTCAAGGGCCAAAAGGCTGAACGGTTGGCGGACTCCTAGCCCAAAACCGCTAAATTGACATGTGCGCTGCATCAGACTTTCGGCGACACGCAACTCCCCGTTGGCGAAGCAACCTTCTCCAGGCACGGGGATTATCGGTCTTCCTGCACTGAGAAAGTGAACACTCAGGAGACAGACCTCTCCGTCACATGGTAGGACCTCGGCGAACCTTTTCTGATCGGCATTACCCCTGGGAGAGTGCCGAGGTGGGCGCCCCCGGATTCTCAAAATCGACCTCAGGGCCTATACAGCGTGCTGATCCCAGCGAACGGAGCTGAGGTGGTGGTCAACGGTAAGGCCGCGTCGGGACGGCCGTTCCCCCGGGAGACCTTCGGACACCCGGATAGCACCTGCGGCCTCGCCTGGTCTGAAACGTGGGTGAGGGCCAGGTAAGTCAATTTTAGCCCTGCCGCGACGAGACGCCATGGGTTATGTTGTTCGAGACCCTCTCTGTAGACGTAACTCAGTGGTGGGTAACGAAGCCTTACTCGTCCTTGATCACTTTCCGGACTGCTGCCATCAGCTCCGGAGTTAGCTCGATCGTGGGGTGGACCTGCGCGGCGTGCTCCCCAATCGACGCCATGACCTCGTCCTCCGTCGCCCCACTGGTCTTCCAGTCGCAGTCGACCCCAACGTCCCGGCAAGTGTACGTTTTAGCCATAGCGTCCCCCTTTTTGAACTTTGGATAGCGTACTACAGCGCCACCCTACCCCCTTTCCCCGCTCAAAACATGCTCCATCTGAACCATTACGGGAGGATTCCGCCCAGATGTTGGGTGGGTGTAGGGGTCGAGCCTGGACGTGGGGAACGAACCTACACGTTGGGCACAAGGCCATGCTGGGCGGCCAGGGTGGCAGCCTCCGTGCGATGCGCGAGCCCCGTTTTGGCGAGAATCGAGGCAACGTGCCGAGCCACAGTCGCCCGGCTGATCTCCAGTTCGTCCGCAATGATGGGATTCGTCGCGCCTTGTGCGACCAACCCCAGTACCTGGAGCTCTCGGGCGCTGAGGCTCGAAAGGGCCGCTCCGTTCGATGGATTCGCATTCCCTCGCTTGCGCAAGCGTCGCTTCACGTCGCGGGCTTGGTCGAGATAGAATCGCTGCCCTGCGGGCAAAACGCACTCATCCTCGTTGACGTCAACTCCTTCGCGTTGATGCACGACGACCACCTTCGCTTCCCCTGCTTTGCGGCGGACGGTGAATTCCATCCGATCGCCCGCCGTGTGGTCGCGGATCAACCGCTGCAGCAACGGGAGTGCATCAATCTTCTCGCCGTCGACGGCAACGATCACGTCCCTCGGCAGGAATCCCGCTGCAGCAACGGCACTACCGGGACGGGGAGGCATCAACTCGACGCCGTGCTCCGCCACCGGTGGGCGGGCGGCAATCCACGCCTCACCAAGAATGTCCCGGCTACTAATAGCGCCGACGCATATCCCGATGCTACAGCACGGGCACGTGCACCTGCAAACGAATCCGTCTCTGTGCAACTCCCATACGACAACGTCATGGACCAAGGCGGTGATCTGGCCGGCGACGCCCAGGTACTCCTGCGTGTGTCGCCGCGAGATATCCGCTGTCGTGCCTTCGTCCGCCACCACCCAGCTATCTGCGGCACGTAGCGCGATGGGCTGAATGGTCGAGTAGGCGATCATGGCCTCCTGCACGATCGTGTAAGCAACGCCGAGCGCGTTCGACACTGGGTGCAGCTTGGCAAACTCGCCGATATCTGCCGAATCGCCAGCACCGCTTGTGCTCGCCTGGATGCATTCGTCGTCCGCCGGGGTCTGTAGGCGCTCGCACAGCACGCCCAGGTGTGTGCGAGCCATTTCCTCGATACCCGCCAACAAATCCCGCGCTGTGGGATGGCCCGAGGCGTCCCCACGGAGAGCGGCGACGGTCCGTTGGATACGTTTTTCGAGTACCACCATCGCCGTAAGCGCGAAGTAAAGTCGTTCAATGGGTGGATCGAGCACCATGCTAACCTCCTAGTGAGCGAAGATCGCTCCCAATAATTGAAGCCGCACGGGGAATCCCGGGTGCTCTTTCCCCCAGCTAGAATTATCCCCGCAACCATCTCAGCTCAATTATAGACGACATGCAGTTAGGCCGTTATGTCAAGGGAGATAGCGGAGGTGAATGGGTGGCCTCAAATCGGACGTAGCGTCGAGAGCCCGTGATTCTGGCTTACACCTTGGATTTATTCAAGTCGACGCTATTAACCCGTGCCTCTATCGCAGTGTCGCTACTAAACAGCAATGATAGAGACGGGGGCTCTCTGATCTCGGTGACGCACAAAACCATATTAGAGTGGCGGCAGGCAAAGTAATCCAGTCCAGCGCCTCTGAGATCCCGTCGGAGTAGATCGAACGAGTCGTCAACGAAAGCTTAGGTCCGTTAATGGAACTTCGTCCGACGCACGGCTAGCCGGAGGTCCTGGCGAGTGTCACGGCTGATGCTGTAGGCTGATTATAAGTTGGTACAAGACCCGGCAAAGACGTCCGATAGACTTAGAACAGGGGCCATGCTACACTACCTGGGCTGCGGCCAGGATGTGCGTTATGTCTCACCGCTGAAAGCCAGGCGCCAGTTACCTGGAGTGGAAAAGCAGGAAACGTGTCTAGGAGGACTTGATGGCTACGCCGAAAACTGGCACCGGAGAGAAGATTCAGCTGATCCCTTCTAACACCGGGCGACGGACGTGGACGGCGCCTCCCAAGGCCCTGCAGAGTGAAGTGGTGCCCAATGAGCTCTTCTACGTCCGCAACCACTGGAAGGATGTCCCGGAGTTTGACATAGCTACCTACCGTCTGGTCGTGGACGGTGAAGTAGATCGTCCTCTGACACTCACCTTCGACGACGTACATCAGATTCCCAGAAAGGACCTGAGTGTAACCCTTGAGTGTTGCGGTAACGGACCCGTTCCCGAGTATTGGACAAAGAAGAACCGCAATGTAATGGAGCGGGCCACTGGCCACGGCCTGCTGGGCAACGCCGCCTGGGCCGGAGTGTCCGTGGCTGAGGTTCTGAATATGGCCGGTGTCAGATCCACGGCGGTGGATGTCGTGTTTGAGGGCGCCGACCATGGCCCCGACGAAGTGGCTGGGGACCCTCCCGACGTGGCCTACGAGCGGAGCGTTCCCGTTGAGAAAGCCATGCACCCGGATACACTGCTAGCCTATGAGATGAACGGCGAGCCTCTGCCCCCCATCCACGGCTTCCCCCTCCGTCTGGTGGTGCCGGGCTGGTACGGAATGACCTCCATCAAGTGGCTTATCGGGATTCATGTCCTGGACCACGAGTTCAAGGGGTTCTATCAGATGGAGCGGTATATGACGGTGAATGGCCCCGGCGCCGAGACCTACTATACCTACCACACGAAGATGAAGGTGAAGTCGATTATCACCAGCCCCACTCCGGAGGAGTTTATTCCGATGGGCGCCTGCCTGGTGAGTGGGGCCGCGTGGTCGGGCGAGGAGGAAGTGGTCAGGGTGGAGGTGAGCGCGGACGGCGGCAAGACGTGGAGCGAAGCAAGTCTCAAGCCCAGGACCGATTACTCCTGGTACCGGTGGGAGTACACCTGGCAGACTCCCGCGCCCGGCCAGTACATCCTGATGTCCCGCGCCACCAACGACAAGGGTGTTACCCAGCCCATGGACTTCCCCAACAAATGGGACGGAATCGGATACGGGAACAACATGGTGTTCGAGCACCCTGTGGAGGTCCGGGGCGGGTAGCTGCACAGGCAAGGTTGTCTTTCGAGTCTATCCCACACTTCCCTTCCCTCGCGCAGCTATACGTGGACGGGCCTTCGTTGGCCGCTCCAGCACACCTGCTTGAAGCCCAGAACAACCCGATTCGGCATGAGGGCTAAGGTGCCGTCACGGACAGGTTCGGCTCTGGATTGTCCTCGGCGTAGTGGCCGAGAAACGTAAGGAGAGGTATGGCTACCGAGATTCTGCTGCCCCAGTGGGGCATGGAGATGCAGGACGGCACCATAGTCAAGTGGCTTAAGAAGGAAGGGGACCCTATTCAGGAGGGGGAGCCTCTGGTGGAGGTGGAGACCGCCAAGCTGGAGACGGAGATGGAGTCCACCGCTTCTGGCGTGGTGGCCCAGATCCTGGTGCAGGAGGGTGCGACTGTCCCCATTCGAACCGTATTGGCAATAATAGCCGCTCCAGGGGAAGAGGTATCGCGGCCCGCTGTCGATGCTCCGGCGCCCGAGGCGGCGGCCCAGGCCGTGGACTCGGCCGCTCAGCGGACCGAAGTCGACCGTTCCCGGCCCGGGGAAACAGCGGCGATTCAGGCCGTGCCGGCGGCGAGGCGCCTGGCCGGCCAGCATGGGATCGACCTTGCCCGGGTCCAGGGCACGGGACCCAGGGGCAGAATTCTGATTAAGGACGTGGAGGGGGCCATAGAGGCCGGGGGCACGCGCCCGGGCCAGGTGGTGCCCATCAGTGGCTTACGGCAGACCATCGCCAGCCGGATGTTGCAGAGTGTGCAAAGCATGGCCCAGGTGACTCTGACTACGGAGGCCGATGTAACCGACGCCATGAGGCTCCGAGAGGGGCTGGCCCGCCAATGGACTAACAGTGGCCTCAATCCCATGCATGTCGTCATCAAAGCCATCGCCCGTGCCCTCAAAGAGCACCCAAGGATGAACGCTGTTCAGAGAGAAGATGAGGTAGAGCTGGTCGAGGATATCAACATAGGGCTGGCCGTATCCCTTCCTGAAGGTTTGATTGTACCTGTCCTCCGCCAGGCCGACGACAAAAATCTGGCGGAGATCGCAAGGGAGGCACGCGACCTGGCAGTCAGGGCCCGGGATGGCAAGGCCTCCTACGAGGAGTTGACGGGAGGCACGTTTACCATAACCAACCTTGGCGCCTACGACATAGATGCGTTTACCCCCATCATAAACCCGCCCCAGGTAGGCATTCTCGGTGTCGGCAGGGTCGTGGAGAAACCAGCTATCCACAATGGAGAGATAACCGGTCGGTCGATGGTCTTCTTGAGCCTCACCTTCGACCACCGGGTGATAGATGGGGCGCCCGCAGCGGACTTCCTGCGCACAGTCAAGGGCCACCTGGAAGACCCCTGGTGGATGGTAGCCTCTCTCCACACCGACCAGCCCGAGAACAGCTAAGGCGAAGAGTACGGCGGATCACTGTCGGGGTGTGGGAGGCACTGAGATCAGAGGGAAGACCCGGCGCGAAATAGGCCGGAGGGTGGGACGGTGACACCAGCGCTGCCGTCCCTAGGCCTGAACCTTGCCGGCCTCCACCCCCAGGACAAGGTGCTCCTGGCCAGGGAGGCGGAGGAGGCGGGATTCCACTATGTAACCGTGGGCGACAACATCGACGACGCCTTCGTGTCCCTTGCCAGCATTGCCTCGACAACTACTCGCATCAGGCTGGTCAGCAGCGTGGCCACTTGGACTCGCACCCCGGTCACCACCGCCCGGGCCTGTCGCAACCTGGACCTGCTGAGCGACGGCCGGTTCATCCTGGGCATGCTCCCCAGGCCCAGGCGCTGGAACGAGGAGTTCCACGGGATACCGGGAAGGGCCGCGCTCTCCCGCATGCGGGAGTTCGTGAGCCTTGTCCGCATCCTTTGGAGCGCTTCGCCCGCGGAGCCGGTCAGCTACCTGGGCCGGTTCTACCGGGTATCGGGTTACCGTGTTGCCCTGCCTCCGCCCCAGCGGCCCCTGTCCGTATTCATCGGGGCGACCCGCCTCAGGACTATCCGGGAGACCGGCGCGTGGGCCGAAGGCATCCTTTTCAACGGCTCCTACACCATCCCATGGATCGAGAAGCGGGCGCTGCCCACCCTCTCGGAAGGAGCCCTCGAGGCGGGCAGGTCGCCAGGCGACCTGAAGCTGGTCGCGGGCAGATTCGTCTTCCTTACAGAGGGGCCAGAGCAGGTCGAGGTGGCCAAGGCAGCGTTCCGGCGCACATGGGCCGCCTTTCCCATGCGTATCGACTACCACCAGCAGCTCATGGCTTCTATCGGCTTTGAGCGGGAGATAGCCAGGGCCGTGACCTGCTTGGCAGCCGGGGATGAGCAGGGACTCCTGGATGCCATAAGTGACCGCATGGTGGACACCTACGCCATCATCGGGCCCGCCGAGGAATGTATGCGCAGGGTGTCAGAATACGCGGCCCTGTTCGACTGGTTCACTCTGATGCCGGCCACGCAGGGCCTGCCCAGACCAGACCGAGTGGCCGCTATCCGGCGTCTGGTCCGGCAGTTCGGGGATCTCATATAGAAGAGGCCTGCTCGTCGAGCTTCGCCATCGCCCGAGGGTGCATGCCTGATGGCAGAGTGCAGAACGTCAGGAAAGGTGCTGGCCGAGATTGACGAGTAGCTGATTCCGTCTATTTACTGAAAGAGCGCAGGTCATTGATGCGCACTTTTTCAGATGGTAGACTATGTCCCAGCACATCACATTACATCACGTCCAGGATGGCGATCAACAAGAGGGACGCTCCGTAAGTAAGAAGGGGCAGGGGGATGGCATGGCTGGATACAGGATAATATCGTCGGACAGCCACGTGGTAGAGCCTCCGGACCTGTGGACCGCCCGGGCCAAGCCGGAGTTCCGGCACCGCGTTCCACAGCTTGTTCGCGCACATGGTGGCGATTGGTGGTACTGCGACGGCATTCAGGGGAGTCCGGCCGCCACCGGATCGATGGCTGGGGTGAGGTTCGATCAGCCGGAGAAGCTCAGCATGACGGATACTTTTGAAAACGTGCGGCCCGGAGCATACATCCCCGAGGAACACGTTAAGGACATGGCCATCGATGGCGTAGACGTGGGCATAATCTACCCCAGCGCGGGCCTCATGCTGTTCAGCGTTCCGGATACCGAGCTCGTTAGCGCTATGTTTGGCACCTACAATGACTGGATCGCCGAGTTCTGCGGCGCCTTTCCCGACCGGCTCAAGGGAATCGGCATGGTCAACGTAGACGACGTGGGGGATAGTGTAAAGGAGCTGGAGAGTTGCGAGAAGAAAGGGCTCGCGGGAGCCATGATCACCGTGTACCCTCCGACGGAGAAGTCCTACGACCTGCCGGAATATGAGCCCCTGTGGGCCGCCGCCGAGGAGATGGGAATGCCCCTTAGCCTTCACTCAGGGACAAATCGCCGACGGGGTGCGGGCGAAGTTTTTGAGGGTAACGACTCCGTTAAACCCTCCTGGGTATGTAACCTGGACTATTGGGTCCGCATGTCCCTTACCAACATGATATTCAGCGGAGTTTTCGAGCGACATCCCAAGCTACAAGTAGGGTCGGTGGAGATGGAGCTGTCCTGGGCACCACATTTCCTCGACCGGATGGACACGCTGTACACACAAAAGACCTCCGATTTCGCCCCGTACCGCTTCAAGGAAGACATGCTGCCCAGCGACTACTTTCACCGCAACGTGTTTCTCGGCTTCCAGGAAGATGCCTTTGGCATAACGAATCGCCAAATCATCGGGGTAGACAGTTTGGTGTGGGGTTCGGATTATCCCCATCAAGAGTCTACCTTCCCAAGAAGCCGGGAAATCCTGGAAGACATCCTGGGGGATTGCACCAAAGAGGAGAAGGCGAAGATCGCCGGCGGAAACGCCGCCAGGATTTACAATATCGATTAGGTATCAAAGCCCCATCCTCAGCGCTGCCGTCCACAGGCCTGATGCCGTGTGTCTACCAGAAGAGCGCAGGTCGTTGATGCGCACTTTTTCACGTGGTAGACTACGTCAAAACCACATCACCGCACGTCCAGGTTAGCGCCGAATAAGAGGCCCCACCGCGAGATGGGCAGGGGGTAAGTCATGGCCGGATACAGGATAATATCCTCGGACAGTCACGTTATCGAACCGCCTGACCTGTGGACCACTCGAGTCGAGCCCAGGTTCAGAGACCGCGCCCCGCGAGTAGTGCGGTCCGAAGACGGCGGAGATTGGTGGTACTGCGACGGAATCAAGGGCAGCCCTGCCGCAGCCGGCGCCCAGACCGGCAGACGCTTTGAAGCCCCCGAGAATCTGACCTATGAGGAGAAATACGAGGACGTGCGGCCCGGCGGATATGTACCTCGACGGAGTGGACGTAGGCATAATCTACCCCACGACAGGCCTTAATCTTTACGCCGTCCCGGATGGCGAGCTCTTGACCGCCATGTTCAAGGTCTACAACGACTGGCTGGCCGAGTTTTGCCGCCCGTTCCCCAACCGTCTCCAGGGTATCGCCATGCTCAACGTAGACGACGTGCCCTCGGCCGTGAATGAGCTGGAAAGGTGTGCGGGAATGGGGCTGGCCGGGGCGATGATCACGGTATACCCGCCTGAGGACAGGTCCTACGACTCCCCCGAATATGAGCCTCTATGGGCTACGGCGGAACACCTGGCGATGCCCCTTAGTCTGCACTTTCTCACGAACCGCGTTACGACGGCACAGGTGGCGGCGGCGGACTTCACGGCGGCCTACTACGCCAACATTGACCACTGGGTACGAATGTCCCTTGCATACATGATCTACAGCGGAGTATTCGAGAGGTACCCCAGGCTACACGTGGGGTCGGTGGAGATGGAGCTGTCCTGGGTCCCCCATTTTCTGGAGAGAATAGACTACAACTACACCCAGAGAGTGCACGTCGCAAGCTGGTACAACTTCACCGAAAACATGCTCCCCAGCGACTATTTTCACCAGAACGGGTTTGTGGGTTTCCAGGAAGATATTCTGGGGATGCGGTTAAGGGACGTCATAGGAGTCGATAACCTCATGTGGGGCTCCGACTACCCACACATCGAGTCTACCTTCCCCAGGAGCCGCCAGATCCTCGAAGAGATCATGGCCGATTGCACGGAAGAGGAGCGCGCCAAGATCGCGGGGATGAACGCTGCCCGGGTCTACGACTTCGATTAGCTAAGCTACTAGAGCCCCCACACTCATTGCAACAAACTAAAGCCAATCGCGACGCGGCTGGATTCCAATTACAAGGCAATCGCAGAATTCTGGGTGTCCATCCTTTTACCATCCAGCTTCTGCTCCTGGATGTTGCTGACAGGCGGCTAACCGCTATGGCACTTCTTGTACTTCTTGCCGCTACCGCACGGGCACCTTTCGTTGCGCCCCACCTTACGACCCTGGGTTGCGTTATCAAACCGGCGCTGCGCCGCCCGCCGCGTCTCACAATCGGCACAGGTGCAGGCCGCTCCATGGCCTTCGTACCAGTTAGTGCGTTCCTTTGCTACGAGCATGTTTTCTCTCAGGATTCCGAAGCTCTTCTCAAAGCCCCCAGACTCGCGCCGCGTTTCCGCTGTTACAGGCAGTCCAAGAAACCTTATGTTATCACGCAAGGCGTGTCAATCGCGGGGTATGCGACCTCAACCTCCAGTCCTGAGGCCCAAAGGCGTAGTCCACCCGCTTGATGATATAATCAGTGGCAGCCCCGGACCTAGTATTTTTCTCTAAGAGGGAGGTGCCATCGTGGAGAACCGCAGCCCGGCATCCGTTTTGTTACTCGCGATAGTAACGCTCGGCTTATATGGCTTAGTTTGGCTGAACAAAACGAGGAATGAGATGGTTGCTCAAGGTGCCGACATAAAGGCCACCTGGATGGTGCTTGTCCCCATAGTGAATTTGATCTGGGCGCTGAAGTATTCCCAAGGCGTAGCGAAGGTTACCAATGGGGCAATGGGTACTGGTATGGCGTTCGTTCTCCTCACCTTTGCCGGTCCCGTAGGCGGCGCCATAATACAGGGCGAGTTTAACAAAGTTGCCGCGGCGCCAGAAGCCCCTGCTCCAGAACCCGCCGCCGCTGAGGAACCAGCAGCCGCGGCTGAGGAGCCGGCGGGGGACGCTGAGGAACCGAGCTCCACCGACGATGACGGGGATAAGTCTGAGACGTAGCACTCGGTTCTCTACAATAACGATCCTCTATCCCATCTGCTACGCATCCCTCCATTCCTGCCTGGGATCGCACTCACCGAACTTTCGGAGCCCGCGAGTCGAGGCCAAATCGGACCCGTGGGACTCCCCAAATGGGAGTTGCTGACTTTCCCGCGGCCCGGTTCTGACTAACCCCCTACACGGCCCCGCGGCTGGATATCAACCTGGTGTCAAGTCCTGGGGAGTACTGTCGCGGGGAACCGGGCTACTCAGCCCGCGCGAATCCAGTTTGCTCAAACACACGAACCTCGGTCCACACGAATACACTACCGTTGGTGGCCGAGGATGGAGGGAATACGAGGGAAGTGAAGCCCGGAGGGTCGCATGTATGATGGCCGGCATACTGGGCCAGGCCGGGGGGAGTAAGGGCTTCGCCGGCTTCCTGCCAGGTTTCACCCCTATCCGTGGAGCGGTGCAAGCCACCACACACTTTGCTGGTGAAGAGAGTGTGGTCGGTGGCAAAGTCGGGAGACACAACCACCCAGGGCTCAAAGTTGCCCTCCAAGACTTCATCGTAGCCGTACACAGCCTCCCAGTTAACGCCTCGGTCCGTGGAGCGGAGCAGGCTATCCAAGGTCGCCGCGTACAGGGTGCCGTCGGTATCGAAGGACGGGGCGATGACCAGCCGGGTGTTGACCCACAGGACCCGTTCGATCCCAAAGTTCTGTACTATCTCATGCCAGCCGTCACCTCGGTCTTTCGAGCGGAACAACGAAGGTGCGGTGTCCCAGTTCCGATTCCGGGCCACCGCAAACAGCGTGTTGTCTGTGGCGAAGGATGGAGAGAGGGCAATGTTTATTATCCAGGAATCGGTAAGGTCGTGGCCCGCGTTGTGCCAAGTATCCCCTCGGTCCCTGGAGCGAAACAGGCCGTTCCACGTTGCCAGGTACACGGTGTCGTCGGCGTCAAAAGATGGGGAGAATTCAAAGTCCGTCACACCGTAGTATCCACAGCACTCCCCCACATCCTCGTACCTGGGGAGGCCCCGAGTGACTTTCTTCCAGCTATCTCCCCCATCGGTTGACCGGAAGACACCGCCGGACCCCCTACCCGCGAAGAGCGTGTTGTCCGAGGCGAAGGCAGGGGAGACCACCACCCACGGCTGGGAAGACCCTCGTCGTCCCTCGTAGACTTCCTCCCACGTGTCACCACCATCGGTCGAGCGGAACACACCAAGGTCCCAGCCCGAAAGTCCAATGAAAAGGGTGTCATCGCTGGAGTAAGCTGGTGAGAAGGCCAGGGAGGTGACATCGATGCCCGCCGGGCCTATGGCGCGCCATTCTTCTCCGCCAGGCGATGGGGTCCCAGCGACCGTTTCGAACGACTGGACCCCACCGCAAGAAGCCAGGATAACACCCAGCACGAGCAGAGAGACAATAGGCAGAAGACGCGTCATCTACGCGCACCTTCCACTTTCTTGGACAGCCCCACCCCTGC
Organism: Dehalococcoidia bacterium; assembly: GCA_965226805.1. Classification (GTDB taxonomy): domain Bacteria; phylum Chloroflexota; class Dehalococcoidia; order Lucifugimonadales; family JAGWBF01; genus CBDDDW01. Next base: position 51,250 of record CBDDDW010000001.1, read on the forward strand.
CAAGGCGAGCCCACCTCCAACCAGGGTCAGCGAAAAGACCCGTTCCCCAATCCCCCGACCGGAACACAGCCATTCCGTAGTCATGGTAGTACTGCCAAAATTCGTAGCCAAAATGGGCGAGCACAGGGAACGTGGCCATCACCAGCCCCGCGATCGTCGTTATCAGCCATCGAAGAGCCGAGCCACGGCGTGAGAAATTGATAAAATTGGCCACGCCTCCCAGAAAAGTGACAGCGACTCCCACAACGGCCCCGAAAGCCAGAAGGGTCAAGGGCAAGGGAAGGTTATACCCCGCCTCAAATCGTTGGGATGGCTGAATGTAGTCAATTCCCCTGCCGTCCCCCGTCCAGTTTAAGAACAACGCAACCAGTCCCAAAGTGGCACCCGCCAGAAGTAGTATGGAAGCCGCTACCCTCATTACCAAGCCAGCCCTTCCCACTTACGCCAACGCCCGCGCCCGGCATTCGGGGCAGCCGCAACCTAGTTTGATCATGAAGAGTCCTCTGTATAGGGCGATTATCGATTCCTTATGGGTCAAAGCGAACGAGCGACCCATTGCCAGGTACTCCCCCATTCGGTGCGTCCGTTCCTGTTCCTCTTTGGGAGGGAGGCTTTCTCGCTGGAGTGTGACGAGCCTCGCGTAGTTCCTGAGGACAGCCTGGTCCCGGGCCATCGTTTTCTTTGGATACGCCAAGATGAGGCTGTTCATCTTCCACCTCCTCCGCCAAACTCCCTTATCTTTTAGACGTGGGATGAGGGGGATTTGTTCCCAACCGTGATTCTCCGATCAAACATAGCCATTTCCTCACACGCGGACACTCGCTACACGGTGACCTTGTTGCTTCGATTCTAGCTCGAGTCATGTCCCACCAAGAGCTGCCTCAGGGCGAGGAAAGATATGAAAACTGCCGTTGAAGCCACGATTATACCCCCGAGGCTCATCGTTGACTGGACCCCGACGTACTGTCCCATGGTGCCCATCAGCACGCCGCCCAGAGCCGCCGCGCCCCAGGTAAACTGTTCGAGGCTCATGACCCTGCCCCGGAATTCGTCGGCGGCCAGGGTTTGCATCAGGGTCGTGCTCATGGTCTGGAACACCACACGACAGGCTCCCACGACGGCTATCACCAGAGCGGCGGCCAAAAGCCAGTCCGCTCGTGAGAACAGTAAGAGACCCACGCCGAAGCCGACTCCAGCCAAGACGTAGAGTCTAGCCGGACGGACTCTAAGTCCCAAGAGGACTATTGCCGCCGTGGCAGCTAGGCCCCCGGCGCCTTCAGAAAGCAACAGCCGGCTGTACGTATTGATGCCGCCCGCTACCACCTTGTCGGAAAAGACAGGAAGAAGAACCTCGTAGGATGAGCCGAAGATGCCCATGACCATCCCTATGACAACAACACCTTGGATGGCGTTGTTCCGCCGCACATAGGAAAACCCCTCCAGTACCCCGCGCAGCATGGAAGAAGGGCGGTTTTCCGGCCGATGACCAACCGGGCTCATGAGCATCAGTGTGAGTACCGTCAGGATGTACGCCCCGCCTATGATGAAGAACACGCCTTCGAGCCCCCATAGGTCCACCAGCGGGACGAAAACCGCCGGACCTAGAACCGCCGCCACACCAGAGACGAGAGAATAAAGAGCAATGGCGCTTGCGAGTTGGTGTCGAGGTACAAGGGCAGGGAGCATGGCCGCTCGGGACGGGATATCGAACGAGAGCAGGACTCCGGTGCCTACCGAGATGGCGATGATGTGCCACGGCTCGACCAGGTCCGTGGCAACCAGCATCCCAGTCAGAATAGCTAATGCGGCGAACATCCCACGCGTAACGCGAACCAGCCTCAGCCGGTTCGTTCGGTCGGCGAGCACTCCTCCCCAGACGGAGAAGAAGAGGACCGGGCCAAGACTAGCCGTCGTGGAAAGGCCCACCATCAAGGGGGAGTCGGTGAGCCTATGCATTAGCCACAGCCGGCCGTAGATAAGCGCCCACATGCCTACATTGGAAAAAGCGGCAGCCAGCCAAAAGAGCCGATATTCCCGGTGTCGGAAGACAGCGAAACCCGTCTTCTCTACCCAGGTCGGCATGGACGGCGGGGCTTCACTATGAAAGGCCCTGATATCCTCTCTTTGGGCATCGTGCCATCATAGACGATAAAGAAGGCTCTTGAAAGCCTCGCCCCGAGGTATGCCGACTCGAAGTTGTCCTACCCGCCGGTGGCGCCGCCGATGTCCCTGCGCTGAAACGCCCAGAGGGCCAGCCCGCCGAGGACTGCCATGTAAGTCATGAGCACCAGGAATGCGTGAAGCATGCCGGGGAAGTCACCGATAGGGGTACTAGTGAAGAACAGGCCGCTGAACTCGTCGCGTCCGTTCCCCATCATCCACGCGGTGATATTCCTTCCCAGCAGGTAGTCGGCCACATTCTGACCCCAATCAAACAGGTTGACCAGGAGCGCCACAAAGAGCAATTCGCTGAAGAAGTAACCGAATACCACGGTTATGCCCGCTATGGACGATGAGGTCACGACTGTGACGAGGCCTGCGAGGACAACATAAGGCAACAGAGAAAACGCGGTCCTCCCGAGGGTGGTTGCTGCTTCGGTCCACTCCGCCTGCGGGACCGGCTCTTCCGATACAAGCGCCCCCACGATCGCGCTGCTGACAGCGGTGGTCGCTGCGATGATGGCCAGCACGGCCGCGGAGAAAAGGGCCACGAGCACCAGCTTAGAAGACAGGACCTGCCATCTCCCCGTCCCCCGAGCAAGCACCAAGCGCAACGTTCCCCAGCCGAACTCAGAGCCCACCATGGACGCCGCCATGGTCGCGAAGAGTAACACGCCCAACCCGTGGGTCAGATTAAGCCCATTGATCAAACTCCCCGGAAGGGTGATGCGGCGGAGCACGTCCATCCGGTCTCCCCTATCTCTCTCCAACGACCGCTCGCAGCTCCGCGTAAAATCTTCTGTGGCGGAGCGCATCTCCTGTGGAAGCTCTTCCGGGAAGGGTCCCGCTAAGACATCGCTGCAGGTCAACTCAACGTGTTGAAAACGAGATTGGCCGCCGCCCTCGGACCCGACGGGGACGGTATAACTGAAAGCGCTACTGTCGCGAGTACTCGGGGGATAGGCGAAGTAGGTACCCCAGAGGGTCGCCTGTGTAAGGAACAGAAGAACCGCCAGCAATATCCAGGGCATCAAGCGCCGCTGGGTTTTGAACCATTCCCAACGTACAAGGCTCGCGAAATGCAAAATCATGGAGCGCTCTCCGGCGGCGAAGTGGTGTCCTCACGAGTGACCTCGAGGAAGTAGTCCTCCAGGGAACCTTGTAGCTGAGATAGCTCGCTGACGTGGACTCCCTGCTCGGAGAGGGCGGCCGTGATCTCCGCGGACCTTTCCGCAGGCGCGTTTACCGTGAGTCCTTTCCTTTCTGGGCTAACCCCCGAGACCCAGGTCAGCGAAGAGATGATCTCTGCCGCCTTGGCGTCGTCGGTCGTCCTGATTCGCATCGCTGTGCCCCGCCGGGCGAGCAGCTCTTTCACCCGTCCCTGGGCGATAAGTCTGCCCCTAGTGAGAATAGCCACGCTGTCGCACACCTCTTCCACCTCGTGAAGGAGGTGGCTCGACAGGAGCACTGTGTATCCGTCGGTGCCGAGCTTCCGCACTAGCTCCCGCACCTCTGCCATGCCCACCGGGTCCATCCCGTTGGTCGGCTCGTCGAGGATCAGCAGCTCCGGCCTGCCCAGCATCGCGTAGGCGAGGCCCAGCCGTTGCTTCATACCCAGCGAGTAGGTACGGAACGCGCTGTCAGCTCGCTCTGTGAGGCCGACCATGTCCAGCAGCCGGCCGATCTCATCAGGGCTGCCACGGTGGCTGATGCCCTGGAAGTAACGCAGATTCGCGCGGCCCGTCAGGTGAGGATACAAGGTTGGCGACTCCACTATCGCGCCGACGCGGCGTAGCGCCTCGCCCGATCCCGCCGACTCTATGCCGAACAGGCGAAAGGACCCGGCTGTCGGCCTAACCAGCCCAAGCACCATACCCATTGTCGTAGTCTTTCCTGAGCCGTTGGGTCCGAGAAGTCCGAACACCTGACCGCGGGGGACCTGCAGCGAAAGGCTGTCGACGGCCAGGACAGGGCCGAAGCGCTTGGTCAGCCCGCGGGTCTCGATAACGAGGTCGTCCATTCTCAATTATCTCCATGTAGCTGTTCTTGTTCCCCGGGCGGGACCCACGGCAGAAGCTCTAAGTGTGAGGGAGCAATCTGAGCAGTGAATCCTCCCACGTGTCCGTAACTGCCGCCGTACTCAAACGTTCCCTTGATTCGGAGTTTACCATAGCGTTCGAGGGGCCCGATCAACTCCTGCCGGTAGAGCTGTTCGTAAACCTCTCCTGGTATTGCGTTGTTCTCGATCCAAATCACGTTGCCCTGGGGCCACAGATGCCCCTCGGCACGTCACGTATACTCCAACTTCTCACTCAAGACAGTAGTTTCGAAGCCCTGAAAATAGAATCCCTCCAGCAGAATGTCTAGTAGAGTCCCAGGAAGTGGTGTAACAAGAGTAGAGGGTCTGGATGAAGAGAGACCACCACGTCATCCTTAGCGGGCAAAGACGAGCCTGAGAAAGGAGGACAACGGTGGTCAAGGAAAGGATGGACCTGCTTGAGCTAATGCGCAAGAGGGGAGTCGACGGTGACGTGGACTTTCTACGAGAGGCACTGAGAGTGCTGGTCGAGGAGATCATGGAGGCTGATGTGTCATCGAGGACCGGTGCTGGGTATGGAGAACGCAACCCTGAGCGGGTGACCCAGCGCAACGGGTACCGGTCTCGAGCATGGGACACTCGCGTAGGGACCATGGAGTTGCAGATACCCAAGCTGAGGGAGGGGAGCTACTTTCCGAGCCTGCTGGAGCCACGGCGTCGCAGCGAGCGAGCTCTGCTGGCGGTGATCCAGCAGGCGTATGTGGAGGGTGTATCGACGAGGCGAGTGGATGATCTGGTCAAGGCTCTTGGGTGCGAGGGTATCTCAAAGAGCCAAGTGTCGCGTATCTGCCAGGAGCTGGACGGGGTGGTGGAGAGCTTCCTGGGTCGGCCGCTGGACGGCGGATCATATCCCTACCTGTGGCTGGACGCACTAACCCAGAAGGTCAGAGAGGCCGGTAGGATAGTCAACGTCAGCGTGGTGGTGGCGACGGCGGTCAATAGCGAGGGCAAGCGTGAGATCGTTGGGATGGACGTGGGTACCAGTGAAGACGGCGCCTTCTGGTTAGCCTTCCTGCGCTCACTGGTCGCCAGGGGCCTCGGCGGGGTGGAACTGGTGGTATCGGACGCTCATCAGGGACTCAGGGATGCCATCGCAACTGTCTTCGGTGGGGCCAGTTGGCAGCGGTGCCGCACCCACTTCATGACCAACCTGCTCACTCGGGTCCCCAGGAGCGCTCAGCCCTGGGTGGCCACCATGGTACGCACCATCTACCAGCAGCCGTCCCCTCAGGAAGTGCATGCCCAACTCGAGCGGGTGATTGCTCAGCTCCAGGACCCGTTCCCACAGGTCGCCTCTCGACTGGACGAGGCTGGACCCGACGTCCTGGCCTTCTCCAGCTTCCCACTCGCCCACTGGAAGAAGATCTGGTCCAACAACCCCCTGGAGCGTCTCAACAAGGAGATACGGCGCCGCACCGATGTGGTGGGCATCTTCCCTAACCGCCCAGCTGTCCGTCGCATGGTCGGCGCCGTCCTAGCTGAGCAGCACGACGAGTGGGCCGTCGGCCGTCGATACATGACACAGGAGGTAACCACCTCCAACGAAGCTCTACCCAGAGCCGAACTCGCAGAGGCAGCGGCCTAGACAATATCAACCGGATGACGTACTCTTACACCACTCTATGGGACGTGACCCAACCTCTCCTTCCCAGCTTCCATGAACCCCTTCGTCCAGGCGTAGTAGGAGTGGGGTTTGATTCCTTCCCGTCGGCACAGGTCATTAACGGTAGTCTCCCGTCTGAACCCCTCCAAGACGATGCGGATCTTCTCTTCAGGGGTATACTTACGGCGGGTCGCTGCACGGACCTGACGCACGAAGCTTCGTGTCTCCTGGCTTCGCTCCTCAGCTTGGCTGGCCTGATCCTCTACCTGGGTCATCAATGACTCCTTTCACTTAGGGTTAATCTACCCCTCTGAAGGAGCCTCTACCACCCCCAACCTCTTCGGTTTTCTAGGCCTCAATAGTGTCCAATTGCGCTGACACCCTACAAACATCGGCAAATACCCAGGTAAAAGCGCAACTCTTACAACTGTAGGTCATGCCGATTGCTGCGCCTATTACGGGTAGCAATAGGGTGAAGATTAATCCAACGGCTATGAAGACCACTCCAATTGGCCAAAACAGGGCTGTCACTATAGCACCGATAATGACCACGAATAGAAGCCAACAGCCAATCATCGTGGCCCCAGCAAGGGCACCAAAGCACCCTCCGGCGGGGGGTGTCACTGTGCCATCTCCGCACCGGGGACAGGGCATCCATTCGTTCTGCTCTAATGTGCGCCCATCGATATGGTCAAGGAAGGCGTCTGAAACTTTGGGTAGCTTCAGCAAACTCAAGTGAGGTCACTCTACGTCGTTAGTCAGCTCGTGCGAACGCCTTCGAACGAGGGCTATCGGAAGGCCGTCTAAATCCAGTCGCGATGCCCCTGCTATTTAATCAGGCGGTACAGCTTTCCGGCGCGCAGGTAATCTTGCGGCGCACCCCTTCTTCCAGGCTCCCCAGGTTCTCTTCCAGCAGTTTAAGGGAGTCGGGCCAGATGCCATCCGGATGAGGATAATCCGAGCCCCACAGGATGTTGTCCTCCCCCACCAGGTGGACCACGTCTGCCACGGTTGTCTCGTGCTGGAAGGTCGTATAGCCTTGTCGGTGCCAGTATTCGCTGGGTTTCAAGGAGAAGTTCAGGTACTCGAAGAAATCGACGTACTCTTCGTCCATCCGGCCCAACACGTATGGTATCCAACTGGCGCCGCATTCCCCGAGGACGAACTTGAACCCGGGATGTCGCTCAAGGGCGCCGGAGAAGATAATGCTGGGGAGGTACTCAGCGCCGGCCAGCTGGAACAGCGTCAGGAAGGTCGCTTTATATTGAGTGTCATACTCCTTGGCCATCGCTTCGTCAGACGGCTGCCTAACCGTCGGCCCAGTGGAGTGGAAGGAGATCGGCATTGCACACTCGTCGGCTACGGCCCACAGTGGGTCCCAGTCGCCGTGCCATAACGGTTTCGCCGCCGTAGACACCGCGAAGTCGGCACCTCTGAGGCCCAGCTTCGCAGCGCGGCGAAGCTCACTGGTTGCCACTTCTGGGTCATCGTTGGGAAGGCAGGCGAGAAGGGCGAATCGGTCCGGGTTGGACTTGGTGAACTCTGCCGCCCACGTGTTGTAGATCTCGTATACGACCCTAAGGAGCTCGCGGTCCTCCAGGAAACGGTTGACCGCCAGGACACCGTAGATCACCTCGGCGTCTACTCCGTCTATCTCCTGGTCCTTTATGCGCAGCTCCGGAGTGGTCGGGTGAGCCCGGCCGTCGAAAAAGCCGACCTCGTACATCCGGTCTATGTGCTTGGAAATCCCGGGCTTGGGCGCCTGTGTGTTGGCGAGGCTGCCCATCGGAAGGCTGGCGAGGTCTCTCCCCTCCGCGTACCATTTAGGGCCCTCACTTGTGTCGACTATCTGAGGCACCTGCTCCTTCCACTTGGCGGGCGCGTTTGAGACAAAAAGGTCGTGGGGCAGCCACTTTAGGTCGATGTGTCCGTCTCCCGAGATTATCCTGTATTCCATTTTTCGGTCCCCCTGAATATCTAAGTTACACCGGGCTAATTTCCCTGGCGGTCAGCATACGACCAGCAGGTTGTAATTCATTGACGGGGCGCTCCTGTGAGGATTGCGAAAGTATTAGCAGCGGATAGTATATCATTACGCAGGAATATTGCCCAGAATCTGTCATTCTGGCGGCCAACGTAGGCCGGGGTGAGGGCAGTGCCAATGTCCCGTGCCCTGAAGGTAGGGACCTCGCCCGATGCCCGAGTCGGAGTCCGAGCGGATCGGCTGTTGCGGTGGCTGGGGCAAAGGGCTAAAATGTCATCTATCAAACTCACATGAAGGAAGGAAGGGAAACCAATGCTGAGTAAACTGTTCAAAGTCGTGAACTTGGTCTTTCCGGCCCGGGTGGCCCATGCCCACTGTGATATTCCCTGTGGTATATACGACCCTATCTCCGCGAAGATAGCGGCCCAAACGGTATTGAAAATGATAGCACGGATCAAGGCCATGGAGAGACCCGCAGCCGACGGTGGGCAAGAGGGGTTTGCCACCTATGCCAACACATTGGGCCGGTATATCAGGGTGAAAGAGGAGCACGCAGAAATCTGCAAGAAAGAATTGGATATCCTCTGGCACGACTATTTCAGGCCGGACCACCTGGAGAAATACCCCGATCTCCACAACGTCGTCTGGCAGGCCAACAAGCTGGCCTCAAAGAACAAGCAGTCCGTGGACGAGGACGCGGCCAGACAGCTAGTGGCAACGGTGGACAAAGTGGCCGAGATCTTCTGGGCCACAAAGAACGTTACCTATAAGGATGAGGTGGCCGACGTCCGGTACGGGACGTAAAGGGCTGCCGATTCCCGATAAAAGTTCCCACGTCCGCTCGGATCGGCCCGGAACGGAAAGACGGGACTAACCGCGGGCCTCGCGTCAGGCCGGGGCCCGACTATTCCAACGGCAGGTATGCCCCTGAGATTCGAGGGAATATCTATCCCGAAAGGGTCCGGGCGCATACCTGGCTGGGGAGGGCGTTTCCTGGAAGCGGTCCTTAGGTTCTCTCCGGTGTATAAGCTGGCGAATCTCCTCACCGCGGTGCGCTTCGTCGTGCACGGAAATAGCATGCAGCCGGCCCTTGACGAAGACCAATACATCATGGTCAGCAGGATGGCCTACCGGTGGCAAGGGCCCTCTCGCGGCGACGTGGTGGTGTTGCGGCATCCTGAGCGGTGGAACCGGAATTACATCAAGCGCGTTGTTGGCCTTCCCGGCGAGAGGGTCCAGGTCCAGGGCGAGGCCGTTTACATAAACGGCCAGCTACTGCCGGAGCCTTATCTGAATGGGAGCGGCGTCAGGGAGCAACCCCGTGGCGTGGGCGGCTCCGTCAACGATGCTGCTTTTGAAAGGACCCCAGATCCCGGGAACGATCAGGTAACCGATTGGCTCCTAGGCGATGACCGATATTTCGTCATGGGAGACAACCGCGCCGACAGCGACGACAGCCGCGGGCTCGGCCCTGTGCGCCGGGAGTTGATCATAGGCAAGGCCTGGATCCGCTACTGGCCTAAGAGCGCTTGGGGAATTATTCGGACCTGAGAGGGTGACCACGTGGAGAGATCAGACATCCCATTCCTGTCGGCCTCGGAGCTATCGCGACTCATCCAGAAGAAGGAGATCTCTCCCGTGGAGGCCGTGGAGGCCTACCTTGAGCGCATAGACCGGGTGGATGGAAAGCTGAACTCCTACATTACCCTGCTCCGGGAAGAGGCACTGGCGGACGCGAGGCAGGCGGAGGAGGAGATAGCTAGAGGCGAATCTCGAGGGCCGATGCACGGAGTCCCGGTGGGCGTGAAGGACCAGTTTTTCACCAGGGGTATCCGCACTACCGCCGGGTCCACGATCCTGGCCGACTATGTCCCCGATGAGGATGCCACGGTCATATCCAACCTGAAGAAGGCCGGAGTTATTCTGCTGGGCAAGCTGAACATGAGCGAGTTCGCCGCGGGCGACACAATCCGGCATCCGTACGGGATTCCCCACAATCCTTGGGATCTGACCAGGTACCCCGGAGGCTCCAGCACAGGTTCCGCGGCGGCCACCTCCGCTTCTCTCTGCGCTACATCCCTCGGCGAGGATACGGGTGGGTCCATCAGGGGCCCCGCCTGCTACTGCAACCTGGTCGGCCTCAGGCCCAGCTACGGTAGGGTCAGTCGGCATGGGATAGTGGGCGCCGTATGGTCCATGGATACCGTCGGGCCCATATCCAGGACAGTCGAAGACTGTGCCATGACCCTCGGGGCGATAGCTGGCTACGACCCCAAAGACCCATACACCTGGAACACCCCCGTTCCGGATTACGTTGACGAGCTGGACGGAAATATCAGCGGCGTGAGGGTGGGAGTAATCAAAGAGAGGGTGTATGTGGATGGAATAGAGCCTGATATCAAGGAGGGTGTCGTACGGGCTATCGCCGTGCTGGGCGAGCTGGGAGCATCGGTGGAGGAGGTCTCGCTGCCTTTGACCGTCTACAGCTCCTTTATATTTGCCCCAATCAGCTTCGCCGAGCTTGGGGTCGTTCACCATCGCTGGATCAGAGAGAGACTGAGGGACTACGACTCCGGTTTCCAGAAGGCGCTGCAGGTAGACAGCATCATTCCGGCGCAGGCGTATGTCAAGGGCCAGAAGCTGAGGGCTATCTTACGGGAGCAGGTCCTGGACGCGCTGCGAAGTGTAGATGTGCTGGTACTCCCCACGTCCTCCATCCCCGCCTGGGAGATACCCACCAGCGGCGAAATCTCAAGCAAGGAGCAAGTCAGGGCACTCCACTTTGGCCGCAGGAGCTGGACGGCTCCGGCCAACCTCGCGGGAGTTCCCGCCATCTCAGTGCCGTGCGGATTCACTACAGACGATCCCCCGCTGCCATTCGGCCTTCAGATTATGGGCAGGCCCTTCGAGGACGGCACGGTGATGAAGGTGGCCCATGCCTACGAGCAGAGCACCGAGTGGCATACCATGAGGCCGCCGGTCTAGCGCCCAGTCTGGGATTCAGACAAGCGAGCCGTGTAGCGCCAGCGTGGCGACCAACGCTCGGGTAACGGCGCCCATGAACTCGTAGTCAAGGGTCTCGAGCTGATCGCCGGGCGTGTGGTAATTGGGGTTGCGGTAGTCGGCGGTGTCCGTAATCATAATGGCGGGGATGCCGGCTGCCCAGAAGGGGGCATGATCACTCCGAAATATGTCCGCGAGTATTGGGAGGTCGAGCTCTAGGGGTATCACCTCCAAGTCTGCTACATATTCACGAGCGGCGCTGGAGAATCTCCTCCCGAGGTCTTTTCCAGGACCCATCGCGACTGTGGCGATAAAGTCTCCACGGAAGTCGCGTTGACGCAACCTATCATAGACTGTGGGAAGAACGAACTGGAAGCCAGGAGGGTGGCTCTGGCTCCCAGGCCCGGAGGTATAGCCGACCATCTCCAGGTTGTACAGACCTTCCCAGCGCTTGGCTCTTGCTGTCCCGGCGTAGGCCGAGCTGCCCACCAGGCCCGCTCCCTCGGGCTGCACCTCCTCCATGTCGAAGGCCACGAACTCGAGGCTCCTTTGGAGCCGCACATTGCCCAGGACGCGGGCGCACTCCAGGAGGACCGCCACACCACTGGCGTTATCGTCGGCCCCCGGCGACCCCGCTACCGTGTCATAATGGGCCGAGACCGCCACCGGGCGCATTCCGTCCGGGTCGGACCCGGGTCGGTATGCGGCCACGTTGATTCCACGGCGGCCCGCTAGGTCGAAACTGTGGTGTCGGTAGTCAAGCCGCACTCTTTCAACGAAGCTGTTACGTACTTCATGGCAGAAGTATGCCGGTCCGGGCTGTAAAGCGCTTGGCGGTCGCCCGTGGAGGACAGGCGGAATACGTGGCCTTCAAGCCTCTCCACGTCCACCTGTCGCACCAGGGAGGAAACCTGATCGGCTGACAATTGCGTCTCCTCGATAGCCGTGTGGCCGTGTGTACAGGATGATACCAGAAAGAGTAGAGTGTCCCAAGGGATGAGTGACGTGGACACAATCCAAGGTTTACGTGAGAGAGTGATTCAGTGCACAAGGTGCCCCCGCCTGGTGGAGTATCGCCAGTGGGTGGCTGCGACCAAGAGGCGGATGTACCGAGACCACGAATACTGGGGCAAGCCCGTGCCTGGATTTGGAGACCCGGAGGCTCGGGTCCTGGTGGTCGGCCTCGCTCCCGCGGCCCACGGGGGGAACCGGAGCGGCCGGGTGTTCACCGGAGACAAAAGCGGGGACTGGGTCTACGGTACACTGTATAAATTCGGCTTCGCCAATCAGCCGACTTCCGTCCATCGAGACGACGGGCTGGAGATCAAAGATGTTTACATAACCGCGGCCGTTCGCTGTGCCCCTCCGGCCAACAAGCCGCTCCGCGAGGAGATGCTCGCCTGTCGTCCGTATTTGCTGGAGGAGCTGGAGCTGCTCAGAAACCTGCGGGTTGTCGTGGCTCTCGGGAAGATCGCTTTCGATGCCTACCTCGATGCGCTCCGTGAATCAGCTTCATCCGGTGAACCTTTGCCCAGGCCCTTGCCTGCCTTCGGCCATGGGGCCACGTACGTCTTGCCGTCGGGCATGACGCTCGTTGCTTCGTACCATCCCAGCCAGCAGAACACGCAGACCGGGCGGCTGACACGGGAGATGTTCGAAGGAGTCTTCGCGAAGGTCAGACATCTTTTGGATGCCGCGTAATTCAGTCTGCGGGTGTGGGTTTGTGTGAGGCACCCGGCGTTTGCCGCCCTGGGGCTGCCTGTGAACTTCTGGACGCGGAGGGCGGGGGGCTCGGTTTGCCCATCGGAAGATACATGAACGCCCCCACCATGTTGACAATAGCAATGGTCCTGAAGGGTATCGCGTAGCTATTAGTAGCATCGAACATGTACCCGGCAAAAAGAGGTGCGGCAAACATGAGTATGTTGATCGGCAGTAAGGAAAGGCCCATGATGATGGGGAAGTGCCTCCGGCCGAAATACGCGCCGCGCATGGAAGTCGTGATCGGGAGCCGGCCGCCGAGGCCCATGCCCATAAACACCGCGTAGAGGATAGCCATCTGTGTCGTGTCGGCCTCGAGGGCAATGACAATGGCCACAGTCTGTAGCAGCGTGAAACAGAAGAGACCGATCCTCACTTGGGACCTATCTCCGACGTACCCCCCTAGAGGGATGATCACCGCGACCACCGCCGTCTGAACGGCCAGTACGAGGCCAACGGTTGTGAGGCTGAATTCTCGATCGGACAGCATCGGCCCCAGGTGCACGGCCATGGTCACGGAGGTGCTGGCTGAGCAAGCGTGACCAACGGTCATCAGCCAGAAAACTTTGGTTCGGAGCGCCTCCCTCCACGTATATCCGGTTTCCGCGCTTCCCCGAGATGCCGGTGCCGTCCCACGCGCCTCCGACGGCGTGGTAGGGGCCGTGTCCCCGTCGGGAAGTTGGCCATAGTCTTCGGGTCGATTGCGGATAGTCCGGGAAATAGGGAAACTAAGAAGCAGACACGTCACCCCAAAACCCGCGGCCACTTTCCGCCACTGGTCGAGCCCGAAGCGTTCGGGGTCGATAGCCCAGGCCAGGGCGGGGAGGAGAATTATACCGCCTATTGCTGAGCCCTGCATTGTCCAGCCGATGGCGGAAGCCCGGTGTCGCTGGAACCAGTTGTTTACGGCCGTCGTGATGGAAAGCCATGTACCCAACTCGACACCAATACCCATAATTACGAAGGCCGAGTAAAACATCCACAGGTGGTGTACCTGGCTGAATAGTAGGAATCCCGCGCCCAATATGAGGAAGCCGATAAACACCATGCTCCGGGCGCCCAGTCTTGCGACCAAATAGCCCGCCAGCGGGCCCATGATCCCCCCTTCGATTCTTGTGAAGGCGAAAGCCCATGACAACTGGGCCTTGCTCCAATCGAAGTTCTTTTCCATTACGACGAACCAGGTCGTAGCCCCCTGGAACATCGGCACGGCCCCGACGGCAATGACAAAAGCGCCTACGCCCACCAGCCACCAGCCGTAGAACACGCCCTTCGTGCGCCTGAGGGGATTTAATGAGCGAATAAGCTGTCCCAATCGAAACCAACCCTTCGCATTCCAGGTTCTCCTTTATTCTCAGCGATGAAAAGCAGCCTGGTACCTTGTCAACAAGATTTCCTTAGCATGTCATTCTGAGTGAGCGCAGCGACCGAAGAATCTGGGGAGGGGTTACCCCACAACCACTCCAGATTCTTCGCTTCGCTCAGAATGACATTTATATCAAAGTTAAGTTGACTGAGTACTAGCCCCAGCCGCAACGCGAAGACCAAAAGATTAGCTTGGATAGACTTGGGGATGACCTGCGGTATCCAGTCCGTAGGTGCTGGCTACCAGCTATACTATCCCTCTGTACCCGGCTCTGCAACCTTCAACCACCGCACTGTTGGCCCTCGCAGGGTTGACAAACCCTTTTCCCTTGGGCAAACTTCAGTCTGTTCACATTGGCCACAAGGTATGCTGCTCCCATTGCCACCCCCAAGAGTGCGAGTGAGGTGAGGTCACCCACATGCCTACGATATGCTGGAGGCCAGGCCCATGACAGCGACCCAAAGCTGGACGGAAGAGTTCGTTGAGGTCGAGGGAGTAAGGACACAGGTGTTGAAGGGGGGTAAAGGCGCTCCCCTCTTCCTCCTCCACGGTGCAGGGGGAAACCCCGGCTGGCAACCCTACCACCAGGCCCTGTCCGAGCATATGATGGTGTATGCCCCCTCCCATCCGGGCTATAACGGTTCGGAGCGTCCCCCGTGGATAAGGACCATTACCGACGTGGCCCATTTTTACCTGGGCCTGGTGCGGGCGCTGGGCGTCGAGCGGGCTTCGTTGCTGGGGATATCCATGGGAGGCTGGCTGGCGGCGGAGATTGCCGCCATGTGCCCTCCTTTGGTCAAAGGGATGGTGCTGGTTGACGCCGTGGGCATTAAGCCACGGGTGGGGGAGATCGCCGAGATGCTGATGGTGCCGCCGCAGCAGAACCTTAGCAAAGCGTTCTACGACGTCACCAAGACGCCGAATTTCGACACCCTTACCCCTGAGCAGGAGGCAGTCATGTGGGGCAACCGGGAGATGACTTCCCGTCTCTGCTGGAAGCCCTACATGCACAATCCCAACCTGCCCGAGTACCTGAAACTGGTGCGAATACCCGCCCTAATCATATGGGGACGCCAGGACGGAGTGGTACCCCTGAACTGCGGCGAGATTTTTCACGAGGTGTTAGAAGGGTCGAGGCTTCATATTGTCGACGAATGCAGCCACAATCCCCAGATCGAGAAACCCGAGGAGTTTCTTAAAGAGACCCTTTCTTTCTTGTCCGAGCTTTGAACGGCTCCCTTTTTGGATCCCTATGCCGAGAGGTCTTTTATGACTGGACAGTTACCCAGACCCGTCGACAAGGTAGAAGTCTTCTGGTTCTCCGAGCAGCCTTACAGCCACGTTTTGGATGAGGACCTGGAGCAGTACGACTCCGGGCGCCTCGGTTTCCCGAACACCTACTTCGAACCCCAGAAGGCCCACGCATTGTACAACGAGTACCACGAGCAGTATGCCTTGGCCGATGAAGTAGGCTTCGACGGTATCATGACCAACGAGCACCACTCCTCTTACTGGTGTATGAAGCCCTCGGCAAACCTGGACGCGGCCGTCATCAGCAAAATCACCAAGAACGTGAAGATCGCCATACTGGGGAATGTCATCGCCGTCACGGACCCTGTCAGGGTTGCCGAAGAGATCGCTATGCTGGACTGCTACTCTGGCGGTAGGATCATCTCGGGGTTCGTGCGCGGGACCGCTGTGGAGAGCCTACACGGCGGCATCGATCCCACGCAGAACCGCGAGCGGTTCGAGGAGGCCCACGACCTGATAATC
This sequence comes from Dehalococcoidia bacterium, assembly GCA_965226805.1. GTDB lineage: Bacteria > Chloroflexota > Dehalococcoidia > Lucifugimonadales > JAGWBF01 > CBDDDW01. The sequence continues at coordinate 66,998 of CBDDDW010000001.1, forward strand.
AAATGCTGGACCACCCCCGGTCCCTTCAGGTACGAGGGCAAGCATTACCATTACCGGGTGGTGAATCCGTGGGTGTTGCCTATGCAGAAGCCTCATCCGGATATATGGTTTCCGGGGACCGGCAGCCCAGAGAGCGTGGTGTGGGCGGCTAGGCATGGCTATCCCTATATGAACTTGGGGGGCCTGATCGACGTGACGGCGTGGCTGAAGCAGGTGTATATCGAAACCGCCCACGAGGTGGGCTACCATCCAGGGCCGGGGCACTTTGGATATCTGATAAAGGTCCTGGTGGCCGACACCGACCAGGAGGCTCAAGAGCTGGGTCAGAGCTATATGTGGACGGCCGCTCACCGGATCAAGGGTCCCAGGGAGCACACTGACCCTCCTGGATACCAGTCCCGGGAAGCGCAGAAAATCGCCGCCAAACGGCCCACTGCGGCAGTAGCCCCCGGGGGAGGCGCAAGGAAGACTTACGAAGAGCTTCAGGCGCTCAAGAACATCATCGTCGGGAGCCCGGAGACGGTCATCCGGAACCTCACCGAGGTGATAGACCGGCTCAGCCCAGGCTACCTGCACGTCTACGGCAATGAAGGCGGAACCCCGCACAAGGCTTCGATGCGCTCCATTGAGCTTTTGGGGAAAGAGGTGATTCCCGCATTGCGAGAGATCAAGCTGAAGCCATACGAGTGGAACTGAACACTCTCATTCCCACGCAAGCGTCATTCTGAGCCGTAGGCGAAGAATCTGGTGTCGCGGGTCAGACGCCCCACTTCCTCCGGACCCTTCCCTACGCTCGGGGTGACAAGGGTGTCGCCATTTTCATCGTTAGTGGTGCTGATAGCAATCAGCGTGATAGATTCTGGCGGAAACGGAGCCTGAGTGGCTGTCCAGCTGCTTGACCTGATCCCCCAGCAGGAGCCCCGCATGTTGGCTACGGGGTTCGAGTTCACCGAAGGTCCGGTGTGGCACCCTGACGGCTATCTCCTGTTTAGCGACATCCCCGCCAGCATTATCTACCGGTGGGAGCCGGAAGGCACGCCTGAGCCTTTCATCGCTCCCAGCAGGGAGTCCAACGGCCTCACCTACGATCGCCAGGGACGCCTGGTTGCCTGCGAACACGCCGGAAGACAGGTCTCCCGTATGGCGCCCGACGCGCGGATGATGGAAACGGTGGTGGACAGGTACCAGGGAAAGCGGCTGAACAGCCCCAACGACGTGGTGGTGCACTCCAGCGGGAGAATCTACTTCACCGACCCCCCCTACGGCATCGACCCAGACCCGGGCGAGCTGGGGTTCCGCGGCGTCTACCGAATAGACACCGACGGCAGCATCACGCTACTGGCCTCGGACTTCGTTCGTCCTAACGGCCTCGCGTTCTCGCCGGACGAGACCATCCTCTACATCGACGATTCGCGCAGGCGGCATATTCGCGCTTTCGACGTCCAGGCCGACGGCTCTATCAGCAACGGCCGTATCTTTGTGGACATGGATGTGGAGGCCAAGGGGAACCCCGACGGTATGAAGGTCGATGTGGAGGGCAACATCTATTGCTCGGCCGGGGGTGGCCTCTGGATCGTAGACCCAACTGGCCGCCATCTGGGCACCGTGTCTCTGCCGGAGCTTCCCGCCAACCTGGCTTTCGCCGGCGCGGATAACCGGACCATCTACCTGACCGCCCGCACCTCACTCTACATCCTTCAGGGCACGACCCCCGGCGTGAGGGTGTTTTAGGTCCCGTCGCCTCGATCCCCTCCCCGACCACGGCATTTCTAGGGTAAACTGTAGGGGCGAGGCATGCCTCGCCCCTACGCTGCCCGACGCGGCAGCCCGAGAGAAGTTCGGCCCGGAGGTTCAAATTGTCCGTTGTTGGCATAATCGCCAATCCCACGGCGAGCAAGGACATTCGCCGGCTGGTGGCCCATGGGCGCGTGGTCCCGGGTTGGGAGAAGGTGAACCTTATCCGGCGGGTCCTCTTCGGCCTGGATGCGGTCGGTGTGGGCCGGGTAGTGGCAATGCCCGATGAGACCCGCCTCTGTCAAAGGGCCCGCGACGATGGAAAGCTAACCGTGGTGCTGGACACACTGGATATGCCCGTCTCAGGTTCCGCCGAGGACTCGGTTCGAGGCGCCGCTATGATGGAAGAAGCGGGTGTCGAGTGCCTGGTGACCCTCGGGGGCGACGGCACCAACCGGGCCGTCGCAAAGGGATGTGGCTCTATACCTCTAGTAGCGATCTCTACCGGCACCAACAATGTCTTCCCCAGCATGGTGGAGTCCACGGTGGCGGGGATGGCCGCCGGGGTGGTGGCGCGAGGCCTGGTGGATCTGGACCAGGTATGTGTCTGGAGCAAGAGGATAGAGGTCTATTTGGACGGCGAGTTTTGCGACATTGCTCTGGTGGACGTTGCCGCTTCAAAAGAGCGGTTCGTAGCCTCCAAAGCGATTTGGGACGTGGCGACTCTCCACGAAGTGTTCCTCACTCGGGCGGAGCCCTCTAGCTTGGGCCTCTCCTCGATCGGCGCGCGGCTTCATCCAGTGGGGATGGCAGACACCGTGGGGCTTTATCTGCGCCTCGGACCTGGTGGCACCTCGGTCTTGTCTCCAGTGGCGCCGGGCATTGTGACGAATGTCCCAATCGAGGAGTGGCGGGTCCTTCCCTTGGGGGAGCGGGTCAGGGTCCAGCTAAGTCCTTGTACCATAGCACTTGACGGCGAGCGGGAGCATAGCATCTCCCAGAGCCAGGTAGTTGAGGTCGCCATCAGCGGCAACGGGCCTCGCGTTGTAATGGTTGAGGCGGCGCTGCGCGAGGCCTCGGAGATGGGTGTGTTTACTCAGAACCGATCGCCTTCCGATGTTGTGGCCGGCTAGGGACGCTGCCGAAAGTTCGGGGCGATAAACGCGGCGGAGGGATTCCGATATGGCGATAGACCCCATAAACCTGTACGATTTCGAGGCTCGAGCCGAGATGGCGCTGCCGCGGCACATATGGGACTTCATTTAAAGTGGCGCCTGCGACGAGATGATCGCCACCAAGAGGAACAGGGCCGCCCTGGATGCGATATCCCTGCGCCCTCGTTTCCTGGCGGATATAAGTGAGCGGGACTCGTCAACAACGGTCCTGGGGAAAAAGGTTAGCTTCCCGGTGATGATCGCGCCCGCTGGGAACCAGGGGATCGCTCATCCCGATGCCGAGCTCGCCACGGCAAAGGCGGCGGGAGAAGCAGGGACGGTCATGGTGCTCAGTACCGCCTCCAGCTTCGGTATGGAGGAGGTGGCGGGCGTTGCCACGGGGCCCCTGTGGTTCCAGCTGTACCACTTCGGCTACGACCTGACCAAGATGCTCGTCACCCGCGCCGAGAGGGCGGGATACTCCGCGATCGGCCTGACGGTGGACACACCGGTGCCCGCGTACAGGGAGCGGGATGTCCGCAATCGCTACGTCCGCCCCCGGAGCTTGCAGCTGGGGAACTTCGTTGGAAAGCAGGGTCTCTTGGGTCTGGTCGCGGGGACCGATGAGCTGTATAGCTGGGTCCCGCCTCAGGACGTCGCCCCTCTGACCTGGGACGAGCTGGAGTGGCTAAGGTCCCTATCGTCTCTGCCCCTCGTGATTAAGGGGGTCAGGACTGCCGAGGACGCAAGGATGTGCGTCGAGCACGGCGTCGATGGCATCCTGGTGTCGAACCACGGGGGCCGTCAGGTTGATGGCACCCTGTCGAGTGTCGAGACCCTGCCGGAGATCGTCGAAGCCGCGGGGGACGCGCCGAGATCTACCTGGATGGGGGAATACGAAGGGGCGCCGACGTGCTTAGGGCGCTCGCTCTGGGAGCTCGGGCGGTGCTTATTGGCCGCCCCCTCTTTTGGGGCCTGGTGGTGGGTGGGGAGTCCGGAGTGGGGAAGGTCCTAGAGCTCCTACAACAGGAGTTTGACCGAGCGATGGCCTACTGTGGGGTGACCGGCGTGGACGGTATCAACCGGGGCCACGTGTCACTCCCGGACGAGGCTGGATGGGTGCGCATGTGAGCTAAGTCCCTATGGTATGCGCGGCATCACCGGAGCTGGATGCCCGCAGCTTCGCGGTCGAAGCACCCGCTGGTCAGGTCCTCGCGCTCTTGGCGCAGCTCGTCTTTCCGGACCCGGAGGCTAGGCGTCCTTGGCAGGTCCTCCCTGAACTCCAGGTAGCGAGGTACCTTGAAGTACGCCAGGCGGTCCGCGCACCAATGGATAACGTCCTCGGGTGTCAACCGCGCTGGCCCGTCGCCGGAGACGGGCGGGGCTCCTGATGCGCCCTGGAGCGGGATAGGCACGACGTAGGCTTTGACCTCGTCCTCCCCGAGCTCCGACGGAACGCCTATTACCGCACATTCCGCGACTCCAGGGTGCCTCTTTATGACGTTCTCCACTTCCTGGGACGAGATGTTCTCTCCTCGCCTCCGCACCACGTCCTTCTTCCGGTCCACGAAATACAGGTAGCCGTCCTCGTCCACCCAGCCCAGGTCGCCGGTGTGCAGCCAGCCATCTCGCAGCACCTCCGCCGTTCGCTCCGGGTCCCGCCAGTAGCCGGGCATCACGGCAGGGTTCCTCAAGGCGATCTCGCCCACCTTTCCTCGCTCGACCCCGCTGCCGTCGTCGCCCAAGAGGCGAAGCTCGTTTTGGAACCTGGGGTCCGGGTGCCACCTAGGCAGGCCTGCGGAGCCCGGTCGGTGGTCTTCGTCCAGCCTCTCGATGGTCCCATAGCAAGTTTCCGTCATGCCGAAGGCGATGATCACTTTGGACCCGAACCTGCTCTCGAACTCCGCCAGCATCTCCGGGGTTGGGGCAGGGGACCCGTAGAGGACGCGGACCGAGTTATCTCGGTCGTCGGCCAGGGGTGGGTTCTTTAGAAGCACCGGCATCATCATACCTATAAAGTTGATGATCGTGGCCTTGGATTCCCGGACCTGCTCCCAAAAACGGGAAGCGCTGAACCGCTCCGTCACAACGAGGCTGGCCTGGGTCGCCAGGGACCCCATTGTGGAGTAGTATTGCGGATTGGCATGGAAGTAGGGGAGGCAGGTAAAGAAGCGGTCCTCGGGTGTGGCCGCAGTCCAGGCCGCGAATCCCTGCCCGGCTGCAACGTACATCTCGTGACTGATCATGACCCCCTTGGGGTTCCCGGTGGTGCCCGAGGTGTACACCAGCATGGAGATGTCCTTGGGACTGACCTCCGGGGCGTCTTTGGCTGCTAGGGGCGAAGCCTCTTTTAAGAGCTCCCAGAAGTCCAGTTCCCCGCCGTACGGTTCGCTTTCGTCGGTCACTACCAGCGTCTTCCCCAAAGATGGACAACTCCGAGCGGCTTCGTCTGCTACCTTCCGAAGGCTGTGATGGCACACCAGCGCCACAGCCCGGGCGTCGTTAATGATGTAAGCCGTTTCCTCCTGTTTGTAGGCCGTGTTGATGGGCACGCAGATGGCGCCCAGCCGGGCCAGTCCCAGCCAAATGAACAGGACTTCGCGGCAGTTGGGTAGAAATATGCAGACCCTGTCCCCGTGTCCTACCCCCAGATTCCTGAAGAGTGTGGCACTCCGAAGGCTGTACTCCAGTAGATCCTGATAGGTCACCTGGTACTGCTGGAAATACAGGTAGACCTTTTGAGGGTCGATAGAAACAGCCTGGTCCACTAGCTCGCCGAGCGTCATCTCCCACGCCAGACGATCTGGGTCGTCGGGCACGATGATGTTTCCTGACACTGCCATACTGTTTGCCTTCGCCCCTTGCGCACTAGACGCACCGGTATTCCAGCGGCGCGGTAGCCCGGTTCCGGTATTTTGAGGAAGTAGGTGGATTATTGACGGGGGGTAAGCCACGTCTCTGACCAGGCGACGCAGCAGGTGCTGTTCTTGTATCCAATCATTTCGCCCACGGACGGGTTCCCCTGAGCTGCGTGGCCGTTGAGGGTCAGTTGGGCCTGCCTGGCCGGAAGAAACGTGCAGTACGCACCATGTGGGCGCCCCGGGATATCGCCGGGCTTCACGTGAATTAGGAAAGGATCGATGAAATCGTGCCAAGTGAGAGTGATTTCCGTGTCACGGGAGGCGACTCGCTCTGTATAGTACGACCTGCCATCACCGTGCTTGGAAAAGGTCGCCTCGGCCACCGGCAGTCCCAAGTCGGCGAACCCAGGGCGGATTACTCCTTCGATTTCCTCCTGAATCCAGCGGGCCAGCGCTACGTTGTCGGAGTAAACTCTGACCTCGTTGCCTGTAAGCTCGCTCTCCAGGAAAAAGACGTGTCCCGGTCCGGACGGAGAGTAGAGAATGCGCCAGTGGCTGGATATAGTGGAAAAAGGGTCGCCTTCTTTCGGCTTCAGGCGTATATAGGAGTTCTCCCCGATAAGCCGTACTTCACCTGGATCGACAGGATTTGCCACGATACGGCCTCCTTCAAGCTAAGCTGGTGGTTGCGGGTCCAATACCCCGTTCCCGGTAGGGGCGAGGCATGCCTCGCCCCTACTACTGAGACTCCTAGGGAGGGGGGGCCGTACCAGTTGCAAAAATTCAGCGGGGTCTCACCCATGATTCGGACCAGGCGAGGGCACAGGAGAAGGCATCGATGCCAAAGGTGTTCCTGGGGATGTTTCGCCCCGGGACTAGGGTGCCGTTAATGAGAAGCTGGGCCTTTCGCGCAGGAATGAGCACACTATAGATGCCTTGCTGGCGGTTTGGTATCTCGCCCGGCGCTAGTTTGACCGCGAAAGGTTCCATCAGGTCGTACCATGTAAGGGAGATGTCCATGTCCCTGGAGACCACTTTCTCAGTGGAGAAAGTGCGCACGTCACCGTGCCTGGAGAACTCGGCCTCCTCCACGGGTACGCTCTGGTCTGGAAACTCGAAGACCACTATCTCGTCTTGAAGCCATCGGACCAGGGCGATGTTGTCGGCGTAGATCTTCACCTGATCATTGTAAATCTCGCTTTTCAGGAACAGGACATGCCCGGGTCCCGCGGGAGAGAAGAGTATCCTCCAATGACTGGCGAACGTGGTCATGGGGCCGTCGTCTTCATGATGGAGCCGAATGTAAGAGTTCTCTCCCGTCAGCCGGATCTCGTTAGGGTCTACAGGACTTGTCATGATCTAACCTCCTTGCTGGATTTCTGTGGCGACCTGGTCAGGCAGCCGTGGGAGCCTGCCTAGCTATCGGAAGGACTCCATACCCGGTGCATCGTTTGGACGTCCATCCTGGCGAAGAATTTCCTCGGGTCGAGTTCCTCGGGCAATTTCCGGACTTCAGCGACAAAAGCCGCTTCCGTTGCCTTGAGATCCAGGCTGTCATCGAAACCGCGGATCCAGATGAACTGGTTCTTGTCCTCGTTCACCCATGCGCCTGAGATTTGCATACCCGCGTTCTGCAGCATGGGAACCAAGGTATTTTATGAAAAAAACAACCCATTCGTCCATCATCCCAAGGTTGATATCCATCATCCCAAGGTTGATAGTATATATGCGTAGCTGATAAGTCACTTTCGTCCGTTCCTTTTGATTAGTGCCCGGTCTGCGACGGGCCCTCGAGGGGGTAGCACACTGTATAATACATGCACTAAACGCACAAAGAAAGAGGCAGATGCTTTTATCCGAAAGGCGGGAACGATTTCGTAGAATACTCGCTGGTGGGCAATGCGTCCATCCGGCCGGTGTCTTCGATCCCATGTCGGCTCGCATGGCCGAGTCGCTGGGATTTCAGGTAGGTCTGGTAGGGGGGTCCATCATGTCGGCTGTCATCCTCGGAGCACCCGACATCGCGCTGATCACGCTGACCGAGTTCGCCGATCAGGTGCGGCGAATAACTCGGGCCAGCGACCTGAGCCTCATGGTGGACGCTGACCACGGATATGGCAACGCGTTGAATGTCATGCGGACTGTAGAGGAGCTGGAGGCTGCCGGAACTTCGGCCCTTACTATTGAGGACGTTGTCCTTCCCAGACCTTTCGGAAGCCAGGGCGAGGCCCAGATATCTATACCCGAGATGGTGGGCAAACTTCGCGCCGCAGTTGCCGCCAGGCGCGATCCGTCTCTGGTGATAATCGGCCGCACGACCTCTATACGCGTCAGTGGAATTGAAGAGGCAGAAAAACGGATCAGGGCTTATGAGGATACAGGGATCGACGCCATGTTCCTGGAGCAAGTCTTCTCACGGGAGGAAGTGGAGATCATCCACCGGGCCACCAGGCTCCCATTGATCCTCGGCTTTGCGCCGGACTCCGTCCGTGACCTGGCATTCATGGCTGCGAACGGAGTTCGCATAGCGGCTCAGGGGCACATGCCTTTCTTCGTCGCGACAAAGGCTGTTTATGACACCCTCAGGTATCTCAAGGAAGGGGGCTCACCGGCCGATCTCAAGGCGGACGCGGCATCGGAGGAGTTGCTGAGTCAATTCCAGCGGAGACCGGAACACGCCGGTTGGCAGCGGGAGTACCTGAGTTAGGCACGGCACACTGAAGTCGCCTCTCCCGGGGACACCGAAGAGACTACCACGAAGGCTATGAACACGATGGCGGTCTCGAGGCCGGTGATGCCTCTGGAGTCCTGCCACTCTGTGCGTATGAGGTTCATCGGTTTGTGACGGTTGCGTTTCCGTATCATATTCCCCTCCTCTAGGGCCTTTAGTTAAGGGATGCTTGTTCTGGAGGAATTCCTCCGGTCCTAAATCCACCGAAATCACTTGTTCCCTCCTTTGTTTGGTCCCGAATATGGTGCAATCCGGGGCAATACCTGAGTTGTCTTACTACAGTGTAGAAGGCGGTGAATGCGAACAATACGGGAGCAGCACGTTAGCGATGGAATGAGCGCTTACCACAATTTGGGGCGGTATCCTTCGGCCACAAAGGTTAATCCGGGGTGGCTCAACGGGATGCCACTGGTGGAAGAAAAGGTTATCCCTAGTTGCTTTTCGACTAATACGTTAATAGAATTGTCTCGGCGCCCTTACTCGATTGGAGGCCAGTCGGTCACTGGACCCTGAGGCAGGGTATTTAGACCAGGGTATAGGTCGGATCAAAGACACAGACAGTGGGATTCCGTCAGCCAATTAACGGGAGCGCTACGATGATAAAGGTACTGATTGTAGAGGACGAGGGCCTTTTTAGAGATATGCTGAAGATCTCCCTCTCAACCTACCGAGATCTGGAAATCGTGGATGCGGTGGGCACGGGAGAGGAGGCTATGGAAGCGTTCCGAGAGCTGAAACCCGACGTTGTTCTCATGGACATCGAGTTGGGGGAAGGCCCCGACGGAATAGAGACCGGGCGCAGCATGAAGGGCGAACGCCCCGACGTAGGGATCGTAATCCTCTCGATCCATAAAGACAAGGAGTATATCGGCAACCTCTCACTAAACGAGGCGGCTGGCTGGTCCTATCTTCTCAAGAAGTCCGTGGGCGACGCGGCTGCGCTGGGGCGGGCGATCGAGGGTTCGGCTTCGGGGTTTGTCGTGCTGGACCCGGAAGTCGTCAATGGCCTTAAGCCCAAGCAAGGCTCTTTCATATCGCGGCTGACCCCTCGCCAGCAAGAGGTCCTGGCTCTCATGGCCCAGGGTCATAATAACGCGGGCATTGCTGAGAATTTGGTGCTCGGGGCTAAGTCCGTAGAGAACTACATCAACGCGATTTACCAAGAGTTAAACCTCAACCAGAACGACCGGATCCACCCCCGGGTATGCGCGGTGCTAGGATATATCCAGGATAGCTACAGTGAATAGCCGTTGGACAATCGGCGGCGGCGCGCTCGGCGGAAGGGCCGATGACTGGCCCTAGCCCTCTGTCTGCGCCAGTTGAACTCGGAAACGATCCGCGCCCAGGTCTACGAACTCAGCCTCCGGAATGTCATCCCTCAAGCGGTCTAATGCCAGAACTTCGCTACCCAGGTCCAAAGTAAACTGGTAGCCTGAGCCCCGTTCCAGGGCCGTGTGGTCGGCGACTTGGGCTACGCCTACAAGACTCCGCATGACGTCCCAGAAGAACGACAATGTCGCCGCGGCTGCTGAGGGCGTGAATATGATGCTAACGGCGCCGGGATAGCTTCCCGGGTCCAGAAGGGGTTTAGCCACTCCCTGTGCGGCTGCGTAGGGCTCGGCTTCTCCCAGCTCTTCTCACACCTCCTTACCCTAGGTTTTCACCCCTTTCTAAACATTTGAAACGGCCTGGCTACGAAGGTGGCCCTAATTGGGGGGACAGGTGCACGAAGGCGAAGCTGTGGCCCATCGCCCTTCCGTAGACTTCGGCTGGATTGCCCTTGCTGAGCCGAGTCACGTGTCTCTGGCCTGCCCGACCCAGCCAGTTCGGAGCCGGACTAAGAGGTGGGATCGAGCGCAAGGGTGTAATTATGGAGTCGCAAAGGTCCGGACGAAGTCCTTCACCTGGATGTTCGAAGTAAGGACAAGGGAGCCTTCGGAGCGCTCCATTTCCACCTCCATCGTGTCTTCGTCTACGACCAAATACTTGGACACGGCATCCAGGATGTCCCTCTTCAGGGATTCCATCTTGTCCTGGGCGAGCCCCACGCGGTCGAGAAACAGGATCAGGTGGAGCCGCTGACGAGCGGCGACCCTGCTTGGCTGGCGTTTATGAATGGCCCATCTGAGAAGGTCAATCATGGAAACGGTCCTTCCAATTCATACCTACAAATTTCTTGAACTTCGACAGGATGTCCTGGCCGCTTTCTAAGTCCAGGAAGGGTTTGTCTTCGCCGTCGATCCGCGCCGCTATTCGGCGATAGGCCTCCCCTGACCAGGATTTGGGATTGTGTACGACAGGTACCCCTCGGTTGGTTGCCACGATAACTTGTGTGTCGTCGGGAATGAGGCCCAGCATTCTTACTGAGAGGAGATCTAGTATGTCGTTCGTGTCCATCATATCGCCCTGCCTAATCATCCCGGGCCTCAGACGGTTGATAACCAGGTCAGGTACTGGAAGTCCGCCGGCCTCCAGTAGCCCGATGACCCGGTCCGCGTCACGAATGGCCGATACCTCTGGGGTGGTGATGACGATGGCCTGGTTCGCTGCGGTCACAGCGTTTCGAAATCCTTGCTCAATTCCAGCTGGGCAATCTATCAGCACGTACTCGAAGTCCTGCTCCAACTGCTGACATAGCTCTCTTACCTGTTCGGGCTGGATGGCCGTTTTGTCGCGAGTTTGAGCCGCAGGTATAAGATAGAGTTCTTTGACGTGTTTGTCCCGAATCATGGCCTGGTTGAGGCGGCAGTTCCCTTCCACCACGTCTACCAGGTCATAGACTATCCGGTTTTCCAGGCCCATTACGACATCCAGGTTCCGGAGGCCTATGTCCGTGTCGATGACCACCACCTTCCTGCCCCGCAAAGCCAGGCCGGTCCCGAGATTGGCGGTAGCCGTGGTCTTGCCAACGCCGCCCTTTCCCGAGGTGATGACTATCGTTTTTCCAGTGGTGATGTGTTCCTTTAGTCCGTTCTCTGCCTGAGTAGCTGTTGAGCGTTTCATGTGAGCTTCCTTTCCTCCATACTCTGAAACCGGCCAGTGAAGGGCGTTACTACTATAGAGCGCTCTCTTAGAAAGGCGATTTCAGGAAATACCGGCGTCTTCCGATTTCCCCTAGACGAAAGAGACGCGGAAACGTGGTGGCCAATTCGAAGCTGCATCGGCCGTAACGCGGTCGCTATAATGACGGCCCCGGATGGATCAGCGCCATCCGCTCCGGCATGGACGGCGCCTCTAACGGTTCCGAATACGAGGATGTCACCGGTGGCCCTGATCTGGGCCCCGGGATTCACGTCCCCCAGCACCACCACGTCGCCGCTGTGATCTATCGATGCCCCTGACCGACAAGTGTTCTTGATAACCAACGGAGTTTCCAGACGCCAGGGGGCCTCTTGAGTTGGAAAGAGATCGTCTTGACGAGAGGGTCTACTCTCAGGCTTGGCGCCCCCGATTTCCAGCAGGTCTCCGTTGCGTCTGAAGCCCGCTACTTTTAGGTGGAACTCCTCTTCGAAGACGTGTCCTAATCGCCCCAGGTCCTCCCACGTCAGCCCCCGGCCGCCCACGTTTACCGTGACCATCTGACCCGTGAACCATCCACTGCTTTCGGACAGGTAGAGCCGCAAGCCCTGTTCCAAATGGGGGAACTCGACTTGGTCGTCGAGGGTGAATTCTACGTTCCAGTCACGTCCACCCACTTTGACCAAAGGTCCACCATGAGCAGTGTCCTCTGGGGAGTTATGCGTTCCGTCGACTCTGGAAATGACCAATCCTGTCCCATTCTTGGAGTGGAATAGCAGCCGGGCCTTCGTGATCGGATCAAATCCCGGTAAAAGCAGTCCTCTCGGGTGGGTAAGAGTGCCGCGCCTCTTGCCTGGGGCCTTCGCCTGGCTCAACGGAAGAGAGATACCTGGTCAGCAGAGCGCGCTAGGCGGTTCCCACGCGATCGGAAACATAACATAGCCCACGCTATCAACGCGCGAAGAGTAGTTTCAAGGTATCCAATGCAAGATTTTGAGAAGTTTTGACTGAGTGGCTCGGAGGCTCTTGCTAGAAGAGGGCCGATGCGTCCCATTTCCAGATTCCTGGGCCCCGGGTAAAGGTGACTTGCCAAAGATAGAAGCGCCGCATAACATGGGTGAGACCCGTGAGGTTGGATTTCGATCAACAAGGCATGCATGAGCGCCCTCGGACTGAACAAACCCGAGGAGGAGAGATGGCCACTGTTCTCATACGCAACGGCAGAGTAATCGATGGTACTGGGAACCCGTGGTCCAGAGCCGATGTAGTGATCCGCGGCGGTTATATCGATAGGATCGGCCGGCAGATCGATAGCATAGACGGCGATCCCCCCGACGAGGTGATCGATGCAACGGGGATGTGCGTGATTGGGAGGTCACGCATGACAATTTGTGCACGCTAAAATCCTACGCGACTGAGAAGGTGTTCTGGCATGAATGACGTCGAAAGAGAAGCGGTTCTCTTCATCGCGGACATATCTGGCTACACGAAGTTCATATTCTCCAACGAGAAGGAGATCGCGCATAGTCAGATGGTCATCCGAGAACTGATCACGACGCTTCTTGAAGAAGTGAATCTTCCCTTTAAGCTCGTTAGGATTGAAGGGGACGCTATTTTTCTGTACGCCATCAAGGACGATCCTGGTCAGCCGTGGGAAAGAGTATCTAAGAACCTCGTCTCCAATATGATGACGTTCTTCCAGGTCTTCGCGAACAAGATCTCCGAGCTAACGATTCATAAGATCTGCAACTGTAAGGCTTGCCACAACATTGAGCAGTTGAAGCTCAAGGCAGTTGTGCACAGCGGGCGAGCCGCTTTCTATCGGGTCAACGAGCACCAGGAGCTCACAGGAACCGGTGCGATCATTGTTCACCGGTTGCTCAAGAATTCTGTCGAGGCCGATGAATATATCATTTTGACCGAGGCGGCATACAACGAGCTGACCCTCCCTGAAGGCAAAGTGGAGCAAGGGGAGGAAACCTACGACGACATTGGCTCCATCAAGACCTACGTCTACTATCCCCCTAAGCAAGAGTCCTACGTTCCTTCCCCGGATGCCAAACCGCCGGCAGTCTTCATTGAAACGCTGCGTGCCGAAGTCGCACAAGAATATGCGCAAGTAGCGCAACATCCTGAGCTTGGCTTTCATTTCCACACCGGCAGACGACTGACCGGCATCCTGGAGTATCGGGATGAGTGGCTGGAGGGCCTTCCCGAAGAGGCGATCGAGTCCTTCGCCGGTACTGGCAACCCCTTCAATGTTGGGGAGCTCCACTCCAGCAATCGGGTTGTGGATGTTGGGTGCGGGGCCGGTTTGGACTGTCTCATCGCAGCGAAACTGGTTGGCCATGAGGGTGAGGTCGTTGGCGTCGACATGACCAAGGAAATGATTGACAAGGCGACCAGCAATGCACGGGCGATCGGGGCCAAGAACGTCTCTTTCAAGAGAGGGTTCGTCGAGGAACTGCCCGTAGAAGACGGGTGGGCCGACGTTGTTATCTCAAATGGCGCGATCAACCTGGCCCCAGACAAGGACGAGCTCTTTCGCGAGCTGAACCGAGTCCTCAAACCTGGGGGCCGGCTCCAGGTTGCTGATATCCTCGTTGAGAGACCTATCCCGGATAGCGCCAAGCAAAAAATCGAATTGTGGACTGGTTGAATTGCCGGAGCTCTGCTGGAAGCAGAGCTGGCTGATAAGATGTCAAAGGCAGGGTTCGACGATTTCGAGATCACCTGGCGAGGAGACATCTTCAGGGATGCTTCGCTGTCAAGCGCTGCATACACCTTCGGCATCATGGGGATTACCTATCGCGCACGAAAGTGCGAGGCCGTGGAGTAGTAACTGAGCTAGCGCCCCGGGCAGAAGGTGAGTCGGGGCAGGAAAGATATCATTTATGGACGCTCCGGTCAGGATTGAGAACAGAGCCCAGCTGATCTACCTGCTCACTGAAGCTGCAGAGCTCGAGCACGGGATAATGTGCTGTTATTTGTTTGCCGCTTTCAGCATGAAGAGCGACGTCAAGGAGGGCGTCGATGAAGAGTATTTAAGCATCATAAGGCGGTGGCGAGGGACGATTCTCCAGATTTCGATTCAGGAAATGTTGCATTTGTCCCTGGCCTGCAACATTCTCACGGCGGTGGGAGGCGCCCCCCATCTACGCAGACCAAACCTCCCGGTCAGCCCGCGGGCCTACCCGCCGTCTTTCAAGCTGGAGCTGGTCCCGTTTTGCCGCGAATCGCTGGACACCTTCGTATTCATCGAGAGGCCGGAGGACATCGAATCTGAAATTGGCGAGGGCGAGGGCTCGGGATTGTCGTTGCCGCCACCGCAGAAACTCAGTGATATTTTCTCCAGCGCACGGGAATATGATAACCAGGGTCGCTTATACAAGGGCATTGAAGATGGCCTCGAATACCTCAGCCAGAAATACGGGGAGGACCGCCTGTTCCTCGCTCCACCCAAAGCCCAGCTGGCCAACTCCTATTTCAGTCTACCGGGCCTGAACCCGGTCACGGATCTGGCCTCAGCAGCAGCCGGTCTTAAGGTTATCGTCGAGCAAGGAGAAGGAGCACGGAACAGCTCTGAGAACTCTCATCATGCCAGATTCCTTGCCATCCAGGAAGAATACGAGCAGATACAAAGGGATGATCCCAAATTCGAGCCTGGACGCCCTGTGATGTGGAATCCTTACTCGATGTTACCCGGTGACATCGCCGACATAGATGCGGTCAACCTGATAGAAGACCCTTTGAGCATCGATATAAGCAATCTCTTCGACGGATGCTATGAGCTTTTGATGCAAATGCTTGGGCGGCTGTTTCTACACGGGGAAGAGTCCGAAGGCCAACTCACGCGGCTATCTGATATCACCGTGGGTATGATGATGGACGTAATCGGGCCACTCGGTGAGGCACTGACCACGCTGCCGGTGGGGGCCTCTCATCCAGGCCTGACTGCAGGCCCGAGTTTCCGTCTCTCGCGAGATGTTAACACTCCGCCGCACCAATCCGCCGCTAGTGCGCTATTCGTCGAGCGGCTGAAGGAGCTGTCCGCGTACTGTGGGTTTCTCCAAATGAAAGGGGTCTTGCCGACGGTGTTGACTCGGGTAAGGGGGTCCCTGGCCCAGTACGCTGAGCAGCTCAACGAATCGTGATGTGATAATCTGTGTAGGCCAAAGGTCACTGTACCAGGCGAGCGTCGGCATCCCGTAGCCGCTCCGCGAGGACTTGTAGCAACCTGATCCCCACCTGCGGTGCCCTCTCAAGCTGCGAGAGGAACACCCAACGGTCGATACCCAGGCACCCGACCTCGCTCACAGCGCGTACGCTCGCCGTCCTGGGCCACTCGCCCAGAAGCGCCATCTCGCCGAGGACCTCGCCGGACCCTCGTGTCGCGAGGATTAGCTGATTCTCGGTCCCCAGCGCTTTCACCACTTCTACTTCGCCCGAGAGAATTACGTAGCATCCATTTCCGGTACGACCCTCTTCGACGATCAGCTCCCCGGGATGGAATGTTTTTTGAAACGTGAAGCTGGAGATGACATCGAGTTGGTCCTGGCTCAACCCGGAAAACAACCATATTCGGCTTTAGCCCGAATCCACCGAAGGACGGCCTTGGGGACAGTCCTTGAAGAAGCCATCGGGTGCTCCTCTGAATCTGGGATAATGGTTTTGGAACAGAAACCAGCCCGGAAACAAGGAGCACCCAATAGATGCTGCCACAGAACAAACCCGACCGTATCCGCATCCTCTTTGACGACCATCGCCTGGTGGCCAATGCCGGCCTGCTCCTGCCGGCCACCCTAGCCCGGCACCTGGGCCTGCGGGAACTCGTCGACCATCACCTTGACCTCGGCGGAGCGCCGGGACGGGCGAACACTGGGGACAAGATGCTGACGCTGGTCGCTTCCGCGCTGGCAGGCGGCGACTGCATCGACGACGCCGATGCGCTGCGCGCTGGTGGGACGGTCGGTGTTCTAGGCTGCGTGGTCAAGGCGCCATCCACCCTGGGGACCTTCCTGCGCAGCTTCCGGTGGGGGCATGTCCGTCAACTCGACCGCGTGAGCCGCCAGTTGTTGGCCCGGGCCTGGGCCGCTGGGGCCGGACCCGGCGACTCGCCCCTGACCATCGACCTGGACTCGACCATCTGCGAGACCTATGGACTGGCCAAGGAGGGAGCGCGCCACCACGGCTATACCGGCGCCCGCGGCTATCACCCGCTGCTGGCCATTGCCGCCGGCACCGGCGAGGTGCTGATGTCCCGGCTGCGCGAGGGCCGGGCCAACACCGCCCGTGGCGCCGCCCACTTCCTGCGTGAGACGGTGGGGCGGGTGCGCTACGGCGGGGCCAGGGGACAACTCACGGTGCGGGCCGACAGCGGCTTCTACGCCCACACTGTCGTTGCCGCCTGCCGGGAAATGGATGTCCGCTTCTCTATCACCATCCGCCAGCGCGCCAGCCTGCGGGACCTGATCGAGGCGATACCAGAGGAGGACTGGACTCCCATTCCCTACTGGATGGACGGCGCCGCCGATGTCGCCGAGACGACTTACACCCCGTTCCAGACCAAGCCGGACGCCGCGCCGGTGCGGCTCATTGTCCGGCGGGTGAAGCCGACGCCCGGTTCCCAGCTCGCCCTCTTCGCCAGATACAGCTATCACGCCTTCATCACCGACCGCGATGGGGAGACGCTGGAACTGGAGGCCGATCATCGCCGCCACGCCGAGGTCGAGAACGCCATACGCGACCTCAAGTACGGCGTCGGGCTGAACCACATGCCGTCGGGGCGCTTCGCCGCCAACGGCGCCTGGCTGGCGGTCCAGGTGATGGCGCATAACCTGGCCCGCTGGACAGCCCGCATCGGCCTGGGTCAGCAGATCGTGACCACCAAGACCCTCAGGCGGCGGGTCTTCGCTCTGGTGGGACGGATCACCCGCTCGGCGCGCCGCCTCACTTTGCATCTCCCCCGGCGCTGGCCTTGGGAAACCCAGTTCAGTCGCGCCTTGGCCCGGCTGCAAGCCATTCCATTCCCGGCCTGACGGCCAGCCTGCAACTGACCCAACGTCCCCGCAATCTCGCGCCACCCCGGTCGCGAGAGTCCCCTGCTGCGTATCCTCTCGCCATCCCGCGCATCGCAACTCCCGCATAGGGCCTTAGGGGCCCTGTGCGGCGCCTGAAGACCCTCCGCCGGCCTCCCATCTACCCCAAGACCCCAGGCCATCTCCCCTGTAGCTCCCTCACCCACCCCCTTCCGCTGTCCTCACGCCGTCCATCCGTGTCCTTCGGTGGATTCGGGTTAAGACCTCCGCGGACATGGCATCGCCTCCTTCATAGAACCTGGAGTGACCCGACGCCTCCACACTGGTCCATTGCGGGTCAACCATGACACAGTAATGGAGAGGCCGCCGAGGTGACGGTGTTCTCCCGCTCGATGCGGGCA
Source organism: Dehalococcoidia bacterium (assembly GCA_965226805.1). Taxonomy (GTDB): domain Bacteria; phylum Chloroflexota; class Dehalococcoidia; order Lucifugimonadales; family JAGWBF01; genus CBDDDW01. The sequence goes on from CBDDDW010000001.1 coordinate 84,935, forward strand.
GCCAGCGCCATGCTCACTGATCATGGGTCCGAGAAGCCGATTTCCTTGTGTGTCCCGTCGCAGAGGGGTTTCTTCTTGGAAGCCCCACAGCGACATAGTGTAACCCTGTTGCGTGTTTCGAGGGGCTGCCCGTCACGCCTTTCTACGGGTATGCCCCCGCTGATCCATAGCGGCCCGTCGGGAGTCACGGCGATCTCTTTAGGAAGGTCTGGTTCTATGATTTCGCCGTCCGCTTCTAGAGCGAAGGAAAGCGCACCCGACGGGCATCGCTCAGCCATGCCCATGATTGCGACCCGCACTTGAGTGTCCGCCGATTCCGCAACCATCTTCCAGATGTTAGTAATTCGGTTGCCGCAAAAGCCCGCGTGGGTGCATAAAGACCGGTCGTCCTTGACGACTATCTTTTCGCCTACATGGTTCACTTCGCGATCGGCGATAGGTCCCGGGTCGGCTGTCTCATAGCCATCGAATTGCACTAGGGTGTGAGTGCCGTCACAGAAGGGTTTTGTGCTGGATTGTCCACATCGGCAGAGACGGTAGACATTCTCGGTGCTCAGAACGCCTTCTTTTTTCCAGGTGAGTGGCTCGCCGTGCTCTGACATCACCGGCGTCTTGCGAACAAGTGGAATTCCACCCCGGACTATATATGGGCCATTGGGCCGAACAGTGATCTTTTGGATTTCCTCTGTCATCGGGTCCTTCGAGATCGAACTTAGCCGCAATGTTACTATAGCTCTCGGTTTCCGTCCAGGTCGACTGGAATCATAGGGCGGAGGGCTCCTGCTCTCTTACCTCAACCTTACCAGCCGATGGCGTAGGTTGCCCGGCGGGGATCTGCGCCGGCGGTGAGCGCTCCGGTCTCGGGGTCCCGTTGGGTTACAACGGCGCCCATGCCACAGGAGTCGGCCTCGACTACCTTGTGGCCCAGGGCCTCAAGTCGTGAGCGGACTTCATCGGGAATACCCGGGTCCACGGCTAGCTGGCCCGGCAGGTAGACGCGGGGGTAGAAGGAGTTGATGATGCTCTGGGTCCCGAACCGCGGCGCCTCTACTGCCTGCTGAGGCCCCATGCCGAACGCCAGCACGTTGAGGATCTGCTGCAGGTTCGCCTGGACCTGAAAGTCCCCTCCGGGGCATCCGCTGGTCATGACCGGCTGGCCGTCCCTGCAAACGATGTAGCTGACCAGCGTGGTGCGAGGCCGCTTACCGGGCCGCAACCCGTTTGGGTGCTCTTCGTCTAGGAAAAACATCTCGCTACGTGTGCTCAGCGCGAAACCCAACTCCGGAAAGAACACCGATTTGGTGAAGCCGCCGCCGCTGGGCGTCACACAGACCATGTTCCCCTCGCGGTCGATGACGGCGAAATGGGTGGTCCCTTCTTGATGCCCCTCCGCGCCGTCCTGGGCCGTGACCATGCTTAGTGGGGCGTTGCTTCGCGACGCCCCCGCTCCGTTCTCGTACCTCCAGGGGTCTCCGGCCTGTGGGAGCTCTGGACATGCTTTCTCCCACGAAATTATCCTTGCCCTCTCGGCGGCGTACTGCTTAGACAGAAGGCCCTCCACAGGTACGCTGGTGTAGTCGGGGTCCCCGTAGTACATCTCTCTGTCGGCAAAGGCCAGCTTGAGGGCTTCCGTTAAGATGTGGATATACTCGGGTGAGTTGTGCCCCATGGCCCGAAGATCGAAGTTTTCAAGCATGTTGAGGGCCTGAAGCACAACCGCCCCCTGACTCCAGGTGGACTGGGCGCAAACCTCGTATCCCATAAAGGTGGTTGTGATGGGGTCCTCGAATTTCGCCCGGTACCCCGCCAGGTCATCGAGGCTCAGGAGGCCGCCCACCCGGTTGGAGCACTCGACAATGGTCCTCGCGATGTCGCCGCGGTAAAACATCTCCCGGGCTGCCCGTAGTCCGGCGATTCGATCGCCTCCGGCCGAGTGCTCCGCCGCTACCATCTTTCGTATGGTGTCCCCCAACTGCTCCTGGACCAGCAATTCCCCCACCCTGGGCGGATCGCCTCCTGGGTAGAAGACATCCGCGCCCCCCGGGGGATAGACCTTGAACTGCTCCATGTGCGCCGGGTTTTCCAGGATCCCCCGCATGTATGGGTACATAGGGAAGCCGCGGTGAGCGTAATCGATAGCGGACTCGGCGGCCTCGCCGAGGGTCTTTGTGCCATATGTTTCGAGCATGGTCAGGAAGCCGTCCACCGCTCCAGGTACTGTAAAGGACAGCTCGGCGTTGGCCCCGGGGCCGGTAGGGATCTTGTCCAGTCCCCTTGCTTTGAAGAACTCTACCGTCGCCCCTCCAGGGGCCACTCCCTGGGCGCTCAATGCTCTTACCTGGCGCGTGCCGGCGTGATATAGCATGATCGACGCCTCTGTGGCCAGGGTGTAGGATGCGGTAGGTTCCACAACGGCAGCGGTGAAGCCGGCGGCCACGGCCGCGTCGAAGGCGTTACCGCCGCTGAGTAGCATGCGCATCGCCGAGATGGCGGTCAGGTGGTGCCCGGCGGATACGATGCCTTGAGTGCCATCCACTGCCGGTCGGCTGGTTGGAGTATTCGTGATGTCTGCAGCAAGGGCCTCTTTAGACTTCACCATTGCGGGGCCTCCTGGGTACCGGGCGCATGGCTTCGTAGGAATCCCTTACTCCCGGCAGGATATGCACGCCCTCCGACACGCACAGGACGACGATGAACCGCAGCATAGCCGATGCCGGAGATTTGCGCAATGCCTCCCTGTGGCCCCACCATCTTCGCCCAACGAGAGGGCCTACTCAGCGTCTGTTGAATCCCGGTCGAACCTAGGGTCGCCGGTGGCGAAATCCGCAGAGTGGGTCAGTTCGACCACGTCCAGCTCTCGGCCATCGAGTCGCCCCCTGACTACGTCGCCGTCCTGCAAGCGGTCGAATACCTCCTTCTCGATGATATAGGCCATGGTTCTGCCAATAGGGATGTCATTCTTTTCGTCTTCGGTCACCAGGGTGAGAGATACTGTATACCACGTGACAGGGCCGTTTCGTTCGCCTTGGCCGATTTGTTTGCTCTCGGCGACCCCGATCACCATTGGAGGCTGAAAGAGGGGGTAAAGGTTAAACCCCACCGAAACGGCAAGACCGATAACCAGCACTAGTAGGGCAGATACCTGTTTGGCGCTGAGTCCCATGTTCATGTTATTTCCTCGCTCGACGCCCTCTCGGCTATAGTCCCTGTCATATCAGACGTACCGGGGCCTCGTTTTGTTCCCGGAAGGATAATCGACCGCTTTCCTTTGCTGATGGGGACTGTGCTACGTGCCGATCGGTACCACCGGGTTTTTGGTGAGCTGGTAGGGGATAGTTAGCGCTAAGGGAGTCACGAACTTGCGAAAACCGCACTGCACGCAGCACATCTCCTGGTCTTCCAGCTCATTGCCCTCCAGGTATAGGTCCCCATGGCACTTAGGACATCCCTTCAAGTGGAACACTGTGCCGCACCTCCGAGCCTTGGCGTGTCATCTGTCGACTTTAGTCGGTATCGACGCGAGATACTTCCTCGGCTGTAATCGTTCTTGTATCTCGATGATAGACTTCGAACGTGCACTTGTGATCCACAGAGTGGAGGATTTCGCTGGCGCCAAAAGGATGACTGGTAGGTAATCATTTTGGCCGAGGGATCCCAATTTCCTTTGCCCAATTTCCTTTGATTGAGGTGTTCGCTGAGAAGGAATCGGTTAGGTGAAGAGACAGTGGGTTAAAGACGGCAGCAACGGCCTCAGCCGATCAGTCGCTGAATGAGCCGTTCGAATACCCCGAAAATCAGCACTGCTGCCGCGATCATGATGAGGATCACCAGCGTTGTGGACGGACGGCGCGGTGCACCCGAGAGGATACCCTCCCTTTCGAGGATCTCGGCAGGCGCCAACTCCAGCACTTCACAAGCTCTGAGATGGTCGGCGTCCTTAACGTAGATAGCGTGAGGCAGGTTGGTCGCCACTCCCCACCCACCGGCGCCCACTCCGAGGGAACGGAGCACATAGGGGATGTTCTCGTGCTGGAGCCGCTGCTCCGCCAGTCGGGCGAGGGGCTCGTTTTCGAACACGGTGAGTTTGACCTGCTTATGCCTGTGGGGGCCGTCCATGCTTCGAGTTTCCTACCTGCTTCCATTATACTGCGGATATCCCGAAATCGTCTCACACGT
>CBDDDW010000002.1:0-20318 GCA_965226805.1 Dehalococcoidia bacterium
TGCGTCCGGCGCCGCCTGGAACGAGTCGTATTGGTACAATGAGGTCGCCGACAGCCTGCTGAAGGATGCCCAGAGCCAGGGTAACCTGGACGACCAGAAAGAGACCTTCGGAAAGCTCCAGTGCCTCGTGGTCGATCAGGTGCCACGCATAATCCCGGTGTTCCGGCCGGTGCTGCTGGGCCTGCGGAAAGACGTTCGGGACCTGGAGCCCATGTGGGACGCCACACTGTCCCTCCATAGAGCGTGGTTGGACAAGTAGACCCCATACCTTAAGGGATTCTGGACCCTCATCCCTGAGTGGCGCACTTTGCGCGGACCGGCGTCCGCCTAATGCGGCGGTGCTTCGCCGCCCCCTTGGTACACCAAACAGTGATGGTCACCGCCTAGGTATAGTATCCCTATGTTGCGCTTTCTCACATTTCGAATCAGCTTGATGCTGATAACCTTGCTGGTGGTCTCCATGGCTATCTTCTCGATCACGGAGATACTACCTGGCGATGTGACCCACATGATCCTCAAGGCGACTTGGACGGAAGAGAGGGCGGCGGATGTCCGAGAGGAGCTGGATCTGAACCGTCCCGCTTACCAGCGGTACCTTAGCTGGGTGGGCAACGCGATGCGGGGCGATTTGGGGGACTCTTACTTCAACAAGCAGCCCATCTCCGACGTCTTGCCCAGAAGAATTTGGCACTCCCTGATTCTTGCCGTCTTCGCCCTCCTGGTGGGAATCCCCTTCGCGCTGATCGCAGGCATATGGGCCGGCATCCGCCCGGACAGTATAGGAGACCGCCTGGTGAGCACCATCAGCCTAGTGGGTATCTCCCTGCCCGAGTTTGTGACGGGCGTGGTGCTAATGCTCATTCTGGCATCGACGCTCGATCTCCTTCCTCCTACGAGCCATATGTTGCGCGGCGAGAGTCCGTTCACAAGACCAGAGATACTGGTACTGCCCGCGCTGACCCTCACAGGGGTCTTGTTCGCCTACATCATGCGCATGACCAGGGCCAGCGTGATGGAGGTGATGCAGTCCCCTTACGTTCGCACAGCCATCCTCAAAGGGATGCCTATGCGAAGGGTTATCCTGCGCCATGTCCTGCCCAATTCCATGCTACCCACTATCACCATAATCGCCCAGAATTTCGGGTATATGCTTGGAGGACTCATCATAGTAGAGAACGTGTTCTCCTATCCTGGCTTGGGCCAAGAGCTGCTGAACGCGATGGTCCACCGGGACGTTCCCATGTTAGAGGCCGTCTCGTTGATCGTCGCCGGGACCTATGCCCTTAGCAACCTGGCGGCGGACTTGAGCTATGGGGTTCTGGACCCGCGTATCAGATTAAGCTGATGGCTACTGAAGTAATCACCGCTGACTTGACCCGGACTATCAGTTCGGGAATCGCCGCTGCCGGGCGCAAAGGGAGCGCCGCCATCCGGCTGATCCTCCGCACACCCTCGGGGAGAATCGCTCTGCCCATCGTGCTGCTTCATGTGACATTGGCCCTGGTCGGCCCGTGGCTCGCGCCCTATTCACCAACGAAGTTTCAGTACGCTTCGACTGATATTCCGGGCTCCTCGGCTCAATATGAACTCCTGGACCCAGCCGCGCCTTTCTTTGATGTTACAGATGGGTCCCAGTTCGTTGTGGAAGAAGTCATCCTCATCGACGATGAACGCATGCTAATAACGGACATCGCTGAGAACACCCTGACCGTGACTCGCGGTTACCGGGGCACCGTCGCTGCCGCGCACCCGAAGCTACGCCAGCTCGAATCGCCGTCCTGGACGTTCTGGCTGGGGACCGACCAGTTCGGCCGGGATACCTTGAGCCGCATCATGGCCGGGGCCACTTCCCTCATCGTGGTGGCCGGGTCGGGCACTCTTCTAGGCATTGCGTTTGGCGCGGCGGTGGGGATGAGCAGCGCATACAAGGGCGGCGCAGTCGATGCGGTGGTCATGCGCATCATGGACGGGTTGATGTCCTTTCCTACCCTTCTGCTGGCCCTTCTGGTGATAACGACTCTCGGCCCCAGCCAGATGAATATCCTGCTCACGGTGGGCATCGTCCACCCTGCCTCGTGTCGCCAGAGTGCTGCGGAGTGTCACACTGTCCCTTAAGCAGTTGGAGTTTGTTCAGAGCGCCCGCCTGCGCGGCGAAAAACACGCCGTACATCATCTTTCGGGAAATCCTCCCCAATACGCTGCCCGTCCTGGGAGTGGAGCTGTCCATACGGTTGAGCTACGCGATCCTGGCTGTATCCTCCCTCGGTTTTCTAGGCATGGGTGTCCAGCCGCCCTCGTCCGACTGGGGCCTCATGATTGCCCAGGGTCGCGGCTTTATAGACGGCGCCCCCTGGATCGCCCTGGCGCCGGCGGGCGCCATTGCCTCGCTCGTGGTGGGCGTCAATCTTCTCACCGACGGGATCCGACAGTCCGCCGGACTGCCGCGGAAGGACAAGCCATGAGCCAGAATCGCGTAGACGGCGCACCGCTGGTAGACATCAACCAGCTCGCAGTTACCTTTTATACGCCGAGGGGCACTGTCCGGGCGGTGCGCGATGCGTCCCTACAGATCCGAAGAGGGGAAGTGTTGGGCCTTGTCGGGGAGTCTGGATGCGGCAAGTCTACCACTGCGTTCGCTCTCATGGGCTACTTGCCTGGTACCGCCCACGTGGATGGCTCCATTCTCTTTGAGGGCAACGATATGTCCCACATGGAGGCCTCCGCCCTTCGTAAGCTGCGTGGCAACCGCATCGCCATGGTCTATCAGGACCCCGCTACATCTCTAAATCCCACCATGCGGGTAGGGCCCCAGATTGAGGAGGTGCTAAGAGAGCACCTCAGTCTGAACTCTGGCCAGGCCCGCCGCAGGACTGCCGAGCTTTTCGAGAGCGTCGGCCTGGCCGAGCCTGAACTTATCGGGCATCGCTACCCGCACCAGCTGAGCGGAGGGATGCAGCAACGGGTGGTCATCGCGATGGCGCTTGCGTGCGACCCAGACCTCCTTGTCATGGATGAGCCCACGACCGGGCTGGATGTGACCACCGAGGCCACTATTCTCGACCTCGTCGTCGACCTGAAGGAACGTGTCAATGCCGCCATCCTGTATGTAAGCCACAACCTGGGTGTTGTCGCAAGGGTCGCCGACCGCGTCGTGGTGATGTATGCGGGCCAGACCGTGGAGCAGGCCCCTGTAAGGGAACTGTTCAAGAACCCGAAACACCCTTACACCACGGGACTGCTCAGCTGCGTACCGACGCCTCTGGGAGAGAGTGAGGCGCTCGTCCAGCTCAGCAGCATCCCGGGCTCCGTTTACCCCGCCAGCCAGCCGGCCATCGAATCTTGTCTATTCGCCCAGCGTTGTCCCATAGCCCGGGACTCGTGTCACACCCAGGCGCCCGACATGCTCAGCACGGAAGACAACCACCTGGCGCGTTGCTTCTTCTGGAGCGACGTCCATATGGGGCTCTGGGGCGAGGGGGAACTGCGGGCTGAGAGCCCTAGTGACGCCGCTGAGCCGGTACTGGTGGCTTCGGGCCTACGCAAGTTTTACGGCCGGTGGCAGCGAAAGTACCTCTTCTTCGGCCCCCGGGTCCGACCGCCCGTCCGAGCGCTCACCGACATCGATTTCACCGTCGGCTCCGGGCGGACCCTCGGCATCGTGGGTGAAAGCGGCTCAGGCAAGACGACTGCGGCCCGGGCGGTGGTTGGACTGGTGGCCCGGGACCGTGGCGAGCTACGGCTGCGTGGGAAGGAGCTGGCTCCCGGAGCGGGACAGAGGAGCAGCGACCAACTGGCCGGGGTGCGGATGGTGTTCCAGAACCCCACAGCCTCGATCAACCCCAAGCTTCCCGTCCGCCATGCGATCCTGCGCTCTCTGAGGAAGTTCGCGGGGTTGGGGCGAAAGGAGAGCCGTGAACGGGCGGCGGAGCTGTTGCAGGCGGTCGGCCTGGACCCTTCCTATCTGGACCGTCGGCCCGGCGAGATGAGCGGCGGCGAGCAGCAGCGGGTAGCGCTGGCCGGCGCCTTCGCGGGCAACTCAGAGCTTATAGTCGCCGACGAAGCAGTCTCAGCGCTCGATGTCTCCGTCCAGGCTCAGGTCCTGAACCTGCTGGAACAACACCAACGCGAAACGGGCACCTCTTACGTATTCATCTCCCACGACCTGGGGGTGGTGCGCTACGTCTCTGACGATATCCTGGTGCTCTACGCGGGTCATGTAGCGGAGACCGGCCCCGCGGAATCCGTACTGAGCTCGCCGTCGCATCCGTACACCGAGGCGCTTCTTTCGGCGGCGCCTGTCCCCGATCCAGACGCTGCGCCGACGCTTATCCGGCTGCCCGGCGCCGTGCCAACTCTCCGCGAGCGCTTTGAGGGATGCTTCTTCGCTGGGCGTTGTCCTCGCAAAATAGGGTCAATATGCGACACTACACCACCGCCAGCTCGTGAGGGGCCTGACTCTTCCGACCACGTCATTTATTGCCACATTCCTGTCGAGGAATTAGCGAGCGTCCAGGGCGCGCAAAGCGTCTCCTAGTCTCCAGCAGGAGTTGGGAAGGCAGGCTCGCGAGATTCTCGCTCTGGTCCTATCTTGGGCAGCCAGTCCAGCCACCGCGGCAGGTACCAGTTCCGCTCTCCAAGCAGCTTCATGGACGCTGGCAACAGCACCGAGCGGATCACGGTGGCGTCTATGAGCACCGCAAAGGCCAGCCCTACTCCGAACTGCTGGAGGCCGAGCACCCTGCTGGTGGCGAAGGTGCCGAAGACCCCTATCATGATGGCCGCCGCACTGGTTATTTGTCCGGCTGTGGACTTGATACCCACCGAGACTGACTCTTCGTTGGAATAACCCTGGTCGTGGGCTTCCTTGATACGGCTCAGGATGAGCATGTGGTAGTCCATGGACAGGCCAAAGAGAATGCCGAACAGGAACAGAGGTAGCCACGACTCGATGACGCCCGAGGCCTCGCTGCCAAGGATGCTGATTCCCCAACCCCATTGAAACACCATGACCAGTACGCCGTAGGTCGCCCCCACCGAAAGCAGGTTGAGGATGATTGCTTTTATGGGGATGACGATGGAGCGGAACATGGTCAGAAGCAAGAGGAAGGACAGCCCCAGGACAAAAGCGAATACGAAGGGCGCTCTATTGAACATATGGCCCCTGAAATCAACGCTGTCGGCAGTCGCGCCGGATACGTAAACCGCTGCGCTCGTTTCTGAAAAAGCCTGGGGAATGACCTCGTTTCGGAGAAGCTTCAAGGCGTTCTCCGACTCGTCGTCGTCAACCTTGCCGGCAATAGGGACGGCAACCCGAAGCAGGTCCCCGGCCGGGCTCACTCGGATGTCAAAGGGCCCCAAGAAAGCGGAGTCCTGCTCAAGACGCCGGGTTAGATTCCTTAGTGCATCCTGAATTGCCGGCGAGCGGACGTCCGGGTGGTCTATGACTATCCTCGCCGGCTGCAGCAAAGTGCTGGAGAAGTGCTCTTCCAGAAGGTCAACAGAGCGCTTGCTGTCGATAGCATCGGGCAGGGAATCGGCCCCTTCGTTAAATCCCAGATTCAAGGAGAGTACAGGCACCGCCAGGGCAAGGAGGGCCACCGTGACTGCCACAGCAAGGAGCGCGGGCCGGGCCAGCACACGATCGGTGATGGCGCCCCACACACCTCCTCCGCTGGTCTCCCTACCAAGGTAAGGAATTCTCAGGCGGTTTACGTTATCTCCCAGCGCCGATAGCAGCGCCGGCAGTAGCGTCAAGGAGCCGATCACGGCGAAGAAGACGACTATGATGGCGCCAAGGGACAGGGAGATGAAAGTGGGGTCTTCCGTCAGCATCAGCCCGGCCAGGGAAAGCACGACGGTAACACCCGCGTAGAAGACCGCCCGGCCGGTAGTGTTGCTGGCCACGTATATGGCCTCCAGCTTGGGTCGCCCCGCCCGCCGTTCATTTCGAAAGCGGCTCACTACGAACAGGGAGTAGTCGATGCCGACTGCGAGGCCCATCAGCAGGATCATCTCGGCGTACAGCTCGACGAGAGGGTAGATGTGGCTTACCAGCGCCGCCATGCCGATGGCGCTGAAGATGGCCCCCTATGGCCAGGGCGAGGGGGATAACGGCGGCCACAAGCGCGCGGAAGGCAAGTATTAGGATCCCCAGCCCCAACAGCAGGGAGATGATCAGAATGCGGCTGAAGTCCTCGTCCAGGATTTCGTCGAACTGGTCTTCGATCAATCCGAAGCTAACGACCCCTATCTCCATCTCCGGCGCAGCTTCATTCGCCGAGACCACGGCCGCGAGCACGGGATCCAGGTCGATGGCGCCACTATGCCGGGCAGTCTCGTCCTGCAAGGTGACCCACCCCAGCACCGCCCGCCGATCCGACGACACCATGTCCGGGTCCTGGAGGTCATAATAGGTCACTACTGATGTGACATGGGGAAGGTCTCTGATCTTAGTTGAAAGGTCCTCCACCGATGAGCGAAAGGCAGGATCTTCCACGTCCAACGACGGGCTGCTGAAGATCAGCCGCTCGGTCCGCGAGGGCACTCGAGGGACATCGGGCGTAGGGTCAATGCGGAACCGTTCCTGCATGAGGCGCACCGCAGTTCCAGACTCTCCGACGCCCTCGTCGTCGTCCCGCAACTCAGTCCCAACGAGGATCATCGCTGCCACCAAGAGGGAGATCACTAAAGCGGAACCGGCCAGGACCCACCAGCGGTGCCGTGCGCTCCAACCCGCGATACGGGCCGTAAACGAGAGATTGTTCCTACCGTTAGACGGATCGTCTGGGGTGCCAGCCAAGCCTGCCTCACGCTCAACCAGTCTCCGAGCCTCGTTTCTATCCATGACCCCTCAGCAGCTTCAGACAACGTGATGTTACTTGCTTGCTAAGTTAACCCTGAGAGCTGTTTTTGTCATCGGCCGAACTATTGAGTGTAACTCGGTCAAAAGTATGATTTTGCGCTAGTACTTCTTCCCGATCGCTCGGTCGGAATAACGATATGTTAGGGACGCGGTTGGGGACACCGAACATGGGATCGGGTCCCGGTGGCCAGTAGCCTGATCTACGCGTGGCCCCTCCCGGGTCTCACCCGGTGTCCTTGCATGCCCCGGGTCCTCAGCTCTCGAGGGTCGCTTCCACGCTCAGGGCCACGTTGCCCTTGAGCGCTCCGGAGATCGGGCACCCGTCTTTCGCCGCCTCTGCCGCTTCCCGGAAGTCGGCTTCGGCCATGCCGGGGACCCGGCCGCGGACCGTCAGCACGCTGGAGACGACTTTCCAGGCGCCCTCCACGTTATCAATGGTCACCTTGGCGCTGACCCGGAGCATTTCAGGCGGCTTACCGTCCTGCCCAAGGCCGAAAGAGAGGGCCATTGCGTAACAGCTGGCATGGGCCGCTGCCACAAGCTCTTCGGGGCTGGTGCGTCCTTCCGCCGACTCCGTGCGCGACCCCCAGGTGACCGGCAGAGAGGTGAACGCCCGGCTCGTAGAGGCATCAACCACCCCTTTACCCGAGATAAGATCCCCGTTCCATTCCACTTGCGCCTCACGTGTCGCTACCATCCGATGCCTCCCTATTTGAAATGTGACCGTGGTGATTGGCTCCGCTACCGCTATCTCCCTGCACCAGGGAGGGGGACGCCTTTCAGCAACCCGGTTCGCCGTGGTGGCCGCAACAAGGTCTCCGCCTGTATATTTTGGACCAGTTGTTCCTCAGAATGAGCCGTACCTTCTTCCGTAGGGGCATCTGGGCGGACATGTTGGTCACGAATGCTGGCAGTGTCGGCACCGCTCTCCTCCAGGTGGTCCCATATTCTGTCGGGTTCCCTGCCGCCCGCCGGGTGTCTGCTTGGCTCAGAATATATCACGCTAGTTGCCACCAGCAACATTAACGATGAAAATGCCGACACTTTGCCACTACTGCGGCAAGCTCAGTGCAGGCTCTGAAGCGGGGCAAAGGGTCTGGACGAGGTGGGGCGTCTCACCATCCCCCTACCAGATTCTTCGCCTGCGGCTCAGAATGACAGGTTAGTAGCAATGACAATTATCAGATCTGTAGTTGACCGAGCATTAGCTGAACCTAGGTCTGGGTGAATCATCTCAGTCGGCTAGGCCCGGGCCCGTGAGGACGCCCTTTAGGGGGAGCCGGCAAGGGTAATGCGCGGCATCGGGGCACCGTGCCTAAGAGCTGCCGGCTTCGGGGAGGCTTTCAACTTCCTTGCGAATCGACTCCAGCCTTCCGGCGATATCCCGCACCTCCGGTGTAGACGCCTCACATTGCGGGCACCAGATCCGGTCTCGCGAAGTCATCATGAGATTGTCTTTCTTCACCTGGAACGTCCCGGTCTGCGTCCGACAGACCCCGCACAGTTGAACTACGGTCACGGTCTCTGCGGCCATCGCTCCTCCAACCGCGAAATTACTAAGTGCCGTGACGCCGCCGACCGGGAACTTCCCGGCATTGGCTGGCGCTGACTCCTCACTTAGACGACAGAAGCGCTGGGACGTCGCTGGCTGCACGGCGTGTCGCGGGCATCCGGCCGATCTGCCTGGCATGGGTTAGAGCCAGCGTCCGGTAGATGATGTGGGCGAACTTGGTGAAAGGGAGATACGTGAATAGCATGAAATAGAAGACCAGATGCACGAGATAGAGAGAGTATGCCGGTACTCTCAAGTCCGCGTATCTGACGATCTCGACGGCGAACCCGGTGATGGTGACCAGGTACAGTACGCCTATGAAGTACCAGTCGAAGTACACGGACCGTCCCGCCTCGTCACGCCTCGCCAGCCTCCTCCAGACTACCCAAGTCAACCCGATGAGCAGTGCGGCGCCGCCGAGATTGCCGATAATCTTGACAGGGTCCTGGATCGGCAACGACAGATCCTTGCCCAAGATCCACGTATAGATGAAGGAGCCGGTGGTGGCGGCGGTGAGAAGAAGGAACCCGTAGAGTATTCCCATGTGAGCGTACCCGCGGGGCTTGTTTCGCCTGCACATCCGGAAATAGGTATGAGTCGCCACGTCGCGTAGGGACAGCAAGAGGCTCTTGATGAAGCCTTCCCGCACCTCGGGAGGGTCCACTTCCGACTGGAGGATGCCTTTCCAAAACCTGCGTCCACCGACCCAGGCTACCGCCACAGCGAATCCCACCGCTATGAGCGAGAACACGTCAATCCAGATTGATGAGATAAACTCGTCGAATAGTATCTCTTTCCCGAATTCGTCAACGAGCGCCTGTCTTTCGGGGAACTCCACGCCGCCCTCCGGAATTATCACCGCGAACAGCAGCAAAAGGAAGGTCAGGACCACCGGAGGAAGGAAGGCAAGAGGCAGGAGCTTTGGGTTGTTGGTCGCCTTCCCAAGGGCTTTCGGCGCGGCGTAGTGCTCGATCTGGTAGGACCGCACGGCGGCCATCAAATCACCGGGGAAGGCCTCCCGTGGACAATGGGTAGAGCACTCGTTGCACTGATGACACAGCCACACGTCTCCGTCCTGGAGCAGTTTGTCCTTCAGCCCCCACTGGGCCCATACCATCTCCTTGCGGGGGAACGCCTGATCGTCGGGAGTCAGCGGGCAGACCACCGAGCAGGTGCCACACTGGTAACACTTGCCCAGGTGCTCGGCCCCCAGCTGCATGATGCGCAAGACGGCATCGCTGTCGCTGGTCAGTAATGGTAGCTCTTGTGCCTGTGTCATGCGTGCTCGACTGAATCAAAACCCCTTGTAAGGGTTGGGGCCCATCGCCCTGAGCTCGTCGGCGAACTCATTTACAAGGTCCGGTATCTTGTTGTAGTCGGAGATCTCTAGCTCAACCGCCCTTACTCGCTCGGGCTCCAGCATCTGCCGGGTCAGCGTCTCTTGGATGTTGGCCATACGTTTCATGGCCAGCTCGCTTCCTTGCATGAAGTGGCACTGGTAGTCATCTCCCGTCTTGCACCCTAATAAGATCACCCCGTCGATCCCTTGGGACACGGCATCGGTTACCAGCACGATGTTCAGAGAGCCGAGGCATCGCAGAGGGATCACTCGCACGCTGGCGTCGTACTGCAGGCGGTTGATGCCGGCCATGTCGAAGGCGGGATATGCGTCGTTCTCGCAAGCGAAGGCTATGATTCTGGGCTTCGTATCGTCGTCGGGGAACTTCACCGACCGGACCATGGAGGTAAGCTGCTCGACACTGTAGTCTTCGAAGGATATGACTTGCACAGGACAAGCGCCCATACAGATGCCGCACCGCCGGCATCGGCTGGGATTAAGGCTGGGATACTCACGCTCGTCTACCTCGATGGCCCCGAAGGGGCACTCCTCGGTGCACCTGCCGCACTTGGTACAGCCCTGAAGCATGGTGAAGGGAAGGGAGAGATCGCGCACTCGTGGGTGCACCGCGGCACCGCGGGCTATCAGCTCAAGGCTCTGGATAGCCTTCAGGGCCGCCCCCGTCGCGTCTTCGGCGCTTGCTATGGCATCCATGGGCTCCCGCACACATCCCGCCGCGTAGATCCCAGTCCGGCGGGTTTCGTAGGGGAAGCAGATGTAGTTGGAGTCGGCGAACCCGTGCTTATTGACTGGTACGTCCTCACCTTGCTTGTAACCCAGGTGCAGGATTTCCGATCCCGCAGTCGTCGGGACCATCCCCGTGGCCAGGACCACCATGTCTACCTGGAGGCGGATAGCGCCTCCTATCAACGTGTTCTCGAGATCGACCAGGATGTTGCCAGCGCCGTCCTCGGTAAGCCTGACGCCGTCGCTCTTGGTGAAGAGGATGCGGTCCTCCTCCTGGACCTTTCTGTAGAAGAGCTCGGCCTGGCCCGGCGTGATCATGTGGTCATAAATGATGTATGAGACTGCGTTTGGGTTCTGCTCTCGCACATACTCAGCCTGCTTCAGGGCTACCAGGTCACTTACACTCGAGTCATAGATGAACTGTTGGCCTCCCCTTGAGCCAACCCGCTGAATAAACGCGACCTTCTCGACGGCCTTTCCGTCTGACGGGCGCACGATGGTCCCGCTTTTAGCTAAATCCTCTAAGGTCAGGCTGTTGATGACGTTGCGTAGCTTTCCCATGCCAAAGTGATCTGACTCGGACGGGTCGTAGGGCTCCCAACCTGTGGCCAGCACCACAGACCCAATCGCTATGGGAATGCTGGTCCCGCCCTGTCGTATCGTCACGTCGAAGAACCCCGGCCGGCCGGAGATCCCCTCCACCTCCGCTGATGTCAGCACCTTGATCTTCGGATGATTCCCGGCACGAAGCGACACTTCATCGACGCCGGTTGGCTCCAGGTCACGGTAAGGGGGTCGCGTCGGATATCTCTTATGGAAGCTGGCCAACCATCCTCCCAGCTTGTCGGACTTCTCCACGAGGACCACGTTGGAGCCGGCATCGGCGGCTTCTATCGCCGCTGTCATTCCGCTGACCCCGCCGCCGACCACCAGCAGGGACTTCTCAGGAGCTTCGGTTTTCGGTTCAGGGGGCTTGGTCTTCTGGGAGCGGACAATGCCCATGCGCAAATAGTCCTCGGCCAGCGTCTGGGTCTCCTCGTCGTTGGGGGGTTTGCTCCAGGCGACCTGCTCCCTGATGTTGACCCGCTGGACCATCTTGACCCCGAGGGTCTCAGTGGAAAACACATCCCAGTTGACCCGCTCGGAGCAGGCGGCGATGACGGCCTGGTCGGCGCCCGCTTCGGCCAGGTCCTGACGCAGAAACTCCACTCCTTCGGGAACACAAAGGGGAGGGTGGACCTTGGCCTCAACACCGAACTCGGCGGCCGACAGGTCGGCCAGCTTCTGGGCGTTGAGGCAATCGCCTATGCCACATCCGGTGCAGACATAGGTTCGAACGGTGCCGGCCATGGAATTATGGCCTCTCCTGGACTTGCGTGGCCTTCAATGCCGCGCCAGTGGCGTCACGCACACTGGATACCACGTCCATGGGCCTCCTGGTGACCCCAGCGATGTAGATACCCTTCTTCCGGTCTTCCAGGCTGAACCCGAACTCGTCGTACTCCAGGTCCAATCCGGGGATCTTGGTGTCGGCGGTGTTGGGCACCATGCCGGTGGAGAGGACTACGAGGTCCACGTTGACACGGACCTTCTGGCCACCAAGCATGTCGTCAGCTTCTACAATCAAGTTCCTCGTGGCGGGATCCTCCTCGATTTTCGCTACCTTCCCTTTGATGAACTCAACTCCTTCGTCCCGCTCCACCCGCTGGTAGAAATCCTCGTACATTCCCGACGCTCGGATATCTATATAGAAGATGTATACCTCAGAGTCTCCGTACTGGTCTCGGATGTAAGTGGCCTCTTTCAGGGAAGAAAGGCAGCAGATGGCGGAGCAATACGGCAGGTGGTTCGTGTCCCGGGACCCCGCACACTGGACGAAGGCCACCCGCTTGGCCGGCTGCCCGTCCGAGGGCCTCACAATCTTCCCCATAGTAGGTCCGTTGGCCGCCGCGAGCCGCTCCATCATGACGTTGTTGATCACATTCGGGTATTCGCCAAATCCCACGTAGTCGATCTTTGAGGCGTCGTAGGGCTTCCAGCCGGTGGCAACGACAATGGACGCTACTTTGAGATTAATGGTGCTAGGCGCCATGCGGAGATCGATGGCATCGGTGGGGCAGACCTCGACGCACTTGTTGCACGTCTCACCAAGGCAAGTCCCCTCGTCAATCACGTATTTCATCGGAAGGGCCATCTCGTGGGGCAGGTAGATGGCCTTCGTGGTGTCCATTCCGTAGTTGAAGGCGTTGGGCCGGTCCTCCGGACACACAGCTACGCACTCGGCGCAGGCGGTGCACCGGTCCAGCAGCACGAACCTCGGGTTCAGGCGGACGCGGACTTCGTAGTTACCGACTTGCCCGGAGACGTTTTCGACCTCGGCCAGCGTGAAGAACTTCAGATGCCGGTGGCCGCTCTTGATACGCCTGAAGTTGATTTCCAGGCCGCAGGTGGGCGGACACAGCTTCGGGAAATACTTGTAGAACCCGGCGACCCTTCCACCGAGGTAGGATTCCTTCTCGACTATGTAGACGTCATGGCCGGCTTCGAGCGCTTCGATCGCTGCAGTCATCCCGGCCATGCCGCTGCCTATCACCAGGACGCCGGAGTCCCGCATGTCTGTCTGTGACATCATGGGGTCTTCATCATATAGCCAGACACGATGTCAATCGATCACGGGGATGAAGGGTCTCTTGTAAAAGTCCCACTCGCCAGTTGACCTGTTATAACGTGAATTTACGAACACCTTCCAGTTTTCGTCGTCCAGCTTGGGGAAGTCGCCTCGGTAGTAGTAACCGGGCCAGCGGGTCTCCTCCCTGTACAACAGGTGGCGCATGTGAGTCTCACCGCACCAGAGCCGGTCCACGAGCTCCCAGCAACGCAGTAGATCATGGAGGTCCTTGGCGCCCAGCTTGGCCAGGTCCTCCCGGAACATCGCCAGGTGCTCCAACCCCCGCTCCAGCATGGGCCTGTTGGTCATGTAAGCTGAACCCCAGCCGCCGGCGTACTCGTCCATAATCTTCTGAAGTCGATGCAAAGCCTGCTTGGGCAACAGATAGTTCGGATTAATCTCATCTCGAGTGGTCTTGCCCTTGTGCTCGTCGAACCACGCCATAGGCGCCCAGATCTGTTGCGAGATTTCCGCGATCTTTCCTTCGTCAGCCTTCGGTTCGTTGGTCATGTCATAGATATAGCTTACCGCTCCCTTGGCTGCCAGTCTGCCCTCCGTGTAGGACCCGGAGGAGAACTTATGGGCCGCGCATCCCACTCCGTCCCCCGCGGCGAACAGCCCCTTTACAGTGGTCATCCGGTTGTAGCCCCAGAAATATTCGGACGGAGACACGTCCTCCGGCCCGCTTACCCAAGCCCCGGAGGTCCCCGCGTGGGACCCCATGAGATACGGCTCCGTCAGCACCAACTCCGAGTCCGTCTTCGCCGGGTCTATGTTATTCGATGCCCACAGAAGCGCCTGGGAAATGGTCATATCCAGGAAGTCTTCCCATGCTTCGCTCTCGACTTCACGCCTCTTGGTGGCGTCGGCGCCTTCCATAAGCTTTTGCAGCGCGTCGGCTGTACGCATGAAGATAGGTCCCTTGCCCTCCTGGATGTCTCTGAGCATCAGGTGGTTCCTGAGAGGGGTCGGCATCGGTGCGACGCCCGCGTAGGGCTGCCACCCTTCCAGCTCATGGCGTCGAGTTTGCTCGTACTCTTCCCCGTAGGCATTGGTGGCCTTGCTCTTGAACATCAAGAAATACATTCCCACGGGACCGTAGCCATCCTTGAACCGGGTTTGGACGATGCGGTGCTCCATCTGAGTCATCTCCGCCCCGGCCTGGATCGCCAGGTTGTATGCCGAGCCTGTGTTGAACACGGTGTACCAGGCCCTGCCCAGCCCCTCCCCGACAGCATGGGGCCTCCAGAGATTGACTGCGCCACCCGCGGAGCAGATCACCGCCTTTGCCTTGAACACGTAGGTCACGTTCTCGCGCATGCTGAAACCGACGGCGCCCGCGATCCTCTCAGGGTCGTTTTCGTCCAGGAGCAGGTGAGAGACGAATACTCGCTCGTAAAGGTTCCCGTCTCCCACCGCCGACTTAGCCGCCTCGGCGACGAGCGGCTTGTACGACTCGCCGTGGATCATGATCTGCCACTTGCCCTCGCGTACGTACCGGCCCTCCGGTGTCTTGAAGAAAGGGAGGCCCCATTCTTCGAACATGTGGACGGAGGCGTCAACGTGTCTGGCAATGTCGAAGGTCAGGTCCTCACGGGAGAGCCCCACGGTCTCATTACGCACGTATCGGACAAAGTCCTCCGGGGTGTTCTCTCCCCATTTCATCCCCATGTACATGTTGATGGCGGAAAGCCCCATTGCCACTGCGCCACTACGTTCGATGGCCGCTTTTTCTACAAGCACGACCCTGAGACCTTTAACCTTGGCCCAATGGGCGGCCTCGTAAGCAGCCCCGCAGCCGGCCATGCCTCCGCCGACGATCAGGACATCGCATTCCACAACTTCAGTTCTGGGCTCAGCCATTCTCACCCCTCGTTAATCGATTTCGTCGGGCCCGGCGGAGCTGCAGGGCGCTACTTGATGGGTACGGGGAGCTTGTCAACCCCCAGGTAATGGAGCTCCGCAGCCATTCCCGGGTGTTTCAGATCCTCAGCGCCGGGTGCTTCGGCGTTCTTGTGGGGCTCGATGGAACCCCAGGGAGTGGTCCTAATAGGAAACCGGAAACGCTTTAGAGTCCCATCCCTGAACTTCAGGGCCCACATGATGGAATCAGTGCCTCTCAAGGGGATCGCGGTCGCGCCCATGGGCATTACGTCGGCATATCCTCTCAGGTCGATCGCCGACTGGGGGCACATCTTTACACACGCGAAGCATTCCCAGCATGCGTCGGGTTCCTGGTTGAAGGCTCTACCGATGTCGGTGTCCAGCTTCATCAGGTCGGCCGGACAGATGTACATGCAGGCTGGCCTGGCCAGAGCCTTGCAGCCGTCGCATTTTTCCGGGTTAACGAAGGTCGGCATCTACACACCTCGGTGGAAGGTTTTGGGACAGGGGAAAATGAACATCCACACTGTCTGCATCCGGCCCCCGCCCTTCAGCTTGAGGCCGTGCTATAATTCGCAACAGTATAGCATCGGCTCATAGGCGGGTCAATCGAGGGCGCCCCTGACGAAGGACCACAAAGAAGTGCCGCCGGGGCGACACGGCCACAAGTATAGCACCAGCCGCATGCTCGGTCAACGCGGGACAACGTCTCCCTGCTCGCCTAATCTGGTTCAGCGGTACGGCAGAGCCTGGTGCTCAGTCACCTTAACCCTGATAACCTCATTCTGATTGCGCCAGAGGCGGTCAGCTGAAGGATCTAGCGTCGCAGCAAGTAGCCCTCGCGATCACGCTCTGGCGAAATCTTATTGAGACGGCCCTCGCCGGAACGGGGCATTGGGAACAGTTTCAGTCATTAATAAAGAGGCAACGATGGACCCAGCCGACACGCCTCGGATAGAGGCCGATGGAATTCACATCTCGTGGTCCGATGGCCACGAGGGATACTATCCCCACTGGTACCTGCGTGCTGCCTGCAAGTGTGCCGACTGCTTGGAGGGGTCAGGCTACAGCCGTATGGGTTTTTATGAGAACATTCCCCAGGATATCCGAGCCCTGGACTGGAGCCATGTTGGCCGCTACGCGGTCGAATTTCTCTGGAGCGACGGCCACGACACCGGCGCTTACGCCTTCGAGACGATGCGCCGTATCTGCAGGTGCGGAGAGTGCGTAGCTAAAGCTGCCGCTTCCGCAAGGTCCAGACCAGAGGACGCGTCCTCTGGGGCGGAGGAGCGTGATTGAGCGTTGCATGCACTGTAGGGTGTCAGCGCAATTGGACACTATTGAGGCCTAGAAAACCGAAGAGGTTGGGGGTGGTAGAGGCTCCTTCAGAGGGGTAGATTAACCCTAAGTGAAAGGAGTCATTGATGACCCAGGTAGAGGATCAGGTCAGCCAAGCTGAGGAGCGAAGCCAGGAGACACGAAGCTTCGTGCGTCAGGTCCGTGCAGCGACCCGCCGTAAGTATACCCCTGAAGAGAAGATCCGCATCGTCTTGGAGGGGTTCAGACGGGAGACTACCGTTAATGACCTGTGCCGACGGGAAGGAATCAAACCCCACTCCTACTACGCCTGGACGAAGGGGTTCATGGAAGCTGGGAAGGAGAGGTTGACTCGGGACAGTGTGCGTGATGCGACCCGGCAAGAGATAGAGCAGCTCAAGCGGGAGAACAGAGAACTGAAGCAGCTGGTGGGTGAGTTGTCCCTGGAGTTGCACCGCTTCAAAAAAACAGCTCTGCCGCCCCTACACGACAACGGCACCGTCGCATGAGCGTAGTGGAACAATCGAAGGTCGTGGCTGAGGTGGAGCGACATGGTAGAGGGAAGAACAGGCGACTCAGGGAGCTTGGCATTTCCAGGAGCACGTATTATTGGTGGAGGTGGAGGCACCGGCAGGGTAGTTGGGAGGGTACGGAAGGAACTGAGAGGCCCTGGAATCGCCTGCGTCCAGAAGAGGAGGCAGTAGTGCTGGCGGCAGCCCGTGGGATGCCGACCTGGCGAAGCCGGCAGTTGGCGGCTTCGCTCACCGACCACAGAGGCCTATCGGTCTCCGCCTCCACAGTCTATCGTATTCTGAGACGGGAGGGTCTGGTGAAACGGATCGAATACCAGTTGGCAGCGAGCAAAGAGTACCAGCACAAGACCACAGGGCCCCACCAGCTGTGGGCCACCGATGCCTCCTACTTCCGTGTAGTGGGATGGGGCTACTACTACCTCGTGACGGTGATGGACGACTACTCCCGGTTCATCTTGGCCTGGAAGGTGCAACGGGACATGACGGCCAACTCCCTCATAGAGGTGGTCCAGGAAGCTGTTGACTCTACTGGTATGACTGATGTACCTCTGGAGGATCGGACCAAGCTCCTCTCAGATAATGGCTCAGGTTATGTATCGCGGGCCTTCCGCGAGTACATGCGGGTGGTGGGCATTCGCCACGTCCTGGCAGCACCCTATCACTGACCTGCCCCCAATAGTTGTACCACAAATCATGAGACACTGATTGCGCTTGGAGCAGAGGAGGTGAGGATGGCCTCTGGAGCAGGAGGGCGATAGCCCAGGGCGCTGTGGGGGCGTTGGTGGTTGTACTCGTGGCGCCACTGCTCGGTGAGGACCTGCACCTCCCAGAGGGTATCGAAGAGCTCACGGTTCAAGAGTTCGTCCCTAAGCTTGCCGTTGAAGCTCTCAACATACCCATTCTCCCAAGGGCTACCCGGTGTGATGAAGAGGGTTGTGGCTCCCACCCCGTGGAGCCACAACCGCACCGCCCTGGCGGTGAACTCCGGCCCGTTGTCCGAGCGGAGGTGCTCCGGCACGCCACGCTGGACCATGAGGTCCCCCAGGCATTCAATGACATGGGGTGAGCGTAACGAGCGACCCACATGGATGGCCAGACACTCCCTGGTATACTCATCCACCACTGTCAGGAGACGAACGGGTTTACCGTCACTGGTACGAAGGGCCACAAAGTCGTATGCCCAGACGTGGTTCCGTCGTTGTGGCCTCAGCCGCACGCAGGAGCCGTCAGTAAGCCAGAGTCGGCCCCGTTTGGGCTGTTTGGCTGGTACCTTGAGTCCTTCCCGTCGCCAGATCCGCTCCACCCGCTTGTGGTTCACTCTCCATCCCTCCCATTGCAGCATGGCAGTCACCCGCCGGTACCCATACCGTCCGTACCGACTGGCCAGCCGAACCACTGCCATCGTCAGGGCCTCCTCATCATCGGCCACTGTTGCAGTGTACCTCTGTGTTGACCGGGGTTGCTCAAGCGCCCGGCAAGCGCGCCGCTCAGAGATGCCATACCTGTCCCCCACCACTTCCACGCATCTCCGCCGGCGGGCCGGGCTCAGAAGTTTCCCCGTGCTGCCTCCTTCAGAATCTGGTTGTCCAACGTCAGGTCCGCTACCGCACGCCTGAGTCGTCCGTTCTCCGCTTCCATCTCCCGCAACCGCCTCGCCTGGTCTATTCTCAGCCCCCCATACTGCTGCCGCCACCGGTAAAACGTATGGTCTGATACCCCGATACCCCTGCATGCCAGGGCCACCGTCTCCCCTTGCGCCAGGGCCACCTCCGCTTCCCGCAGCTTCCCTATGATCTCTTCTACACTGCGCTTTTTACTCGCCATTGACTACCCCCTCTCACCAGCTCCACTTTACGAGTTTATAACTGGACCAGTTTTTGGGGGGCAGGTCAAACGGGACGCTGGAGAGATATCACCGAACCCTGAAAGACGACATTAACCAGGTGCCATACGAGGTGGTGGAAGACCTGGAGGCGGCCATCCGGGACTTCGTCGAGTTCTACAACTACCGAAGATATCATCAGGCGCTCAGGGTTGTAACTCCGGCTGACGTGCTGGAAGGCCGTCTGGAGGCAATTCTAGCCCAGAGGAAGGAGGTACAGCGAGAGACTTTTGACCGGCGGAGGCGGTACAATCAGGAGGTCAGAGAAACCCTCAAACCAGGAGCTTCTTCACCCCAATCTCTCGGACCCAGAACTGTCCAAAACCGCTGACACCCAACACGCACGAATTTCCGTGAGAAAGGTGGCCTGACAGTGCCTGTCGAAGGCGACGGAGCCGTCCAAATGATACCCCTTTGGGTGCAATGGTTATTCGCCATTGGGGGCTTCGGACTCCTAGTTGTCATATTTGTAGCGCTTTGGAGCCGCCTCGGGAAGATCGAGAAACGAATAGGTCACCTGGAGGTCCGGCGGGACGAATTCCCTCTGGAGGAGGAATTAGAAGGACCAGCCCGTTGACCGTGAACTATGCTGGAGCCGCCATTCGGGATATTAAACTTTAGCCGTCTCGGCCTCCGAATGACTACTGCTCAAGGTCTCGGCTGGTGATTTTATAGCGGGCGAGCAAGTCCTGGAGCCCTGTACCCACCTGACGCCTCAGTCTATTGGCATTGTTTCGCTCCAGGTCCAACGTCCGATAGATATCGTTGTCGAAAGGGCGCCAGGTGTTACGGAGCGTTCTAAGGGCCTGCTCTTCCCTCTCTGCGGCCTCGACGAGCAGCTCTCCCAAAGGTCTCAGAAAAGTCGCCCCAGGCAAGTCCCTGACTCTCCCGGCGATCTTCGCGAATCCAATTGTGAAGCCTCCGAGCGTCTCTGAAGCCTGGGACCGGTCGCAGCCTCCCCTCGGTCTTAAGCCAATTGTCGTAATCCTGGTGGAACTCGTCCCAATCCTTAAGCAGCGCGCTAAGCCGCGCGGCAAACTCCTCTGCGTCGGCCTTGGTCTCTTCCGAGGTCTCTTGCGAAATCGCGTTAAGGACATCCGCTAGCGCCTGGCCGGCCTGGAGGCGCAACGTATTGCTTGCTACGAGCTGAGCATCGAAGGCGTCGAAGAGGGTGGGGTCCAGCGGCCTGAATGTTACCCCATCGCCTTCGGCGACAGACTTTTCGAAGGTGCCCCTGAGTTGCCTTAGCGCCAGGTCCTCATCTTGAGCCGTCCCCACCAGAATGTCGGACACCTGGCGAGTAGCTTCGTTCGTCGGCAAGTCCCGCACCGCCGGCTACTATGTCTCTGAACTGGACGATAAGCTGGCTTAGAAGATCCACGGTCTCGAGGGAGCTGAGGTCCGCTTCACGAGCCCGAAGGTCGTCGTAGCTGCGGTGAAAGGCGTCCCACGTGGAATTGAGCGCTTGAAACTTCGTTGAGTAACCGTGCACTTGACCTAGGGATGAAGGCTCGGTCTTTTCCTGCAGATCGCT
>CBDDDW010000003.1:0-12601 GCA_965226805.1 Dehalococcoidia bacterium
GGCACTGGATGGAGCGACCCGCTTTCGCAGACCAAGAGATGGAAGAGATCGCAACTCAGGTGGAACTGGAGCAGCCCGACGCCACAGAGCAGCAGCTGAGGGCCGCCGCCCGCCCGCGGAATCAGGCTCGTTATCCCCTTTGGCAGCAGGCCACGGTGGGGGAAATTCGGGGCGCGCTGGCGGAGATACTGGGCCTCTAGACCTCACCCTTACCCTTATCTTACTCCCGTCGAGGGGAGAGGAACCACTCTACCTCCCCTGGAGGGGAGGGCGTTAGAGGGAGGGGAGAGAGATAACGCGACTCAAGGAACCTTTTCGATCGTGAGAGAATAGACTGCGTTTTGCAGGGTCTTGGGGGCCAAGGCCGCTACTACAATGACGGCTTCCCGGAGGCCTTCTAGACCCCTGATCACCAACTCCCCACGATTGTCCTCATCCAGTTCCATTTCCGTGACTTCCAGCCCGTCTCCGACCTGGATAACCTGCACAATGTAACTCTGGGGCACCTTATTATCTATACTGATGAATCCGTCGGGTTGCCAGCCATCGTCTCCGGCGTCCTGACCGACGAACCCAATCTCAGGCACTGAGATCTGGTCGATACATTGCCCGATGTTGTTGATTGCCAGGTCGGTGACGTAATGGAACCGGAGCAGAATCTCCTGGCCCGCGTAGATTCGCAGGTCCACCTCTTGTTCTAGCCAGGCTTCGCTGCTGCCCGTGTAGCCCGGTCCAAAGCTGTTGCCTACTGGATTCGCAGGGCTGGTGGCTGGGGCTTGGACGATATCCCATGTGAGACCACCGTCACTCGATACCTCGACATAAGCGTAGTCCCACTGGTCTTCCAGGTCGAACCAGGTACGGAATTTGAGGGTGGCTCGTTCGACGCTCGAGAGGTCCAAGCTACGGGTTAGGGTAGAGCTGATGGAGTCCCCTCGGTTGCTCCACCAGCAGCGGTCTGTCTCCAGGTCCACCGGCAACATGGACGTAACATTCTGGCCCTTGAAGCGAACCAGTACGTCCCCTTCGCTGATATCGATAGCCGTATACTCAGCGGAGTACTGGGGTACTGAGGAAACCCTTTCGCCCGATTCTTCCAGCCGATCCGACGGGATGATACCCACGTTCAAATTGGGATAGCTGTAAGGGCCGTCACCCTGTTCGTCTAGATAATTGGCGACGACCCAATCTTTGAAAACATCACGAAAGTCCGCCTGGTGCCCAAGGCGAGCCAGGTAGGAGTTTATCCCCTCGATCCCATCTGCCGGTTCCTTTACCAGAGCCAACAGACCATCGTCGGAGCCGTAATGGGTGGACAGATAATCGAAGAAGAGGAAGGTAGCCCCATATTGAGGGGAGGCATGTTGCGGCCAGTTGACGAGGGAGATCGAGGGAGATCGCAGGAAGGCGTCGAGTTGGATGTTACCGACGTAGTCGTCCGGCCTCTGACCCGCGACAGCCGTCGCGAGCTCGGAGAGCCCTTCGCTAACCCAGGTCTCTTCCGACCGATCATTGTTCCAGTGAACGGCGTGTTGCAGTTCGTGCGCGAGGACGCCCAGGTATTGTTCCGAACCCAGGCCCAGGGAACTCGTGTTCAGGTAAATCATCTCCCGCTCGTTGCTGTGTTGGTGGACGGTCAAAGGATACTCGTCAACGGCGCTGAAGTAGCCGTGCACCCCCGAGAGCCTGGCGTGGAGTATGGTCAGTCGTGGATCGTTGTCTACCCCTGGGATCCATTCGCTACCGAACGCCGATGTGACCCTCGGGTATATCTCCTCCTCGAACACTCGCGCTGCCTTAGCCAGACCACTGGCGGATATCCTGGCTCCGTCCTCCACATACCAGTATGCGTGAGGACTCACCAGCCGCAATATGGCGTCTGTTGTATAGGCTCGTACGTTCAAACTGTCGGTGATCCAAAAAGTGTCCTGACGCCCTTCCTCGTAGCTCACCGGGTCGGCGTTCACTATAGGCTCAATTGGGTCACGTGTCTTAAGGACCAGCGACCGGGCCAGCTCGTACAGATCCCGATCCGGAGCTTCCGGGAATAACTCAACTTCCCGTGGCTGAGGAGTTGGTGTGTGTGCGGGCGTGAACGTGGCTGGGGACGTGGGAGTGCCATCAGTTTCGATAGAAGGGACAGGAGTCATCGCATTGGAAGGCGTAGGTGTGGAAGTCGCTATTGGATCGGGTGAAGGGGAGCCGGAAGAGCCGGGAGTCGGCGGGGGAGTCAGCGTACCGGTAGACGCCGGGGTGGGCGAAGGTATCGACGTCAGCGTCGCGGTTGGAGACGCCACGGTCACAGGCGGGGAACCAGTCGCAGGCTTATCGTCGGACTCGGAGCTGCATCCCCCAATAAGCAGGGCCAAGAAGGCCCCTGCTGTCACAATTCCAAACCTAGACGGCAGCCCCACCACCCATCCAAATCCCGCCCCAAGGGCGAAGCGCGGAAGCCGAAGCTCCACGAATAGCGAATGCTCCACACGGGAGATCATATTTATCATCAGAAACGTTTCGACAACTGTCAGTTGAATCTGTTCATGGCGATCTCCATGCCCTCGCGAAGCAGGCAGGATACCGCGTCCGCAACGCCTTCGACCGCTTCCTCTATTACCAGCTTCTCATCCGCTAGAAACGGACCCAGGACGTACTCGATATTACCCACGTACCTGGAAGGCCTCCCGATACCCACCCGGACTCGGGGGAATTCTGCAGTACCTAAAGCGTCAATGATCGAATCTATACCGTTGTGCCCCGCGGCGCCGCCACTGGGGCGTAGCCGGATCTTTCCGGTCGGCAGGTCCATATCATCATATATCACAACCAGGTCACCAGGCGTCGCTGGGAATCTGGAAAGCAAATATTTCACACCCTCCCCGCTGGCGTTCATGAAAGTACGGGGCTTCACCAGCACCACCGGTGTCTCATCATGGCAGCCGAAGCCAAGCATAGCTTTTGCGCGCCGCTCGGCCAGCGTGATACTCCACTTCCGGGCCAGGTAGTCAACGCACTTGAACCCCGTGTTATGCCGGCTGTTGGCGAATTTACTCCCCGGGTTACCCAGCCCGACAATGAGCTTCATTGGTTTCCCAGCATTTGTCGTATGAACAGCACCAGTTCGCTGTTAAGGGTTAGGGCCGCATTCCAGTGGTCGGTGGCGAACATCTCGCCGTTGAACTCCAGGCCCTGGAAAGCCACACGGAAGGCTCGAGGCTCTCTCGGCGCACTGGCAGAGTATACCGAACCCCTCCTGAATGGGGGCAAGCTCATCTGAGCACCAGTCGCTCTTTCAAACGGAGGCAGCCTGCTCGCCGGAGGTCATCAGCTCCAAGAACTCCTGCTCATCGAGCGTGCTGGTCCCCAGCCGGCTCGCTGCCTCCACCTTGGAACCAGGGTCCGCGCCAGCCACCAGATAGTCGGTCCCGCGGGTTACGTTTGACGACGTATTACCTCCCAGCTTTTTGATCCACGCCTCGGCCTTGGAGCGGCTCATAGACGAAAGCGTCCCAGTTAACACAAAGCTGCGGCCAGCCAGGGGCAGCGTCTCGTGGTTTCCAGCAGGACCTCCACTGGCGCCGTCCACCTCCTGTACGAGGTTAACCCCAGCCCGACGCAATTTCTCGATGACTTCTCCGTTATGGTCCACGGAGAAGTAGGCGACAATGCTGGAGGCGATCTTGGGACCTATACCAGGGATAGAGGTAAGCTCTTCCTGGGTAGCCTTGGCCAAATCCTCCACGGCGGAGTAATGCTGGGCCAGCAGGTCCGCCATCTCCGATCCGACATGGAGTACTCCTAGGGCAAATAGCATCCTCGCAAAGGGTTGCTTCTTGCTCCTCTCTATGTTGTCCATTATTCTGGTCGCCAGCTTATCCCCCATCCGGTCCAGCTCCAATAGCTGATCCTTTGTCAGATAGAAGAGGTCGGCAACGTCCTCAACCATATCCCGGTCTATGAGAACCCGGGACCACTGCTCGCCAAGGCCATCGATGTCCATGGCCCCCTTGCTCACAAAATGCTTCAGGAGCTCGAAGAACTGAGCCGGGCAGCTGGAATTGGGGCAGCGGTGCATGGCTTCGGCTTCCGGCTTCACCACGCGGGTGCCGCAGACAGGGCAGCTGTCGGGCATCCGGAAGACCCTCTCCCCACCGGTCCGCCTGGCCACGACAGGCCCCACCACTTGAGGTATCACTTCCCCAGCCCTCTCCACGATGACCCAGTCGCCTATGCGCAAGTCCTTGCGGTGGACATCCTCCTCGTTGTGCAGGGTAGCCATCTTCACCACAGCGCCGCTGACGGACACGGGGTCCAATATGGCGAAGGGATTCAGGCTACCTGTTCGTCCCACGTTGATCCCTATATCGAGCAGCCTCGTGAACGCCTGCTCGGCTGGGAACTTGTAGGCGACGGCCCACCTGGGTTCTCGCCCAACATACCCTAGAATTTCCTGAGAATCGAGGAGGTTGACCTTCACCACGAGCCCGTCCGCTTCGTACGGTAGCTGGTGTCGCTCCTCCAGCCAATAGCGATAGATATCCTCCACCTCTTCCAGGCTTCTACACGTAGTGTTGTGAGGATTGACCTTGAAACCCAACTCTTTGAGCCTTTCAAGGGCATCCCAGTGATTATCCGGGCTCGAGCCATTCACCAGAGGGCCTTCGGTGTGCCCGAGGGCATAGACGAATATATCCATGTTCCGCGAAGCGATTACCCTGGGGTCTAGCTGCCGGATGGTCCCAGCCGCAGTATTCCGAGGATTTCCATAAAGGGGTTCTCCTCTCGCTGCCCGGCCTTCGTTGAGCTGCCTGAAGGTCTCCTTTGGCATGAATACCTCGCCGCGCACCTCAAGGGTCTCGGGCGCCTTCCCCAGCAAAGCGAGGGGGATGCTGCGCACGGTGCGAAGGTTCTGAGTCACGTCCTCCCCTCGGTACCCATCACCCCTGGTCGCTCCTCTGGCCAGCAGACCGTTCTCGTATATGAGGGACACCGCCAGCCCGTCGATCTTGAGCTCGCATACCATATCGAACTCCGCGCCTTCCAGGAAGTTTTGAGCCCTGCGGTACCAGGCCTGAAGCTCCTGGAAGTCGAAGGCGTTGGACAAGCTGAGCATAGGTGATGGATGCTGCACCTGGGCGAACCCCTCCGCAGGCGCGGCTCCCACGCGCTGGGTGGGAGACCCGGGAGTAATAAGCTCTGGATGGTCCTCTTCCAGCTGCTTCAGAGCTCTCATAAGGTGGTCATATTGGGCGTCGGTGATATCGGGATCGTCCAGCGCGTAATAGCGATTGTTATGGTAACCAATATCTTCCCGCAGCTTTTCGAGCCGGCCCCGAATATCCCCAGCCTCGGTGGGTGAAGTCTCCCTCTGCGCCATCGGCAGTTTACTCTCTTTCACTCTTAACCTATCAACTTCCCGAGTAAGCCGTGCTCGTAAATAGTATAATACGACCCGCCCCACTGACAAAGCCCTGTACTCGTCCAGTAGATTAGTGACACTTGACCTCCTTCAGGGTGGGATGTGATATGGTGGAAGTGTATGGGGAAGACGGGACGCCGGGTGATATGCCCGCCGTTCCGTTTTCTTTGTCCGGTGGGTGATCCAAGAGCCAGCGCTGCCAGAACGCCCAGGGGGTTAGGTACCCCAGTGCCTGATGGGGACGCACAGTATTGTAGATACGTTCCCAGGCCAGCAGCTCCCGGTTGAGGGGAGCCACTTCCAGGGAGAAGTCGTTGACCTCATAGAACTCTTCTGTATGGGTGCGTTGGGCCCGCTCCACACAGCCGTTGAGCTTGGGGGATCGGGGTGGCAGCACAAAGAGCTTCAGTTCCCGGCGCTGGCATTCCATCTCAAAGGCCGCCTGGAACTCAGAGCCACCATCCACTTGGATGGCCCTTATAGGGAAGGGCATCCGCTCCAGGAGGCGCTCCAAGAAGCCCGCCGCCGTGGTAGCAGTGGCTCTGGTGTGGGCTTCCACCACATCCCAGCGGGAGACCACATCGCGGGCAGTGAAGTGCTTCAGGACCATCCCAGGCAGTGGGCGTATATCCAGAGTGTCCACCTGAACTAAGTCTCCCGGCTTCTTTACCTCATATCCTTTGGGCTTGCGCACGGCGTAGGTACGACGCCAAGCCGCTTACGGGTGGGAATACCATTGCGGAGCGGCTCCTTGAGCACCCCACGGGCCTTCAGGTGGCTCAGGATACGTCCCACCATGGAGGTGGACACCTCCCAGCCCCTCTCCCTTAGCAGCACTGCCAACTTGTCTTTCCCCCACCTTGGATACTGCTCTCTCAGATGTAACACTGCTAGAGCCAGCTCCCGAGACCAGCTAGGCCGACGTAGCCGCTTGGGCTTATGGGAACGCTCTTCCAGGCTGCTGAGATCCCTGGAGTTGTACCGTCCCTTCCACCGATAAAAGGTCTGCCGGCTGATGCCAAAGTAGCGACAGGTCAATGCGGCGTTTCTATAGGTGCGGTAATGGTCCATCCACTTCAATCTGGCCTTGGCCATCCTGCTGATCCCCTGCACCCTGCTTATACCTTTGGTACCTGTTCCTCTCGTTCCTACTATCTTCATGATGACACTATTCTAAGTGTCACTCATCATTATGAACGAGATCAGGCCCCCCTACAGCCATTACAGGTAGTCGTGGATACTATGAAGCGGGTTCCGGCGCCGCAATCGTAGCTCAATAGCTCCCGCATACTCATGAAAAGATGGGTGCGCAGAGGGTTCCGCCCATCTGCCGGGAGTCTGAGAGCCTTGTCGAAAAGGTTCCTGAGCATCCTGCAGGGATTATTCATACGCCGGACAAGAAAGGTGTACGAGGCATATGCCTACCGATGAAGAGCTCAGGGAAATGTCCCTGGAAATATTACGGGGCCTCGGGGCCTGCCCGGCCATCTCCTTCATGGAGGGGCCCGTGGCAACCTACGTTCAGCGCTACTTGGGGGGCCTGGGGCTCTCCGCAAGAAGCGACAGTTACGGCAACCTGGTAATCCACCACAGTGGCCGGTCCCAAGAGCGAGAGAGCCAGCCTCCCATCGCCTTCGTGGCCCACATGGACCACCCGGGCTTCGAGGCCCTAGAGAGGGAAGGGGAGATGGTGATCGCCCGAGCTCTGGGAGGCGTGCCAGAGGTTTGTTTTGCAGAAGGTGTACCTGTCCGGATCATTCTGCCTGATGGCACGAGCCTGCCGGCGCAAACAGCCGGCGCCTACGGCCCCCGGGACCAGCGGATGGTCTCCCTCGCTATTGAGGAAAGCCTTAATCTGGAGCTCCCCAGGGCGGTTGTCCTCGACCTCCTTGACTTTGAGTTCGACGGCGAGCTAGTGCGCATGCGGGCGTTGGACGATCTGGCAGGTTGCGCTGGTATCCTTGCGGCATTAACAATTCTGACCTCGGAGGAGGTTTCAGGCGAGGTCTACGGGGTGTTTACCCGGGCGGAGGAGGTGGGGCTGCTCGGCGCCCGCCTACTGGCTCAGGAGGGCACGCTCCCCGAGGATACCATTGTAGTGTCCCTGGAGGCCAGCCGGACCCTTCCCGGCGCAGCAATAGGAGAGGGTCCGGTGATAAGGGTGGGGGACGCCAGCCTTACTTTCGACGCCGAAGCCGAGGCTTTGCTGCTGAAGGCCAGAGAAGAGATTACGGAGCGGCGGCCCAACTTCAAGGCGCAACGCCAGCTCATGAGCGGGGGCACATGCGAGGCCAGCGCCTTCAGGTACTACGGTTACCGCGCCACGGGCATCGCCTTTCCCCTGGGGAACTACCACAACGCCACTCCTGAGGGAGGCGTCGGCGCCGAGTACATCCACATCGACGACTTCATCGGAGGAGTTGAGCTGACTGTCCAGGCTGCCCGATGCGTCCAGCGCCGCCATGAGGCCCGCCCCTGGCAGCGTATGAAGGACATGCCAGAGGGCTATCGACGGAGGCTGGCCGAGACCGCCGCCGGTTTTCCAGCAGACTCCTAATCCGAACCACCGCCTATCATATCGGGCCGGCGAGGGTCCGCGTCAAGCGCCTAATTGCCGGATGCTTGACTACGTTCCAGGGTCTGCGGTAGCATCAGGCCACGCTGTTAAATGAGCAGGGCGAGATTTAGGTAGGAGGAATGTTATGCGGTTTTGCTAAAGGCCACAATGCCAATTCAGGCGGGCAATGACCTCGTCAAGAGCCCCAGCATGGGTCAGAAGATGGAAACCCTGCTGGGAGATCTCAAGCCCGAAGCCGTCTATTACACCCTGGACAAGGGGCAGAGAACCATCTACTTTGTCGTTAGTATGGACAGCTCAAGCGAGCTGCCGAGTAAACTCGAGCCCGTATGGCACACATTTAACGCCGACATCGAGTTGATCCCTGCGATGAACCAGGATGACTTTAACACAGCTATGCAGGGACTTGGCCAGGTGATGAGCAAGTATTAGCCCCTGTAGGCTCCGAGAGGGCTCGAGGGAGACCATGGTGCGCCGTTCAACCAGGACGAGCCCACTCCTTCATGGCAAGCATTAGAGCCGACTCCACCATCAACCGTGCTTGGCTGAGGTCTTCGCCGTCATAACGGACGCCGGCGACCACCTAAGCTGGTGTGCCCTAGTGGGCGATGCCACTGTAATACGAATACTCTTGTCGACCTACTCTATAGTGCGGAACGACACCACCTCAATACGACGATATGCTAGCCTAGCGGGGGGCCACCCTGTCAACAGGAACTGGAGCCCGATGGCCACTCTGTGCTAACCCCACTCTAAGCCCGCCCCAGCTCATCTACCAGGTGCCCTTCCCTCCATACCACCACCCCGTCTCTTAACGTAAGGAAGGGATCGAGGCGGAAGCGGCCCCGCACCGTCTTGTCCGCATTGTCCCGCCATTGGACCTCTCCCTCTCTCTGGTCGAAGACGGCCACGTCCCCCACCATGCCCGGCGCCAGGGAGCCTATCTCATGATCCAGCCCGATCACTCGGGCGGGGCGCACGGTGCTCGCCGCCACAGCTTCCTCCAGCGGAAGTCCCAAGGCATGGAACCTGCTCACCAGGTCGTTCATCCGATAGAGCGTCCAGGTAGGAGGCGCGTTGAACATGTCAGTGCTGATAGTGGTAGGGGGAAAGCCCTGATTCAGGGCGGTCCTGGCAATATCCACGTCAAAGAGTGACCCGGCGTCGCCCACATCCATCACCACGCCACGATCGGCGGCAGCCCTTACGTCGGGCCTGATCTTGTCGTTCTTGTCCAGAATGCCCTCGTTGTGGGCGGCGAAGGCGTGGGTCGCGATATCTCCCGGACCCAACTGCTCCAGTATCTCCGGCAGAGGTATCGGCGTGTGGGCGATATGCACCATGAGCCTTACCCCAGCTTTGTCCGCGGCCTCCCGGGCCCTCTTCAACGCGGTAGCGGCCTCCCAGCCGGACACGGCCTTAGTGTCTATCCGCACCTTGACACCTATGAGGAAGCCCGGGTTCTCCTTGATGGTG
This sequence comes from Dehalococcoidia bacterium, assembly GCA_965226805.1. GTDB lineage: Bacteria > Chloroflexota > Dehalococcoidia > Lucifugimonadales > JAGWBF01 > CBDDDW01. Next base: position 9,471 of record CBDDDW010000003.1, read on the forward strand.
TCCGCAGTTCGGTCGGCGTCGGCAACCCGTATGTCGTGGAGCTCGCCCCCAACTACCCGATTAAGCAACAGTCCGGCGGCTCCTATATGCAGGAAAGCTAACAGCCGTGTCTTCCGGGGCGGGAAGACATAGTCCCGCATGGCCACATAATTGGCCCAGCCGGCACTGCCCCCGTCAACTCCGGTGGTAACTCCTGAGGACAGACAGGGCTCATCGGCGTTGACGCCGACCCCGATGCCACGGTGATAGAAGTGGCCGTGGAGGTCAATCAGGCCCGGGGTGACCAGCTTGCCGGTGACGTCAACCACCTCAGCCGCAAGGGCGGGGTCGATACGTTCCGCAACGGCCGCCACCTTACCGCCCTTGAGAGCTATGTCCCTCCGACCATTGATACTCTGGCCCGGGTCCAGCAGGGTGCCGCCCCTCAGGACCAGGTCATATTTCGGGTCTCCTTTGTCCCTCTGTGCCATGAAACCTCCCTACACGCGGGAATTCTGCCCGCACATTCTACCATAGCGGGACACCTGGTCAGGACTCATTGACTAGGAAGGAGGGCGATGGTAGCTTTACGTTACGGAAAACCCATGCGACAGTTCGCAACGTCTGGAGGACCGATGACCTACGATGACATACTTCCCTTCCTGGAGCAGAATCACAAGGCGGCGTTGACCACCTTCCGAGGGAACGGCGCGGCCCAGATGAGTATCGTGCTCTGCGGACCACACGACGGCGGCATCGCCTTTAGTACCCCGCAGGGACGGGCCAAGCTGACGAACCTGCTGCGCGATCCTCGCTGCACGATCCTCGTTTCCAAAGAGGACTGGTGGGGATACGTCGTCATTGAAGGGACCGCGGACATCCGATGGTCGGACCGCACCGACCCGGAAGAACTCCTTTTCACATTGCGGGAGGTCTACAGGGTGTCCTCCGGCCAAGACCACCCAGACTGGGACGAATACGATCAGGCAATGGCGGAGGACAATCGGGCCGCCATCATCGTGAGGCCTCAGCATATTTACGGGGTCAGACCGTAGCGGCTCGGCCGTTGGGCCGATATTTGACTGTTGTCCAGCGCTAGGGTAGATTAAGGACCGTCTGCCAGGTCTCCCAACTTTTACCCAGGAGGAGCATGTATGGCAACGTCATTTGACAAGAAGAGCATCACCCTGGAAGCCGCCCAAAACATGGTCAACGCCACAGCCAAGAAGGCTCAAGAGATCGGAGTTCCGATGGCCATCGCGGTGACGGACGGTGATGGAACACTGAAGGCCTTCGCTCGGATGGACGGGGCCGCCCTGCTGGCCGTCCGGATAGCCGAGCAAAAAGCCTGGACAGCCATCTCCTTCGGCCTACCCACCCACGGCTGGTACGATTTCATCAAAGACGACCCGCCGCTCTTGACAGGCATCCCCGCCCAGGAGGACCTTATCGTGTTCGGCGGCGGCTACCCGATCAAGATAGACGGCCAGATGATCGGTGGCATAGGAGTCAGCGGCGGGCACTACAGCCAGGACCAGGTCTGCGCCGAGGCGGGCCTGGCCTCCATAGGGGCCTCCTCATAAGGGCCTTAGGCTAGAATAAGCTGGAGTGACATGAGAGGGTGGCTCGTCACGGGTCTATTTGCGGTCGTTGCGCCGATTGGGGCTGCATGTGCTGCTGGAGGAACTCCAACCCTAACACCAACGTCTATCGTAGTGTCGACGCCCGTCCCTACATTTACGCCTTCCCCGACTCCTAGACGTACCTCGACGCCTCCATCCTCCACGCCTTCTCCGACTGCGACCCTGGCCCAAATACCTAGTCCGACTCCTACTCTTATCCCGACATCACCATCAACGGCGACATCGGTCTCGTCTCAGACGCCGACTGTGACACCTTCTCTCCCATCGGGCACGACGACACCGCAAGCACCACAATGGGAAGAAGTGGCGAGATGGGGCGACGGCGGAGATGGGCTGCGCTTCAATAGTCCAAACGGCATCGCCATCGACGCGGCAGATCATGTCTATACCATTGAGTTCCAGGGGCATCGGGTGCGGAAGTTCACGTCGGAGGGGGAACTTCTCGCGGAGTGGGGAGGCCCTGGCAGCGAACCTGGCCAACTCCGTTCACCCACAGGGATCGTCGTTGGACCAGATGGCAGGATTTACGTTGCAGAGAGCGGCGGACATCGGGTCCAGGTCTTCTCCCTCGAAGGCGCGCTTTTGGACGCTTGGGGCGCGTTCGGCGATGGGCCCGGTGAGTTCATTTCTGCAATGACAGTGGCCTTGGATGACGACATGCGGGTCTACGTGAGCGACTGGGGGAACAGCCGAGTCCAGGTCTTCGACAGCGCTGGGGAGTTTCTGCATCAGATCGGCGCGCCTGGCACAGGCTTGCGGGAGCTGACAAATCCAACAGGAGTGGCCATTGGCCCTGAAGGTGACCTCTGGGTGATGGACCGGGGCAATGCCCGCATTCAGCGGTTTAAGCGGGATGGCACGTTCGTCCAGCTCTGGACACAGGCGGGTCAAGGGGTATTCAAGTCACCGACCAGCATCGCCTTCGACAAAGACGGCAACTGGTGGGTATCAGAGTTTACAGGTCATCGGGTGCGGCAATTCAGCCCTGACGGAGAGCTGCTATTCGAGCTTGCACCAGGCACATTCCGCGGCCCGCACGGACTACTGTTTGACAGTACCGGTGCGCTATATGTAGCTGACACAGGGAATGGAGTGGTGCGGAAGTTCCGGCCTTTGGAATAACGTCAATGGGAAAAACTAGCAGGGTGCTGAAAAACCATTTCGACCATCCCCCTGACCGCCTTCCCTTCGATAGACTCAGGACATGCCTGGCCCGAAAGGGGGAAGAAATTGTATCTGAGGGGCATCCCTTCGGCGGGCTCAGGGCAGGCTCTCATCCGCCTTAGGCGGACCGGCAAAGGGGCTTCGCCCTTTCCACACCCCATATTTCATCAGCCTGCTAGAGATTGGCCTAATCCTCTATGCGTCGGGGGCGAAGCATACGCCGCACCTACGGTTAGATATCAGATTTAAGCAGACTGGGTACTAGTCTAGTGTCTCGTAAATAGCTTTACAGCGTGAGAGCTTGGTGAGGATCGCTTGAGCGGAGGCATGCCATACAAACGGCTT
>CBDDDW010000004.1:0-66741 GCA_965226805.1 Dehalococcoidia bacterium
TGTTGAGCCCAGCAATCACAGGCCTCACATCATCAACTTCGCCATCCCGGTCACGGTCAGGCAGTGCAAAAACCGTACCTCCTGAACGATTGTCGGAATAGAGACCAGTCTTGCTCGGCATACTGACGAACAGAATTCCGTCTGGCGAAAACGCCATGAATCGTATAGGCCTATAGGCACCGGTGTGAAACGGGATATCCGAAATCCAGCCGGAATGGTTAGCGGAAATATAGAAGTGGGAGTTGAGGATTGGGTCGACGTCGGCAACGAAACGAATTCAATTGTGGGGATAGGAGGTTGTGTTGGTGTCGGCTCAGGAGGACCGCAGGCAGTCAGGAGGAGAACGATCGGCACGGTCGCCAATAATGCGAGTCTAATCCGTATCACGACTACATACTAATAAGAATTCGATATTAGTGACATTGAGGAAATAGCAGCCCCGGCCTGGGGCCCTCCTTGGCTTCCTATCTGGACTTTCGGGCCCAACTAGAGCCCGCGGACGCACGCCATCACGATGCTCCGGTCACCGACCTCAGCTTCGCCCACCCCTGGTCGTAAGGCGTAAAGAAGGTCTCTGACGTCACCATCATCTTGAACTTCCATTCGCCGTTCACCCGGACCATGTCGTTCTCGTAGCGGCCGGCCCTCCACATTGCACGGTCGCCATCCTCGCCCCTGACGGTAAAGGTCTGGAATGTGTACCACGACGCGTGGGCCTCATCCCCGTTGACGGTGACGATGGGATTGAAGCCGAAATGCGCGGCGAAGACAGTCCGCTTGGACGCCTCGGCGAAGGCGGCGCGAACGGCCTCCCTCCCCACTATCCGCCCCTGCGAGCCCCGGTCCCGCACACCGTCTTCTGTGAATAGGCTGGCTATGCCATCCGGGTTATAGCTATCGTCGCAATAGTACAGGTACCGATATGTGACCTCCTTGATGGCGTCTATATCCTCAAGAACCCTAACTCTTCGCTCCAGGTCCTCCAGACTCATGGCATCCTCCCAAAAGATTTTGGTGGGCGCGGGCGTCGCGCCACCCTGAATCATGGCACCCAACTTACCCGGCCCTGCCGGGCCAGGGCGTCCCCCGACGATTGCAATCGTAGTGGCCCCTTCTGGCGGCGTCAAGCAATCTAATTGTCGTCTGAGGACTGGTGTCGGGCCTTGACGAACTTGGTCTCCGAGTGGGCTATGCTACACCCAGCGACGGGCCCTGGCCATGACTATTGACGCAAAGTTTTAAGATACGGTCACTTCTGGAACTGGGCTGGAGCTCCGGCCTATCGAGCAAGCCTTTGCACGGCGAGAGACGACGGCCCGCTCCGACCGAAGAGGTACTCAAAACCGGCCAACCTGTCCAGCTGCTTGGGGCAAAAGGGGCCAAAGCGCCCGACCCGTCTTCTCCTGCGACGTCCCAATTTGCGCCTGCCCGCTCTCAAGGTTTATTATTGTGGCATTCTGACAAGGAGGTCGTTCATGAGTATTGTGCTTGAGCCTGGAGCAGGTAAGAAACTCTCGGTGCTGGGTTTGCAGTTCACGGCCAAAGTGGGAAGTTCGGACGCAAGAGGTGCGTTTGCTCTAAATGAGGTAGTAGTCGTACCTGACGCTCCCCCACTCCCACTCCACACCCACGCAAATGAAGAGGAGTCGATCTACATTCTGGATGGGGAAATCAACATCGAGGTGGGCGATCGCACCGTCAAGGGAAGTTCTGGGTCCTTCGTACTCGTTCCCAGAGGAACGGCCCACACCCTTTCCCTGGCCGGAACGCAGTCGGCCAAGGCGCTCCTCATCTTTTCTCCAGCGGCAATCCAAGGCCTGTTTGAGGAAATTGCTGGTCAGACTGATATGGACACGATCGTGGCCACTGCGGCCAGGTATGGCATGAAGATCGTGGGATAGCCCGAATGACCCTGAACCGAGCAGATTGATGCGTGACATTCATGGCCATCCCTCAGCTACGTGGCAATTTGGAGATGATGTTTTGTTTTTCCTATTCCCGTACCTGTACCCCTGCCGCTTCTTCTTGTAGCAGGAAGGTGATGTTATAGTCCTTGTCCGCCCAGCCACGGTTGATGCCTTGTATCATGATCTGCTCCGCTAAATTCGCCATCGGCATGGGCACGTCGTGCTCTCGGCCCAACTCTGTCGCCAGCCCCATATCTTTTCGCGACCCGGCCAGAGGGAAGGCGGGAGGCTCGAACTGACCCCGGAACACGGTCTGAGAGAGTATCGCACTCCTCGGTCCTACGACACCCCGGCTCCCAGATTCCAGAAGGGCCTGAAGCCCTACTCCTGCGCTCACCCCCAGTGTCAATCCTTCAGCGATAACCTGTCTCATTGCGACGGCCATCATATTGTGCACCAGCTTGCAAACGGAGGCTGTCCCGAGGCCCCCTGCATAGACCACCTTGTTGGCAAAGGCGTCCAGTATCGGGGTGACACGCTCGTAAATCTCCTGATCGCCGCCTACCATCACTATAAGGTTCTTCGCGATAGCCACAGTTGGGCTGCCCAACACCGGTGTATCCAGCACGTGAGCCCCCTTCTGGTGGAACATGGGCTCAATCTCTCTGACAAAGGCAGGCCCGCAGGTGGAGAGGTCCAAATAGATACCACCCTCCTTGATCCCCTCCAGTATCCCCTCAGGCCCGGTGACCACTTCCTTTGCCTCTTGGGGTCCTGGTAGAGAGGTGAAGGTTATATCGCTGCGACGGGCTACCTCGGCTGGAGAACCCGCCAGGCGGGCGCCCTCTTCCAGGAAAGGTCCTGTGGCCCCTTCCCTGGCATCGTGGACCACCATCGGATACCCAGCCTTCTGGATATTCCTCGCCATTGCTGACCCCATCCTGCCAAGCCCTATAAACCCTATAGTCTCCACATTACCTATAGTCTCCACATTACCTCCTGTCTTGCTACGAAAGCGTCATTCTGAGTTATCACGCCACGGTGGGGCGTCACCGACAGATGAAAATGAGTTGCATTTTCCCCATGGTTCGACGAGCTCACCATGAGCGGTACAGGGATGATCTCTGCCCGCTCACCCTTAGCCAGTCGAAGGACGAGAGCTAATTTTCAAAGCAGCCGCGGGCGAAGAAATCTGGCGTGGGGCTGGTGAGACGCCCCACCTCCTCCAGACCCTTCGCTCCGCTCAGAGCCTGCACTGAGCTTGCCGAAGTGGTGACAAAACTGTCGGCATTTTCATCCTTGGTGGTGCCGTTGGCATTCAGCATCATAGATTCTGTGAGTGCTCCACATAGGGGTATCCATAGGAATCAGCTCAAGCGTATGGGTGAGGGGTCTTTACCGTTAGATGTGGTATACCCTGGCGGCATTCCCACCGGCGATCTTAGCCTTCTCCTCATCAGTACAATCCGTCAGAATCTTCTCAAGAATCTCACGACTCCTCGGGAAGGTAGATTCTTGATGGGGATAGTCTGACCCCCATTGGAGCGTATCCACGCCTATGAGTTCCCGCAGTTTTATACCTAGACCGTCCTCCTGGAAACCCATGAACACGTTGCGGCGGAAGAAGTCGCTGGGAAGCATGTCGTTCTTTATCCGGTATCCGGTCACTCCACGAGCTCTCTGGGTGTAATTGAAGTCCATCCGGTCCAAGAAGTGCGGAGCCCACGACAACTCGTGCTCGACCGCGCCCACAATGAGTCTCGGATAGAGCTCGAAAACTCCACTCAAGAACATTTCGGCAAGGGACATCCGCACGTAGTGGTCAAAGTTACACAGCTGGGCGGTCGTTACATTTTCATCGAACTGAAAGCCCTCTCCTGATCCCAACCGATTAGTGCCTGCGTGGAGGCTGAGAGGCACCTCAAGGTCTTGGGCAGCTGCCCAGAGGGGGTGGTATTCCGGCGAATCATACCTTCTCCCCGCGGGGGGATATACAGTGATCATGGCTCCGATAAACCCTCTCTGTTTGCAGCGCTCGAGTTCCTCTACGCCCGCCTGCACGTCATCTGTGTTGATCATGGCGATACCCCCAAGACGCTTGGGGTCCGCACTACAAAACTCCCCAGCAAAGTCGTTGTAGGCTCTGAAAACGGCCGTCAGGAGTTCGCCATCCGGAACTGTGCCGAACAGCCGAAGACCCACTGAAGGATAGACTATGCTCACGTCAACGCCATCTTCATCCATGTCTTTGGCGTGCTCTTCAGGAATGTAGCCCCCAGGCCGGACGTTTTCGAATGATTCTACCCTCGTCAGATCTTCTGGATTCTCAAACCTCCTACCCGTCTGCGCCCCCTGTGCGGGAGTGTTCCCCCTTATGCCATCGCAGACCCAAACCTGGCCACCATCTGCAGCGTTCACGAGCTGTGGGCATCGGTCCCTGTACTTGGAGTCGATTCTGCTCGTCCATAGGTCTGGCGGCTCAACGATGTGGTTATCCGATGATATAACTCTGTAACTAGGCATACGTGAACCTCCGAGCTTGATAAGGTATCTGCTTCAGCCTTGCTACTTACAGCCCTAACGTGCGTGAGAGTTGGACTTCATGCTACAACGAATGCTAGCACGTGTCTACTGTAGGGTGTCAGCGCAATTGGACACTATTGAGGCCTAGAAAACCGAAGAGGTTGGGGGTGGTAGAGGCTCCTTCAGAGGGGTAGATTAACCCTAAGTGAAAGGAGTCATTGATGACCCAGGTAGAGGATCAGGCCAGCCAAGCTGAGGAGCGAAGCCAGGAGACACGAAGCTTCGTGCGTCAGGTCCGTGCAGCGACCCGCCGTAAGTATACCCCTGAAGAGAAGATCCGCATCGTCTTGGAGGGGTTCAGACGGGAGACTACCGTTAATGACCTGTGCCGACGGGAAGGAATCAAACCCCACTCCTACTACGCCTGGACGAAGGGGTTCATGGAAGCTGGGAAGGAGAGGTTGACTCGGGACAGTGTGCGTGATGCGACCCGGCAAGAGATAGAGCAGCTCAAGCGGGAGAACAGAGAACTGAAGCAGCTGGTGGGTGAGTTGTCCCTGGAGTTGCACCGCTTCAAAAAAACAGCTCTGCCGCCCCTACACGACAACGGCACCGTCGCATGAGCGTAGTGGAACAATCGAAGGTCGTGGCTGAGGTGGAGCGACATGGTAGAGGGAAGAACAGGCGACTCAGGGAGCTTGGCATTTCCAGGAGCACGTATTATTGGTGGAGGTGGAGGCACCGGCAGGGTAGTTGGGAGGGTACGGAAGGAACTGAGAGGCCCTGGAATCGCCTGCGTCCAGAAGAGGAGGCAGTAGTGCTGGCGGCAGCCCGTGGGATGCCGACCTGGCGAAGCCGGCAGTTGGCGGCTTCGCTCACCGACCACAGAGGCCTATCGGTCTCCGCCTCCACAGTCTATCGTATTCTGAGACGGGAGGGTCTGGTGAAACGGATCGAATACCAGTTGGCAGCGAGCAAAGAGTACCAGCACAAGACCACAGGGCCCCACCAGCTGTGGGCCACCGATGCCTCCTACTTCCGTGTAGTGGGATGGGGCTACTACTACCTCGTGACGGTGATGGACGACTACTCCCGGTTCATCTTGGCCTGGAAGGTGCAACGGGACATGACGGCCAACTCCCTCATAGAGGTGGTCCAGGAAGCTGTTGACTCTACTGGTATGACTGATGTACCTCTGGAGGATCGGACCAAGCTCCTCTCAGATAATGGCTCAGGTTATGTATCGCGGGCCTTCCGCGAGTACATGCGGGTGGTGGGCATTCGCCACGTCCTGGCAGCACCCTATCACCCTCAGACCAACGGGAAGCTGGAGAGATATCACCGAACCCTGAAAGACGACATTAACCAGGTGCCATACGAGGTGGTGGAAGACCTGGAGGCGGCCATCCGGGACTTCGTCGAGTTCTACAACTACCGAAGATATCATCAGGCGCTCAGGGTTGTAACTCCGGCTGACGTGCTGGAAGGCCGTCTGGAGGCAATTCTAGCCCAGAGGAAGGAGGTACAGCGAGAGACTTTTGACCGGCGGAGGCGGTACAATCAGGAGGTCAGAGAAACCCTCAAACCAGGAGCTTCTTCACCCCAATCTCTCGGACCCAGAACTGTCCAAAACCGCTGACACCCAACACTCACAAAGCTAATCAAAGATGGGGAGGATAAGATGGAAGATTTGCGGGCGCGTTTTGCGAGATTGCCGGAGCGCTAGCAGTAAAACTTCGCGGGGCCCATCGCCGTTGTGATGCCAACCGGAGCTAGTGCCAGCCCCATCGGCCCGCGACGTCCCTCGGCGAAGACTCCTGGCGAAAGACCATTGCGGGGGGCTGTCATGCGTCATAGAAGCATGACCCTTTTCGGATCGGGAGCACTCGTGCCATAAACCGGGAGATGGATTAGAGTCGAACTTCACCTGAAACACGGACTGGTACTTCTGGTAGCGGCGAACTGGGCTGGAGCTACGGCTGCTATCCCAATGCTAGCTTAAGTTTCCCTGGGACTCTTACTCCTTCCTCCGGGCAAGACCTTCCCTACCTGGCCTTTTGACAAATCCTAGTTGATGCTAGTCGTGTGTCTGCCAAATGGGTTTACAATACGTCAGCGCTCGACGTGGCCCCCCGGTCTGCCTCCTCTCCCTATGGGAGAGGATTGAGGTGAGGGTGAGACCGGGGTTCGCGGGGAGGACCTCCTCATATCAGCATTGTAATGCTATATACGAGACACTAGACTAGAATGTCAACCTCCAGCGTTCCAGTTCGAATCCTGCCAGGGGGGCACAAAAAGGGGAGCCGCCCAACCAGATCAAAGAGTGTCCAATCAACGCTGACTGCTAATAGCGCAAGTCTCCGGCGTTACAAGCCGGATTACAGGGATTCGGAAGTGGTTTGACAGACCTCGGGCAGGTCATACGATCATCCGCCCAGCGGCCGCTGGGGAAGCCGTATTCCTATCAACACGTGAACCGGGGAATCTGGCGCCCTAATAGGGAACTCAGTTACATATAGGGGAAAGGACACAGTATGAGTTTGAGTTGCGGCTTGGTAGGCTTGCCGTCGTGCGGGAAGACGGTCGTTTTCAACGCCATTACCGCTGCCAGTGTTTCAAGCTACGACGGTTCCGAGATGAACCGGGCAGTGGTCAGAGTGCCAGACTACCGCCTTGAAAGACTGATAGAGATGTATCGCCCGCGTAAAGCCGTCCCGGCTACTCTTGAGATAGTGGATGTTCCAGGTCTTGAGATTGGTCCTCAGGGGAACGGGCGTGGCTCGCGGCTGCTTGGGCACATCAAAGATGTTGAGGCGCTGTTGCACGTATTGCGCTGCTTCGAATATGGCAGTGTTCCCTTTGAAGATGGGACGATAGACCCCGTACGGGATATTGAGACCCTTGACCTGGAGTTGATGGTCGCCGATAGCGTTACACTTGAGAACAAAATGGACCGCATGGCAAAGAGGGTGCGCGGAAGAGATGAGGATGCCATCCGAGAGTTTGCCGATTGCGAGAAGGTACACGCTGCTATAGGGCAAGGCATTCCGGTACGCAAGCAGGACCTGAATGCCCGTGAAATGGCCAGTATCCGCGAATGTAACCTCGTCTCGCTAAAACCGGTGCTGTATATCGCCAACATCAGATCCAGGGAGGACGCGACCAACCACCATGTGACGGCACTAAGGCAGTTCGCTCATGCCGAGAGCACGGAGATCATCACCGTCTATGGCAAAGACGAGGCAGACATCAGTCAGCTTGAACTGAGCGAGCAAGGGGAGTTTTTGCAGGAATTGGGGCTGGACGAATCCTCGCGGGAGCGGCTCCTTCGTGCCGCATACCGGATGCTAGGGGTGGTCAACTTCTTCACAACCGGGGAGGACGAAGTACGTGCCTGGACATGCCGAAAGGGAGACAAAGCCCCGGTGGCTGCCGGGAAAATCCATACAGACATGGAGAAGGGCTTTATCCGCATGGAGGTTATCAGATACGACGACCTGGCCGAGTTGGGTAGCGAGACCGCTGTGGCAAGGGCAGGGCGTCAGCATATCGAGAGCCGTGTGTACGAGGTGCAGGACGGTGACATTGTAGCGGTGCTGTTCAACAGCAAGGGTCATTGAGCATCCTGCCGTCCTTCGTCAGCATATACAAAACCAGGCTTATACCCAGTAAAGTGGGGCTGGTTTGAGGTTGGCTAGTCAAGCCACCCCAGCCACCTTCAGGAACGTCTGGGCGGTGAGAATGGTCGCCTGGCGCGGGTACAGCTTCTCCATCAGCACCCGGTGCAGCTCCTGGTCCAGGTCAGAGCAGGCATCGGACACCACGAACAGGTTGTAGCCGACGTCGTACCCCCACCTTACAGTGGACAGGACGCCCCCGCTGGTGGCGATGCCCATGAGGACCAGCGCGTCTCGCCCCGCAACCCTAAGGGACGCGTCCAGGCCGGTGGTGGAGAAGGAGCCTGTCCTGGTCTTTGTGAAAACCTCCTCGCCTGGGGCTGGCGCGACCCCGGAGTGGATCTCCACATCGGGCGAGTAGTCCTCGAAATTACCCCCCGGTGCACCACGTGGATTACCGGTATGCCAGCCTGGCGCGCTCCCACCAGGACCTGGCCGGCGTTCCTAATTACCGCCTCTGGATCGCTGGTATAGCTGTTTACGTGTCGCTCCTGGTAGCCGATGATGACCACTGCAGTCCTGTCCCTGTCCAGAGTCACTTGTTGTGTCATGCCACCTTCCCCTTCATGTCCGCCGACTCTACTGCTTTCCTTGATACACTAGACCGATATTTCCCAGATGGAATCCAGTGCTTTCATAAACACACCATCCTGAGACAGTCCAGACTATAAGATCGCCTGCTGAAGTTGTCAACTGCCACCAACCGCGCTAATATCACTTCATCTAGAGAAACAGGGTCTCCAAACCACTGGGAAAGGCTCTAAACGGATTATTCAGACCGAACCTCACGCTGCAAGTCGCGCACCTTGCTCAGGGCAGCCTCGATATGATCACGATTCCCTAACAGACACATGCTCCTATCCAGGATTGAAACGAAGTCTCCCTATCCGCTCCAGCATTTCATCGAACATCTCCCTGGTCACCATCACCTCGGCAAGCTGGAACACAAGCCTCCTCGCATGACGCACCAGTCGCCCGCCTATCTTGATGAGTCTCGTCTGAATACTTGTCAGGGACCAGCTCTTTATCGCTTCTGGCAGAGCCAGCCTTCTGAAGAAGTTGCCCAGATTGTATGCCAGGATGAATAGCCACAGCCTCACCTGATTAGCCACGAACTTATGGCACGAGAGCCGAGTCCAATTGAGGGCGTATTTCCCCTCTTTAATCCACTGCTCTGCTGTGCCTCTGCCATTGTAGAAGCTGACTAGTCCCTTCGTTGGATAGCTCAGGTTGGTTACGATGAAGCCTACTCTTGGGAACAGTTCTCCCTGATGCCACTCCACCTTGGCCACTACTCTTCGAGGAACATTCCAACTCTGGGCCTGATAAACGAAGTCGTGATACGAGACGATGGGCTTTTGAGAGGGCCACTCGGTAGGCCGTACCAACAGGTGAGCTATTTCCTTCTGAAGCACTTCGTTCGCCGGAAGCCTTATGGCGTAGCCGATATGCCTTGTCTCCAGGTACTCGTAAATCTCAGGCTTGGCAAAAGCAGCGTCTGCTCGAAACAGCAGCCTCACCGCCAGCTTCAGGTAGCGCTCGACGATGGGATTGATGAACTCCTTCCAGCCATCGGCGCTGTGGACGTTGCCTGGTCTGAGAACCGCCCCTTCGCAATCTCCAAACTGGTTGAAGCAGAACAAGGGGTGATAGCACATGCATCCAAAGTGGCCGTTGTAGGCTGCTTCCTCCTGCTCGCCATGCACCGGACTCTCCGAACTGTCGATGTCCAGGATGATACGCCTGTGTACGGTCTTGGCTAATGCACGTTTTATCCATTCGACATTCAGCCGCTCAATGCCCTTGAGGTTTTCCTTTTGTGTCAGCAACTCCGTCTCGAACCTACCCATCTCGCTGGTGCTGGCCGCGTTCCTGTCAGGGCCTTTCCAGCCTACCACTACTCTCAGGGCTGGGTCTTGGGAAAGGCGGTCGGCATCATTGGTGTCGTCGTATCCAGCGAGGCGGCTGTAGACTGACTGTCTCAGCAGTGGGATTAGCTGATGCAGGATGTTTTTGCCCGTTCGACTCTCTTTGAGGAATTCGTCGGCAGAGTCGGTCAGGCTTAGGGCGTCATCAAGCTCTCTGCACGCCAGCAGTCCTGCGTCTGAGGTGATGGTAGCACCGCGAAACTCCACGCGAACTTTGGAGTCAAAGTCGAGCTTGAGAGGGGTCTTTTCGTCGTCACCCATAAGGTGCCTCCAACACGATTACGTAATCAGAAGCCAGAACCTATATTCATGGGTGTATTATAATGTATAGACTCCCATTATATCCGTTTAGTAATCAGAATATTCATAGTAATCACAGGAACGCCAATCACCACTTGGGTCTATCTGGGAAATCCAGGTTTAGGGCGCTTTCACTACGCGGACGAAGGAACGAGTCTGTTCGCTCCGCTCCTCAGCGGCCCTGGCCCTGTAGACATCTAACTGAGATGCATCTGCTCCTTTCAGTGAGTTTGTTACCTTCACTTTAGGAGAGCACACCACTTCCACCTGATTTTACCATCGCACCAGCTGCGACGACCAGCGCGTGTACTCGTCCAGTAGATTAGTGACACTTGACCTCCTTCAGGGTGGGATGTGATATGGTGGAAGTGTATGGGGAAGACGGGACGCCGGGTGATATGCCCGCCGTTCCGTTTTCTTTGTCCGGTGGGTGATCCAAGAGCCAGCGCTGCCAGAACGCCCAGGGGGTTAGGTACCCCAGTGCCTGATGGGGACGCACAGTATTGTAGATACGTTCCCAGGCCAGCAGCTCCCGGTTGAGGGGAGCCACTTCCAGGGAGAAGTCGTTGACCTCATAGAACTCTTCTGTATGGGTGCGTTGGGCCCGCTCCACACAGCCGTTGAGCTTGGGGGATCGGGGTGGCAGCACAAAGAGCTTCAGTTCCCGGCGCTGGCATTCCATCTCAAAGGCCGCCTGGAACTCAGAGCCACCATCCACTTGGATGGCCCTTATAGGGAAGGGCATCCGCTCCAGGAGGCGCTCCAAGAAGCCCGCCGCCGTGGTAGCAGTGGCTCTGGTGTGGGCTTCCACCACATCCCAGCGGGAGACCACATCGCGGGCAGTGAAGTGCTTCAGGACCATCCCAGGCAGTGGGCGTATATCCAGAGTGTCCACCTGAACTAAGTCTCCCGGCTTCTTTACCTCATATCCTTTGGGCTTGCGCACGGCGTAGGTACGACGCCAAGCCGCTTACGGGTGGGAATACCATTGCGGAGCGGCTCCTTGAGCACCCCACGGGCCTTCAGGTGGCTCAGGATACGTCCCACCATGGAGGTGGACACCTCCCAGCCCCTCTCCCTTAGCAGCACTGCCAACTTGTCTTTCCCCCACCTTGGATACTGCTCTCTCAGATGTAACACTGCTAGAGCCAGCTCCCGAGACCAGCTAGGCCGACGTAGCCGCTTGGGCTTATGGGAACGCTCTTCCAGGCTGCTGAGATCCCTGGAGTTGTACCGTCCCTTCCACCGATAAAAGGTCTGCCGGCTGATGCCAAAGTAGCGACAGGTCAATGCGGCGTTTCTATAGGTGCGGTAATGGTCCATCCACTTCAATCTGGCCTTGGCCATCCTGCTGATCCCCTGCACCCTGCTTATACCTTTGGTACCTGTTCCTCTCGTTCCTACTATCTTCATGATGACACTATTCTAAGTGTCACTCATCATTATGAACGAGATCAGCCCTCCCCTATTGGAGCGTGAATGACGGGCCACAATGGACCTTCCCAACCTAGGACGGAGACCGGATTTTATTTGCTCGGTCTTGAGTTGTTACCCAGAGAATGCTACCCTAGGCTAAGACGCATTCGTAGAGAGACACCCACTTTCTCTTGGATAACGTCACGATGAACCGAGTAAGTAGCAAAGGTTTCACTGTCGTCTCCAGCGTGGCAATCGGAGCCATCCTCCTCTCTGTCGGCATCGCCCTAGGCCAGAGCGTCATCACTAGAGACCAACCCGCGTTAGTGTCTGTCATTGGGCAGCTTAGCATCCACGAGACCCTGGTGCTATACCCCGACCTGAACGGCCAGCCGGACCTGGCTAACCCGCTAGGACCCAACGCCGTCCTTGATTTTGGGGACGTGGAGCTGGATGCCTTCGGGAATATCGCAGGAGGACCACCGCGGATCCCGATTTACATACTCAACAACGCGGGCTCGGACATAACGCTGACCGTCGAGGCGTCCGGGGACGGCCCGGAGCCGATGATCGAGGTCCTGTTCGGGCCTAGAGGCGGGGAAATCACGCCTGCCCCCGACAATGCCACGAGCATCCTGATGGGCCAGATACTGACCGCCGACCTGGGAATGCAGTTTACAGCGACCCCAGGGACGGGTGACGTTAACTTCGTCGTGAACTTCATAGCTGAATCCGAACCCGCTGGACCCTCCGGCATAGTGTTTTCTTCCGACAGAGACGGCAACCAGGAGATTTATGTGATGGACGCGGACGGCTCCAACCCGATACGCCTGACCGAAAATCTAGCCAGGGACCAAGCTCCCGTTTGGTCCCCCGATGGCAACCGGATAGCTTTTCAGTCCGATCGGGACGGCGGATGGCAGATATATGTTATGGACTCAGATGGATCTGGCCAGACCCGGCTTACAGCGGGCGGAGAGAATCTCTGGTTAACCTGGTCTCCCGACGGGACTAAGCTAGCTTTCAACTCGGACCGAGAGGGTAACTCTCAGATATATGTAACCGATGACGACGGCTCTAACGTGACGCGCCTCACGAACAATGTCTATGACAATACGCAACCTGACTGGTCTCCGGACGGCCTTAGAATTGCTTTCAGATCCAATAGGTCAGGCGACGCGCGAATCTACGTGATGGACACCAACGGATCCAATCAAGTTCTCCTCACGTCCACCGGCGGCCTTAACGCCGATCCCGACTGGTCTCCGGACGGGGGCTTGATCGCGTTTCGTTCGAATCGAGATGGCAACGAAGAGATGTACGTCATGAATGCCGACGGCTCGAACAACGTTAGGCTAACAAATCATTCGGCTCCCGATGGTTATCCGGCATGGTCCCCGAGTGGCGGATTGATAGCGTTCCAATCCGGTCGGGGCGAGAATAATGAGTTATACAGGATGGACGCCGACGGCTCCAACCTTACGCGGCTCACTAATCACCCAGCGAACGATGGGTATCCCAGCTGGTCACCCAGCGTGGGCCCATAAGAGCTCACGGCTACCGCCCGTCCAGGTACTCGTCGCTGCGCTTTATGGTGTAGGCGCCGCTGGGGCCCGTGAGCAGGCTCTCCACGGCGGCCCTGGCGGTGTCCAGGGAGGTGAAGCAGGGGATGCGCCGCTCAGCCGCGGCTCTTCGTATCTGAAACCCATCTCTGATGGCGGTGGTTACCTCTGACACGGTGTTCACTACGCCGTTCACCAGCCCGCCGTCAATTACGTCGACCACGTTGGGGTGGCCTTCGCTCAGCTTCTTGGTTATCATGGTCACCGGCGCGCCCATAGCCTCGATCATAGCCGCCGTCCCTTCGGTAGCGTAGAGCTTGATCCCCGCTTGGAGCAGCTCCCTGATAAGCGGCGCGGACTCGGCCTTCTCTTTGTCGGCAATGCTCATCAGTACGGCGCCTCCCGGCTTCAAGGTCAGGTCGGCTGCCATGAGGGCCTTGGCCAGCGCCGAAGGGAAATCGTGGTCCACACCCATGACCTCCCCGGTGGACTTCATCTCGGGCCCCAGGTACCAGTCAACACCCGTGAGCTTGGACATGGAGAAAACGGGCGCCTTGATGCCCACTAAGTTTTGCCTTTTCCACAGGCCGCCGGGGTACCCCATCTCCTCCAGCGTTCTCCCGAGCATGATCCGAGTGGCCAGGTTGACCACCGGGACCCCTGTCACCTTGGATATGAAGGGAATGGTGCGGCTGGCCCTCGGATTCACCTCCAGCACGTACACGGAAGTCTCGTGGGAGTTATCCATACTTAGCCGTGGGCTCCTGTAAGGCGGCCCTCCCAGGATTACGAACTGCACGTTCAGCAGGCCTCTTGCCCCGAGCCCCAGGCCGATGCGGGTGGCGTAGTCCACGATGGTGTTGACCTCAGCGTCGGTCAGATTCAGGCCCGGGTAGATGGCCATGGAGTCACCGCTGTGGACCCCCGCCCGCTCGATGTGCTCCATGATCCCTGGGATCAACACCTGCCGGCCGTCGCAGATCGCATCCACCTCACACTCCTTGCCCTCCATGTACTTGTCTATCAGCACCGGCCTGCCCTGGCCTACTTCGACGGCCAAGGTCAGGTAGTGGATGAGCTCGGTGGCGTTCTGCACTATCTCCATGGCCCGGCCGCCCAGCACGTAGCTTGGGCGGACGACTACCGGATAGGAGATATCCTCGGTTACCCTTAGCGCTTCCTCTACGGAGGTAACGGCGGCGCCCGGGGGCTGAGGAATCCCCAGCCTCGCGAGGAATTCCTCGAACCTCTGCCGGTCGGAGGCTATGTCTATGGCTTCGGCTCCCGATCCCAGAAGGGGCATGCCTGCCCGAGCGAGGCTCTGGGAGAGGTCGATGGCCGTCTGGCCACCGAACTGCACCACCGACGGCGGTGGATAGTCGCCCTCGGTCTCGTTCTCAATGATGTCCCGCAGGCTCTCTTCGTCCAGGGGCTCGAAATACAAGCGGTGGCTGGTATCGAAGTCCGTAGAGACCGTCTCGGGGTTGGAGTTGACCAATATGCTCTTCACCCCCTCATCCCGGAGGGCCCAGGCGGCGTGGACGCTACAGTAATCGAACTCGATGCCCTGCCCTATTCGTATAGGACCGCTGCCCACGACGATAGCCTTGGGTCCCTCTAGAGGAGGCGCCTCGTTCTCGTCCTCGTATGTGCTGTAGTAGTAGGGTGTTGCCGCTTCGAACTCAGCGGCGCAGGTGTCCACCATCTTATACACGGGGCGAATACCCCACGACTGCCGGAGGTTCCTCACCTGCTCCGGGAGCATGTCAGAAAGGACCCCCACCTGCTCGTCTGAGAAGCCCAGCCGCTTCGCGCCACGAATCAGGTCTGGTGTTACAGACTCTGAGAGCAACCGGTTTTCCATGTCCACGGTCCGTTTGAGGGCATGGATGAACCACGGGTCTATCAGGGTCCGCCGGACGATCTCCCCTGGAGTCATTCCACGCCGGAGGGCATAAACAATGGTCCACAGCCGGAAATCCGTGGGTTGGAACGGTTCAGATTGGGAAAGCAGGTCTTCCTCTCGCCTCCAGGCCGGGTCCTCCCACAGGAGAGACTTCCCACCCAGCTCCAGGGAGCGTACCGCCTTCTGGAGGGCCGCTTCGAAGCAGCGGTCGATGGACATAACCTCCCCGGTGGCCTTCATCTGAGTCGTTAAGGTCCTGTCTCCCGCCGAGAATTTGTCGAAGGGCCACCTGGGTATTTTCACAACGCAGTAGTCTAGGGCCGGCTCAAAGGCGGCCAGCGTCTTTTTGGTTACTGCGTTGGGTATCTCGTCCAGCCTCTTCCCCACGGCAATCTTGGCGGCCACGCGGGCTATCGGGTATCCGGTCGCCTTGCTGGCCAGGGCGGAGCTGCGGCTTACCCTTGGGTTGACCTCTATGACGTAGTAAGGGGCGTCCGGATCCCAGTTGCTGCCTATGGCCCCGGCCACCTCAGGGTGGGGAGGGCTCGCGAACTGGATGTTGCAGCCACCCTCGATGCCCAACGCCCGTATTATCCTCAGACTGGCGGAGCGAAGCATCTGATACTCTTTATCGGTCAGACTCTGGCTAGGAGCCACGACGATGCTGTCGCCCGTGTGGACACCCATGGGGTCCATGTTCTCCATGTTGCAAACGGTGATGCAGTTGTCAGCCCCGTCCCGCATCACCTCGTACTCGATCTCCTTCCATCCCACCAGGGAGCGTTCCACGAGTACTTGGTGAATGGGGCTCGCCGCGAGTCCGCCGCTGACTATGGAGTGAAACTCCTCCTCGGTATGGGCGAGCCCGCCACCGGTGCCGCCCAGGGTGTACGCCGGTCGAACTACCAACGGCAACCCCATCTGTTCGGCGGCGCCCCGGGCCTCATCCATTGACGAGACGGTCACGCTCGGAGGCACGGGCTCTCCTATTTTGGAAAGAAGTCTGCGGAATAGCTCCCTGTCTTCGGCGTTGCGTATCGTCTCCAGCGAAGTTCCTAGTAGAGCGACGTTGTACTTGTCCAGCAGGCCCGCATCGGCCATGTCCACTGCCAGGTTCAGCCCAGTCTGTCCGCCGAGGGTTGCCAGGATACCGTCGGGACGCTCCCTGTCGATGATGCTGTCCATCACGCCGACGGTCAGGGGCTCGATGTATACCATGTCAGCCACGCCCTGGTCGGTCATGATAGTCGCGGGGTTGGAGTTGACGAGGACTGTGGTAACGCCCTCTTCCCTCAGGGCTTTGCATGCCTGAGTTCCGGCGTAGTCGAACTCGGCGGCCTGGCCGATCACTATGGGGCCAGACCCGATGACTAGGACCTTGCTTGGCTTGGCAGCCATCCACTCTCCTCGTGCAGCTAGGTGACTGGTTTTCTATGTACCCGCCACCCTGTCCACTTTGACGGATGTGCCGTCACTTGCCGAGCAGGTGGATTAGAGGGCGGGTATAGCTCCCGGCAGACCGATGTAGCCCCTGGCCTTAAGAGCATTGACCATCTGGAAAACAAAGTTGGCGAAGAAGCGGCCCTCTTCGCCAAAGGCCAGGGCCTGTTCTTCGCGCCAAGGGTCTCGTGGGACTATCTTCAGGCTGACTGAGCCGCCTTTCAGGCAATTTAACTCGATGAGGCCAATTCTAGGTGGAAACGTTGTGGTTGTTCGGCTGGTGTCGATCAGATTGACCAGTATGCGCCAGGACGCCCCCAAGACGCCGCTCAGCGAGCATATCTGGTAGCTATAGTTTCCGCAGCTGAATTTGGGCACCTCGTTGTCGAGTATGGAGAGGACCTCCCTCATGTCGGCTCGCAGATCCACCTCGGCGCCTTCTTCCAGAAGTACATATCCTAGGGACATTACGGACCTCCTGATCAATGGTATTCTGCCGGTCCTCTCCATCGCATGTCGCCGCATATTATGGATGACACAATTCAATGCGATTTCCGAGCGTGGAGAAGAGCTATGGCGAGCCTACATTGTCCCAAGATCCGCCTTCAAGGTCTGGGTGGACCTCCTTTTTCAGCTTTTTGGAGTCGAATAGTCCAGTTGTGGGCAATCTAGCGCCATCTCGAGGAAGCTGTCGAATATGTATTCGTTGTCCAAGGGCCCAGGGGATGCCTCCGAGTGGTACTGGATGGTGAGGAGAGGAAGATCGCGATGCCGGAGTCCCTCGACTGTGCCGTCGTTGAGATTCACGTGGGTCACCTCCAGCTCAGCCGGCAGTGAGTCCGCGTCCACGGTGTAGCCGTGGTTCTGGGCGGTTATGTAGACCCTCCCGCTGGCTACCTCTTTTACCGGGTGGTTCGCCCCTCTATGGCCAAACTTCAGCTTGAAGGTCGTGCATCCCAGGGCCCTGGCTATGACCTGATGTCCAAGGCAGATGCCCATTAGCGGGACCCGTCCGACGAGCCTTCGGGCGGTATCTACGGCGTATTCCAGCAGTGCCGGGTCGCCTGGCCCGGGCGAAAGCACGATCCCCGAAGGATTCATGGTCAGCATATCCTCCGCGGAGGTAGCGGCGGGCACAGCCGTGACGTGGAATCCCCTGGAGTGGAGCAGGCGAAGGATGTTGTACTTGACTCCCAAGTCCATGACCAAGATGCGGCGATCCGAGGCTTGAGAAGAGAGAGACGCGTCGGAGCTTTCGGGCCAGTCGTATCTCTCGCTGGCTGTAACTCTCTTGACGAAGTCAACCTCGCCATACCTGGGCAGGGCCTTTAACCCGGCGAGAGCCGCCTCGGCGTCGCCACTGGAGCTGGAAGCTGCGACGGGTGTTGGAGCTCCGTCTTGCGTGGGGCCGGAGGAGATCAGCCCCATCATGACTCCTTGGGTGCGCAGGCGCCTTGTGATGGAACGCGTGTCTACTCCCTTGATGCCGGGAATTCCCTGAGAGGCGAGGAACTCATGGAGGGTCGACGTGCTGAGGCCGTGGCTTGGATAGTCGCAGAGCTCTCTGACCACGAAGCCCGCTACCTGGACACATTCTGACTCGTAATCCCGGAGATTGATGCCGTAATTGCCCACCAGGGGATAGGTCAGCACCACGATCTGGCCCGCGTAGGAAGGGTCCGTGAGTGCCTCTTGGTACCCCGTCATGTTGGTGCTGAAGACCACCTCGCCGTGGCCCGGAGCCTCGGCCCCAAAGGCCTCGCCATGAAAGACAGCGCCGTCTTCCAGCGCCAAGTAGGCAGCCTTAGCCATGGAAGACTCGGTAGTGGAGTGGAGTGACGTCCATAACCCTATCTCCTCCGATAGTCCGTGCGCTGTGTCGACGGCGACCGCATGCCGTGGGCACGCGCTGTCGACTCATCCTTGAAGAAGGTAAAAGTCGATGGGTCGAGTATTCGAGGGGATATCTTCTCGATGGGGAAGTAAACCTCCCCACTATCGTAGGCGCAGAAAGAGGGAAGGAACTCGCGTTCGCAATAGCCGCAGACGAATCGTGGCCGAGGCTTGCTGAAGAAGGAGAACTCAGCTCGCGTATTCTGAGGCTCCTGCTGGGTGACACAGGCCGAGTTCACGCAGATGATCCCCTTGGGGTCAGACACGGCCCTGCCGCCGGTCGGCGCCCCAGCGGCTGTTGCTGCCTCGCGCCTTTTCCAAGGCTTCAGTCCCAGCATGAGGGCGATCAATGCCATCCGGACGGGGACGCCGTTCCTTGCCTGTTGGAAGTACTTGCTCCTGGGATCAGAATCAATCTCCGGCGATATCTCGTCTACCCGGGGAAGAGGATGCAGGATGAGAGCCTTGGAGAAATCTCGCCTGCGCAGAAAATTCGCGTCGATGCGTGGATATCTCTTGGTGGATCCATCCCCCTCCTCCTCTCGCTCTGCCTGCTTGCGGGTTACGTAGAAGATAAGGGAGTCGTCTTTGTCGATTCGGATTTGCTTCGATTCGAAAAGGGACAGGCTGTGGGGCTGGCTGGGCGTCATATAGATAGCATCCACCGGCGTCCCATCGCTCTTTGATCCCATGTCGTATAGAGCTTCGAGGCCCTCGTGCCGGATGTTCAAGAAGGGCCTTTCGTAATCGGTCTCGATCTTGTGTATGACGTGCTCCGGGAGGCCCAGTTCCTCGCCCGGAGCGAAGATCAATTCCACGTCGAAGCGCAGCAGTGCGTATACCAGGGAGTGAATGGTGCGGCCGTTTTTCAGGTCCCCGCAGAGGACGATCTTGAGCCCCTCAAGCTTGCCGAACTCTTTCCGCAGGGTGTAGAGGTCCAGGAGGGTCTGGGTGGGGTGCTCGTGGCTCCCGTCTCCCGCGTTGATGACCGGGACATCGCTGTATTGGGCGGCAAGCCGGGCTGCCCCCTCCCAGGGATGCCGGAGTACGATGATGTCCGAGTAGCCGCTCCAGATCCGGATAGTGTCCGCTAGGGACTCTCCCTTGGCCGTAGACGATGACTTAGGGTCAGCCGTGGTGATGGTGTCGCCGCTCAGCCTCTTCATCGCCGACTCAAAGGAGCCACGGGTCCTGGTGCTGGGCTCCAAGAAGAGGCTGGCCATTATGCGGCGTGAGGCTAGGCCGTAAAAGGCATCGCGGTCTAAGTCGATTTCCTGTGCCAGTTCGAGAATGTCCTCGATCTGTTCCTTCGAAAGGTCCTCGATAGATACCAGGCTGCCTTTGTACATCCCCCAACTCCCCTGCCGCTATCGTGAATATTCCAGCTACTTATTTGCTTGGGCTTTGTGCCTCAGGCCTCGAGGTCAACACTACCTCGTCCTTGCCGTCTATCTCTGCCAGCCTGACTTGGACCCGCTCTCCCTGGGAGGTTGGTATGTTCTTCCCCACATAGTCCGCCCTTATGGGCAGCTCCCTGTGGCCGCGGTCCACGAGTACGGCCAGCTGGACGCGGTCCGGCCTGCCCAGGTCCGTGAGGGCGTCCAGAGCGGCCCGGGCGGTCCGGCCGGTGTAGAGGACGTCGTCCACCAGCACCACTCTGCTGCCGTTGAAGTCCTCCGGAAAGTTGGCGGGCTCAAGCCGGTGCCTGGAGCTCGGGGGGACATCATCTCGATAAGGCCTCGTATCCATGGCGGCCACAGCGACCTCGGCCCCTTCGTACTCCTGGATCCTTGCGGCGATGCGTCGGGCCAGGGGCAGCCCCCTGGTGCGGATACCCGCCAGGATGAGCCCATCAGGTCCCCGGTTGCGTTCCAGTATCTCGTGGGCGATGCGGGCGAGCGCGCGACGCATATCGTCCTTGTTCAGTATCTGCTTTTCCACCAGCTTCAGGTGGCCGTCTGTTATGGACATACAAAAACCCTTGCCGGTAGCTGGCAAGGGTTCTGAGTTGCAAAGTTTCCCAGCCCGAACTCGGGCTTACGAAGAGCCCGCGCTTTACCTTGCCAGCCTCACGGGACTGTCTTTAAAGGTCCACTCTCGCTATCCTGCGAAAGCGGCCCTTTCGGGCGTTAGGGGTTATTCACTTTTAGATGCTGGATTCATGGTACCAGGAAACGGGTGGGGGTTCAAGGTGTTGTCGTATATTAGCTCGGCCCGAACGATAGCGTGCGTCGAGGCGCTCCTTGCGCGACCGATGCGGGGGAAGCGGGCCCTTCACAGCTGCACAGAGCCCAGCACGTCATACACGGCCCCTGACGGCTTGAGCGTGCTGCGGATCAGGTTGACCTTGCTAACCTTCCAGCTCACATCGGCGTCAAGGGCCACGCCGGCCAGCGCCTCCCCTATCCGGCGGTGTTCGTCGCCGGACGCGTTTTCGCGCACGCGGCCCAGGGTTAGGTGAGGGGAGAACTCCCGCTTCTCTTCGGGCAGGCCTATCGTCGAGTAGATTCCCTGGTCGATCCGGCTCTGGAGCTCCTGCAAGGGGTCCAGGTCTCCCTTCACGCCGACCCATATGACCCTGGGGCTCTTGAAGTTGGGGAAGGCCCCGATTTCCGAGAGGGCGAGGTTGAGGGCACCGGTTCCGGGTGCGGCCCGCTCCATGGCGCTCAGACAACCCTCTACCTGGGAGTCCTCTATTTCGCCCAGAAACTTGAGGGTGAGGTGAATTGCCTCGGGCCTCACCCAGCGGACTCCTGAGAGGCCCCGCTCCTTCAGGCGCTCTATCACG
This sequence comes from Dehalococcoidia bacterium, assembly GCA_965226805.1. Lineage (GTDB taxonomy): Bacteria > Chloroflexota > Dehalococcoidia > Lucifugimonadales > JAGWBF01 > CBDDDW01. The sequence continues at coordinate 21,341 of CBDDDW010000004.1, forward strand.
CCGGCCAGGGCGGCTCGGGCTTCATTGGAGATGTCTACGGCCACGAAGGCGCGGACCATCCCGGCCTGCTTCCTATATCCCTAGAAGTGCTCGGGCGTTCGCCCCGAGGATCTTGGATGAGGCGTCGTGCGAGAGGCGGGCATCCTCTACCTGCTCCAGAAGGCGGGTGTGCTGGATCAGCGGGAAGTCTGTCCCAAAGAGAATCCTGTCCGGGCCGGTCAGTCCCACGACGGAGGAGAAGATGTCCGGCCTGTACAACAGGGGAGAGGCCGCGGTGTCGTAGTATACGTTCTTCGACTCCTCCGCTACCTCAGGCATTAGGGTGTAGAAGGGCAGCCCTCCACCCCAGTGGGCGCAGACGATGACATTCTGAGGGAAGTTGCGGATAAGAGTGTACAGCTTGTCGGGGGTTGTAGCGCCCTTCCCAGGATAGAGGTGCCCCACCGGCTCCGAGGAGTGGGTAAGCACCACCAACCCAAGCCTCTGGGCGGTCTCCATTATTGGAGCCATGACCTCTCTGCTGCCAATGTTGAATCCCTGGGAGTCGGGATGGAGCTCGCCTATACCCCTCACTCCTGTTCTGGCGTAGCGCTCCACCTCTGCCACAGCTTCCTTACCCCAGGCCGGATTCACGGCACACAGGCCGACAAGCCTGGAAGGATAGCGGGCCGCCGACTCTATGATGTAGTCGTTAGCCTCCACGGCCAGCCGCATGTCCGTCCAGCCTATGCCCATTACTACGGATATATCGACGTGAGCTTCGTCCATCGCCTGGACCAGTTCCTCGGCGGTAGCCATTCGGGCGCGAGGATTGGAGTAGAGTGTACGGAACGTCGTGTCGCTCCTCGAATATTCCTCTCGCCGCTCCCGGAAAGAAGGTGGGAAAATATGCGTATGGAAATCTATTATCATGCCTGGTCTATTATAGTTACACCGATGTTGGGATGGCTAGACACCGTCGGATGCCGTTGCTATAATCGGGCTGCCACTTGAGAAGATGGCGCCTAGCAGGTTCAGGGGGTGCTCTTTGGCCTCTACTGGAGCCAAGCATCGGAGCGTACCAGCCTCGGCCAACAACGCCGCCGAGGTTGCTTCATCTAAGGCCCGAGGGCATACGATAGACGAGCTCAAGGCGGTTGCCAGAGAGCTCAGGCGGGACATCGTCGAGATGATCTTCCAGGCCGGAAGCGGACATCCAGGGGGCTCCCTGTCGGAGATCGACATTCTCACCGCTCTTTACTGCCAGGTATTGAGGTATAACCCCAAGGACCCTGCCTGGCCCGACCGGGACCGCTTTATCCTCAGCAAGGGTCATGCGTGCCCCGGGCTCTATGCCATCCTAGCAAAATGCGGATTCTTTCCCCGGGAAGAGCTGTGGACCTTCCGAAAGATAGACAGCCGGCTTCAGGGGCACGCTCACCCGATGACTCCGGGGGTCGAGATGAACTCCGGGTCCCTGGGACAGGGCCTCTCCTTTGCTATTGGGGTGGCCCTTGCGGCGAACATCGACAAGAAGGATTACCAGGTGTACGCGATGCTGGGCGACGGTGAGTGCGACGAGGGACAGGTGTGGGAGGCGGCCATGGCGGCGGCCCATTACAAACTGGACAACCTAACCGCTTTCGTGGACAGGAACAGGATACAGAATGACCGGTTCACCAGCGAGGTCATGGAAATTGAGCCTCTGCCCGCTAAGTGGCGCGCCTTCGGATGGAAGACCCTGGAAATTGACGGTCACGACATCTCTCAGATCCTCGACGCTGTAGCCAAAGCCCATAAGGCCCGCGGGCGCCCGACGGTAATCATCGCCCATACGGTCAAAGGGAAGGGAGTCAGCTTCATGGAGAATAACCCCGATTTCCACGGCCGCGCCCCCTCGAAAGACGAGCACGAAAGGGCTATGGGGGAACTGGTGTAGGTTCCTCCTGCGCCGAATATGTCTAGACGACGTTTCACCGAACGTCTCGCGAAAAGGCGTCTAGACCGGACAACGCCAGTCAAAGGAGCGGTCGTTCATGAGTAACGGTGCCTTCAAGATGGCCTCCACCAGGGAGACCTACGGCAAGACCCTGGTGGAGCTGGGTGGCGAGGACCCCAACATAGTCGTGCTTGGGGGAGACCTAAACAAGTCCACGTTCACTCACCTTTTCGCCGCTCAGTTCCCGGAACGGTTCTTCGACTTCGGGCCGGCGGAGCAGAACATCATGGGTGTTGCTGCGGGGCTGGCCTCCTCGGGCAAGACGCCCTTCGTCAGCACCTTCGCCGTTTTCGGAACGTGCCGTCCCTTTGACCAGATCAGGGTCGGCATCGCCCAGCCCCACTTGAACGTAAAGATCGTATGTACCCATTCGGGCATCACCGCCGGCGAGGATGGCATGTCGGCCCATGGCATCGAGGACTTGGCCCTGACATGTTCTCTGCCCGGATTTACCGTCGTGGCTCCGGCTGACGCCGTAGAGACCGTCGAGGCAGTCCGCGCCGCGGCCAGAACCCCCGGCCCCTTCTATATACGCCTCTACCGCCCGGCCACGCCGGTGGTACACCAGGACGGCTGTGGATTCACCATCGGTAAGGCTGAGCCGATGCGGGAGGGCCGCGATGTTACCATCATCGCCCTCGGCGTCGCACTCTCGTCGGCGCTTGATGCGGCGGAGTCATTAGGGGACCAGGGAATTAGCTGCCGGGTAGTCAATATGCATACCTTAAATCCCGTCGACGAGGAGACCATAAAGAAGTCGGCGGAGGAAACGGGGGCCATGGTCACGGTCGAGGAGCATTATCATCGCGGAGGTCTGGGCAGCATTGTGGCCCAGACTTTGGGGAGAAGCCATCCGGTCCCATTAGAAATGGTAGCCCTGGACGGCTACGCGGAATCGGGCAACGCCGACAGGCTCGTGGAGAAGTACCACATTACGGCTAAGGACGTCGAGCGGGCCGTAACAACGGCCCTGGAGAGAAAGCGAGTTTAGTTCCTTAGTTCCTCAAGGGCCCGCTATCAGCACCGTCTGTGCCCTCGCCGTTCGTCCCGAAGACGTTGTCGCTGAACACGCCAACCTCCCTCCCCTGATAAACGTGGACTATGAACTCCTCCCTGGGGACTCCGGCCGAGTCGACCAGCTCCTCGTCTATGGTGTCGATGAGTTCCTGAATCTCCTCCTGGGTGAGGCTCTCCAGGACAGCCAGCGTGCTATACACAATAGTGGTGGTGAAATGTAAGTCCGTTCTCCCCACAGGCTGCTCATCCTTCAAGATGGTGTAGGACTCGGAGAACGGGGTCCTGCAATCCCGCTCAAAATAGTAGTCTGCCACGAATTACCTCCCAGGCAACCAGATTCGAGATGGCTTAGGGCACGACCTGCCCGCTGCCAAGGACGATCCACTTGTAGGAAGTGATCTCCTTCAGGCCCATGGGGCCTCGGGCGTGATACTTCTGGGTGCTGATCCCCACCTCCGCCCCCAGGCCAAACTGAGCTCCGTCGGTGAAGCGCGTGCTTGCGTTAACGTATACTGCCGCCGCATCAACCTCATCGAGGAAGCGCATGGCCGCTGTGTAGTCTTCCGCCACGATGGCCTCCGAGTGGCCCGAGCCGTATTTCTCTATATGCTCCAGAGCTTCGTCTAGGGAGTCCACCACCTTAACCGCCGCCACCAGGGAGAGGAACTCCGTACCCCAGTCTTCCTCAGTGGCTGGAGCCAAATCCAGCCCATCCTGCGGTCCAAGGATACTCAGAGCCCGCAGGTCGCAGCGCAGTTCCACGCCTGCCTTTGCCCACTCCCGGGCGACGCGGGGCAGGTATCGGGGAGCCAGCTCGGAATGGACCAGCAGACAGTCGAGGGCGTTGCACACGGTGGGACGCTGCACTTTGGCGTTGTATGCTATCGCCACTGCCTTGTCCAGGTCGGCGGATTTATCAGCGTAGGTGTGGCAGACGCCGATCCCCCCGGTGACCACGGGCATATTAGCCTTGTCAGCCACGTAACGTATGAAGTCGGCACCGCCCCGTGGTATCAGCAGGTCTATGTACTCCTTGGTCTGAAGCATGGCCTCGACCAAGGACCTGTCTGTGTTGTCTACGAACTGCACGGCGTCCTTGGGGACCCCAGCCTCGGCGATGGCCCCGCGCACCAGGCCGGCCAGGGCCGTGTTGGAGTGGATGGCTTCGCTGCCTCCCCGGAGGATGCACGCATTGCCGGACTTGATGCTGAGGGCAGCGATATCCACCGTCACGTTGGGCCTGCTCTCGTAGATCGCTCCGATGACACCAAGGGGGACACGCTTCTTCCCGGCCACCAGCCCGTTGGGGAGGGTCCGCATGTCGAATATCTCGCCCACCGGGTCTGGCAACGCCGAGATGCCGCGAACGTCGCCAGACATGGCTTCCAGCCGCTCGGGGGTGAGCAGCAGCCGGTCCAGGAGAGCCTCCGAGAGGCCGTTCGACCTTCCGGCCGCGTAGTCTCTCTCGTTGGCTTCGAGCAGGTCCTCCTGCTGGGCGACGAGGGCGTCCGCGATGTTCAGTAGGGCCTTACGTTTGGCATCGGAGGATAGCCGAGCCAGCTTCCGGGAAGCTGCGCGTGCTGCCTTGCCTTTTTCTACCAGATCATCAACTGCCGTGGTCATCATGTGACTCCCGGTTCGCCCTTTCTACTCATCGTATCCTGTGGTCTTTGATCGGCCACGGAGTGTCGGTCCTGTGGTGTCTCGCTGTTCTCCAGACAGCCCAATTCCCATGCACGCTTCACAGCAGCACCATGTTGTTGCGGTGCACGACCTCCTGGCCGTAGTGGTAGCCCAGGATGCCTTCGATCAGATCGGACTGGGTGCCTTTGATCTTGGCGATGTCATCGGAGCCGTAATTGGCTATGCCGCAGGCCACCTTGTCACGTCCCGTCACCAGAATATACACGATGTCTCCCCGCTGGAACTCCCCCGCCACGCCCTGCACCCCCGCCGGCAGGAGGCTGCGATTATGATCACGTAGTGCCAGAGAGGCGCCATTGTCCACAAGAATCTCCCCTTGGCTGGAGAGGCTGCTGATCATCCACCTCTTTCTGCTTTCCATCCTGCCGGCGGTTGGGAGAAACATGGTCCCCAGCTCCTCACCTTGGGCCAGCCGGAGCAGTGCGTCCCCTTCCCGGCCGTTGCATATTACCGTGGCTATGCCCGAAGAGGTAGTCAGCCGAGCTGCTTCCAGCTTTGTCGGCATGCCCCCCCTGGCCAGCGGACCGTGAACTTTACCCGCTAGGGCCTCCACAGACTGATCGACCCTCTCCACGCGGCTGATCAGCCGGGCGTCGGGGTCGATGTCCGGGTCCGATGTGTACAGGCCATCGGTGTCGGTGAGGATGGCCAACAGGTCTGCGTCGACCAGGTTGGCGACTTGGGCCGAGAGCCGGTCGTTGTCGCCGAAACCCTCTCTCAGCTCGTCCACGGCCACCACGTCGTTTTCGTTCAGGACCGGCACCACTGCCAGCTCCAACAACGCTAGCAAGGTGTTCCGGATATTCAGGTATGCCTGCCGGTCCGAGAGGTCGTTTCGGGTAAGCAGAGCTTGAGCCACGGTGATCCGGTGAGCCGCAAATAGCTCCTCATAGTAGTGCATGAGGTGACTCTGCCCCACAGCCGCCAGGACCTGGCGGAAAGGGATGTCCCTGCGCTCCCGCGTCAAGCCCAAGGCATGCCATCCGGCGGCCACCGCGCCCGAGGTAACCAGAATTACCTCGACTCCTCTTGTGTGCAGAGTCGCTATTTGCCCGACCAGAGCCGACATCACCGAACGGTCCAGGTGATCGCCGCCGCCCGTGAGCACGCTGGTGCCGGCCTTGACGACCATCCGCTTGACGGAAGTCGTCAAGGGTGCGTCACCCTTCAGAAAAGGTCTGTTCTTGAGCTGATCAGTCATGTTCTTACTTTACTGAAGCGGTCGATCCCTTTGCAGGCAACCACATAGGCCGTCCTGTTGGGGAGTAGCATAATTATAGCAACAGTAGGTAAGCTCAACAAGGAAAAGGGCCCGCTGAGGCGCCTGAAAGGCCCCGAGAGGACTCGGGATTATCTTGACACTCAGGTTCCTCCAAAGTATGATTGAGGTACTAGAGGTCAGGAGGTCTCTAAAAAAAAATCGCCACGGCGGAAAGGATGAGGTACATTGAATCCGTTCAAATTCCTTGCCGACCTGGCGGGCGGGAAACGCTTTAGAGCTGCTAAAGAGGAAGCAGAAAGAACTGTAGCTGCGGCTGAGGAGCAGAAACGCCAGATGCTCCTCGAAGCTAGGGAAGAGGCTCTTAAAACACGGTCCTCCGTAGAAGCCGATCTGAACGAAAGGCGCAAGGAGGTTCAGCGCTCAGAACGGCGGTTCAGCCAGCGAGAGGAAAGCCTGGAGCGCAGAGGCCAAGATCTGGAGCGGCAGGAAGAGAACCTGACCGCGAAGGCAGACGACCTAAACCAGGCTAAGGAAGATCTAAATAGCCTAAAAGAGCAACAGACGAAGCAGCTAGAATATCTGGCCCGGCTCACCATGGTGGAGGCCAAAGATCTTCTGTTCAAAAAGGCAGAAGACGATATGAAGCATGAGTTGGCCCGCCGCTACAGGGAGCTGGAGCAGCAGACAATCGAAGAAGCGAACGAAACCGCCCGCAAGGTCATAACAACCGCGATACACCGACTAGCCTCGGATGTAGTTTCCGAGCATACCACCTCGGTGGTCAAGCTTCCCAACGACGACATGAAAGGCCGCCTCATAGGACGTGAGGGGCGGAATATCAAGGTGTTGGAGGCCCTCACAGGGGTGGACGTAATCATCGACGACACCCCTGAGGTGGTTACCATCTCCTGCTTCGACCCGGTCAAGCGGGAGACCGCAAGACTCGCTCTCACAAAGCTAGTTTCGGACGGCAGGATACAACCTGCTCGCATCGAAGATGTGGTCGAGCGCTCCAAGGAGGAGATGGAGGAGTCCATCGCCAGAGCGGGGGAACAGGCCATCTTTGATTCGGGAGTCAGAGGGCTCAATCCAGAGCTGGTGAAACTCCTGGGCCGTCTCAAGTACCGCTACAGCTATGGGGAGAACGTTCTTCTCCACGCGGTCGAGGTGTCCCATTTGGCCGGGATGATGGCCGCGGAGATCGGGGCCAGCATAGAAGTGGCGAAAGCAGGAGGGCTGCTCCACGATATAGGTAAGGCCCTCACCCACGAGGTGGAAGGTCCCCACGCTGAAATAGGCGCCGATGTGGCTAAACGGTACGGAATACACCCAGAGGTCCACCGGGCGATCATGGAGCATCACGACGAAGAGCGGGGCTCCATAGAGGCGTTTCTGGTCGCGTCAGCCGACGCGATGAGTGCCTCACGGCCGGGGGCGAGGAAAGAAACTCTGGAGCACTACGTGAAACGCCTGGAAGCGCTGGAGGGCGTGGCCACAAGCTTCCCCGGCATCCAAAAGGCCTTCGCCATCCAGGCTGGGCGTGAGGTACGTATCATGGTCCAGCCCGACAACATAGACGACGATGAAGCTTCCACTCTGGCGAGGGACGTCGCAAAGAAAATACAAGAGGAGCTTGTGTTCCCGGGGCAGATAAAGGTGACTGTGATAAGGGAGACACGCTCTGTGGAGTACGCGCGGTAGTATCCATGCCCAACGGCGGGTGATGGCTACTACGTTGCCCTGAGCCGGCCTCGCCGCTGTGAGACAAGGGGAGGGGGGACTGCAACGACTCCTCGGAGGCACGCACCTCCCTGCCGTTGTCAAAGGACCGCGGTGGAGGGCTCTAAGGTCTTTGGCTTGGCTCCCAGCATTTGCGCCGACTACTACCAGGGCCGTCCTGTCCTCCCGACCAGGTAGAGGACGCCGTCGCGGCCGCCAGAGATCCACCGAGAATACCTCCGGCATTGATGTTTCCAGAGGGGGGCGTTGAATTTTACGGGTCCTTATGATCGGTGACGTGATCGGGAGACCGGGGAGAGACGCGATAGGAAACCTGGTCCCTGGTTTGCGTCGAGAGTTCTCAATTGACCTGGTCATCGCTAACGGCGAGAACAGTGCCGGCGGTTTCGGCATCACATCGGATACCGCATCGGACATTTTCTCGGGCGAAGTGGACATAATTACTTCAGGCAACCACGTTTGGAAGCAGAAGGAGATCATACCCTATCTGAACCAGGAGTGGCCCCTTATCCGGCCCGCTAACTATCCTCCGGGCACGCCGGGCAAAGGATACATCAGGCTGGGTGAGACGGTGGTGCTCAACCTGATGGGCAGAGTCTTCATGAACACGCTGGACTGCCCTTTTCGGTCGGCCGACCAGATCCTGAAGGAGATAACCGGCATCAACCCACCGAAGGCGATAATAGTGGACTTTCACGCTGAAGCCACTTCTGAGAAGCAGGCGATGGGATGGTACCTGGATGGTCGGGTCAGCGCGGTCCTGGGGACCCATACCCACGTAGCTACGGCCGACGCCCGAATCCTACCCGAGGGCACGGCTTTTGTGACGGACGTAGGTATGACAGGTCCCTATAATTCGGTTATCGGTAGTGAAGTGCAGGCCGCGGTAGAAGGGTTTTTGACCCAAATGCCCCGACGCCTGACTGTCTCGGATACCCCGGTGATGCTAAATGCGGTCCTGGTGGACATTGACGAGGAAAATGGGGTAGCCACCGCTATCCAACGTATAGATAGGATGGAGAATTAACATGGCCGATGTCGATCTTCACCTTCACACCACTTGCTCGGACGGTCGGCTCACGCCTACGGAGCTTGTTGCCTTAGCAGCACGCCAAGGGGTGAGGCTCATGGCAATAACTGACCACGACTCGACAGATGGCCTGGAAGAGGCCTTGGCGGAGTCGCGTGAACGCCCCCAGCTTGAAGTGATCCCAGGGATTGAGCTCGGGACCGAGGTGCCGGGCGGCGAGATTCATATGCTGGGGTACTACATTCAATATAAAAACGCGGATGTCCAAGACATCCTCCAAAACTTCCGCCTCGGTAGGGTGAACCGTGCCAGACGGATGGTGGAAAAGCTCGGGGAAATGGGTATCCAGTTAGAGTGGCCGCGGGTCCAGGAGATCGCCGGGGAGGGATCGGTGGGCAGGCCTCACATCGCTCTGGCGATGGTCGAGAAGGGGTACATCAGTCACCCCAAAGACGCTTTTCCGACCTATATCGGTAGAAACTGTCCTGCGTACGTGGAAAGGTCGAAACTCACGCCGAGAGAGGCGGTGCTTCTCATACGGAACTGGGCGGGTACGGCCGTGGTCGCCCATCCGGCAGATATCGAGAACCTCGAAGATACGCTGGAAGATCTCAAATCGGCAGGCCTGGCAGGGATGGAAGTATATTACGCTCAATATACTGAGGAGAAGATTAAGGAGCTTGCGGATGTTGCCAAGAGACATGGTCTTCTGGCCTGCGGTGGCAGTGACTACCATGCGCTCGGCAACCCAGTGGAGCCATTGCCGGGCTCCGTCGGGCCTCCGATGGAGGTCGTGAGGGGGCTGGAGAGGCTGGCCGCAAGCAGGAATTAGGCGACTGTCAGGTCCCGGGGAACGGAGACCATGGAGCTGACCGGCCTCTACATCTATGCCTACCTCGTCGGAGCGGTGCCTACTGCCTACATCATCGGACGGCTAGTAAGAGGAATCGACATAAGGCAATATGGCAGCGGCAACGTAGGGGGCAGCAACGTATTCTACAGCGTGGGCAAAGGATGGATCGTCCCCCTCGGGATCTTCGAGCTCTTCGTAAAGGGTGGCTCTCCAATCTGGATAGGCGCCCTCTTTTTGGACATGGAGCGGTCTTCCATAGCCCTCACCGGACTCCCTTTAGCGGCAGTAGCCGGCAACAACTGGTCGGCCTTCCTGAAATTTGGAGGTGGGCGAGGGATAGCTGTGGCCCTCGGAGCTCTCTTCGCCCTGGCATATCTGGAACTTATAGTTTTCGCGGGGGTGGCCATCGTGGGATGGGCCATCTTCCGAAGCTCTGGAGTATGGGTATTCATCTCCCTGACGCTGCTTCCTCTGTGGAGCCTGTTATTCGGAGAGCCGATGGCCATAACTTGGTTCTGTGTGGGCCTATTGGCGCTGGTAGCGCTGAAGCGGCTCATACCAAATTGGACGCCTCTGCCTGACGGCGAGCCCAGGAAGGCAGTTCTGTTCAACCGGCTGCTGAGGGACCGGGACGTGGCGGGGCGCGAGGAGTGGATTGGCCGGCGCCCTATGGAAAATGATCGGAGTGCCCGTTAGTTCTATGGAAAAGCCTCAGCCAGAGGAATACCAGTCTCCCCAGCAGGAGCACCCGTACGGAGTGTACCGGTGCGCTGCCCACCCAGACGTGGAGACCGGCCTTGCATGCGGCACGTGTGGGAAATATATCTGTCCCCGATGTATGATTCAAACCCCTGTGGGGGCGCGCTGCGGGGATTGCGCGAGAGTGACAAAGCATCCCACCTTCGACGTGACGCCCTCCTATTACCTCCGCGCGAGTGTGGCTGGAGGAGTGACTGGCGTGGTTGCCGGCGTGGTGTGGGGAGCGCTGTTGGGAGTACCCTTCCTGCCCTGGTTGTTAGGAATCGGCACTGGTTATGCTGTCGGAGAGGTTATCAGCGTCGTGTCTAACCGCAAGAGGGGGAGCGGTCTGGCGGTGGTCGCTGGACTGAGCATGACCCTGGCGGTCATTTCCAGCCTAACGGTTTCTTCTTGGTCCGTGGCGGGCAACATTTTCTGGCTATTCCTAGTGGGGGTAGCTTTCTATACCGCCATCAGCCGTGTCCGATAGCTCCTCCCAAAGCCTTCCAGCGGTCCTGTTCGCTACTTCCAAACTGAACCCTCTTCTGCGGAGATAGGGGACCACCTTCTTCCTGAAATCGGGATAGTCCATCTGCCTCAACCTGCGAAGAATCCCACTTCCCGCCCGATACGCGTTCTCCTCTTCGTCCAAGCCGTCGAGGGCTTCGGCAATCACATCTCGGGAGACCCCCATACGAATGAGCTCCCACGTCACGACGGAGGCACCTTTAGGCCTTCCTTGTTCCCGGGCACGCCGCCAGAACCTGGCGAAGGCGTCGTCGTCGACCAGCTCGCGCTGCTTTAGTTGCAGGAGCGCAGCTTCGACAAGAGAAATGGGGAAGCGCTTCGAGAGCCGTCGCCGGAGCTCCGATTCGCTCCGGGGGCGGTAGGAGAGAAGCCTCAGAGCGGCATCAAGGACATCCTGGAAAGAAGGCCCTTTTCGAGAGCTAGATGACAATCCAGATTCCTGCTACCAACGCATGATGATGACGCAAGGAAAATGGCTGATGGCCGGCGCCTTGTCGCCCTGGGGAGCTATATGATCACCCGCTTTGGTGGCTAGGTCTCCTCCGCTGGTGATTCGGCTCCATTCTTGGCGGGGGCTGCCGGCTCGAGGGGAATAAGGTTCTCTGTGCCCCGTATGCGCGATTCAATCTCCTGAGCCAGCTCGGGGTGCTGGGAAAGGAAATCTTTGGCGTTCTCCCGGCCCTGTCCTAGCCGGGTCTCTCCGTGGGAGTAGAAGGCACCCGACTTTTTGATGAGGTCCTGGGCCACGCCGAGGTCCACCAGGTCACCCATCTTATTTATTCCCTGGTTAAACATGATGTCGAACTCCGCGGTGCGGAAAGGGGGCGCTATCTTATTCTTGACCACCCGCGCTCTGACACGGCTGCCCACCACCTCCGTGCCGTGCTTTATCGACTCCACGCGGCGCAGGTCGATTCTTACCGAGCTGTAGAATTTCAGGGCCCGCCCCCCTGGGGTGACCTCGGGGCTGCCATACATCACGCCCACCTTCTCACGGAGCTGGTTGATAAAAATCACCGCTGTGTTGGAATGGTGAATGGCAGCGGTGAGCTTACGCAGCGCTTGAGACATGAGCCTCGCCTGCAACCCTACATGGGAGTCGCCCATGTCCCCTTCCAGCTCCGATTTCGGTACGAGGGCGGCGACGCTGTCGATGACGACGGTATCTACTGCGCCGCTGCGGACCAGGTACTCCGTTATCTCCAGCGCCTGTTCGCCGCTGTCGGGTTGGGCAATGAGGAGGGCTTCGAGATCCACACCGCATTTGGCTGAGTAACTAGGTTCGAGAGCGTGCTCCACGTCTATATACGCTGCCGTGCCACCCTTCTTCTGGGTCTCGGCCATAATGTGGAGCGCCAGTGTAGACTTGCCTGCCCCTTCCGTCCCGTAAATTTCGGTAATCCTTCCCTGTGGCACTCCTCCGGCACCCAGCGCTATATCCAGGGAGAGGGAGCCCGTGGACACGACCTCTGTGCTCAATCTCTCGCTCACATCGCCGAGGCGCATAATAGCGCCCTTGCCGTAGTGCCGTTCGATCTGGGCGATGGCGATGCCCAGGGACTTGTCTTTTTCGGTAGCCATTGTTCCTCCCCGCGCCGTGTTTGCCTGGCATGTTAGCACACGATCCCCTGACTAACAAGCGGGATTTGTCAGTGGTTGAGAGGGGCCCCCAGTGCCCATCACGGCGAGCATGTGGAAAAGATATGCGAGCACCTCTAATCAGCACGGCCAAATGTACTATACGGGATTGGTAGGGGTACTACTCCCAATTGGTTCTTTTGCACCTCGTGGCAGGCGTCTGAGGAGGATATATTGCGTGTAGCAACAGTAGCAACAAAATGAAAGCCAGGAGAAAAACGGAAAGGCGTGCAAGATGTATTACTACGACGTTTGGTCCTACGCAAACTGTTTGTCGTGGGCTGGTACAAGGGAAGAAGCGCCGAGACGGTCATCCCTGCGCCCTAACAAGCGGTTGCAACAATCAAGGGAAACAGGAGAACGAAACGGAAAGGGAATTCCGCTGTAGATAAGCTGTTACCTACGATCGGCAAGGCGGAACCCGGCAATGCAATAACAGAAGGGTAATGATGGAAGAAGGCTCGGTGAAAACAGGTGGATGGAAAGGTTTGCCATTCTACACGCGCGTAACAATCGCGGGGCTTTTCGTCGTTGCCTTGATCATCACGGGTATTGGCGTTTTGACGTTGGTCTCGGGCGGAGGGGACGTGGAGGACGCGGTGCAAGGGATCGTCTTTTACGGCCTGTTCATGATTCCGACGGTCGTCGTCGTTGTTCTCGCCTGGCGGAGACCAGAGCTGACGCTCGTCGCCACGATCTGGGCGATGCTGGTGCTGTTGATACTCGCCCCAGTCACAGCAAACGCCTTGGGCACCTTCAACAGCTTTTTCGACACTGGCTTGTTGATCCCCGTAATCGTGTCGCTGATCGTGGCAGCGGTCTCGGGTATCCTGGGATTCCTACAACACCGTCGGGGCGCCACCCGCCACGTGTCCACGGCAGGCGAGCGGTGGGTTCTCGGGGCGACAACGGCTATCGTGGTTGGGCTCATGGTCTTCTCAGGCACACTCCACCTCACTAGCCTTGAATCGGTGAGTCCTGACGAGAGAGCGGGGGCAATCGTTGTTGATATGAAAAATAGCGCTTTCGAGCCCGCTCAACTGACGATACCGGCTGGAAAGCCTGCCAAGTTCGTTATCAAGAACCGTGACCTCACCGTGCACACTTTCACAATTGAAGAGTTGGGTATCGATGTCGAAGTGCTGCCGGGCAGCGAGAAACTTATCGAGTTGTCCTCACCTCCTGCGGGCACCTACGTGTACACATGCACCTCCGGCACCGGGTTATTGCCTACCTCTCCATAAACCAGACGTAGAGAGCGACCCCAGCCTGCCTTCAGATAGCGGCACGCTAGTGGTGAGAGAACCTTAACCGCCAGCCATCGTTGACCTGATGTTGAGTAGGAATCGCCTGTTGAAAGCCTGTCGAGCCCGTTCGTAGTAAATCGGTGAATTTCATGTTCCCCAACAAAACGGATCGTCCCGTCCAACAGTCCTCCGGAAGGCGATACGCGAGACGCCTAGATAAAAAAAGCCTCCAGGAAGTACTGGGCGGCATCTGTAGGCTGAACAGCGCAGACTGGGGGGCCGTGTCACGACCCCTCCAGTCAGAACGAATGCAGGGTGATGCCCGGTACTTGCTGCCGCCTGCCTCGCTCGGGAACTCTCTTGTCAGATCAGTCGCCGTCGGGGCCGTCCTCGTCGGCTTCCTGGCCGATGACGACGCAGTCCGCGTCGAGATTGACCTCGATCTCGCTGCCGTCGGCGAGGCGGATCTCGACGCCGTAAGCCGCGCCGTCGTCGCCGACTTCGGTCTCCGTGACCGTGCTACCCTCCGGCTGTCCCGCGAGCGCGGCTGCAGTGCAATTGGCAAGGGCCGGGCCGGTGATGGGCTGGTCGTCGTCACCGCCACCCTGGGCAATGGCGATGCCCGCGCCGGTACCGCCGCCGATGACGCCGAGGGCGAGAACCACCGCGACGATAATCCACAGTTTCTTCTTTTGTGCGAACATTAGAATCTCACCACCTTTCTCTCAAATCTCTAAAGCTTCAGCCTCAGGCTGCATGTTTCCTTTCCCCACGGGTAACTTCATGACCTGAGTGTACGATAGCTACATGAAGCTACGATGAAGGCTGCATTAAGATCCGCTTGACTCCTGAGTCGGTAGCAGGACGATGAAGGTTGATCCCTTACCGGGGACGCTTTCGACACGGATAGTGCCGCCATGGGCTTCTGCGATCCAACGGGAGATGGCCAGTCCAAGTCCTACACCTCCCTCGGCGCGGCTTCGGCCCTTGTCAACACGGTAGAAACGGTCGAAGAGATAGGGAAGATGTTCACGGCTAATACCAACGCCGGTGTCCTGGACTCGCAGCTCCACCTGACTCCCGTTCACATTCGATCCAACATTCACCTGCCCGCCAGAGGGAGTGTACTTGATAGCGTTGTCAAGGAGGTTGAGCATAAGCTGCAGCAACAAGTCTTCGTCGGCCTTTATGGTGACAGAAGAACCATTGTCAAACCAAAGCCCCACACCCTTATCAAGAGCCACGGGACGTACCTGCTCCACGACTCCGGTCATCAGTTCAGCAACATCCACCTCGTCGAACACCAGGGGGATTTGGCCGGCGTCGGCGCGAGTCAGGGTGAGGAGGCTCCCAGCTAGACGGATGAGGTGGTCCACCTCCTCATTGACCGACCTGAGTACCTGCCGATAGGCCTCGGGCTCCCGCTCTTTTTGGAGGGAGACATCGATCTGCCCCTTAATAATCGTCAATGGGGTCCTCAGCTCGTGTGAGGCGTCAGCTGTGAACTGGCGCTGGCGTCGAAACGCATCGTCTAACCGAGCAATCATCTCGTCGAAAGTGCGTGCCAGACGACCGACTTCGTCATCTGGCAGGCGCAGGTTCAGCCTCTGGTCCAGGTCCTCCGCCGAGATATGGCGTACAGTCCTGGTTATATTGTCGATGGGGGACAGCGCACGCCCGGCCAAGAAGACCCCGCCAAAGCCTGCCACCACTAGGGTCACCGGGTAGGCAATGCCCATTATGAGCAGGAGGCTGGCTAGAGTCTCCGAAACATCGTCTTCGGATTGTCCCAATTCCAGCGCCCCCAAGATCGCTCCATCTCGTATGATCGGCAACGTGATCACACGTATCGCATCATCATCCGCGACGAATCTTGTACTGTGCCTTGTGGATTTCCCTGAGAGAGCGCTTGCCACAGTCTGGGTATCCACAGGGACCTGGCCCAAGGCCCCTGTGTTGTCAAAGCTTATTTCCCCAGAGACATCGAAGACCCGAGCAAAGCGCTCCTGACTCGCGTCTCGAGAGGATGTTTGTGCAGGCAAAAAAGGACGATCTCCTTCGTACTGAACGAAGTTCAGAAGGGTGCTGGCCCGGTTCTGGATCGATTCGTCGAGGCTCTGGTATAGGCTGTGGCGCAGCAGCAAGTATATGCCAGTAGCGAAGACTGCCAGTATCACTGCGAGCAGGAACACATACCAGATAGTAAGCCGCAGACGAAGGGGAGCCCGGTTCAGCACGATCCCTCCGGTTGGCGGGAAGAGATCCTATAGCCAGCGCCGCGAATGGTCTGGATCAACTTGGCGGGAAAGCGATCGTCTATCTTGCGCCGGAGGTTTCGGATGTGGACATCGATGACGTTGGTAGCGTTGTCAAACTCGTAGTTCCACACGTGCTCAGCGATCATCGTCCGCGTGAGAACGTGATTCGGATGTCGCATCAGGTATTCTAGGAGGCGACACTCCTTGGTAGTGAGGTCTATGGTCGCGCCCTGCCGGGACACTTCCAGGGTTGTCGTATCAAACTTCAGGTCACCTACATGTAGAATGCTCCCCGAGACAGCTGTCTCACGGCGCGTCAGTGCTCGGAGGCGAGCTACCAGCTCGGCGAACGCGAAGGGCTTCACCAAATAGTCATCGGCGCCGCTATCGAGCCCCTTTAACCCGGTCCTCCACTGCGTCCCTGGCTGTGAGCATCAGGACGGGCGTTCGGAGCCCACGGCTCCGCAGTATGCGGCAGACCTCGATCCCGTCGCGCCGAGGAAGCATTACATCCAGGATTATCACGTCGAAGACCGCTATGTCGGTCCAACCAGTCGCTTCCTCTCCATCGCGAGCAACGTCGACGGCGTAACCTTGTTCGGATAGGCCGCGAGTGACAAAGTCAGCAATGCGAGCTTCGTCTTCAACCAGCAATACACGCATGAAAATTTAACCCGACGAACTGTCTTCTCAGAGTATAGCGGATGAAGATTAAGCGCACATTAACCCACGGGGAAGTGAATCGTTGCCCAACGCCAAGCCGCCAGTATCATGCGGGTTGACCTCACAATGATGCCAGACCCCTCTGAACGACGGGTAAGGGTGCGGACAACCCCAGGCCGACCATTGCCGAAGGGGCAGTTGTCATCTATTTCTGCCTGGCCAACACCTTTTATGCCTCGTTGCTAATGTGCGCCCACTGGGAGATGAGGCAGCATTTGTTTCGGACGCGTGGAGATGGCCGGGGACGCCCTCTCTTGATATGCCGGGCCTGTCGGCTAGAATAGCTGAAGGCCGCGGCCTCTCATACTGGACGTGAGGTGCTGGCCTCGATCGATCTTTTATGGAGGTGTGAAATGGAGATTGAGAAGAAACTTGAAGAGATGGGCCTGAAGCTACCGCCCAGCTCCGCCCCCATAGCGAACTACGTCAGGGCCGTGCGTGCCGGTAACCTGCTGTTCGTCGCCGGCCATGTGGCCAGTATGCCCGACGGGACTCCCCTCAACCCTGGGAAGCTAGGCAGGGAAGTAGACATCGAGCAAGGGTATGAGTCGGCCCGTCAGGCCATGCTCAACTGCCTGTCCAGTATCAGGGAAAACATCGGCGACCTGGACAGGGTGAAACGAGTGGTGAAGCTGCTCTGCATGGTCAACTGTACCCCCGAGTTTGGGGACCAGCCAAAGGTGGCCAACGGCGCCTCGGACCTTCTGGTGGCCCTCTACGGTGACCGGGGGCGCCACGCCAGGTCGGCGGTAGGTATGGGCAGCCTACCAGGGAATAGCTGCATCGAGATAGAGATGATCGTCAAGGTGGAGGACTAGCAGGTGCTGAAAAGCTCTTTCGACCATCCCCCTGGCCCCCTTCCTGGCCAGGAAGGGGGAGAAACTTATATCTGAGGGACACCCTCAGACACCCGGCAAAGGGGCTTCGCCCCTCTGCACACCCTTTCTGTCGCAGCCTGCTAGAACTGTCTGTATCTATTCACGATGGGTAGGCGGCGGTCTTTGCCGAACGCCCTGGGCGTTATCTTCACGCCCGGCGGCGCTTGCCTTCGCTTGTACTCGCTTCTGTCGATCGCGAGTATCACCTGTCTGACTATGTGGTCCTCAAAGCCCATCTCAACTATCTCCCGGAAGCTGCGGTCCTCCTCCACGTAGGCCTTGACGATGCGGTCTAGGACCTCATAGGGGGGTAGGGTATCCTGGTCGGTCTGGCCGGGTTTGAGCTCGGCGCTGGGAGGCTTCTCGAAGACGGCCTCGGGAATCACGTCAGCGGGCTCGCCGTTGCTGTTCCGCCATCGGGCGAGCTCATAGACCAGTGTCTTGGGGACGTCCTTGATTACCGAGAACCCTCCGGCCATATCTCCGTACAGGGTCCCATATCCCATCGCCAGCTCGCTCTTGTTCCCCGTAGTAAGCACCAGCCAGCCGAACTTGTTAGAGATGGCCATGAGGGTGTTGCCCCTGATGCGGGCCTGTATGTTCTCTTCGGCCACGTTGGCCTCGGTCCCCTTGAAATGGGGTTCCAACATGTCCAGGAAGGCCGTGTGGGCCGGCTCCATCGGCACGAGCCAGAGGTCTATCCCCAGGTTCCGCGCCAGTACCTTTGCGTCAACGATGCTCCCTCCGCTGGAGTATCTTGAGGGCATGGCCACGCCGAGGACGTTCTCCGGCCCCAGAGCGCTCACAGCTATGCACGCGGTTAGAGAGGAGTCTATGCCCCCAGACAGGCCGAGAACCACCTTTTCAAATTGACTCTTTCTGACGTAGTCACCGGTACCCAGCACCAGAGCGCCGTATATCTGTCCGATGGGGTCGAGGGCCTGGACTTGATCGCCGACAGGTAGAAGAGAACGTTCGGCTGGGAGGTATTCCGATACTGAAATATGTTCCGCGGCGCCTATCTCGCTCAGGAGGGTGGGGTTCTCCTTACGGGGCTTTGCGTCCTGGAGTCTCGAGCTGGAAAGGGAGTCTGCATCCAGGTCGGCGACGATCAGGTCCTCCTCGAACTCTTTACCCTTTGCCACCAGCTCACCACGTTGGTTGAAGATGGAGCTGCCGCCGTCGAAGACCAGCTCATCCTGTCCACCCACTGAGTTGACATAAGCAACGTAGAGCTCATGGTCGGCGGCCTTGGTGGCCAGCATCCTCTCGCGATCGGGGCGCTTGCCGGCGTGATAGGGAGAGGCGCTGATGTTGACGATCAACTCTGCCCCGGCGTCACTCTGCACGTCGGTGGGGCCCACCGGGTACCATATATCCTCGCAGATGTTGACTCCCACGTTCACTCCGTTGAGGGTGTAGACGGGGCATACTTTCCCGGATTTGAAGTACCTGTCCTCGTCGAAGACACCGTAGGTGGGGAGGTACATCTTGTGATACACGCCCACCAGCTCTTCGTCGTAGGCTATTGCTGAGGCGTTGTATATGTCGGAGTCGGCGTCGACGAAGCCCACCACGACGGCGATTCCCCTGGAGGCCGCCACGACCTTGCGCATGGCCACCAGGTTGTCCTGGATGAAGGAGGGTATGAACAGGAGGTCTTCAGCTGGATAGCCGGTGATGGCCATCTCGGGAAAAGCTACCAGGTCCGCACCCAAGGCGCGGGCGTCTCCTATAAATCGGATAACCTTGGCGGTGTTCCCGTCCAGGTCTCCAACTGTGGTGTTGATCTGAGCCAGCGCTATGCGAAAGGTGCGCATCATAGCTACCGATGGGCTGTTCGTCTGCGAGTATAACACACCCCTAGGCGCGGGGGGACTAGCTGAATCATATCTCTACGCTCAGGTTCCAGCAGGGTCCCTCGGTTGGCGGGCGAGGGCTGCCTTTCGGTTCTGTCCCATGAACCGCTGTAATGCGACCAGCGCCCACATGGCCTCGATAACGGTGATGGGGTAGACTTCGGCGAACCCGCTGTAAACCGAGGTAGCCGCGGAGCCGCCGGCGAATATCAGAATGAACCACCTAGACCGGGGTTCCAGCCAGTAGGAAAGGAACATGATGGCGACAGCAATCGAACCAAAGATTGTGAGCATGCGACCTCCGGACCGGCACTCAGGTGGGGCCAATTAGTGTACAATCCCTAATTATAGGATACGCGTGAATGGGAGCCGAGGGAATTGCCCATAAGAGGCGTTACCTTTGATCTGTGGCAGACCCTTCTCATGGACAACCGCGATCTTGGGTTGTCTCGCATGAGAGTTCGCCTGGAGGGCACCATGGAGGCGCTGTCGGAGGCGGGTGAGAAGTTCACGAAAGACCAGGTTGACAGGGCCTACCGGCAGTGTCATCAGGCGTGTAGTGACATCAGGGCCCAAGGTCGGGATGTTAGCTTCACAGAGCAAATTGAGATTTTCATCGAGAATATAGACCCTGGCCTCGAGGACCGGCTCGATGGGGAGGTGGTGAGGCGAATCTCCACCACGTACGCCGATTCCTTCTTCTGCCACCCGCCCGTCCCTCATGCCGATGCGGCGCCCGTGCTGGACTCTCTGAAAGAGAATGGGTACCGGCTGGGACTTATCTCCAACACGGGAATGACCCCGGGGGTAATCTTTAGGACTTATATGGAGCAGATAGGAATCCTGAGCTATTTCGATGCACTGACTTTTTCCGACGAGGTGCGGCTGTCCAAGCCTTCGGCGGAGATCTTCATTCGAGGGGCCGAGCCTTTAGGTATTCCACTTGAGCAGGTGGTACACGTAGGTGACCATCTGTTGAACGACGTACTCGGCGCCAGCCGGCTGGGAATGAAGACGATCTGGATCGAGACCTATGAAGAGGGTAGGACACCGGTGGAGGTAGCGCCCGACGCTACGGTGAAGTCCCTGGGAGACGTAACAGCGGCCGTTGAGAGCCTCTCTGCTACATTACCCTGACGGGTGCTTCGGCGAACTGATGCCCTTCGACAAGCTCAAGTTGAGAAGCAGGTCTCCCGCTCATGGTCAGCCTGTCGAACCACGCTGGCCTTGACCTAAAAAGCCACATTCCCTGCTGTCACCCTGAGCGCAGCGAAGGGTCTTACCTTGCTAATGAGAAACGAGGGAGAGATTCTTCGTCGCTTCGCTCCTCAGAACGACAGTTTTGAGGCAAGGCCCCACGCTCATGGTGAGCCTGTCGAACCACCCCCAACATCGGGAGCGGTCCCCTCGAACAGCTCAGTCTCTGGTCTATAGTCCTTCCAGGCGAACCAGAACTCGTAATGGGATGCCACTTGCTCCAGGGTAGTGCCCGCGAGAGGCCCCTCGCGCGCCCTTCCTGTCAACGGGTCCCACAGGGTCCCCGTCTCCAGGTCCTCTATCACCAGGAACTTGCCCGACTCCTCCGCCCGCCGGAAATTGAGGCGGGCCCCGTCCACCATCGGGTTGTATACGACGCCGGTGCCGGACGCTTGATCGAAGGTAACGAGCAAGGCCACTCCGTCGACTAGGTCATTGACTACCGGGGCGTCGGCCAGCCGAGAAAACGGGTACGCCTTGGCCACGCCGCCAATGGTAACGCCTACCACCAGCTCTTTTGAAGGGAGGCGGACGTCCCTTACGCTCTCGCCGATTATGCCCGTGGATGAGCCGCTGTAGTAGCTCCTGTAAGGGTCGGACCTGTAGGATCCTCTCTTGTCCAGCACCAGAGTGTCGGGATGAGCCGACACCCATTTCTGCCAGGTGGTCTGGACGGCTGGAACGATGGTAAGGGGCGTGCCTTTCAGGCTCCCTTCAACCGCCTGTCCGGTAACCTGAGCCCACAGACTGTCAGTCTCTCTGTCGAACATCACCAGGCCGTTCATGATCAGCTTTCCAGAGACCCCGAAGGTAAGCAGCTGCCCCTCCACATCCCGGGCATACACGATGCCCGAATAGCACAGAGGTCACCACGTGATAGCTAGCGCGACCCCTCCCACCACATCATTCACGATCTCATGGCGACTGAGAATGTTGATCGGGTACGCCTTTATGTCGCTCCCGATCTCAAGGGCGATCACCTGCTCCCCGCGGTCCATCCAAAGCTCGGCCTCGGTCGCCGGGACAAACTTGGGGTTTGTGATGGCAGGGATAGCGTCCCTGGGTAGCACGGATACTATGCGGAAGTCTTTAGGTTCTCCGGTCTCCACGTCCTCCACCTCTACCGTGGTGGAATCATACCCAAGCTGCTGGAATATCAGATAACCCACCGTGAAGACCGCGGCGATCACAGCAAGGATTGGAAGCTTTCTGAGGAGCCCTAAAGGGGAAAACGCGCCCATACGACCTGAGGCCTTCATGGACCGGGCTCCCTGCTAGAGAGCCCGGCTCCATTGGCGTGAAAGCGTCCCCTTAAGAAACTGAACATGGCGCATGCCGCTACGTAGCCGGCCACCGTTCCGGCAAAGGCCCAGAGGAAGATGAAAAGCATCCACACGAATATTACTGCCTGGCCCGACATATCCAGCGCCGAAGTCAGGGAGTATTGGGTCGTTTCCAATGCTGGCCGCCAGTAGAGGGCCAGGCCCCCCGCCAGAAAAGCAACCATCACCTTGATCGAGGCCTTCATATCTATTGCTACGACGCCCTGTGATCTTTAGATGCGGTCTATTCGGAACAGGTTCGGCCGTCCGACCCGTTGGCGGGTCACCGGCAAAAGCCCCGTGGCCGCCCACGACCCCGGCCAACGCTTCTTCCAGGGCGCCTTGGCCGGCCTCTCTGGAATATTGGAATCCCGTGCCTTTTCCCGGCGTTGGCGTGGCCGGCAACACGTCGAGTGTCAATCTGCCAGGGCTACCCGGCTATGGCGAGGGGAATAGCCTGGTAGGAGGCCTTGGAGTATTGTAGAATGAGCCGCGGCGGCCCCGCTTCCCACCGGATTCGGGTCGCGGCAAGCTCGGGCTTAATCATCAATGCAGGAAGGAGAGTCCCATGTACTTGATCAGGCGGATTTATGTGTGCAAGGAGCGGACCGGACGGCAGGTGGCGGAGCTGATCAGCAAGATAGGGAACCTTTACGTCGATGCAGGACAGCGGTCCCCGATCAGGGTCTACCTCAGCGGGTCCACCGTGCCCGGGCCGGCCGATACCGTGTATATGGACTGGACAGCTGAGACGCTTGAGTCCCCTTATCGAGAGGGAAACGTGAGCCCTGCTGGGATCGCTGAGCTCGGGGCCCAGCTTCGCGAGTTCGTGGAGGAAGCAGACATCGAGTTCTACGAGATGTACAGTCCCATCTAACACTGCGTGCGAGCGTGGCGGTTGATTCCCTTATCTAACCGACGTACACACCACGGATTCCTAGGGAACCTCTGAACAACTCGGCGCAAGCGTGGATGGGCAGAGTGGTTCCGTTCTTTGGAGACGTTCAGGCATCTTTGTGACGTTCCAGGTCGTGGTTGAGGCGTTCAGACCGTGTCTGTTGTGGCCTCGAAGCGGCTTTTCGGAGCCATCGCGGCTCCCCGGCCCTGATTTGCGCACTGCGCCCCTCTCATGCCGCCAGACGGCGCTCTGCCGTCATCAAGTTGGCCAGCCCCAGTAGCAATGCCAGCCGTTGCGCGTTCTTAGCCAACCCTCGGTAGCGCACCTTGGCGTAGCCAAAGCGCCGCTTCACGTACAGGAACGGATGCTCCACTTTCGCTCTGACCGACGCTTTGCGCTTCTCCGCCAACGCCTCGTAGCTGCCAGGCTCCAGGTGCCGTCGCCGGCCGGGCCTCATCGCCACTCGCCACTCCACATCCAACTCTCGATTCTCCAACCGCTTGTCCACTCCCTGATACCCCGCATCCCCCCACACTCGTTTCTCTCCACCGTGCAGCAATCGGTGCGCTTCTGTCACATCATGCACGTTAGCTGGCGTCGTAGTCATGCTGTGTACCACTCCCGTCTCAGCGTCAGCGCCTACGTGTACTTTCATCCCGAAGCGCCACTCGTTCCCCTTCTTCGTCTGGTGCATCTCAGGGTCTCGCTCACCCGCACGATTCTTCGTCGATGACGGCGCCTCTATGATGCTCGCGTCCACGATCGTCCCCTCCCGAAGCCGCAGTCCCTGGGACTCCAGATGACGGTTGATCTCCTCGAACAGACTCTGCCCCAACTCATGCTCTTCCAGCAGATGGCGGAAGTTCAGAATCGTCGTCTCGTCCGGCAGCGGGCCCGACAGCTTCAACCCTACGAACCGTCTCACCGACTCGACCTCGTAGAGCATGTCCTCCATACCAGGATCGCTCAAGTTGTAGAACAACTGCACGCAGTGTATCCGCACCATCGCCGACAACTCATATGGTCGACGGCCTCGGCCCGCCTTGGGATAGAACGGACGGATGCGCTCTTCCATCTGTTCCCACGGGATCAGAGCATCCATGCGCTCCAGGAATATCTCCCGGCGGGTCTTGCGCTTCTTGCTCTCGTATTCCAAGTCCGCAAATGTTGGCTGGTCCATCAATTATCTCCCCGAACACAGTGCTATTCTCTATGCTACTATGCCCAGACTTGTTCAGAGTATCCCTAGCTTCTATCCCTCGTTGGGCTCGGCGAAGGTCAGCGCGTCCCTCGGATTGTCTACCAGGATGGCGTTTATTGTATCCTCGCTGAAGCCCCGTTTGCCCATTCTGGGCACTATGTTGCCGAGGATGTAGGAATACCCCTGGCCTCCGTATTTCTCGAGGCTGTGCTTGTGGCAGATGTCATGGGATATCACGACTTTGCGGTCGTATCCCTCCGAGGTAATCCACGCGATGTCATCCATGCGCTTGGCGTCGTTAGGCATATCGATGTCTACCAGGATGGCGTTTATTGTATCCTCGCTGAAGCCCCGTTTGCCCATTCTGGGCACTATGTTGCCGAGGATGTAGGAATACCCCTGGCCTCCGTATTTCTCGAGGCTGTGCTTGTGGCAGATGTCATGGGATATCACGACTTTGCGGTCGTATCCCTCCGAGGTAATCCACGCGATGTCATCCATGCGCTTGGCGTCGTTAGGCATATCGATGTTGGGATCGAGGGGATAGTAGGACTGCTCATTCCCAAAGAGGTCCCATTCCAGGTAGCATCCGGCCTCTGCGATCTTTTTCAGCTGGTCCCGCCGAAAGATGGTGCGGTCCAGATGGCCCATGATGGTCTTGGTCAGGTCGGCGCCCGCTTTGCTGAGGATCTCCAGGATCTCCATAGGGGCAGTCTCGTCCCTACCGGGATGTATCAATATAGGGGCTCCAGTCAGCCTTTGGGCCCGGGCCGATGCCCGCAGCACCTTCCATTCGTTCTCCGTTAACGGCCAGGTGCACCCTATCTCCCCGATGACGCCGGACTTGATGTTCGTGCCGCCTGCCCCATCCACCACGTCCTCTACGATCCGTCGGGTGATTTCCGCCTCACTCAGGGTGTCCATATCGGCCGGATGGGTGGCGGCCACGTAATAGGACGATCCCATGATAATGTTGACCCCAGTGGCGCGGGAGATGCGAGCCAGCCCTGCGGGGTCGCGGGAGAAGCCGATGCTGGTGGCGTCTACCAGGCTGCCTCCCCCATACTGCTTGTAGAGGTTTACCTCATCTATGGCCGTCGGGATGTCCAACAAACGGAGGTTGTCGGCGTTTGGCATAGCGTAGTGGCGGGTGCGCCCAACCGTCTCCAGGCTGACCGGCTTGTGGAAAAAGGCCTTGGCGCTCGCGCGGTCCTCTGGGATAAAAAGCGCGGAGAGGTCCCATAGGATGTGCTCATGGGTCAGGGTAATGCCCAGCTCATCTGGGCTCATGGGACCCAGGACGGTCTGGACCTTGCCTGTCAAACTACTTGGCTCCATTCGTGCCTCCTATCAGGGACTTCGGGATCAAATCTACGTTAGCGGGCGGCTACAGGCAGCTCTCGATGCACCTGGGGACGCTCCCGTAGAGACACCAAGACCGCTGCTATCAACAGCAGCACTATATTAGACCAAATGGCTAAGTCGTAGGTCCCACGGGCATCGTACCCGTAACCCCCCAGGAAGGCGCCCAGGCCGGAGCCCAGTGGCATCACGGAGAACATGGTCCCATAGATTGTCCCCAGATTTGCGACTCCAAAGCGGTCCGAGGCGTATGCCGCCGTAATGCCGACTACGGCGTTCCAGGAAAGCCCTATCAGGCTGATACCTGCCAGGAGAGCCAACAGCCCCATCGCAGGTATGCCGAGGAAAGGTATGCCCATGGATAGCAGCACTACAATAAAACCCAGGGTCCGCAAGTGGTACGAGTAAGTGAGAACCTTCCGGCGGCCTCGTTTATCCGAGAGACGTCCCAGGACCAGGGTCCCTATGATTGCCCACGCTCCGATCAGGCTGAAACTTCCCGCCGCAACCATAGGGTGGTAGCCGAGGTCTCTTGCGTATGCGACGAAGTGAGCATTCACGAAGCTCATGGAGTACCCTCAGACGAAGTACCCGAAGGTGAGCCTCCAGAACAGTTCCGAGCGAAGGGCCTCTGCGAAGGTGGAATCTCGCTGGACCAAGCTCACTGTATCTGCGGAGGACCCCATATCCGGGCCCGTCTCCGCCGGTTTTGCCGGGCTCCCGTAAGGCTCCAAGCCGACGTCTTCGGGCGTGTTCCTGA
Organism: Dehalococcoidia bacterium; assembly: GCA_965226805.1. GTDB lineage: Bacteria > Chloroflexota > Dehalococcoidia > Lucifugimonadales > JAGWBF01 > CBDDDW01. Next base: position 47,554 of record CBDDDW010000004.1, read on the forward strand.
CGGTGGCGTACGCGATGGGCAGCACAAAGAAGAGTAGTAAAAGTCCCAGGAACAGATAGGCCTCCCGCCAGTCGAAAAGCACGAGGAAGACCGAGGTGGCGGGCACCAGGACCATCGCTCCTGCGGAGCCGCCCCCGGAGATCAAGCCAAGGGTCACACCCCGGTTGGTGTAGAACCATGCGCTCACGATCTTTGTTAGAGTCGTGCCCGTCCCAAGGGTTATCCCGATAGCCATTACGCCAAAGATCAGGTACAGGTGGACAAGGTTGCTTATGAACGGGAGGAACAGGAGCATGATGCCGGTCAGGGCGAGCCCGGATAGGGCGACCATCCGAGGACTGTAATTGTCCGCGAGGTAACCGGCCACCGGCCTGAGAAGCCCCGACAGCATGAACGTGACCCCGAAGGCCAGCGATAGAGTGGCCCTGCTCCACCCAAACTCCTCGGTCATGGGCTTGAGGAAGACCCCGAAGGAGAACTGGCTCCCGGCGACCCCGAAGGTTATTAGGGAGCCGCCCGCCACGACGAACCAGCCGTAGTATATCTTGCTCTTCTCCAGGAACACGCCACAGTCTCCGCCAACTATATTAAGGAACCGGCCTTACTTTGGCAACGCCGATACCCTCCTCATAGATGATGAGTTGGGACTAGGCGCTCCTTGTGGCAGCGTCGTCATCTTCTCCGGAGCCTGAGAATTACCAGCCCGCGCAAAGGGTCTGGGTGGGAGTGAAGCCACCTGGTGGGGGCACGCATGCGTCGCCCCTACGTCATGCAAGCATCCAACGTCCACTTGTAGAGAGGGCAGGATGAGAGGGAATTCGTGGGTGTGTTGCGGTTTGCCTATGGCTTAGGTAGGACCGGCAGGTCGCTGTAGTGCTCGAGCCACCATCGGGCGATGTCGACGCGGCGGGCGAACCAGACTCCAGGGAATCCCTGGGCGTAGCGAATGAACTCAGCCACGGCCCCAGCTCTTGAGGGCCTGCCGGTCATGCGGGGGTGCAGCCCCACGTTCATCATCTTGGGATGAGACGCGCCTTCCGCGTAAAGGTAGTCAAAGGTATCCTTGAGCTGATCGAGGAAGTCGCTGCCCGCCGAATGCCCCGGGTGGTGCCAGAACTTCATGTCGTTGGTGTCCAGACTGTAGGGAAGAACCGGCCACTTCTTCCCTTTGACGTCAAGGTAGTAGGGAAGCTCATCGCTAAAGGAGTCGGAGTCGTATAGGAAGCCCCCCTCTTCAACCACTAGCTCTCGAGTATGCTCGTTGGGTCCGACACTAAACCAGCCCAGCGGGCGCTCCCCCGTCGTTCTCCGAATGGCATCCACCGCTTTTTGGATCTGGACCCGCTGCTCGTCACGGCTCAGGACGTAGAGAGGCGCCCACAAGTAGCCGTGGCTCAACGGCTCATGCCCCCGCGCGGTTATCTCCGCGGCCGCGACCGGGTTCAGCTCCAGGGCCCTCGCTCCTACGGAGAAGGTTGTCTTGATGCCCAGCTCGTCAAAGATGTTCAGGAGCCGCCAGATGCCAACGCGGCTGCCGTAGTCGTAGGTGGACTCGAAGCGCAGGTCCCTCCGTCCCGCCTCGACCAGGAACGCCTCCCCTTCCCAGGTCTCGGGAGTCTCGTCACCGTAGAAGGGCGAGCGCTCGGACCCCTCTTCGAAGTTGACCACCAGGCTGACGGCAATCCTTGCGCCATCGGGCCACTTTATCGAGGGGAGCTGATTTCCGTAACCTACGAAGTCGCGTTGTGCGTCCGGCACCGAATCCCTCCCTGCTCGATTCGAGTACGTATTATCCGAGGCATCTAAAGCGTGTTATAGTGCTCCAGCCACCAGCGGGCGATATCAATCCGCCGGGCGAACCACACTCCGGGGAATCCCTTTGCGTACTGGATGAAACTCTCCACCTGCTTCGCCCTGGATGGCTTGCCAGATATGCGCAGGTGCATTCCAATTGACATCATCTTCGGATGAGTCGCTCCCTCGGAATAAAGGACGTCGAAGGTCCCTTTCATCATGGCGTAGAAATCCCGCGAGTTCGTGAAGCCGGGGAGTTTGAGGTGGGCCCAGAACTTGTCGTCGTTCACGTCCAGCGTGTAGGGTATTGTGAGAAACCTCTTCTCGCCCACGTCTACCATGTAGGGGAGATCGTCGCCGTAGGAATCCGAGTCGTAGAGGAAACCGCCTTCCTCTACCAGTAGCTCCCGGGTGTGGATGCTGGGGCCCCTGCCATTCCAGCCCAGAGGCCGCTGGCCCGTGGTATCGCGTATCGCCCGGACCGCCTCGTGGATGTGCGCCCGCTCCTGTTCCAGCGTAAGCTCGTACTCGGGCACCCATCGATAGCCGTGGCCGCACACCTCGTGCCCGCGGGCGGTGATCTCCCCCGCCGCCACCGGGTTGCGTTCCAGGGCCTGGCCTGAGCAGAAGAAAGTAACGGGCACATCCTGCCGGTCGAACAGGTCCAAGAGACGCCAGAAGCCGCGCCTGGCGCCGAACTCGTAAAGGGACTCCACCATGAAGTCCCGGTCGCTGCCCTCGTTTATCACACCCTCTGCGTCAGATTCGGGCCTTGTGTCGCCCTCCAGCGGGGTCCGCTCGGCGCCCTCCTCGTAGTGGACCACCAGCGATACCGCGATCCGCGCGGCTTCCGGCCACTGAATCTTGGGGGAGTTTTTTCCGTAACCTACCAGGTCGCGGTACATACGTCCTCCATAAGGTGGGGACCAGGGTCACACCCTGACTCCCCACAGGCCTATTGGGTAAGCTCCGGACAATCACAATGGCCGGGGTCGCATGGGACGGACGGGACGCGAGGGAGGGTCGAGGTGTCGGCTAGGGGCACTATATCGAGGGCGCGACGTGGTGTCAACCCCGCTCAGCAGCGAGCGAGCGGGTACGTAACTTACATGGAGCGATCAGACCGTGGGTAGGATTGTCCGGACCTGGAACAAGTGCTACGCGGCCCGGCGGGTCCGGCAGCCGGGGCAGTCGCAGCCTCGCTTGAAGCTGAATAACCCCCTGAACAGCTGGACTACCATTTCCTTGTCTGACAGGCCGAAAGTGCTGCCTATGGCTAGGAACTCCCTCATGCGGAGCGTCTTATCTTCCTCTTCGTAGTCGGGGAGGGCTTCATCGCTCTTTACAGTCCGCAGGGCATATTTCCGGAGGGCTTTCTGGTGTTGATCCATAAGCTGATTTGGATCTCGCACGGCGAGGCTGGCCATGATCCACCTCCTCTCTTGGATTCACCCATTTCCCTGTATTTAGAGTACCGGATGGCGCCTCACCCCCACCATAGTGGCAGCTTATATCTCACGGGAGGCTCACCCTTTGTTTCTACACGTGATATCGCTCTCATCTGCTCCACGGGCTAACATTGCCCTGCGAGCTGCCGCTCTTCGTCCTATACTATCTTGACGGAATCGGCTGGGAAAAGGTTCCCAATGCCAGTGGAGCGAACGGCTTCATAGTATCCTGTCTCACTCCACGGTTTCAGCGGCAAACGTCACAAGAAGCCCGTGCCGGATGTCACTCCGTTATTACGTCCGGCCCTCATGCAAACGGTTGTCCTATCGTACAGGCAGGTAATATGATAGGGCTCAGACCAAGCTTGGGTGGCGGACAGCCGCGACAAAGCCCAACTCGTACCGCAGATTAAAGGCTGGGAGTTCACTAAGGAGTCGTAGGCATGCGGAAGTGCCCCAATTGCCAGGCCGAGAACGAGAACAAAGCCGCTGCCTGTTTCCTTTGTGGCCAGAAGCTTAAGAAACGTGGCTTGCTGGGGCGATTTCAGGGCGGGACCAGCGGATACCGGGGAGACAGCACCCAGACCACTGAATACTATGGCGAGACCGCTAGCTATGGCGGGGACGTGGAACTCGGTCATCGGGGTCCCTCGGAGGCGGCCTCAGCTCCGCCTGCCGCATCAGCGCCTACGAAGCCAGCACCCCCCGAGCCTGAAGACGCGGCAGCCTTCAAGGATCGGGGCAAAGAGCATCTCAACGAAGGGGAGTACCGGCTCGCCGTCGAGGCCAATGACCAGGCCATCCGGATCGATCCACAGTACACCGATGCCTACTACAACCGGGGGCTTGCCTACATACATCTAGGCCAGTACCACCAGGCAGTCAAGGACTTCGACGAGGCCATCAGCCTCAATAGCCAGGATCCCGACGCCTACTACAACCGGGCCCACGCCCTCTTCATGCTGCATCAGCTGGAGCGGGCCATCGCGGACTACAGCCAGGCCATACAGCTGGACCCCGACAACGGCGAGCGGTACATCGGACGCGGCGCCGCTTACTTCGAGCGTGGCGCGTTCCAGAACTCCATAGACGACTTCGACCAGGCCATCCGGCTTGACGACTATCCCCACGCCTACGCCAACCGGGCCGTCAGCTACATCCGGCTGGGGAAATACGCTGAAGCTGAGGAAGACATCAAGCGAGCCCAAGAGCTCGGATATGACGCCGACGAGGCCGTCGAGGAGCTAAAAAAGCATCGGGAGTAGCCAGGCCGCTACCTGCCCAGGTCCCTTGCCACCAGCGCCAGGTCCAGGCTGTCCACGACGCCGTTGCCGTTTAGGTCGGCAGCGGGGTCCGAGGTGCCCAGGGCCGAGGATATGCTGGCTATCGGCCAGGACAAGGGAGCGATGGCCAGGGCTCTGGGCAAGCGGTCCTGCCGCACTTCTCGTAGTGTGTCATCCCCCTCCCTCTAGCAGTGTGCTGAAGAACCCTTCCGACCATCCCCCTGACCCCCTTCCTGGCCAGGAAGGGGGAAGAATTTATATTTGAGGGACACCCTCAGACTCCCGGCAAAGGGGCTTCGCCCCTCTGCACTCCCCTTCTTCATCAGCCTCTTAGGAGAAGAACTACTCCCTCTCCCTTGATGCCCTTGATGGGAGAGGGTTATGGTGAGGGTGCCCCAGCGGCGAGCTCGTGCCGGCGTGCTCTGCGTACAGCTACAGTCAAAACGATGGAGAGGGCGGCGAGGGAAAAGCTTACCCCCGAAAGCATCATCAGCCCGCCTCGGAAGCCTGCGGATGAGTCGGCTACGACGCCCATGAGCACTGGCCCCAGTACTGCTCCAATCTCTGCCGAGGTAAAGTACAGGCCACCGGCCGCGCCCATGTTTCTGATCCCTACCCTTGGTGCGTCTAATAACACGAGATGGAGTAAGGGCAGCGCACCTCCGCGGGTGGCGCCGGCCAGGACGAGACCTAGGATGAGGAAAGGGCCCGTCGCGAGCCCAATGATCAGCGTCGCAATACCTCCGGTGAGGAAAAGGCCAGCCAGCAACGGTATTCGGTGCTGCGGCGTTGCAAAGCTGGGGATGGTCAATGTTCCCATGATCCCGAGAATCGCTGGGACAGCGGCCCAGAACCCAGCCTCCGCCGGCGTCATCCCGCCATCCGTTAGGATTTCCGGCAACCAGCCCTGGACCCCGGCTTGAAAGACGAACAACCCAAGGCCCAGGACGAGTACAAGCTGGACTATGGGCACTCTCAGTAAGATAGGAAAAGCCTTGAGCCCCATCCCGGTCGCTTCCCCTGAGTCCTTGACCCTTGCGCCGAGGTGTTCCTGGTTCCTGGATAGCAGGACCCAGGTGACCAAAGCAAGTGCCGCGACGGCCGCGAAGATCACCAGGGTCAATCTCCAACTGGAGTCCGTGAGAGGCATGAATACGCTGTTGGCTGTCATCACGGAGGCGACCCCTCCAAGCGGTGGTCCGGTCAAGTAGAGGCCGATCGCCTTCCCCCGGTCCTTACCGTCAAACCAGGTGGTAAGTAGCTTTGGGGCGCCAACGGAGATGAATGGGCCGCCCAGCCCGAACACAGCAAAGGCAGCCAGCAGGCTCACATAGTTTACGGCCAAGGCGCACAAGAACCCGGATAAGGCGATAAAGAAGATACCCAAGCCGAAGCACAGGCGTAATCCAAAGCGGTCTATGAGGAACCCGGCGGGAATGGCAAGGCCGACGTACATCAAATGCCAGGACCCGAACACGCTGCCCATCTGAGAACGGCTCAGGTCCAAGTCATCGCTGATGGGCCCAACCAGCGGCGCCAATGAAGAGCCGACGACGCCGAACCCGAAATACATGAACCACAGACACGACACCATGACCCAGCGGTAGCGAGTGTTCAACGCCAGAGTGTCAGACGTCTCGGTAAATCTCCTCTCCTCGATGAAGCCGCAGCGCGATTTGGTAGGTCTGGCCCACGGCGCGAGGAGTGGGAGAATGAGCCGCCAGGAATCGTGCCATAGCGATGAGAATGTGGCGCCCCGCCTCGGTGCCCCGCCGGAGCAGATACTGCTGGAATCCGGCATCCCCTATCTGGAAAGAGTGGAACCCCGCATCCTCCCTGAGCATGGCATGGCCGAGGGCCGCCAGCAGCTGGCTGGGATGGGAGTCCGCTTTAAGGGAAGAGGACACCCGTTTTGCCACCTCCTCCACCTGCTGCTGAACGTTCATCCTGTCCAGCATCTCGGTCAAAAGCGGGTCGGCATCCACCCGGTCCACCCCCAAGCTCATTATGCGTTTTGCCTAAGCATACAGCACGCAACAGCGGCTGGAAAGATTCTGCCGGTGGTCGGGGCGCGGTTGGATGAAATCTTGACACCATAGCACACGGCGTTCAAAATGGATGTTCAAAATGGATGTTCAAAATGGATGTTTGATACATCCAGGTGTGAGTGGAACTCTAAATCGTGGATTCCTTCCTGGAAATTCCGCGGCAAGGAGTTTTCGAAAGGGGCGTAGTAATGGCTAAAGCGAACGGTGACATTGCCCTGATGGCCCATCTCATGCGCCGCGCAGGCTTTGGGGCGACCCGCGAGGAGTTAGAGGTGCGGGTAGCCAAGGGATACGAGGCAACTGTAGAGGAGCTTCTGCATCCCGAAGAGCAGGAGCCTGTGGATAGATATGATCTGCTGCGCTACCACTGCTGGGTGTGGAAGCCGGCGACGTTGCCGGGCAATGGTGCCGTCGAGTGGCTTCACTTCATGATCAACACGCAGCGTCCCCTGGAAGAGAAGATGGTCCTTTTTTGGCATCAGATATTCGCCACCGGGGCCTCGAAGCTGGACCATTACCACGAGGTCGTGGACATGATCTCCATGTTCCGTGAGAGGGGGATGGCCAACTATCGGGAGCTCCTACTAGAGTTGGCGAAGAGCCCGGCCATGATTTATTGGCTGGATAACAACGAGAACCACATCGAGGCCGTTAATGAAAACTGGGGCAGGGAGCTCCTGGAGCTCTTCAGCATGGGAGTGGGTAACTATACGGAAGAGGACATAAGAGAGTGTTCACGGGCCTTCACCGGTTGGACTATAGAGCCAAAGCTGCCCAGGTTCCCGATCAACCGATTCGACTGGGTCTTCGAGTACAAAGAGGAGGACCACGACGACACCGAGAAGACCTTCTTGGGACATACGGGCCGTTTCGACGGCGATGACATCATCGACATCATCTGCCGGCAGCCGGCAACGGCCCAGTTCATGTCCCGGCACCTGTACAACTTCTTCGTAGCCGACGAGCCACAGGTGCCGGCCTGGTCGGTCACGCCGCCGAGGGACCCGGAAGCCGTCAACATCCTGTCCAAGGCTTTCACCGAGTCAGGCTACGAGATGCGTGGGGTGCTGCGGGTGCTGTTCAACTCCGACTTCTTCAAGAACGCCCGCTTTGAGAAGATAAAGAGCCCCGCCGAGCTGGTAGTGGGCACATTGAAGCTAGTGGGTGGGGCCGATTTCCCGGCGCCGGGCATCGGCGAGCTGTCCAAGCAGCCGGGCTACATGGGCCAGGACCTCTTGAACCCACCCAGTGTCGAGGGCTGGCACACCGGTACGGAGTGGATAAACAGCGGTTCGCTGATGCGCCGAGTCAATTTTGCGGCCGACATGGTAGGCGACGTGAACCGGCCCGGCGTACGTTCTATCATAGGCTCCCTCAGGGACCAGGGAGAGCTATCTCCAGAGGGGTTCGTAGACTCGTGCCTGGAGCTAATGGGGCCGTTGGAGGTCAACCCAGAGACCAGGAAAGAGCTGGTAACCTACGCGAGCGAAAGGGGCGCCCTGCAATGGAGTAACCGGCAGGATGAAGCTGCCTCCTCCGGCAGGGTGGGCGAGATGCTGCAGCTAATAGTTTCGCTGCGGGACTACCAGTACGCCTAGCTCGGATAACCCCTCACCCCCGGCCCCTCTCCCTGTCGGAGAGGTGTGGCCGTAGGACGGGGAGAGGACCTGGTTGCCCAAAGAGGGATACACGGAGGCTGAGATGCTTACCCAAAACGTAGCGGGCCGCGTCTATGATTTTAGCCACGTCGTGGGCCGGGGCTCGCCATCGGGCAACGGGTTCTACCATGTGCGCTCTGTGGCAATAGGCGAGGGGGACGCCGTGTACGTCCTCAGCCGGGGGGGCGAGCTCGTTAATGACGTGCCCTGGAATCGAGCGTCGCGTGGGGCCCGAATAACAAAACTGACTGTGGGAACCGTCCCGGGCGACGAAGAATTCGTTGGCGAATTTGGGACGTACGGGGATGGTGATGGACAGTTCATCTGGCCCGTGGCGATTGCCCTGGACAGCCGGGAGAACGTCTATGTCACCGACGAGTGGCTCAACCGCGTGTCGATATACGACAAGGATGGCAAATTCCTGGAGCATTGGGGTTCGCAGGGCGAAGGCGAAGGGGAGTTGAACCGCCCCTCGGGTATCGCGATAGACCGGGAGGACAATCTCTTTATCGCCGACAGCCTGAACCACCGAGTACAGAAACTCACCAATAAGGGAAAGTACCTAGCCCACTGGGGGAGTCTGGGCAGCGGCGACGGAGAGCTCAACTCCCCATGGGGAATCACCATCGATGATCGTGGCTACGTATACGTAGTCGACTACAAGAACAACAGGGTGCAGAAGTTTACCCCGGAAGGTGAGTACGTGGCCAAGTTCGGTAGCTACGGCTCCGGTCGTGGCCAGCTAAACCATCCTACGGACGTGGCCGTCGACCCAGACGGCGACTTATACGTTTGCGACTGGGCCAACTATCGGGTCCAGGCCTTTGGCGCCGACGGCAAGTTTATCACCAGCTTCGCTGGCGATGCTCAGGAACTCTCCAAGTGGATGAAGGATGTTGTGGATGCCAACGAAGACATAAGGAAAGCTCGGCGCAGGGTTTACACGATGGAGCCTGAGTGGAGGTTCTCTCTTCCCATGGGCGTCACCTTCGACCACAGGAAGAGCCGTTTCTTTGTCGCCGACACCCAGCGGTACCGGCTTCAGATTTACAACAAGCTACACGGCTACCTTGAGCCCCAGTTCAACCTCTAATCAGCGATACGATCTAGTGGTTGGTCTCAAAGTAATGGACGCTTTCCTGTCACCACTTCGACAAGCTCAGTGCAGGCTCTGAGCCCCTTCGGCTGTACTCAGGGTAAACTCGGCGAAGGGTCTGGGGAGGTGGCAAACCCGTCCTGTGAACCCAGACCCGCCGCCAGATTCTTCGCTTCGCTGGTCTGAAAATAAGCCCTCGTCCTTCGACAGGCTCAGGATGAGCGGGGAGGGACCATCATTACCGCTCATGGTGAGCTCGTCGAACCATGAGGAAAATGCAACTCATTTTCATATGTCGGTGGCGCCCCGCTGGGGCATGATAACTCAGAAAGACAAGTTTTTAACGAGACCGACCACTAGTAATACATACCCTTCGCCTGGCCGCCGTCGACGGCGATAGACTGGCCCGTAATAGCATCGTTCCTGGCCGAAACCAGGAATAGCACCAGGTCGGCGATGTCCTTCGGCTCCATCAAGCGCCCCAATGGGGTGGCGCTCGCCACGTTCCGCTCCAGCTCTTCTACGGTAGTCTTCTCTATCTCGGCACGTGTCTCGAAAATGCCGCGAAGCCGCGGGGTCAGTGTTCCGCCGGGGTGGATGCAGTTTACGAGGATCCCATCCTTGGCGTACAGGTCCGAGAGGTTCTTGGTGAAATTGGAGGTGGCTGCGTTTGTGACCCCGTTGGTCAGGGTAAGATTGCCGACGCTCCTTGCGGCGCCACCGCCCATGTTGATGATACGTCCCCATCCCCGGGCCTGCATGTGAGGAAGAACGGCACGGGCGCAGCGGACATACCCCATCACCTTGACGTTGAAGTGGTGCAGCCAGGCTTCGTCCGGCAGGTCCGTGAAAGTACCTGCCACCGAGGCGGTCGCATTGTTGACCAGAATATCCACGTGTCCCAGTCGGGCGACGGTGGACGAAACCAGCTCCTCAATGTCTTTCGGATCGGTCATGTCTGTCCTGATGGAGAGTACTTCGCGGCCGCTCTTTTTTCGAATCTCGCCGGCGGCCTCCTCGAGGGCCTCGACACCCCGGGCGCAGATGGCCACGTCCACCCCCTCGAGAGCCAGTGCAAGGGCCGTCTCCTTTCCGATTCCCTTGCTGCCCCCGGTAACGATTGCTACTTTGCCGTCCAGTCCTAGGTCCATGGCGTACCTCCTCTTCAGATTCTTGTATTCGCGTCCCCACGCCCTTCATGGGCGAGTCCCCGGCTGCTCCTCCTTCGACATGCTCAGGACGAGAGGGTAGGTGTTCGTTCCCTGCTCAGGATCATTGATATTTCGCCAGACCGAGATGGCGCGTATTTACGGCCATCATGGGGAGGTCCTCGCTGGCCTCAGCGGGGAGAATCTCTCGAACCACCTCATCCCAAGCCCTTTCCCTATCGTAAGAAGGTGGCCGGAGGGCGGTATGAGGTAAAGGGCTCATGGTGAGCCTGTTCTAACCGTGAGCCACGTCACGGCGCGTCCTAGACCTTTCTTGCCTGGCCGGCCCAATAGGGCTCCCGTAGCTCCCGTTTGAGCACCTTGCCAGATGCGTTCTTCGGAAGGCTGGGTAAGAACTCGACGGATCTGGGCTTCTTATAGCTTGCCAGCCGCTCCTGGCAGAAGCCGATGATCTCTTCCTCGGAGGAGCTGGCGCCTTTGCGGAGGACTACCAGCGCCTTCAGGGACTCGCCCCATAGCTGGTCCGGCACTCCGATCACGGCCGCCTCGGCAACGGCGTGGTGCTGCACGAGTACCTCATCTACCTCCCTTGGGTAGATGTTGGCCCCACCGCTGATGACCATGTCCTTGATACGGTCGGTGATGAATACGTAGCCTGCAGGGTCCATATATGCCAGGTCGCCGGTGTGCAGCCAGCCCCCGCGCAAAGTCTCGGCGGTGGCCTCGGGATTGTTCCAGTAGCCCTTCATTACCAGGTCACCTCGGACCACAATTTCACCTATCTCCCCCATCGGGACGCTCAGTCCCTCCTCGTCCACGATCCTCACCTGCACGCCGGTCGTTTCCCTGCCCGCGGAGGCCAACCGCTGGAGGCGCTCCGGATAGCCCTCCACCAAGTGCTCCTCCTTAGGGAGGGTAGTAACCGCCATCGGAGCTTCACCCTGGCCGTATATCTGTACAAAGATGTTCCCGAAAGCCTGTATCGCTTCCAGCGTGTGCTCGGTATGCATCGGTCCGCCTCCATATATGACCGTATGGAGGCTGGACAGGTCGTAGTCGGCCCTATCGGGGCTCGCCGTCAGCATATTGACCATAGTGGGGGCCAGGAACATCGTGGTGGCTCGGTACCGCTGTATAGCCGAGAATATCATGGGCGGGTCGAACCTGCGTGTGGACGGGAAGGCACTGGCCGCGCCCATGGCGATGTGGTGAAAAAGCGCGGCGCCTGATCCATGGGTGATCGGGGCAGCGTGTAAGAGGACGTCGCTGGGACTGGGAGGGTTGATGTCCACCAGAAAGCCGTCCACCATGGAGAGCAGGTTGCGGTGAGTCAGCATGGCCCCCTTGGGTTGCCCGGTAGTCCCCGAAGTATAGAACATCCAGGCGAGGTCTTCCTGGTCGATGGCCGGGTCGGGGGCCCGGGAATCGGAAGACTCCACCAGCGCTTCATATGCCAGGTCGCTGCCCGGGTCGTCTCCCAGGCAGATGTAATGTTTCACGGAGTCCAGTGACTCACGAATCTGGGCTAGGTGGCCCTCGAACTCCTGGGCGTAGACGATGGCAAAGGCGCCTGAATTAGAAAGGAGGTACTGGTGCTCCGCGGAGTGCAGCCGGACATTCATAGGGACGACGCACATTCCCACCTTCATGGGGGCGAGGATGGTTTCCAGTCCCTGGTAACAATTGGGGAGGAGCATGCCGACCCTATCCCCAGGCTGGCCGCCCAGGGCCAGCAGGGCGTTCGCCAACCGGTTAACTCTGTCTTCGGCCTCTGGGAAGCTGACGACCCGTTCCTCCTGGAGCCAGGCAGCGCGGTCAGGATAGCGCCGCGCCGCGCGGGTGAGAAGGTGTCCGATGTTCATAACTCTCTCTCTAGTAGTGCTGAAAAACTCTTTCGACCATCCCCCTGGCCCCCTTCCTGGTCAGGAAGGGCGAGAAACTTATATCTGAGGGACATCCTCAGACTCCCGGGAAAGGGGCTTCGCCCCTCTTCACTCCCCTTCTTCATTACCCTGCTAGGGTTAGTCGCCGGCGAAGCGGGGCGGGCGTTTTTCAAGAAAGGCGCTGATGCCTTCGCGGGCATCGGCGGATTCGGCCGCCTTTTGGTACTGGCGCGCCTCCGTTTCGAGTCCGTCGGCCATCTTCGAATCCAGCCCGTCGTGTACCGCCCGTTTAATTGCCGCGAGAGCGGTGGAGGACCTCGCCGCCAGTGCCTTTGCCAGGTCCTTCGCCGCCGGTAGCACCTGGTCGTCGGTCACGACGCGGTTGACGAGCCCGAGGTCAAGGGCAGTTTCCGCTGAGACGGTTTCTCCAGTCATGAGGAGCTCCATGGCTCGGGTCTTGCCGATAAGGCGTGGCAGCCTCTGGCTGCCGCCCCATCCCGGCAAGACCCCCAGGTTCACCTCGGGTTGGCCGAAAGTGGCAGACTGTCCAGCGACCCGTAGGTCGCATGCCATCGCCAGCTCGCAGCCGCCTCCGACACAGGCACCCTGGACCGCGGCGATGACCGGCTTGGGTAAGGCTTCCAATTGGTCCATCAGACGCTGGCCCATCTCGATGAACGTCCCCCACCCGGATTCGCCCAGCTTGTTCATCTCTCGTAGGTCTGCTCCCCCGCTGAAGACCTTCGGGAGCCCGCTGGCGATGATAACAACCCGGGAAGAGGGGTCCGAGGCGCATCGCTCTAGCGTGCCGGCAAGCCGGCCCACGAAATCCCGATCAAGTGCGTTTACTGGGGCCCGGGCCATGGTGATCACCGCCACCCCGTCTTCGGTGGTAGCTGTCAGATAAGATTCAGGCATCGGACCTCCCCCGGAATTGTGGCCGCCTTGACGCCGCAATTTTACCAAAGCTCTTGGCCAAGCGCCAGGGCAGCGGCATGTTCTCTGATATCCCGCTGCTGCGCAAGCCGTGGAAGAGGCTCGTCCACTTGCGACGCTTTAAAAGACGGATATGCTTGACAACTCCGGTAAGGAATCTGTACCATGTTCACAAAATTCCATTCTATAGAGGAAACCCTAAGAGGAGTAGTAGGATGACGTTCAGATGGCTGCGCAAGCACGGGTTATTGATAGGTCCTATGCTGGCGGTCGTCCTGCTGGCCGTGGCGTGCTCAGGGGACGTCGGCCCGGCAGGACCTTCAGGCCCCGCTGGAGATAAGGGAAATACTGGGGTTGAGGGCCCCTCGGGCCCTCCGGGGGCTAAGGGAGATACGGGGTCGACAGGGGCGCAGGGGCCTCAGGGCCCCCGTCCGGGCGAGACCCCGTTGCCAACGGCAACGCCAGTGCCACCTACGCCCACCCCAACGGCGGTGCCACCTGATCCGACCGCAACGCCAACCCCAAGGGCAACGCCGACTCCGAGGCCCACTCCAACTGTCGGTGTTGTGAGGGCCCCGGTGAACCGGCTGATCATATCCTTCCCACCGACACCGAAGCAAACCAACGTGTTCTGGCTCGGTGCCCGGCCGGACATGATTGACAAGCGCGTCGCCATGGACTTCCTCATTGGTGTCGACCGGAACACCGGCGGCTTCATGCCGGAGCTGGCGACGGAATGGACCATGGCCCCGGACGGCATGTCCTGGAACTTCAAGCTACGACAGGGCATCCAGTTCCATGACGGCTGGGGCGAGTTCACGTCGCAGGATGTAGTCCACAGTACATGGGCCATCACCCAGCCGACCTCCATACAGTCCGACAACAGGGCGTGGCGCAACCTGGTAGACTCCGGAGACGCGATACCAAGCCACTTTGAGATAGCGGGCGACCACGACATCACCTTCCTCATAAACCGCCCGACGGTTGATTTCGATAGCCAGGTGTCCCGCATGCGGGAACTGGTGATGCAGAGCAAGGCGAAATGGGACGCCGAGGGTTTGGACGGTTACATAAGGACGTTGGCAGGCACAGGTCCCTACAAGCTAAAGGAGCGGAACCCGGTGCAGGGGTTTGTGTTGTATGAACGGGTAGAAAACCACTGGCGGCACACCCCTGACTTCCCCGAATTGATTATTTTCCATACGCTGGAGGACGCCACCAGGATGGCCATGCTTCTCACCGAAGAGGCCCACATCGCACCGCTATCAGCGGACATTCAGTCCGAAGCCCAGAAGCGGGGCATGAGGGTGATCAGAAGCACCCAGCCGGGCCAGCAGGCCTCATTCCTAATCGGTGGCCTGTACTTCGAACAGCCCGGCAACTTCGACCCCAACGACAAACTCACCGACATCAGGGTGCGAAAGGCGATGAACCTGGCGGTGGACCGGGATGAAATCATCGACTCTCTATTCCTGGGGAGAGCAGAGAAGCTGATTGTCCAGGGCTGGCACCGAGATCTGCTGCCCGGCTACGACCCCCAGTGGGACGCGGATTTCGAGGAAGCCTACGGCTACAACCCGGACCTTGCGAGCCAGCTGGTGAGGGATGCGGGCGCGGAAGGGTTTTCGTTCGAGATTCTGCAGTACCCGCGGCCCGGAATGCCGGAGTGGGTGGACATTGCGGAAGCCCTGGCCAGCTACTGGGAGGCCGTTGGACTGAGCCCGACCCTGCGGCAAGTTGACCAGGCATTTATCTCGGCGCCACTGCGAACCTACGATATGCACGGAATGCTGTGGCCCAACAACACCGGCCTGATCACCCAGCCTCTGATGATCTGGTTCTGGAACTACTCGCCGGAGGCAGGCGGCAGGCAGTTCCAGAATGCTGGGATCGACACGCTGTATCCCCAACTGGCGCAATCGGTTGACCTCGCGGAACGGGAAAGGATATCCCGGGAGATAGGAACTATCCTGTTCGACGAATACCCGAATATACCCTTGGTGTGGCTTTTCTCTGAGATGGTGATAAACCCGGATATAGTGGACGAATATGCTTTCCCCGGGATCATCTCCGGCTTGTATACCCACTTCGAGTACGTGAGGGCTGCTCGGTAGCAGTCATAACGGAATAGCGCCGCATACACAACAGGTGGGGGCAGTAGGCCCCCACCTGTTCGTTTTGCCTACTCCTCAAGCGCCTGCGCAGCGCGGGTAGTAGCCGGCTCGACCTATATCCGCCGGCCCCGCCGCGCCCCGTCTAAGATGGCATCCATCAAACCCCGCGGTGCCAGCGCGTCTCCGATCAGGTGTAGCTCCTCGACTCTCCCCTTCAGGGCACGGTACAGGGAGTCGGCCGCACGGCCTGGGTAGGCCGCTACCACAAGCTCCACCTCTTCCACACTGCCCTCCTCCCCGGTAATCACGTGCTCCGTTACCACAGTGCTCCCCTTGACCACCTTTGCCCTGGTGAGTGGCGTGATAGCGACGCCTTTGGTGAGGATCCGGCTGTAGAGCAGCTCAAACGTGTCCTCGTCCATCTGTATCCCAGGGTAGAGGGCCTCTGTGAGGACCTCTACCTTACAGCCCTTATCGGCCAGGTGGTCGGCCGTGCTGAGAGACTGGATGTGGTGCTCCCCAGCCAGCACCAAGACCCGTTGGCCCTTCCACACCTCCACCTCCCCCGCCAGAACGGACCGCGCATCCACCACGTGCCCGCCGTCCATGGCGGGTATGTCGGGCAGCGACGGCAGCGAGCCGGTAGCGATGACCACCGCGTCGGGCGCATCACTCTCTATCGTTTCCTCGGTCACCTCGCTGTTCAGATGGACACCCACCTCCAGCCTGAGCAGCTCCTCGGTATAGTAGCGCCCCACCTCGTCCAGCTCCTCGCGCCCCGGCGCCTTGGACGCCACAAGAGACTGACCCCCCAGCCGGTCGCCCTTCTCGTACAGCGTCACCCGGTGTCCCCTGAGTGCCGCCACCCGCGCCGCCTCCAGTCCCGCCGGCCCACCCCCCGCTATCATGACCCGCTTCGGCGACTCCGCAGCCACCAGCGCCATCTCCAACTCCCTGCCCATCTCCGGGTTCACCGTGCACGCAATGGGCATGCCGCTCTTGAGCCGGCCCACACAATCGTTGCAGGCGATGCAGCGGCGGATTTCATCAAGGCGGCCCTCCTGGGCCTTCCTGGGCATCTCCGGGTCCGCCATGATCGCCCGGTTCATGGAGATGAGGTCTGCCGTGCCCGCGGCCAGCACCTCTTCGGCTATGACAGGGTCGTTGATACGCTGGGAGCAGATCAGGGGTAGCTTGACGACCTGGCGGACCGCCTCCGCCAGGTGTACAAAGCTGCCCGGCTTGTAGTAAGAAGGAGGAACGTGGGCAGAGCCTCCGGGCCCGGCGCCCACGTGGATGAAGTCCAGGTGGCCCGTGGCTTCCAATCGGGGGGCTATCTGCAACAAATCATCCAGTGTCATGCCACCCTCGATGAACTCATTGCCGCTGAGGCGGATGCCCAGAGCCCTGTCCCGGCCGATGGCGTCCCTCACCGCCGCGATCACCTCGCGGGCGAAGCGCAGGCGGTTGTCCAGGCTGCCGCCGTATTCATCCCGCCGATTGTTTGTGCGCGGCGACATGAACTGGGCCACGAGGTAGGAGACTTCCCCTTGGAGCTCCACGCCATCGAACCCGGCCTCCCCGGCCCGTGCCGCCGCCAGTCCCATCGCCTTGACGACGGCGTCGATATCCTCGATCTCCATCTCACGAGGTGTCTCAACCCGGTCGGGTATTAGCCTCGTCCTTGTTGCAGGAACGGCCGAAGGGGCCTTTAGGATCCCACCGAACAGCCGTGAGCTGGCAGCTCCACCCGCTCCTGGGTTAAGCTGGACCAGGTACTTGGCCCCTTCGCTATGCAGAGCATCGACCACACGCCGGTAGGCGGGGATGATAGCGTCCGTCTGGAAGGCGACGGGAGGTGCTCCGGTATGGGACGGTGTAACAGAGGTCAGGTGGGTGATGATGAGCCCGACGCCGCCCCGGGCCTTGGCCACCAAATAGTCAAGCTGACGTTCAGTCGGAAGACCTTCCATTGGCATAAAAGAGGTGGCGTGGGCAGGCACTACTATGCGGTTGCGCACCGTCATCGGACCAATGGCGAAGGAAGTGAACAGATGGCGAAAGGGTGGCACCGTCATCCCAACTTTCCCTCCCTGTCTTGTGCGGAGTCCCATCTGACGGACCGACCCGGACGGGAAAACGTGGTGTCCGGCGACTGGTCCTGTCAACCCCTAATCTTTACGTTGGATGGTACAACTCGTAGAACTCGACATGGCGTTCTTCGAGGATCTCCATTAGCTGCCCACTAAACTCTGAGGTGTCCGGTTGGACATTTCCCTCCCGGAACGGAGACTCCAGCTTGTCCGTGGTCCAGTCCATGTAGACTGTGTCAGCCGGCCCCGGCACCGTACCGCCGCTGATATACACCCTGATGGGAGACCGCTGGCCCGCCTGCTCGTAGCGTTTGCCAATCTGAGTGATCAGTTCAGCGGCCTTCATAGCGTGCATGTATTTGACCTTGAAAACTCTCCTAATGAGATACATGATGAAAAGCTCCTTTCGGGATCAGATTCTGAGGATGAGGACTCTCTGGCGGGGGTATAGCTGCGGCCCCGAACTTCCCGGCCGGGACGGATCGTCGGGCGTCTCGACACAGAGCATCATAATCATGGCCTCCTGAAGTGTCAACCGTGTCCCGTATGCAACGGGGTCGGCGGCCCCGGCAGGTCTAGCTACGCTATGGGTGGCCTCATGTTGTGCCAGGGTGTCCTCTGCTCGTAGGTGTGGGCCACCTTGAGGACCGTCTCCTCGTCGAAAGGTCTCCCCGCGATCTGCAGTCCAATGGGCAGATCTTGGGATGTAAATCCGCAGCATATGCTCAAAGCAGGGATACCAGCGAGACTGAAGGCGGGAGCCAGGAGGCTGGGAATGCGACCGGCCTTCTCTTTGCTGTCGATGATTGGGTCGGGTCCGACTTTCTGAGCAGCCGTCCCGGTCGTCGGACACAACAGCACATCTACCTTCTCCAGGGCTTGAAGCACATCGTTACGCAACATGGCCCTCAGCTTCTGAGCCTTGTAGTAGGCCTGGGCAGGGAGAATGCTCCCCACGAGAAACGCGATCCGGTTGTCGTGGGACAGGTCCTGAAGCCGGTGCCTCACCAGGTTTCCGTATTGAATGGGAGCCTCTATCCTAAGCCCTCTGGAGATTGTTGACGCGTGGTCGGTAAGTGGGATGGAGACCTCCTGCACCGTGGCCCCCAAGTCAGCCAGAACGCCGGCGGCGGCCAGCACCGCGTCGCGGACCTCGGACTCTACTGCTTCTGAGTCGAGCATCTCCTGGGCTATCCCCAGCTTGATACCCTTGATTTCACCCGTTAGAGCGCGCCGGTATTCAGGTGGGGCCGCCTTCCAGGTATAAGGGTCTTTCGGGTCGTGGCCGGCAATGGCCTGCAGGGTCATCGCGCAGTCCTCTACCGTGCGACATATGGGCCCTATCGCGTCCATCGACCAGACCCCCGGCGCGACGCCGTACCTGCTGACGCGGCCCCAGGAGGGCCTGAGCCCCACCAGGCCACACCAGGATGCCGGCCACCGTACCGAGCCGGCGGTGTCTTCGCCGAGAGAGGCGGCGCACAAGAAGGCCGCGGTGGCGGCCCCGGAGCCGCTACTGGAGCCGCCGGTATAACGCTCCAGGTCCCAAGGGTTGCGGGCGATGTCGAAAGCATGGGATAGCCCGGTGGTGGCGAACTCTGCCAGGTTCAGCTTTCCAAGGAGGATGGCGCCTGAGCCCTTCAGCTTCGCTGCTACGGTGGCATCT
>CBDDDW010000005.1:0-38684 GCA_965226805.1 Dehalococcoidia bacterium
AGGGCATGACCCTGGCGCCGGGCTTCAACGACGCTCATTGCCACCTCATGGCGCTGGCTTCCAGCCTGAGAAGCGTGGACTGCCGCCCAGGGCCTGTAAAGGGAATTCGAGGCATTCTCGAGAAGATAGACCAGCGGGCTGGAGAGCTCCCACCTCTACCGTCCACGGACGAAACTACTAGCGTCGACGGGGCCCCTAGAAAGGAAGTGCCGTGGATACGGGCTTTTGGCTACGACGAGTTCTGCTTGGAAGAGAGGCGTCACCCCACGAGGTGGGACCTGGACAAGGCAGCGTCACATCACCCAGTGCGCCTGGACCACCGCAGCGGACATGCCAGCGTGCTCAACAGCCGTGCTCTGCAAATCCTCAACATATCGAGGGACACTGCCGACCCGGTTGATGGTGTCATAGACCGGGACGGTACCGGGGAGCCCACGGGTATCCTCTACGAGATGGGCGGGTGCCTCCACAGGGCTACCGAATCCTACAGGGACCATGGGGCGTTCCTGGAAGGCGTCCAGATGGCCAACGAACTGCTGCTGTCCCGAGGGATCACCTCTATACAAGACGCCAGCCCGGGTAACGACATCAATCGATGGCGAACTTTCACCGAGCTCAAGGGCCAGGGCCGCCTGAGACCGAGGGTGACCATGATGGTGGGAGCGTCCAGCGTGCAGTCGTTCCTCGACAGTGGGCTGGGGCCCGGCTACGGAGATGACGCGCTCAAGATCGGGGCGGCGAAAATCATGCTTGCTCTCACCACCGGGGCGCTCCAACCGCACCCGGATGAACTGCGGGAGACGGTGGCCTGGTGCCACGAGCGGGACTTTCAGGTGGCCATCCACGCCATAGAAGAGGAGGCCGTGATGGCCGCGGCAGACGCCATCCTCCAGGCTCAGGATACAGCATCTCGCGCCGATACCCGCCACCGGATCGAACATTGCTCCGAGTGCCCACCTGCTGTCCTTGACAAGATCAAGGACCACGGCATCATCGTAGTCACCCAACCGTCCTTTATTTACCACGCGGGGGAGAGGTATCTCACCCTTGTGAAGGACACTCTTCTTCCCCATCTTTATCCTCTGGATTCACTATCCAAATCAGGTATTCTCCTGGCGGCCAGCTCCGACGCACCCGTCACTCAGCCTGATCCTCTGCTAGGTATCTACTCGGCCGTGACTAGAAGAACAATGGGGGGCCCGGCTCTGGTCCCTTCCCAGGGGTTATCGGCGCATGCGGCATTCAGGATGCACACGCTGAACGCAGCCTACTCCGCCTTTAACGAGAGGGCGACCGGGTCGATTGCAGTAGGTAAGGCGGCGGACCTGGTGCTACTTGACGGGGACCCGAGGGAAGTCGAGCCAGAGGCAATTAAAGAGATACACACGGCGATGACCGTGATAGGCGGGGAGGTGGTGTGGCAGCGTTAGCGAGTCCTCTCCATGACGAAACGCGCGAGCTCCAGCAGTGAGCTGCGCTGAGAGCAGTCGGGGGAGCGGCTCTATGGCGATGCTTGCTTTCACACAGTAGTCCTGGGCCACGGCGTAGCAGTCGCCCACGATATCCGAGTCTTGGATCATTTCCAGCGCCCTCTTCAAGCCGTGGTCCCGCTCAAGACCGTCAGCGGTAAAGAGCTCTTCAATGGGATTGTCCTCTGGATAGCGCTCCATAAGCATTATCGTGGGCAGGGTGAGGACTCCCTGGAGCAGGTCATGGGCAACCGGTTTCCCTATCTCCTCCGTCTTTCCCCGCACGTCCAGGATGTCGTCGACGATCTGGAAGGCCATACCGATATTGTAGCCATAGTCCTGTAACGCTTGTACAGTCTCCTCTGGCGCCTCGCTCAGGAGGGCGCCTGACTCCGCAGCCATGCGAAACAAGGAGGCGGTCTTCCTGTATATCCTGTCGTTAT
The DNA here is from genome assembly GCA_965226805.1 of Dehalococcoidia bacterium. Classification (GTDB taxonomy): domain Bacteria; phylum Chloroflexota; class Dehalococcoidia; order Lucifugimonadales; family JAGWBF01; genus CBDDDW01. Next base: position 1,913 of record CBDDDW010000005.1, read on the forward strand.
AGTCTTCCCGGCTTTGCTTCCAGTTGCTGCCGTTGAAATACTCAAGGAGCTCCCCACTGGAAAGCTCCATTAAGGTCTCCGAGAAACGGCGGATTATGCGTATATTGTTGGTATCGCAGACATAAGAGGAGGACTTGGCGAACAGGTAGTCTCCCACCAGAACGGCCACATTCCCTCCCCATAGGCCGCTGACGGTTGCTTTACCTCTGCGAAGATGTGAGTTATCCACGGTGTCATCATGTATTAGGGTGGCTACGTGAAGAAGCTCCACTGCCAGGGCCATCGTGATGGGCAGGTCGTTGCCACATGGATAAAAACTAGCTGCCAACAGCGTAATCGCCGGTCGCACCCGCTTCCCCCCGGTCTGCAAAACGGAACCAAGGAGCTCCGGCAGGAACGGGGTCCCCGCGTCGGACAGGTCACGGAGACTTTCTTCAACCTTAGCGAGGTCTTCTTTGACAGGCTGGTATATTAGAGCTGTGCGGGTGTCCAGACCTTCGATCAAATGTCACGTCTCCATAGAATCAAGCGGCAAGCCGCTGGGATTCTTCCTCGACGACCTTATCATCGAGTTTGGTGAACAGAGGCTCCGGTCGGCTAAGAACCCGTCCCGACTCCACTTCTTGGAAACTCCACCCTGTGTCTTCTACTTTACCAGGAAAACCCAGCAATTCGTGCAGACGCTGAGCGCTAAAAGGAATAAAGGGATAGGTCACTGTCTTGAGACAGGACAGGACATTGAGGCAGACCCACATAGTAGTCGCAGTTCTGCCGGGACTATCCCTGAGAGTGCTCCAGGGAGCCTTCGCGTCGATGTAGCGATTGCCGAGCTGCGCGAGGCTCATGGCCGATGCCATGGCCAGGCGGAAACGGCATCGGCTGATATGACCTCCTACCTCTAAGAGGTGAAGCGTCTTGCTACGCTCAAGGATGTTCCTGTCGTCATCATCCAGCTGATCTAGATCAGGGTGCGGTACTCTACCATCAAAATTTCGATATGTGAAGGTAAGGACTCGGTTCACCAGATTCCCGTAGGTAGCGACCAGCTCGTCGTTGTTGCGACGGACGAACTCGGACCAGGAGAAATCGGAGTCGCCCGATTCCGGCATGTTTATAGAGAGGTAGTAGCGCAACGGATCAGGAGCGTAACGCTCCAGGTACTCCGGCAGCCAGACCGCCCAGTTGCGGCTTGTGGAGAACTGCTGGTTCTCCAGGCTCAGGAACTCGTTCGCGGGCACGTCATAAGGAAGATTGAATCCGCCGTGGCCCATCAACATAGCGGGCCAGATCATGGTGTGGAAAGGTATATTATCCTTGCCGATAAAATAGTAGGCCCTCGCGTTCGGGTCCTGCCAGAAGTCCTGCCAGCTATCTCCTTTGCCTTGTCCCCGGGCCCACTCGATCGACGCCGATAGGTAGCCCGTGACAGCTTCGAACCACACGTAGATCCGCTTGCCCTCGTAGCCCTCCATCGGGATGGGCACTCCCCATGTGATATCCCTTGAGATAGCCCTGTCCTTCAGGCCGTCCTCCAGGTAGCTGCGGGTAAAATTGAGAACGTTGGCCCGCCAATGGGTCTGCCCATTCACCCATTCCAGCAAGGGTTTCTGAAAGGCACTCAGACGTAGGAAAAAATGCTCCGAGTCTCTGAACTCTGGTGGACTGCCGCAGATACCGCAGCGAGGAGCAATCAGGTCTTCTGGGTTCAGCGTCTTTCCGCAGCTATCACACTGGTCTCCCCTGGCGCTGGTATTTCCGCAGTGTGGGCAGGTGCCTTCGATGTATCGATCCGGGAGAAAACGCCGGCACGTTAGGCAGGAGGGGAGACGCATCATATTCTTGTAGATGTATCCCTTGTCGTACAGCGTGGTGAACAGTTTGTGGACCACCTCACGGTGATTGTCCGTCCCCGTGGTGGTAAATAGGTCAAAGCTTATACCCATCTGCTGCCATGAGCGCTGGAACTCCCGGTGGTATTTGTCCACCACTTCCTGGGGTGTGAGCCCCTCTTGCTCGGCTCGAATTGTGATGGGGGTGCCGTGCTGATCGCTTCCCGACACCATCAGGACCTCGTCCCCCTTCAGGCGATGGTACCTCGCAAATATATCGGCGGGAAGGTAGCAACCAGCGAGATGTCCCAGATGGAGGGACCCATTGGCGTAGGGCCAGGCAGCGGCCACCAGGATACGCTCAGTCATCAGCCCTGCACCCCGCTTCTATGGGCGCTGCCTGTATCGCACGGCTGAGTGTGTCGGGCCTACTCTGGGAGGTGCTCCGAGCATCTAGCGAGGAGGCCACTCAGTCCCTCCTACCGCCGGAGGCTCCCCGGGCCCTCTGTTCAGACCGGCAGTCACCAGTTCTCGAAAGCTACGGGATATGATCCGGCCCCACTCCCCGGCGTGGGCGACCCGGAACGCGACCCGCTCCCGGCTAAATAGGCTCCGGGTGCTCTGTGCCATCGCGTTGACGTCCGCGTCGATGTCCGGGACCTCCAGATAGGCGTCCCGAATCGACTGCTCCATGCCATCCAGGACCGGAACAAGCTCCGGGGCCGTCTCGATGAACCGACCCACCTCACCCATATCGCTCCTGTCGAAAAATACGTACACCGGCACCGTGCCCCACCGGTCTTCCGGAAGGTAGCTATTGGCCAGGTCCAGATTCTCGTCCCGTTTGAATAGCCTCACTTCCAGGCTCCCGGTGGCCTCGGCCAGCTTGTAAAGCACCGGAGTGGTGGTAACGTGATCGCCGCACCAGTCCTCGGTGAACACGGCTACCGCAAGGGGTGCGGCAAGACTTGAGAAGTATTCCAGTTCCTCGCCGGATATCTCTACGTTAGCGTAGAGATCAGAGAAGCGCTCGCGGTTGATCTTCATCCCGGCCATATGCTCGAGCGGCGTCATCCCCTGGTAGAACTTCTCGGCGCTTAGCGGCAAAGGCAGACCTCCGTTAGCCTGGTATCTCCAGCGAAACCAATTCCCTACAATCTAGAACGGTACGGGCTAATTGTAGCCCCCTGCAAGGGGCCGTTCAAGGGGAGCCGATCTCCAGCCAGAGCCGGTACACTTCCCTGCGGGGAACTCCGGCGGCGCGGGATACGACGGGGACCGCTTCCTTGGCCCTCAGACCCTGAAGCTTTAGTCGCCTCAGCTCTTCCTTTGCCCATTCCACATCGCCCCCGGCTTCTTCCTCACCGGCCCCTCCTATGACCAACGTAAACTCTCCCCTGGGTTCGCTAAAGTGTGCGAGGGCTTGGGCAACGTTGCCGCGGAATATCTCCTCGTGGACTTTCGTAAGCTCCCTGCACACCGCGATATCTCTGTCGCCTAGAACCTCCAGTATCTCCTGGAGGGAAGCATGCAGCCTATGGGGGGCTTCAAAAGCCACCAGCGTGTAAGTCTGGGACCTCAGCGAGTCCAATAGCCGCCGCCTTTCGCCCTTACGGCGTGGGAGGAACCCGAGGAACATGAAGCCTCCTGGCGGGAGGCCCGAGGCAGCAAGGGAGGCCACAACCGCCGAAGGACCGGGTATGGGGACCACGGGGACCCCCGACTTGATGGCCTCCAACACAAGCTCGTACCCTGGATCGCTGATCTCGGGGGTCCCGGCCTCCGAGACCAGGGCCACGGACTTGGTCTTCAGGGTCTCCATTAGTTTGGGTATCTTGGCCGCCCTGTTGTGCTCGTTGTAGCTGGTAAGAGTTTGCTTTATATCGTAGCGGTTTAATAGCTTCCTGGTGGTCCGGGTGTCCTCCGCGGCGATGAGCCCAACCTCCCGGAGCACGCGCAAAGCCCGAAGGCTGATGTCTTCTAGATTCCCTATGGGGGTCGCTACTATGTACAGGGTTGTCATTCACCGACCCAACGATGCGGCGTGCCTTACGCAACGACGTTAATGAGACCTGGGCTCTGGCTTGTGCATTATATCATCGGGCGCACGCGACCCTGTGCTCAGCTTGCTCGAATAGCTGGCAGGCCGATGGTGTTTTTGTGGCGCCTCAGCGTGGTGCGCCTCCATGTACATATGTTACACTGTCATTTGCCTTACCTCGTTGCGACACCTATGCCGAATCGTTTTCCTCTCCACCTGGGCCCCACGCAGCTGTATAGTCCATGAGCGGCGACCTGTTTCAGGCCCTATTGATTTTCGCGGCTAGCTCCGCCATCGTCATCTACTGTGGCATATTCCTTGCCAAGTACGGAGATGCCATCGCGTCGCTCATGGGATGGGGACGACTCTGGGTGGGGACAATCCTAGTAGCCATAGCCACGTCCCTCCCGGAGGTCGCCACTATTACAACCACAGTGGTCCGGGACCAACCTGAGCTCGCCAGCGGTACCGTTTATGGCGCGAGCATGGCCAACATGAAGACGCTGGCGTGGGTAGTTCTGCTTTTTGGAGGGGCGCGCTTCTTCCGCCAGGTGGCGCCGGAGCAAAAGTTTCTGGCGCTGGTCGCCATGGCTCTCACCGGACTTGCGCTCACGGTGGGGTCTTTCCCCATTGGAGTATCGGTCTTTGAGGTAGGGCTGGCATCCCTCCTGGTGCTGGCCCTGTATCTAGGCGGCATGCGACTCGTCTACGTGACTCGCCCTGATACAACTACGGGTGCAGAGGACAGCCCACCAGCAGGACACCCAGGTCTCCGAAAGGCCTGGGTGTATTTTGCCGCCGCGTCCGCGGGTATTTTGGTGGCCGCCCCCCTTCTGGCCTTCAGCGTCGAGGAGATTGCCGAGACTACCGGTCTGGCTACCAGCTTCCTGGGGGTGGTGGTCCTGGCCCTGGTAACAACCATGCCCGAGCTATCCACCAGCATCGCGGCCATGCGCATGGGCGCCGCGGACCTCGCCCTGGGCAACCTTTACGGAAGCTGTGCTTTTAACATACTGATCCTCGCCATAGCTGACCCATTCTACCGCGGAGGGATATTGATCGAGACCCTGGACACGGACAACCTGGGTGCCGGCCTGATGGCTATGGCCCTGATGGCCCTCGGCCTGTCCCAGATCCTTCTCCGCGGGAGCAACCGGTATGCTCACGTGATGCCCACCATGGCGGTGATGACAATCGCATATTTGGGGGGCCTCTACCTCGTTTACGCCCTTGGCTGAGCCCTCCCCTGGACTTCGGTTTTCCGTGAAGGGCCTCTCATTTCCTTGCCGATAGACCGTGATACAGGGCGCCGGTCACTCCCTGCCGGTATAGGCCGAAGCTGTCTCACCAGAGGAGCCGAGTATTCTTAATAGGCAGTTATTCGCCTCAGAAGCCTACGCCCAGCTCCTTGAGGCTAACGTGGCGCTGGTCACCCAGGATGACGTGATCCAGCAGCTCTATGCCGAGCAGTTCGCCGGCTTCCCTTAATTGCTGGGTGATCACGATGTCCTCCGGGCTGGGCGCCGGGTCTCCCGAAGGGTGATTGTGCACCACTATGATGCTGACAGCGTTCTCTCGGATGGCGGGCCTCACACCTCCGCCGGCCTGACGACGGAGGAGTTCACGTTACCGACGTATATCCCGTTAACGCCTGTCACCTGGTTTTTGGTATCCAGAAGTATCACCCGTAAATGCTCCTGCTCAAGGTAGCTCATCTCCGCTGCGAGCAGGTTGGCCACATCTTCCGGGCTGGTGATGACCGGCCGGTCCTGAGGGTGGAGGGAAACCAACCTCCGCCCAAGCTCGAGTGCCGCCATCACCTGGCAGGCCTTGGCCTCGCTGATGCCCTTCAGCGAGCACAGCTCGCCGAAAGAAGCGCGGGAGAGGCCGGGCAATCCATGGAACTGGGCGATCAGGCGCACGGCCAGGTTCACGACATTCTCGCCCGTGACTCCTGTGCGCAGCAGTATAGCGATCAGCTCGGCGTTGCTAAGGGAGCCGGGGCCGTACTCCCGCAGCCGCTCCCTGGGACGCTCGCCGCTGGGAAGGTCGCGGATCATCGTGGTATAAGGAACAACACTTTCCGTTGCCATTAAACCTCCTGTACTCTTCTCAGCGCCCATTCAAGGCATTATACAGGTGTACTGAGGTTGAATAGCACCATCGCGTTAACGATGTTTGTACCCGTAAGGAGTGTGACCGTCATTCTTGCCGCACAACAGGCCTTCGATAGCAGGACTTACCTCCTCTGTGTTCGTAACTACGACTGGTGACGCGTTTCCGGGGACCCACCGTAAGACTCTAACCGAAGCAAGAGAGGGCTGCCCAGTTGGCATGACGTAGGGGCGACGCATGCGTCGCCCCTACTGCGTGGCTTCGTGGTAGGGCCACGCCACACACTCCATCACCCTCACCCTGCCCTCCCCGTTCTCTATAGGGAGGGGAAGCAGCGGTGGCACGGAGCGCCGACCTGGACTATAATGTGGGCTACCACCGCCCGCGCGGGGGGTTATTGGAGCCACTTTTCGAGGTACTCGTATGCTAGCTGAAGTAGGAAACGTTGCCCCTAACTTTACACTTGTATCGGGAGACAACGAGCGGTTCAGCCTGAGCCAGTTCAGGGGACAGAAGCACGTCGTCCTCTCCTTTCATATCTTCGATTTCACTGCCGGCTGAACCATCCACGCCTCCTCGTTCATGTTGCACCACGACCGGCTCGAGGAGAAGGGTGCCCAGGTACTGGGCATAAGCTGCGACACGGTTGCCTCACACCGGGCCTGGGCTGAGGATATGGGAGGGCTCCCATATCCAGAGCTCTCTGACTTCCAACCCAAAGGACAGGTCAGCGAGGCCTACGGACTATACGAACCCCAGACGGGGGCAAGTAGACGGGCGGTAGTCCTGGTGGACAAGACTGGGATCATCCGCTATCGAAAAGTCTACGTTGCGCCCCATTTGCCGGACATCGAGGAGATACTCGATGAGCTGGACAAGCTCAACAAGCCCCAGGTCCCGTGAGGTGGGGGTGCGTGCCAGCGACCGGTGGAGGGCTATGGTAGAGGCGGAGCACGCCCAGTCCGAAAGGATCAGGACCGAGGCGCCTCCCGATGACCACTGGCAGCCCTTCGCCAAGAGTTTCATGGCCGATCCCCATCGCTCCGATGATCCCCTGCTGAACCGTCTTCTACGGGACATAGAGTCCCAGGACTCCGTCATCGATGTGGGCGCTGGTGGTGGGCGGCTGGCACTTCCTCTAGCCCTGCGTTGCCGCCATGTGACCGCCGTGGAACCATCCTCAAGCATGACATCCATCCTCCTCCAACAATCCGCGCACTTCGGGAGTGACAACATCTCACTTGTTCAGGCGCGGTGGGAAGAAGCGGTGCTAGACTCGGAAGACAAAGTTCTCTGCGCCCACGTGGTATATACGGTCAGGGACATCGCCGCCTTCCTGAAGAAGCTGGAAGTCCACGCGCGGCGTCTCGTGATGGTCGTGCTCTTTGAAGCACCTCCCCAGAGTGGGATATATCCCCTGTGGGAACGAGTCCATCGAGATGCTGCCGCCACAAGCAATGGGCCGGTTCGATAGCTTCCATCAGGCGGCAGACCAGCTAGCCCTCCGCCTGTTTCTGCCGCCGGGCAGCCCCAAGAGCCGCCTGTTGGAACAAATATTGCGTGACACCTTGGTAGAGACGGACGGTGTGATGAGGCTAAGGGATGCCAAGCCGCTGGCTCCCGCACTGGTCTCGTGGCGGCCAAGTCCCTAAACAGATCGGGGCGATGGGTCTCTTGTGGATCGAGCAAACTTACCCCGCCAGATCGCCGCCAGCGCCACCGGGAATCACATTGGCACCGTAGGCCGGGGTGAATGTTACTTACTCTCTTTGGGGTCAGGGTAGCCGCACGGCCGGTTGAAGGGTAGAATATTATGTAACCTGGGAGCCGAGGTGACATGATGCATGGGTCGATAGCCCTTGTGGGTGGGGACGAGTTCCGCCCTGGCTGCGAGGAGATGGACACACGTATATTGGTTCACACCGCCAGGGCGCAACCTCGGGTGGTGGTGATACCTACCGCGGCCGCGACGGGTCCAGAGAAGGCAGCCTCCAACGGGGTTGAGCATTTCTCCCGACTAGGGGCCAACGCCTCAGCTCTCATGGTACTAGACCGGCGTGACGCCAACGACGAAGAGTTGGCCGCGAGAGCCTCCTGGGCATCCATAGTCTACTTCACCGGAGGCAGCCCCGACTATCTGCTGACCACTCTGCGGAAGTCGAAGCTGCTGAGCGTCCTGGAAGAGCAAGTGAACGCTGGAGCTATCTGGGCAGGGTCAAGCGCGGGAGCGATGGTGATGGGGTCGATGATGCGCCAGCCCACTTCCGGAGCTTGGGTGCACGGGCTCGGGATCGTGCAAAACATGGCAGTGCTCCCCCACCACGAACGAAGTGATCCCGATGCGGTCGCGCAGGAACTGGACGACACGGCGCCTCCAGGACTTACGGTACTCGGTATCGACGCCAAGACCTGCTGTTTCGGCAGACCCGGCGAGTGGACAGTGCTGGGACTCGGCACTGTGACGGTTTACAGGGTGGGTTCCTGGACTTCTTACAGCTCTGGTGAAAGCCTGCCATCGTGGTTCTGAGCGCAAGGCCCGAGGAGACAGAGACCGCTCCACCAGGACATCGGGAACAGAACCAACTGCCGCCTCGCCCGGAACGAGCTTACTCCGCTCCACACCGCTAGGGAATCAATTTCACCTGAAGTGTCGCAAGACGCTGGCTGACTATTCGACCGAAGTAGAGTGCCAGAGAAAGGCTCTCTCTAAAGCTAGACGAGCCAGGCCCGGCATGCCAGCCCGTAAAGCTAGGTAATTTGGACAGAATGTCCCCTAGGGTCCGGTACAGGGTAGAGGTTAAGTCACCGGCTGCAGCGTACTGCGAACGGCCTCCCCGCCAGCTAATCTCCGACGGGAAAGATGCCCAACTGAAGGGTGAAACGTATCAGCTCGGCCTGGGTGTGGAGGCCAAGCTTGCGCATCATCCGGGCGCGGTGCGTCTCGGCAGTGCGTGGGCTGATGGAAAGCCGGGTAGCGATTTGGGAGTTCTTGTAGCCCTCCATCACAAAATATAGGACCTCTCGCTCCCTGTCAGTGAGCTTGCCCAGGGCGTCAGGCGCCGAGGCCACAGCTTTTTGGACGTAGGCTTCTATCGCACGTTCGGATAAGGGTGGGCTCAGATAGCGGCGACCCTCCGCGACTTCCCTCACCGCCTGTACCAAATCAGTGGAACTGGCCCCCTTGAGGACGTACCCCGCAGCACCGTTCCTCAGCGCCTCCATTACGTAAGCTTCGTTGGCGTACATTGAAAGTATGACGACATAGGTGTCCGGGGTACGCCTGCGGACTTGCCGGATCACCTCGAGACCGTTGAGCCCCGGCATCTTGATATCGAGGATCAACACGTCCGGCTGTACACTCTGTACGAGATCGGCCACCTCCAGCCCGTCGGCGGCTTCCCCGGTAACGGAGAAATCGGGCTCGGCCTCCAGCAAGGCCCGTAGCCCCTGCCGCACGATCTGATGATCGTCCGCCAACACTATGGTCGTCATGCTCTAAACACCCGCTTCCCTTTCGTGGCTCGGCTGTGTACGGGCGCTCTCCAGCCGGCGAGAAGGCCGCTGACGCACAGGGCCCATCTCGATTAGCCAGTCGGGTACCTTTGGATTATATCACGATGCGCCTATCCAAGGCTGATCCTCAAGCTTGGTCACGTCTCGGCGGCGTGACCCCTCCGTCCGCTGGAATGGACACTCCCCGCGGCTGTCCCTATACTCCTCGGTATCTGGCTGCACTACGTGAACTTAGAAGAGAGGTATGGAGATGGAGAAGGCCGACCCCGAGGAGGGATGGCTAAAAACGTCACAAATCCAGATGCGCTATCTGGACTGGGGCAGGCTCCTGCCGAATCATCGGCGCGGAACCGCTTCCGGCGTGGTCGCGCTACACGGGCTGGCGTCGTCATGCCACTGGTACGACTTACTGATACCACACCTCACGCACACCTATCGTTTCATTGCCCCCGACCAGCGAGGCCACGGCCAGACCGACCAGCCGCCCAGTGGCTATGACTGGGACACCCTGTCTGGAGATATAGTGGAAGCCATGGACCAGCTGGGTCTCTCGCGGGTGTCGGTTATAGGCCACTCCTGGGGAGCCAGCGTCGCATTGGGTGTGGCTGCTAGGTACCCTGACAGGATCTCCGCGTTGGTGCTCATCGACGGAGGATTTTTCGACTGGACCCTCTGGCCGGGCGCCAGCTGGGAGTGGTTCAAAGACACTCTCCGGCCTCGGATCGTATCGGGTACATCCCTGGAGTATCTGGAGAGCCAGCGCCGGCTGCTGCCCGAATGTTGGGTCGACCAGCTTGAATCTATAGTCATGAGCATGGTGCGCATCACGCCCGACGGCACAGTCAGAGATATCCTGGAGCCCTCCAACCACGCCCAGGTGCTGGAAGCTATGTGGAACGAACCGCCCTCCACAGTCTTCCACCTGATACAGAGTCCCACTCTGATCGTATCAGCGGAGCCACGTCGGGGACGCGGACACGGGGAGTTCGCCAGAATCAAACGCGAGAGTGCAAGCGCAGCTGAATCGGCCATCTCCGATTGCAGGGTCGAGTGGATACCCGACACGATCCACGACATCGGATATCATAAGCCCCAGATGCTAGCCCGTGTACTGCGCAGCTTCCTGCCACAAGAGTAACAGCGCCCCGCATTTCAACGACATCACCCACGTGGGTAGGGGCTACCCATGCGTCGTCCCTACGCCGCAGCCATGAGCACGATCAGTGCGCGTTTTCCCCCATCAATGTGACTCAGGTCACATCCCACATGTGAGCGAGTTCACAGACATCTCCGGCGGCCAGCGAGTATCAATGATTTAGCAACACCGATATGGCCATCAGGGGGTGCGCATGATGTTGTGTCTGCTGAAAAGCTGCACGAAGTGTAACGGAGATCTGGCCCTGGAAGACGGCCCCTGGAAATGCATACAGTGCGCCCGATATTACTATGTCGAACCCAACAACATCTTCAAGGAGTTACGGGCTCCGGTCCTCGCTGGACTCCCTTTCCCAGAGACCGCGAGCCGTCCCACCGTGCAAGAAGACGACTTGAGCGCGGACCCCGAGATAGCCGGTGTCTCTCACATCGCTCCAAAGCCGGCTCCCATGAGCCTTCTGAGAAGAAGACGCAACACGCGCGACGGCAGGTCCGCGAGAAATATCAACTCGTACATCCGGGCCAAGAATCTCGGAGAAGCCCGGTGGTGGGACCGGAACAGACAGGTCGTAGAGTACCTGGACCGTGGGCTATCCGTCCCGGAGATATCCCAGCTCACGGAAATGGGCCCCAGACAGATACGCATGATAAGAGAGCGGCTGACAGACATCAGAGCCGCAGCGTAGCCACTAGACCTTTTTCATCAGGCTCGCCCACCCATTCTGACTGCCTACGATGGCGTTGGGATGGGTGGGCGAGCCTGGCCAATTGACTTGCCACTCTCCTATGTGATATACCGTAATCAGCCTGTTCGCTCGGTGTCTGGGCTAGCTTCTAGCAGCTCGGCTCTCCAGGAAATCACCCGAGTGTTTCAGGTAGAATGATGTAAGGCGCACGGCGCTACTCAGAGGGAAAAACCTCCATCGCGTCGCCGATCATCACAGGAGCAGCAGTGGAATTCCTCGTAGTGGGCTTGAATCACCGGACCGCCCCTCTCGAAGTACGTGAACGCTTAGCGTTAACCAAATCCCAGCTACCGGAAGTCCTCAAGACCATGGGCAGCTACGCAGGTCAAGGGGTGATCATCTGCACCTGCAACCGCTCAGAGGTGTACACAATGAGCGGCGACGATCACCAGAAGGAGCTGGTTGAACAGTTCTTATCCGACTATTCCGGCGTCTCCAGCGATGAGATTCGCCGTTATGTTTACCGCTACAGCCAAGAGGAGTGCATAAACCACCTGTTTCGTGTCACCTCCAGTCTTGACTCAATGATCCTGGGGGAAGGGCAGATCTTACGCCAGGTAAAGGATTCCTTCGACGCTGCAGTCCTGGCCAACACAGTCCACGGCCCCCTTTCCCGCCTGTTTCACCAAGCACTCAGGGTCGGCAAGAGAGTCCGCAGGGATACGAGCATCAGCCAGAACGCTCTTTCCGTGAGCCGGGCATGTGTAGAACTTGCCAGGCGGACTCTTGGGGATCTGAAAAACCTCACCGTTATGGTCATCGGAACGGGCGATGCCGGCAAGCTGGCGGCCAGGGCATTAAACGAATCGGGCGTGCGGCGAGTGGTGGTGACCAACCGCACCTACAATCGCGCCGCGGGATTAGCCGAGGAGTTGGGAGGGGAGGTCATCCCTTTTGAGGACATGTCGAAAATGTTGGATGGCGTGGATATTGTGATAGGTTCCACCGGCTCCCCGGGCTACGTACTGGAAGCCGAGGCGGTGCGGAGAGCCATGGCCACCCGGTCAGGACGTCCCCTGTTTCTTATTGACATTGCCGTACCAAGGGATATCGACCCCGACGTAGCCAATGTGCCAAATGCCCACCTCTACAATATGGACGACCTGGAAACGATCTCCGAGTCCAATCGACAGGAGAGGGAGGGCGAAGCTCAGCAGGCCAGGGAGATTGTGGAACGTGAAGTAGAGGAGTTTCTGAAGTGGTACCGAACGCTGAACGTGGTACCAACCATCACCGCCCTGCGCATGCAAGCAGAGGATATAAGGGACGCGGAAATGGCCAAGCTACTCAAGAGGCTTGACCACAAGCTCTCCCCAGAGGAGATCGAATCTATCGAGGCGATGAGCCGGTCCATCGTGAACAAGCTCCTACACAATCCCACCAGCGCCCTCAAAGACAATGGCAGGCCAGATCACCTTGAACTGACCAGAGAGCTGTTCAGACTCGACACCCACCTCCTTACGAGCGCGGAGGAGTATGTGCAGGGGTAAGGTCCTGGGACCGCGGCGGCGGTGATGAGACAGACCAGGTCGCGACAGCTCTTTTCCCAGGCGCAGCAATACATCCCCGGAGGCGTCAATAGCCCGGTACGTTCTTTCCGATCGGTAGACGGGCACCCCAGGTTCATAGAGCGGGGACAAGGGTCCAGAGTATGGGACGTAGACGGCAACGAATACCTGGACTACCTTTGCTCCTGGGGCCCGTTGATCCTGGGCCACGCACACCCAGAGGTTGTGGACGCGGTGAAACGTGCCGCCGAAGGTGGTACCAGCTTCGGCGCTCCCACCGAACGCGAGGTGGAGCTGGCCGAGATCATCTGTGGCGCCTTTCCCTCCATCGACAGAGTCCGTCTCGTCAATTCGGGCACCGAAGCCTGCATGAGCGCCATACGGCTGGCGAGAGCTTACACGAGCCGCAACAAGATCCTCAAGTTTTCCGGCTGCTACCATGGCCACGCCGACGGGCTGTTGGTGAAGGCGGGATCAGGCGCTCTGGCCCAGGGCATCCCCACCAGCGCCGGAATTCCCGAATCCTACGCCTCGCAGACGCTGGTAGCCGAGTACAACGACCTGGACTCAGTTACGAGATTTTTCGCGGAATTCGCCGAGGACGTGGCGGCAGTCATAGTCGAGCCCGTGGCCGGAAACATGGGCGTCGTACCGCCTTCCCAGGGCTTCCTGGAAGGTCTCCGGCGGCTCACGCGACTCAATGGGGCACTTCTCATCTTCGACGAGGTGATCACGGGGTTCCGAGTAGCCAGCGGCGGCGCCCAGGCCGCTTACCGTGTGAATGCCGATATTACCTGTCTCGGCAAGATCATCGGAGGTGGGTTGCCGGTGGGAGCCTACGGGGGAGCAAAAGAAATAATGGACATGGTCGCACCCCTGGGACCTATGTATCAGGCGGGTACCCTCTCGGGAAATCCACTGGCGGTCAGTGCCGGTGTCGCTACCCTCAAGGTCCTCCAGCGGGCCGGTGTGTACGAGCGGCTGGACACCCTCGGCTCTCAACTGGCGCAAGGGCTCAAGAATGCTGCAACAGAGGTCGGTGTACCCATCACCGTGAACAGGGTGGGATCCATGTTCACGACCTTCTTCGGCGCCGGCCCGGTGGATACCCTCGCAAGAGCAGAGCAGGCAGATACCCAGACCTACGCGAGCTTTTTCAACAAGATGCTGGATAGCGGAGTGTACCTCGCTCCTTCCCAATATGAGGCGGGGTTCGTGTCCCTGGCCCACAACGAAGAGGATATCGGCCGGACGATAGCGACGGCTGAGGAGGCGCTGCGCCAGCTCAAAATTTAGAAATGTACGATGCACTGACTGAATTTCTGCAAACTCTCAGCTCCGATAGCCCCGGCCTATGGGCCCTCTTCGTTTTTGCGGTGACTGCTACCCTTTCTCTAGGGTTGTATGCCTTTTGGGAGATAGTGCTCAAGGTGTTTTTCCCTCCTCGGTCACGTACCAAGTGATGTCCTTCCTGGGTTGCCATCCGCGGCACTGTCCAAGATAAGGTGTGACCGCGCAGAGATCGCGGGTCTGGGGCAGCGTGCCCTACGAATTCCACGAGTTATAGGGATAAATAGGTGGTCTTTCCTAACGCCGGAGTAGAGCTGAACCCCGTGCTGTTGCTGCTACTGGGGCTGATGCTGGGGACCCTGAGCGGCTTCTTCGGCGTCGGAGGCGGCTTTCTAATTACGGGAGGCCTACTTGTTCTCGGCGTCCCCCCGCTCTTCGCAGTGGGCACGGGGCTCACCCTGATCATGGGCTCCTCTCTGATCAACACCCTCAAGCACCGCAAGGTAGGAAACGTAGACTTCAAGCTTGGGTTCCTGATGCTGATAGGGACAATTCCCGCAGTTTTCCTGGCAGAGAGGGCGAATTCACAGCTGGAGGTTTGGGAAGTCGAAGGGCCGGTTCTCCGGTATACCTACGTGGTCTTTCTGCTATTCCTGGGCTCATTTCTCCTATATGACTACCACAAGACACGCAGGCTCCGTGGCTCCCAGCCGGACCAGATATCCACCACGCAGCTGGCCCGGCGGGTACACTCCCTGAGAATACCACCGCATTCCATACGAATCCCAGGACTGGGCTCTTTGCCCACTTATGTTTCTCTTCCTACGTCAGGGATCGAGCGTATATCGATCTGGATCCCTGTTTCGATAGGCTTTGGGGTCGGCTTTCTGGCAGGGATATTAGGCGCGGGAGGAGGGTTTCTCCTGATGCCTATCCTGATATTCGCGCTGGGCATTCCCACTACCATAGCGATCGGCACCGATTTGTTTCAGGTCGTCATCACGGGCTCTGTTGGGTCCCTGTTGTACGCCCTCTCCAACCACGTGGACCTGCTTATGGCCGTCATCATGCTGTCGGCGGCATCAATGGGCTCCCAACTGGGCGTTGCGGCCACCAGATACGTTGATGGAGGGAGAATCCGCTTCCTTTACGGAATCACGGTTCTCAGCGGCTGCGCCGCCGTGGCACTGAAACAGGCGTCGGTGAGCATCGACAACGCTGAGTTCCTCTCCACGATCGGTTCGATTATACTTTTCGGGGTTGCTGGAGCTATCTGCGGCGTGATCATCGCTATGCTGGTGGCGACGAGGCTCCGGAGCACCGAGCCGGCGCCCTTAAAAAGCAGTGGTCCTGACCCGCACACCTAGCTCCTTCACTCCCGTTCTCTCTCCGTAGTGGCCGCAGTCAAGAAAGCTAACGAGCTGACCCTGGACGCCGGCTTGGGGCGAATTACGAGCCTTGCCCCTGAGGGTGACAAAGGGTTTCAAGGGTTTCCCGGACCAGATCAGCGGGAACGTCGCTCCGGGTCACGGCCCGACCGACATCTTCCAGCAATACCCACTTGATGGAGCCACCCTCTGTCTTCTTGTCCAGCGACATCGCGTCCGAGAACCGTTGGTGATCCACGTCAGGAGCAGAGGTGGGGAGACCGAAGCGCTCCAAAAGTCGCCGCTGCCTCTCCATCACTCCGTCGTCTATCATCCCCAGCTGCCGGGCGATCAGTGCGGCGCCTATCATTCCCACTGAAACGGCCTCGCCGTGCAGGTACTGCCCATAGCCGGTCGCGGCCTCGAGGGCATGTCCTAGAGTATGCCCATAATTAAGAAGGACACGGCGGCCCATGGTCTCCCGCTCGTCCTCGCTCACTATCTGTGCCTTGATCGCTGCACTGCGCCGGATGACCTGGGCCGATAGCTCACTACCGACATCACGCTCTGGAATCACCCTCGTAGCACTGGGCTCCTCAGGAGAATCCCCTGTGGCCAAGGCCAACAAAGCGTCGGCGTTCTCCTCGAAAGTGCCGAATAGCTCCGCGTCCAGGATGAGGCCGTGCTTTATGGCTTCGGCCCATCCCTCGGCTCGCTCCCTTTTCCCCAGGGTCTCCAAGCTGGATAGGTCCGAGAGGACCAGCTTCGGCTGATGAAAGGCGCCCACCAGGTTCTTGCCTTCGGGCAGGTTTACCGCGACCTTCCCGCCAATAGACGCGTCCACCATTGCCGCCATGCTGGTAGGCACCTGAATGAATGGCATCCCACGGAGGAAGGTGGAGGCCACAAACCCCGCAAGGTCGCCCACGACACCACCCCCAACTGCGATCACCGCATGGCCGCGCTCTGCCCGCCGATCGGCGAGCCACCTGTAAATTTCCCCAGCCATCTCCAGACTCTTGCTCTGCTCGCCGGGAGGAACGACGTAGCAGTGGGCCTCGATCTTGCTCCTCTCGAGGGATAGCTGGGCCCGCCGTCCGTAGATAGGGAAGACTGTCTCATCGCTGATGATGTACACGGGGCCGGCGATGCCAAGGCCCGTAAGGCGGCTTCCTAGGCCGTCCAGCAGACCCCATCCCACCAGCACAGGGTAGCTCCCGCCCAAGTGGATAACTACGGCCGCCAGGTCCGGGTCAGTCATTGCATCGCATCCTATTGCCACAGAGGCACGGAGACACAGAGCATTTTACAATATAAATCTCTTGACCCCATTCTTCAGCAACCGGGAGTTGAAGTTTATTAGAAGCCCAACCCTTTTCCCAGTCAGCTTCAGGTATGTCAAGACCTGCGCTTCAAATATAGGGTCATATCGTTCCACGCTCTTTATCTCAACTACTATTGCGTCTTCCACCAAGAGATCGATCCTGTACTCGCCGATAGACCTGCCCTTATATGCCAGCGGAATCGGTACTTGACGAGAGTAATTAAGGTCCCTCATCTCGAGCTCGACGCAGAGGGCTTCCTCGTACGCACGTTCAAGGAGTCCCGGCCCGAGATGCCTGTGTACCTCAATGGCACATCCGATGATCCCCTCGGTGAGCTCATTTAATCGATCCATCTCCAACTTCTCCGTGTCTCTGTGCCTCTGTGGCTGACGTCCAGGCCTTTATCACCTTTTCAGCCACCTCTTCCACAGACAGGTTGTTGGTGTAGACAGTCTCGTGAGCCATCGAGTAATAGCGCCGGCGGGAATCCTTGAGGGACCTTATGCGCCCGAGAGCATCAGCACCCGCCAGCATGGGCCGACTATCCCCCGGGTGGGCTTCGTCCGCCGACAGTCGTCGGAATATCGTCTGAGGGTCCGCGTCCAGGCAGACTACGTACCCGTGGCTTAGCATGAAGTCCCGGATCTCCGAGTCTACCATCGCGCCGCCACCGGTAGAGATCACCCGGCTTCCCGTTGAGCAGACATCCCGTAGGACCTGCTTCTCCAGGACGCGGAAGGCTGCCTCTCCATCCTCAGAAAAGATGCGGCTAACGGGCTTGCCGGCCCTCCCCGCTATCTCCAGGTCCGAGTCGAGGAACTCCCAACCCAGTGAGCGCGCTACCACCTGCCCAACGAGGGTCTTTCCCGTGCCAGAGAAGCCAACGAGGATGACATTAGAGGCAGCCACTCTTACCCGTCCATGGTTCAAGCGCTACGATTCAAGGCTAGGTAAGGAACTTCCGAGGCACCACAGTCTTGAGATAGCTCTCATAGTTGCGGCGGGTCTCGCCGATGTGGTCGCCGCCGAACTTCTCCATGAACGCGTCCGCCAGCACCAGGGCCACGACCGCCTCGCCGATCACACCGGCAGGAGGCACCTGGCAAACGTCTGAGCGCTCGTAATGGGCCTGCACTAGCTCCCCCGTATCCAGGTCAACGGATGGAAGGGGGTTGACCAGGGTGGAAATCGGTTTAATAGCGAAGCGGGCAACCAGGGGCATACCGTTAGTCATACCACCCTCTGTACCGCCGGAGCGGTTAGTACGCCGCTGCCAGGGAGAGGATTCATCCGTCGCCGGCTCGATGATGTCGTGGACCTGAGAGCCTCGCAGGTTCACTCCTTCCCATCCCTCGCCGATGGAGGCGGCCTTCACGGCGTTGATCGACATCAGCGCCTGGGCGATGCGCCCGTCCAGCTTGCGGTCCCAGTGGACGAAGGAGCCGAGGCCCATGGGGACGTCGGTCGCCACCACCTCCACAACACCTCCCACAGTGTCACCCGCCTCCTTCGCCCCGTCAATGGCGGCGATCATCCGCTGTCCCGCTTCGGGGTCGGCGCACCGTACAGGAGACTCCTCCACCTGCTGCCAGTCTATAGGGCCATCTACATGGGCCCACTCGCCTCCGATGGCGACCACATGGCTGTGGAACTCTATCCCAAACTCATCCAACAGCCGCATTGCCACCGATCCCGCAGCGACCCTGGCCGCCGTCTCTCTGGCGCTGGCCCGCTCCAGGACGTTGCGCACGTCGTCGAAGCCGTATTTCATGGCCCCGGCCAGGTCCGCGTGGCCCGGGCGCAGACGTGTTACACGCTTCACCTCTTCCTCGACCGGTCCGACGCTCATGGGCTCCTGCCAGTTAACCCAATCCTTATTCTCGATGGTCATGGCTAAGGGGCTTCCCAGGGTCAGGCCATGGCGCACCCCGGATATGATCAGCGCCCGGTCCTGCTCGATGAGCATCCGACCGCCTCGGCCGTAACCCTTTTGGCGGCGGGAGAGATGGGCACCTATGTAGTCTTCGCTGATGGGCAGCCCCGCCGGGACACCCTCCACGATAATTACCAGCCCCTGTCCGTGGGACTCTCCTGCCGTCAGAAACCGGACCATACCACGCTCCTCAAGGTCTCAGAACACCTCCGCTTCTACCGAATCAGGGCCGAGAGCCTCCGTCGCCGCCCTCATCATCACCTCCACTGGAGCCGCCTTCCCGGTCCATAACTCGAAGGATGCCGCGCCCTGGTATACGAGCATGGGCAGGCCTCCCAGTGTGGCGGCCCCGGCCTTGGTGGCCTCCCGGAGCAAAGGTGTCTCAGAAGGATTATACACCAGGTCGAAAACCAGAGCATGGGACGGGATATCCTCTGCAGAGATGGGGCGCATGCTCTCCCCGGGGCCGTGCCTCATTCCCAGAGTCGTGCAGTTGACCAGAAGGTCGCTGTGCGCCGCGGCCTGCGTCAGTGAGTCTCCGTTGCAGGAGAGGGAAACCGTCTCGACCCTTGGACTCCCCTGCCGTCCGATGGGGGAGCTCTGATTCCCTATCAGATCGGCCAGCTTGCGGGCTCTCTCGATAGTCCGGTTGGCGATGGTCATCTCCGCCACTCCTCGACCGGCCAGCGCCAGGGCCACACCCTTGGCCGAGCCTCCGGCGCCTATAATGAGGACTTTGCGCCCCTCAGGAGAGAAACGGCCGTCCTCCTCCAGGGCCCGCAGGAAACCTATCCCATCAGTGTTATGTCCAGTGAGTTTTCCGTTTCGATTGACGACGGTATTTACCGCCCCAGCCCTCCCGGCCCACTCGTCGACATCGTCCAGGTGGGCCGTCACGGCCTCCTTGTGGGGGACCGTCACATTGATGCCCATGGTGTCGGGCGACCGGAGCCCCGCCACAAACTCCGACAAGGCCCCGGGCTCCACCTCCCACGCTCGATATGTGGCATCCATGGAGTAGTGGTCCAGGGCGGCCTGCTGGAAGTTGGGGGAGACAGAGTGTCCTATCGGGTAGCCGATAATGCCTACTCGTTTGGTCATCACTTTTCGCCTACCGCCTATTCATCCTATCTCTTGAGAGCCAAGATAGTCTATGAACTGGGCCGGCGTCATAATAGGGATTCCGGAAGCAATGGGCGCGATGGGGTCGTCGAGGAAATGGGCGTCCCCAGTGACAAATACGTCGGGCTCCGCTTGGATCGCGGCGGCGAGTATTCGGGCATCAGCAACGTTCATGAACCGAGCCGCCCTGGCCACGTCTTCGGCCGCGGGATCGGCGACAACTTGCGGAGGGAAGCCGGTAAGTAGTCTCTCCAAAACGGGCATAGCAGCTGGTAGTTTGGTGTTTATGGTCCCCACCAGCTCCTGAAGAACCTGACGGGATACCACAAGAAAGATTTCCCCACGCAAATACAGGTCCAGAATCTTGCCTGGTGGGCCTTGGCCGGAACAGAGTCCGGAAAACAGCACATTGGTGTCCAGGAATACCCTGAGCTTAGACCTTCCGGGCATGGCGTGTGGAGCTTAGTTTCTTTCTTGTCTCCCGCCCGGCCTGCTGGAGCTCTTCCTCAGCGAATCCGGAGCGCTCAAATAGCTGCCTGATCTCTTTAAGGGCGTCCAACGCGGCATCCCGGGCAGGACGCGCTACCAGGGCGCCACCCTCTACGGTCACATCGAGCTTGTCACCAATCTCAACTCCCAGTTGGTCACACAGGTCTCTGGGTAGAGTAAGCTGTCGCCGGGGCCTTACTATGAGTTCTCTAGACTTTCCATCGCGCCCTATCATAGCAGCTCCTACCTCTGCCATCTGATGTCCGACATCGTACATCAGCCGATGGCGGGCTGTCAATTAACCCCGGAATCAAGAGGGCCCGCACCGAAATATTATCCCTCGCGCAGTAGGCCGGCCAGCGAGGCCACGTCCCCGACCTCGTCCAGGGTGCGGATCTGCTGGATGAGGTCGTACACAGAGGGTACGGGCAGATAGGGGGAGGCATAGTTTCGGAACTTCTCGGCCATCTCGTCGTAGGTGTAGGGATTGCCGGGAGCGCCTTTCCAGCCGGACACGCTGAACGTGTGACTGCTGCCAGAGAAGATCAGCGTGACCTCGGCGACGGGACCGCCGGGTACTCCAAAACGCTCGTCGTTTGAGGCAAGCTCTATGGCCTTAGCCAGATCGCGGACCTGGGGGTCCCATAGGGTCTCCTCACTGTACGAAAGGGGGTGTGCGATGTTGCGCCAGAGAGCCACCGCAGCGGAGAAGGGGAGGCTGTACTGGGCTCCCATGACGTTGGCGGGCTCTTTTTCGCCGTGTCGCTCGATCATTCGTTCGGTCCCGATGATTCTGACCCGCTCCAGCTGGGACATATCCGGTTGTCGATCTTCCTTGAACCCGCAGATTCCTTCGATCACCGAGTGGAAGGAGGCGTGGCAGGCGTAGGCCTTCACCGTCATGTCCATGAGGAGGTAACGCTGGCCGAGGTCTTCCGTGAGCAGCTCCACGCGTGGCGAGGTGGAATATACGTGAAGGAACCCCCGGTCACCCTCCAGGACAGTAGAAGGTCCGGTGAAGCCACGAGACGCCAGCAGGGCGGACTCAAGTCCCATCTGGCCTCCGCGGCCCACGTGGATGCGCTTGGTCATGGCCCCCTCTTTGGCGAACTCCATAAGGCCGCCGGCATGAGAGCCAGCGATACCCAGCGCGTTCACCATCCCTGCGGCGTTCAGCCCAAGAGCCTTCCCAGCGCCCACGGCTCCTCCGAAGGAAGCGTTGGTCCCCGGACCGTGGAACCCTCTCTCGTCCTCCACCGCCCTGGTAGCCGCCAGGCCTACTCGGCACGCGACCTCGTATCCCAAGGCTACAGACAGAATCAGCGACTTGCCGTCCAGGTGGTCCCGCTCCGCGATGGCCAGGGCGGCAGGGAATACCGCCGCGCTGGGATGGCACGAGCCCTGGACGAAGGCATGGTCCGTCTCGAAGCTGCCGATCATGGTACCGTTGACCAGGGCGGCACAGGATGGGGAGGTGGTCCAGCTCCGGCCGAATACCGAGCAGGCGCCCTGGGGTGCGCTCTCGCGGGCCATCTCAGCGACGATGCCCGCCCAGGGAGTAGCGGAGCCTACGAAGCCGCTGGCCAGGTTGTCAAGAATATAAACCTTGACGGCCTCCACCACGCTTTCGGGAAGGTTTTTGTAGGCCGTCGATGTGACGTACTCCGCCAGCCGGACAGTTTCGTTCATAGATCACACTCAGCCGGGACCTGGATCAAAGGGTCCCCGGCCATAGAACAGACCGCCCACTGATGTTCGTTAGCGTCGGTCATCTGACCCCTGCCTCGGCGGCTGCGTTGGCGCCGGAGATGCGGCCGAACACGGCGCCCCGCACCAGCCCGGCGCCGCCTGGGTAGTTGTTGTAGAAGAAGTCGCCCGTTATCTCCCCGGTGGCATAGAGGCCGCGAATCGGGTTGCCCTCGGTGTCTATGACCCTGGCCTCAGTATCGATCTGGACCCCACCGAATGTAAACGTGATGCCGCAGGTCGCGGGGTACACCAGATACGGTGGGGAGTCTATTGGGAGGGCCCAGTTTGACTTCGGGGGATCCAGACCACGGGTTCCCTTTCCGTCCTTCAGGGCCGGGTCGAACTCCCCTGGCTCGACCGCCGCGTTGAACTGCTCCACGGTCTGTTCCAAAGTCCCCTCGGGGAGGGATAGCTTCTGCGCGATGTCCTGGATCGTGCCGCCGGTGATCGGGGTGCCTGTGGAGTAGCGTTCCTCCAGCAGGTGGATTGTCTTCTGGTCGAATATCTGGTAGGCGATCGCGCGGGGCTGCTCCAGGATGGCACGTCCCATCTTGACATAGGTATAAGCACCCGTGTCCTCCCCCTCGTCGGTGAACCTTTTCCCCAGGGCGTTCACCATAATGGAGTAGGGATAGGACAGGCGGTTTGTCCTGTCGGTGAGCCGAAGATCGCCGACAGGCGGGGCCACGGCATCTATAGGCGTGGCGTGGCATCCCTGCCAGTGGCCCACGGGGTTGGCCCCCAGGTCCAGCGCCAGACGGAGGGTTTCACCGGTGTTGAACCGGGTCCCCCGTACCTTTACCTTGTCCCAGCCAGGGCCCAGGTAGCGGGCCCGCATCTCGGCGTTAGCCTCGAATCCACCGGAGGCCAGCACCACCGCTCCTGCCGGTGCATCCTCCGTCCCGTCGGGCGTCCTTACTCGCGCTCCAGTGACCCGGCCCGCGGAGTCCTGAAGGAAACCTATCATTTTAGCCTGGTACAGGATGTCTATACCCGCCCGCTGTGTCGCGCGGAAAAGGTACTCCATCAGACCCACGCCCTTATTCTTTGCGCCCAGGACGCTGCCGGGGTTGAAACGCAACCGGTCTCCAGAGTCCACCGACCAGAGGAAAGTCCACTCCCAGACCGCACCCAGCCCGGTCATCCAGACCATGGTGGGGTAAGACTGCTGGGTCATAACCTCTGCCAGACCCCTATTCGCCTGCCCCTGGGTCACTCGCATGAGGTCACCCATGTAACGATCGGCGTCGTAGTGGCCGACCTCAATCCGGTCCCAGTCCTTCTGGGAGACATCCTGCCTGAGAGGCTTGAGGTCCTCGATGCCCTCGTAGGCAAACCTGAAGAGCCCTCCGCTGAAGGTGCTGTTTCCCCCTCGCTCCGCCTTTGGCGCCTTCTCCAGCACCAGCACTCGAGCGCCATTCTGCCCGGCCGAGATCGCCGCGGTCAATGCAGCGTTTCCGGCGCCCACCACGATGACATCGTAGCGGGAGGTGTGTCCCCGGGTAACCATATCCGTTGCGACCCCCTCTTTTTGGCTTTATGGCGTAGGACCCAGCGGACAAGGGATTCTGAGTGATCGCCGCCGAGTGAAACGGGGCCGGTATGGTCCGCGCATCTGAGCAAAGCGCAGACCAACCTGAGAAAGGCAGGCGTTGTGTTCGACAGATGCAATGATACGCGAGGGCTCAGTCACCCCGCGCCAGAGCGTACTTCGCCGCTTCCCTGCCGGCGATCCTGCCGAAGACCGCTCCCGCCATCAGTCCAGTGCCTCCGGGATAGTTATAGTAGAACAATCCGCCCACCAGCTCACCCGTGGCCCAGAGACCGGGAATCGACTTCTCCCGGGTATCTTGCACTGCGGCATCGGTGTTTATCCTGAGGCCTCCGAAGGTGAACGTGATGCCACAGGTCACCGCGTACCCCAGGTACGGGGGCGAGTCGATGGGGAGAGCCCAGTTGGACTTCGGAGGATCGATACCGACCGTGCCCTTGCCGTCCAGGATGGCCGGGTTGAACTCCTTGTCCTGGACGGCCGCGTTGAACCGGGTGATGGTATCCGCCAGCCCTTGCGGGTCTATCCCTAGCCCACCGGCCAGCCCCTCCAACGTGTCAGAGGTTATCATCGTAGCCTGGGGAATTCGGTACTCGTCGCGCAGAAGGTCTTTAACCTTCTCGTCGAATATCTGGAACGCCACCCGTTGGGGTTGATACAGGATCTCCTGGCCATACTTCACGTAGGTGAAATTGCGGAAGTCCGCCCCCTCGTCCACGAACCGCGCGCCGTGAATGTTCACTATGATCCCCTGGGGATAGGAGTGCTTTTGGAACAGGTCGCCCACCTTACGGTCGCCGGTGGGCGGCGCGTTCAAGTCCCAGGCCACGGAGTGACAGCCGCTCCAGTTTCCGTGGGAGATGGCCCCGATCTCCAGCGCCATGGCTATGCCGTCGCCGGTGTTGAACTGGGTGCCCCGGACCTTGGCCAGCTCCCAGCCGGCGCCCAGGTAGCGGGTTCGCATCTCGGGGTTCGCTTCAAACCCGCCCGAGGCGAGGACCACACCCTTGGATTTGATGTCCCGATACCCTTCCGGCCCTTGCACGGTTATCCCGGAGATCCTGCCCTGAGTGTCCATGAGCAGCTTTGAGCCTTGGGTGTCGTAGAGGACATCCACGCCCTTGGCCTCGGCCACTTCGAAGAGCTGGTCGCACAGACCGGCCCCGCCACCTACGGCCTCCAGGACCAGCCCTCCATGAAAAGTATTCTTCCCTCCAACTTTGAAGGACTGCCGGCCATACATGGGGATCCAGCGGATTCCACTTTCCTTCATCCAAAGCACCGTGGCCTTCGACTGGCTGACGAGTACGTTGGTCAGCTCTGTGTCTGCTAGCCCCTCGGTCAGACGCATCATATCGTTGTAGTACCGGGTCTGGGTATAGCTGCCGACGTCGATCGTGCGGCGCTCTTCCTCAGAGAGGTCCGGTACAACGTCGACAATCTCCTCCAGTCCCTCGAAGGCGAACCGAAACCCACCGGCGGTGAACCAGGAGTTGCCTCCCCGAAAGTACACAGGCGCCTTCTCCAGCACCAGCACGCTGGCCCCGTGCTCCCGAGCTGAGATGGCGGCGGTGAGGGCGGCGTTCCCCGCGCCTACCACCAGAACATCGTAATGGGAGTTATCGTTCAATTATCCTCACCCCCAATTATTTCTACAGCGGCACCGTAGCAGTGTACCCCCGCCGATATTTCGACGCAAGTGGGAACGTCTTCACTGGCATGGGAGGCCTCGAGAACAACCCTCACCCCCACCACTCTCCTTGAGGGCGCCTTGCCCCCAAAGTCACATCCAGACTGTCACCCTGAGCGCAGCGAAGGGTCTTACCTTGACAATAAGAAGTCGGGGACAGATTCTTCGTCGCTTCGCTCCTCAGAATGACAGTTTCAAGGCAAGGCCCTTGAGGAAGAGCGGTGGCCGCAGGCCGGGGTGAGGGTTCATGCGAAGGGCGGCCGCATGGTGTGCCACTGGGTACCGCGCTCGTAGGCGTGGGCCACCTTCAGGACAGTCCCCTCGCCGTCTAAGCGGCCCGCGATCTGGAGCCCGATGGGTAGGTTATCGGAGCTGAGGCCGCAGGGGATGGACACGGCCGGAACGCCCGCCAGCGCGAAGGCGGCCGTGAAAACGTAGGTGAGGCCCCTGGCCATTTCCTTGCTGGTAATCACCGGGTCGTCCTCCACCAGTTTGGCCGTCTTCCCGGAGGTGGGCAGCAGCAGCACGTCGTACCGCTCCAGAGCGTCAAGTATCTGCCTCTGAAGCAGTGTCCTGAGCTTCTGGGCCTTGTAGTAGTGCTGGGCAGGCAGGATGCTCCCCGTAAGAAAGCCAATGCGGTTGTCATGGCCATATTCCTTCAGCCTGGACCTGAGCCACTCCTGGTGGTCCAGCGCCGTCTCCGGGGTCTGGAACATGGCGATCAGCCGGTCGCGCACGATCAGCGGGATGGACACGTCCTCCACCGACATCCCCAGCTCCCTGAGCACCGTTGTCGCCGTGAGGACCGCCTCTCTGATCTCCGGCTCCACAAGCTCGCTGTTGATCTGCTCGGTGATGAGACCCGCTCTCATCCCTCGCACATCACCGTCCAGGGCTCGCCTATAGTCGGGCACCGGCGTGTTCCAGGTGTAGGGGTCCTTCGGGTCGTGTCCTGCGATGGCTCCCAAAGTGATGGCAGCATCCTCGACGGTCCGAGAGATCGGGCCGATGGCGTCCATCGACCAGACGCCCCTGAAAACTCCGTACCTGCTGACTCTCCCCCAGGTGGGCCTGAGTCCCACCAGGCCGGACCACGAAGCCGGACACCGGATGGAGCCGCTGGTGTCCTCCCCAAGGGAAGTGGCGCACATATATGCCGCGGTAGCTGCCCCAGAGCCACTGCTCGATCCGCCGGCAGAGTGGTCCAGGCTCCAGGGGTTCCTGGGGTTGCTGAACCGGTGGTTGAATCCACGAAGGGCGAACTCGGTAAGGTTCGCCTTGCCGAGGAGGATGGCCCCGGCCTTTTTTAGGTTGGTTATAACGGTAGCATCCTCGTCAGGAATGAAGTCGGCAAGGAAGTGGCAGCCGTCGGTGGTACGGATTCCCTTGGTCCAGACCTGGTCTTTTACCGCCACGGGTATCCCGTGCATCGGCCCAATGTAGTCGCCCTGGGAGATGGCCAGTTCGGCTTCTCTAGCGGCCAGCATCGCGTCGTTCCGCAGGACCGTGAGGTAAGCATTGAACTTGAAGTCCAGGTCGTCGATGCGGTCCAGATAAGCCTCGGTGGCTTCCACAGGCGAGACTTCCTTGCGCTCGATAAGCCGGGCGAGATCAGAGGCCGGGAGGAAGGGCAGGTCTGTCTTATTCATCGTAGTCGCCTTGTTAGTGTACAGTATCGGTGCCCCTCTCCGTTATACAGCGCCTCTCCTACGCAAAGCAGATCTTACGGCGCAAAAGGAAGTCCCCCAAATTTACACCCTCCGCGTTCTCTCTCTATCTCGCTCATCCAATATCTAGAGGACTTGATCCACCATTTACCTTCGTCAAATACCCATTGATCTGGCTCCTGATCTCCACCGAGTCTCGCTCGGTCCCCTTTATATGAGACCTTTAATTCCACCAGTCCCTCAGTGCCATTAACGGTCACGTTGGTAACCTGGAAACTCAATTCGCTAAAATCGGGGTACGGCCGCCCATGTTGCACTCCCATAAATAGAAGGTTGTCAAAGGCCTCTCCTGCGAATGTATCGCTCCTGCATTTTTTTCGGAACTCGGGGGTCATGAACCGGTAAACATCCTCATAAGCATCAAAAGGGTGGTCCCTCAAGCTGGCACTGCTGGCTGCTTCTGATGCGGCCTCTGCCCTTTCTCGCAAGGCAGCCTCGGTGGGGAATGACTCGGTCCCGCTGGTTAAGCTCGTGTAGACTACGACCACCAATCCACCCACCAGAGCCAGAACCAGGACATCGATGATTGTTCGCGTCCTTCCATAATGTCGCCAATTATGCGCCCTTAGCCCTGTCCACCCCCAACGGGCCACGGCAACAGTTGCGAACGGGAACGGAACTGCCACTATGAACGATACTGCGGCAACAACAACAGCGCCTTGAGCCGCTAGACATTCCCACCCATCGCAGGTGGCAATAAACCAAACCATTGATGCTCCAAGTCCTACTAAGGCGACGCCTACCACGGCTGCCGCTAGCTGTAGAACTCTTAGTAGGACTCTCACTATCAACCCGCGCTCTCTCGATATCATCCCGCGCTCTCGATTCCCGTCGGATACAAATCCGGTCTTGACTCCGAAAACTGTCTGGTGCCCGGTCTGAATACGATGTTCCTCAAGCTCATGCGCTGTAAGCGCCAAGAAGTCACATTTGGAGCAAGAAAATCCTTCCACAAATCACCTCTTTAACAAGCCTGTGTAGCCCATCGTACCCACTCCAACGCGCTCCCTCCAGGTACATCTGTACCAATTTCTTGTAGCCGGGTGTACTACTTCGGAAGAGTGAGTTTAGACGCCCACGGATAGGGACGACTACCACGAGGCGCGCCGAAGTGAGGGTTCAGCTATTGAGCGGGCGCATGGTATGCCAGGGAGTGTGGCCCTCATAGGCCTGGGCCACCTTCAGAACGATCTCTTCCCCACCCACGGGACCGGCGATCTGAAGCCCTATCGGAAGAGACCCGCTGGTGAATCCGCAGGGCACGGAGATCGCTGGAACGCTGGCAAGGGCAAAGGCTTGCGTGAACAGGAACGACCGGGGAGTAGAGGTAGGCGTGTCAGTGATCACCGGGTAGTCCGCTATCTTCTGGGCGGGTATGGCGGTGGTGGGCGACACCAGGACATCGTAGGCAGTGAGCGCCTCATGGACCTGGTTCGTCAGCAGTGTCCTCAGTTTCTGCGCCTTGTAGTACGCCTGGGCGGGCATGATGCTTCCGATGAGCAGGCTTATCCTGTTGTTGGGGCCGTAGTCGTGCAAACGGGCCCTGACCCACTTCTTGTGGTTCAACGCCGTCTCGGGGCAGTGGGAAGCCAAGATGACGCTGCCGTACTCCGAAAGAGGTATGGAGACCTCATCCACTGACGCCCCAAGTTGCTCAAGGACAGACGTCGCCCTGACCACCGCGTCCTTAATTTCCGGTTCCACTTGCTCGCCATTCATGAGCTCGGTCACGACGCCGACGCGCATACCTCTAATATCGCCACTGAAGGCCTGGGTGTAGTCGGGAACCGGGGTGTTCCACGTGTAGGGGTCTTTCGGGTCGTAGCCCGCGATGGCGCCCAGGGTCATTGCGGCGTCCTGTACGGTCCGAGAGAGGGTACCGACAATGTCCATCGACCACACTCCGGGTATCACGCCATAGCGACTCACCCTCCCCCAGGTGGGTCTCAGCCCTACGAGGCCACACCATGAGGCCGGGTATCGTACGGAACCGCCGGTATCTTCGCCCAGCGAGGTTGCGCACAGAAAGGCAGCGGTTGCGGCGCCCGAGCCGCCGCTGGAGGCGCCTGGAGACATGTCCAGGTCCCAGGGATTTCGACAGTGGCTGAACCGTTCGGCCCCGCCTTTACGTACAAACTCACTTCCGATAGCGAACTCGGTGAGGTTGGTTTTGCCCAGCAGGATGGCGCCGGCGCTTTTCAACTTGGCGAGTACGGTGGCGTCCTCGTCGGGAACGAAGTCGGCCAGAATACGCGAGCCATCGGTGGTTCGTATCCCCTTGCTCCAGATCTGGTCCTTTACCGCTACCGGTATCCCGTGCATAGGCCCCAGATAATCGCCCCGGGAGATCGCATGCTCCGCCACCCGGGCAGTCCGAAGGGCTTCCTCACGGCATACGGTAAGGTAGGAATTGAACTTGAAGTCCAGGTAGTCGATGCGCTCCAGGTAGGCCTCGGTGGCTTCAACAGGAGAGACTTCCTTACTCTTGATGAGGACCGCCAGATCAGCGAGCGACAGGAAGGGGAGGTCTGCCTCATTCATGCGTGGTCGCCTCTGGGTAATTTCTGCCTGCGGCCACCCCTCTCCCCGGCAAGAGGGATCGGGGGTGAGAGTTCAGCTATTGGGCGGCCGCATGGTATGCCAGAGAGTGCGGCCCTCATAGGCATGGGCCACATTCAGAACCGTTTCCTCCGCACCCATGGCGCCGGCTATCTGGAGCCCTATGGGAAGAGACCCACTGGTGAATCCGCAGGGCACGGAGATCACCGGAACGCTGGCCAGGGCGAAGGTCTGGGTGAACAGGAAGGACAGGTGGGGCGAGGACGGTTTGCTGGTTATCACCGGGTCGTCTGCGATTCTCTGGGCGGGCCAGGCCGTCGTCGGCGATACCAGGACGTCGTAGGCAGCGAGGGCCTCATGGACCTGACTGGCCAGCAATGTCCTCAGCTTCTGACCTTTGTAGTACACCTGGGCAGGCAGGATGCTCCCCATGAGGAGGGCTCGCCGGTTGTTGTGGCCGTAGTCGTGTAGACGGGTCTTGACCCACTCCTTGTGGTCCAACGCGGTCTCCGGGGATTGGCACGCCGTGATGAGGCTCGCATATTTAGAGAGAGGGATGGACACCTCATCCACCGATGCCCCCAGTTCCTCGAGGACTGATGTGGCCTTAGTAACCGCCTCCCTGACCTCAGGCTCCGCGTTCTCGGCGTTCAGCAGCTCATTAACCACGCCCACCCGCATGCCCTTGATGTCTCCCGTGAGGCCCTCCGTGAAATCGGGGACCGGTGTGTTCCAGGAGTATGTGTCTTTGGGATCGTAGCCGGAGATGGCGCCCAATGTGATAGCGGCGTCCTCCACCGTCCGGGAGATCGGGCCTACGATGTCCATTGACCACACTCCGGGTATCACGCCATGACGGCTCACCCTCCCCCAGGTCGGCCTCAGCCCAACCAGCCCACACCACGAGGCCGGGTAGCGCACGGAGCCACCGGTGTCTTCACCCAGGGAAGTCGCGCAGAGGAAAGCGGCGGTTGCGGCCCCCGAGCCGCCGCTGGAGGCGCCTGGAGACACGTCCAGGTTCCACGGATTGCGAGGACGGCTGAACCGCTCGGCCCCGCCACCGATGGCGAATTCCGTGAGGTTCGTTTTGCCCAGCAGAATGGCGCCCGCGCCCTTTAATTTGGCCAGCACGGTGGCGTCTTCATCGGGTACGAAGTCGGCCAGAATACGCGAGCCGTCGGTGGTGCGTATCCCCTTGCTCCAGATCTGGTCCTTGACCGCGACGGGTACTCCATGCATAGGGCCCAGGTAGTTGCCCCCCACGATGGAGCGCTCGGCTTCCGCAGCGGCCTGCATCGCCCCCTGCCGGGTGACTGTGAGGTAGGAGTTGAACTTGAAGTCCAGGTCGTCGATTCGGTCCAGGTAGGCCTCTGTCGCTTCTACAGGGGAGACTTCTTTGCTCTTGATAAGGGCAGACAACTCTGTGACCGGAAGGAAGGGGATGTCCGCTTTGTTCATACCTCGAGACTCCAGTCCTCACCCGGTCCTTCGGCCAGCCCTCTCTTAGTGCAAGAGGGGCCGGGGCTGAGGGCGGGCTTAGCTATTGGGCGGCCTCATAGTGTGCCATGGCGTGTGCTGCTCGTAGGCACGAGCTACCTTGAAGACCATATTGTCCTCAGCGGTCCGACCGCCGATCTGAAGGCCAATAGGCAGGCCCTCGGAGGTGAACCCGCAGGGCACCGTGATGGCGGGACAGTAGGCCAGACTGAAGATGCGGGTAAGAGAGTGGGGCGGAAGGGATGCGGTCTCCTTGCTTGTGAACACCGCGTCTTCGTCCATCACCATTGAAGCGGGTCTCCTCATAGTCGGTGAGACCAGGACGTCGTACTTGACAAAGGCCTCTTGGACCTGTTGCGCCAGAAGCGTCCTGAGCTTTTGGCCCTTGTAGTAGGCCTGGGCGGGTAATATGCCCCCGACAAGGAGTGATATGCGCACATTGTGGCCGTAGTCATGTAGGCGTCCTTTAAGCCACTCTCGATGATCGAAGGCTATCTCGGCAGACTGAAGGGAGGCGATTTCCGCCATGTAGTTTGAGAGCGGTATAGATACCTCTTCAACCAGTGCCCCCAGGTCACCCAGCACCGCGGTTGCCTTTAAAGCGGCGCCCTTAACTTCCTCCTCCATCCCATCACTGTCGAACGACTCCTTCATGACTCCTACTCGAATACCCTTCATGTCGCCGTTGAGCGCAGCCTCTCGGTAGTCTGGCACTGGCACGTCCCAGGTGTATGGATCTTTCGGGTCGTAGCCAGCGATGGCCGACAGGGTAATAGCCGCGTCTTCAACCGTCCGGGAAAGGGGTCCGATCATATCCATGGACCAGACCCCGCGGATCAGCCCGTACCGGCTGACCATGCCCCAGGTGGGTTTCATACCGACGAGCCCACACCAGGAAGCGGGAGAGCGGATCGACCCGCCGGTGTCCTCACCCAAAGATGAGGAGCAGAGGAACGCGGCGGTAGCCGCGGCGGAGCCGCCGCTGGATGCGCCGGCCGACTTATCAAGGTCCCATGGGTTGCGGGGGCGGCTGAATCGCTCCACACCTCCGCCTAGGGCGAACTCCGGCTGGTTCGTCTTGCCCAGAAGGATGGCGCCCGCTCTTTTGAGGTTGGCGACGGCGGTGGCGTCCTCGTCAGGGACGAAGTCCGCCAGTATCCGGCTGCCGTCGGTGGTGCGGATGCCCTTGGACCACATCTGGTCCTTGACGGCCACGGGGATCCCATGCATTGGCCCCAGGTAGTTGCCCTTCGCGATGTCGTCTTCAGCCTGCTGGGCAGCCTGGAGAGCCTCTCTGCGGCACACGGTAAGGTACGCGTTGAACTTGAAGTCCACGTCGTCGATGCGGTCCAGGTAGGCCTCCGTTGCCTCTAACGGGGAGACCTCTTTTTTCGCTATCAGCCCCGAGAGCTCCGCAGCGGTGAGGAAGGGTATGTCCGCTTTATCCACTCCCCATTACCTCAAACCTCCTACACAGAGGAGGAAGGGTTTCGAATCTACGAGCAGGACTCGCGGACTGCGCATCAGGCTCACGCGTTAGGCGGTCTCATGGTGTGCCAGGGAGAGTTTTGCTCGTAGGCATGGGACGCCCTAAGCACGGTCTCTTCCTCGCCAGGGCGGCCGGCTATCTGGAGCCCAATTGGCAGGTTATCTGAGCTGAACCCGCAGGGTATGGAGATGACGGGGACGCCTACCAGGGCGGCGGCCTGGGTGAGGAAGAACGACAGTACCGACGTGGACTCCCTGCTGGTAAACGCCGGGTCGTCCACTATCCGCTGTGGGGGAGCGCCCATGGTGGGCGTCACCAGGACATCGTATTTGGCCAGGGCGTCCAACACGTCCTGACGCATCAGACTTCTCAGCTTCTGCGCCTTGTAATAGGCCTGGGCGGGCATAACGGAGGTGGTGAGGAAACCGATACGATTGGCGTGGCCGAAGCCGTCCAGCTGATTCCTGATCCTGTCCGAGTGGTACGCGGCGGCATCGACGAACAACACCCCCATGACTGCTCCGGCGTACCTCATGGATGGGATAGATACCTCTTCCGCGGACGCGCCCAGCTCACCCAGTACCGAGATAGCCTTGACAACTGCGTCCCGGACCTCCGGCTCGACCACTTCACTATGCAGCTCCTCGGTGATCACTCCTACGCGCAGCCCCCTTACGTCTCCGGTCAGAGCCTGCGTGTAGTCAGGCACTGGGGTGTTCCATGTGTAGGGGTCTTTCGGATCGTAGCCGGCGATGGCGCCAAGGGTCATGGCGGCGTCCTCAACCGTCCGGGATAAAGGTCCTACCTGGTCTATAGACCAGGCGCCCGGCATGACGCCGTACCTGCTGACCCTCCCCCATCCGGGCCTCAGGCCGACAAGTCCGCACCAGGCAGCCGGGAAGCGTATAGAGCCCCCTGTGTCCTCGCCCAGGGACATAGCGCAAAGGAAAGCGGCGGTGGCTGCCGCGGAGCCGCTGCTGGAGCCACCTGTGTACATGTCCAGGTTCCAGGGGTTTCTGGGATTGCTGTAACGGTGTGTGAATCCCCACATGGCGAACTCTGTGAGGTTGGTCTTTCCCAGAATTACGGCCCCGGCTTTCCTCAGATTAGCTACCACAGTGGCGTCCTCGTCGGGAAAGAAATCGGCGTAGAATCTCGAGCCCCCGGTAGTCCGTATCCCCTTGGTCCAGAACTGGTCCTTGACGGCCACCGGAATCCCGTGCGTAGGGCCCAGATACTCCCCGCGGAGGATCGCAGACTCGGCTTCCCGAGCATCGTTCAACGCCTCCCGCCGGCACACGGTCAGATACGCATTGAACTTGAAGTCCACGTCGTCAATGCGCTCGAGGTACGCCTCAGTGACCTCCACGGGCGAGAGCTCTTTCCGCTGAATGTGACGCGAAAGCTCTCCGGCAGAGAGGAAGGGTATGTCCGCTTTATCCATCTTGATGTCCGTATATCACTCGAAACTAGATGATTCTCTGGCGGGCGGGACCTTCAACGCCCTTTCAAGTAGCGGTCAGCTGCCCCTAGGGCGCTGCCTCAGGGTGGGTACTGCTCCCCCGTCCATCGCACCCAGGCACCGCGAGAGGCCGCGTTACTGCTGGGACGGAGGAGGCAAGATGATCGGCAAGGGTTCGATTTTATCCAAGCCGGGAGGGTTGATCTCATCCAAGGCTTCAAGGATAGCGTTGAGGCTGTACATTACTTCTGTTAGATCCGGTTCCTCGATCTCCAGCCCCACGGCGTGGCCTAGGGCTTTGATCTCCTCTCTCGTCAAGTCAACCATATCAACCTCCCGGAAGGGGGCATCGCGTAATGATGCATGCATCATCCTGGAAATACCATTCGCTGTCAAGGCTACCTCCGAAGGCCTGAATCATCGGGTATGTGTGGCCTTCTTCCAGTTTGGATCCGCCCTCTCCAACAACCAGGTAAGGGCGAGGCATGCCTCGCCCCTACACGAAGGCGGATCTGTTCGAGATTAGCGCTTCCTCCAGAAGAGCCAGCCCCGTTTTCGGGGCCGCTCCTCCGCGGGGGTGGGTGCGGCTTCCGGCTCGGGCGCCGGAGGTGCTGGTTCCTCTGCGGGCTCGGCCGATGCCGAGGGCTGAGGCGCTATCTGAGCAGCTTCAGCCGGGACCGCCTCAGGTTCGTGAGGGGCCTCTTCCACCTGCACTGGGCTATCCTCCGCGGACGCCTGGGGCGCTGCGGGCTGCTCCTGCGCCGGCGCGGCGTCCTCACCCGGAGCAGGTCTCACCTCCGGCTCCACCTCCAGGTCGTAATCACCGCCGAAGATGTCCCAGGGGTGGAAGGACTTGACGAATTCCTTGGCCTCGTCTATCGTGCCGAATCCCTTTTGGGCCCGGCCAGGATCGTAGGTGTTGGTCTTGGCCAGCGCATCGAACCCGCGGGGCGTTTTCCTTACCGCCCCCACCTCGATCTCTTCTTCACCGTCCGCAGCGAGCAACAGGCGCTGCCCTGCCTTGCGTTCCTGCCAGTACACTTTCATAGCACCCCTCACCTTACAGGTTTGTCGTCGATCGTGCTAACGGAACAAATTTCACAACAGCAGACGCTGCACATTCTGTACAGCTTTACGGGATTGTACCAGACTTCTGGCTCACCAGCACTTCTGGACAGTCGGTCACCACGGCATCGAGGCCCATTTCCGCAAGACGCCCCACATCTGTACCCACATCGACGTCCCAGGCCGCCACAGCCTTCCCCTGGGCATGGAATTTCACTAGCAACTCCTCGGTCAAAGACTCCCGGTCGGGGGCCAGCCAGTGTGGCTTCGCCAGCGGCGCGAACCAGCGGGCCCTCATAGGCAGGGGGTGGTGGCGTGACCATATGTATCCCCTTATGATCCGGGGTTCCACCATGCGAAGGGTGACCACAGCTAGGGGATTGAAGCTGGCCACCATCGAACTGTCCCACCGCTCGTAACGGCGAATGACGCTGACCACCCGCAGTGCTAGAGGCAACGCGCCGGGGCCACGGGACTTCAGCTCTATATATAGGGGGAAATCCCTGGGCAGCTCGTCGAACACCTCTTCGAGAGTAGGCACCCGCTCTCCAACGTACTGGGGGCCGAACCAGGAGCCGGCGTCCATTCCCTTCAACCGCTCAAGGGTGAAGGCGCCCACGGGGCCCTTGCCGGTCGTGGTGCGGTCCAAGCGGCGGTCGTGCATCACCACCACCCGCCGGTCCCTGGTCAGCCTGACGTCCATCTCGATGGCATCGGCACCCACATCCAGCGCCTTATGAAAGGCGGAAATCGTGTTTTCCGGAGCTTCGGTACTGTTGCCTCGGTGGGCTACCACTAGAGGGGAATCCAACGAGCCCGGCTCTATTCTCCAGCTACTGATTCTGCCCATGTTGACATGTAGTATGCATCAGCGTAACTGTTCCCGCAACACGGGGTGAGCCGCCCGCGAAGCCAGACTAGCGGCGCACCTTTGTCGACGCCGCGACGAAGTCTGCGAGGCGATCCAGGGCTTTTCGGATGTTCTCTATGGAGTTGGCATAGGAGAGGCGGGCGAACCCTTCACCGAACTTCCCGAA
Source organism: Dehalococcoidia bacterium (assembly GCA_965226805.1). Lineage (GTDB taxonomy): Bacteria > Chloroflexota > Dehalococcoidia > Lucifugimonadales > JAGWBF01 > CBDDDW01. The sequence goes on from CBDDDW010000005.1 coordinate 38,173, forward strand.
TGAGCGGCCTGAGAGGAGAGCGACGCCCGCCTCCTCCAGGAGTCTATCTTGAAATTCCTGGCTGGGGATTCCTACGCCCTTTATGCTCGGGAATGCGTAGAAGGCGCCTCCAGGCTCGGGGCATTTGACGCCGGGTATGTCATTCAAGCCTCCGATCATGACCTCCCGCCTGCGCCTGAACTCCTCCACCATATCCCTTACCGCGTCCTGGGGCCCCTCCAGCGCCGTGATGGCGGCCCGCTGAGTGAATGAGGCGGCGCAGGAGACGCTGTTGACGCCCAGCCTCACGATATGGGGGACCAGATGTTGGGGGACCACCCCGTATCCGAGACGCCATCCTGTCATGGCGTAGCTCTTCGAAAAGCCATCCAGGATAACGGTACGTTCCAGCATCCCCGGCAGCGACGCAATGCTGAAATGCTCCCCATCATACAGGATGTCTTTGTAAATCTCGTCCGACAGCACGTAAATACCATCTCGCTCTCGGATGAGGCCCGCGATGACCTCCAGCT
>CBDDDW010000006.1:0-35923 GCA_965226805.1 Dehalococcoidia bacterium
GGGGAGACGAGATGATGACGCAGGTTCCCCCGCCCACGCGGGGATAGACCCGTATTGGAGAAGATTATGGGGCCACTGATTACGGTTCCCCCGCCCACGCGGGGATAGACCCCTTAGCACTGCAAAGACCCTCGGCATAGTTGGGGTTCCCCCGCCCACGCGGGGATAGACCCTAACGTCGTCTCGCCACGATATGCGTGAGGACGGTTCCCCCGCCCACGCGGGGATAGACCGGCACGACTGGCCCCGTTGCGGCGGACACCCGCGGTTCCCCCGCCCACGCGGGGATAGACCGCCCTGGAGCTACATGTCGGAGACGGCGGCGAGGGTTTCCCCCGCCCACGCGGGGATAGACCCTGCGTCCAGTTCACCGGTGAGGGTCTTGAGGGGTGGCCCTTGATCTATAGCACCAATCTGAACCTACCCCGTAGCCGCCTCGTGCACCAAGGCAAGGCACCCGCGGCAGAATCGCTGGCCTTGTACCCCGCGAACCGGATAACCCCAGGTTCACGTCGTCGGGGCCTCGAAGCTCCCCAGCGCCGGGCCGATCCGCCGCGCCGGGCCGATCCGCCGCGCCGGGCCGGAGTTATCCGTCCTGGAGGGACGAGGTTGGTAGTGACAACGGACAGCCCCCGTAAAAGAGGCTCCAAGGCCACCAAAGGCGCTGGGCCTTTGGCCAGGGGGTGTTAAACCCGCACCTTGGCTTTCCGGCGCCGCCTACACAGGGGGTAATGGAATATCAATGGGGTACCCCATGCCTGGGACGGCGACTAGAGGCGTGGTGAGAATCCGCCGCCGAAGGAGCCCGGAGCCCCCTGGTGGGAATCGTCGCGCCAGGGCCTCGCCGGTGGTGAATCCCACCGAAAAGCGTAGCTGCCAATGACAGGGATTCGTCATCCTGGCCTCCCGGAGCCGCCAGACGGTACGCACAAATTAATCTTACGTTAAGCTAGGCGTGAGAATGGAGGCCCCCAGGACGGCGGCGGAGCTGGGGCGGGATCGATGCGGAGATGGGGCCGGTGGACCGGACTCCGCCCTCGATCAAACCGCGTTCGGCGTTGTGCGGTTCCGTCCAGAGCCTCGGCAGGCCGACTGCCGGGACCGATGATGCAATGTCCCCGGCGTCCCGTTATAATTGAATGGCTGTAGTAACGCATGGCGTTGGGGAGAAGGACAGCAGAGAAACAAGCCATCTCGCTATTACGTATTTAGGAGGAACTTGTATGGACGCTGATGCAGAAAGCTCTGAAGACGCCAGCACGGAACGCAAACCGAGTTCCAGCGCATTTCCCTTTTCCACCGACAATCCGAGCGGGGTGCCGGGTATAACCGAGATAGAATCCGACGTTATAGCAGCCATTGCCGGCCACGTCGTCATGAACGTCGAGGGCGTGGCCCGGCTGGGAGCCACCGGCGGCATTGTGCGAGCAGTCGCCGACACCATCCGCTCCAGGTCCTCCGCCAAAGGTGCTGGGGTCGAAGTTGAGGCCGGCAAGAAGGAAGCAATCCTGGACATCGTCCTGATTGTGACCTACGGCTATAACGTCCAGCAGGTGGTCCAAAACGTTCGGGAAGCAATTGCGAAAGAGATACATGGCATGCTTGGCCTGGTGGCCAAGGAGATTAACGCGTCGGTCGTGGGAATCGAATTTCCCGACTCCGCCAGGTCCCGGACTATCGTAGAGTAGCCCGGGCAGGTAGGAACGCCAATAACACTGCTCTGGGCGATTTTAACCCGAACCCAGGCCCATGTATCAAAACGAATGATACATGGGCCAACTTACGGCCTGTACCCGGAAATTGCTGTCCCACTAGCCCCCTTTACGACGGTCCATCCAAAGAAAACCAGACCCGCTCGCCATCCGATAGGAATCCAGGCTCTACTAACATGTTGGGCGGAGGCCGCGGACCTGGCAAACGACGTGGAACTGGACGGCCCGGCGCGGCGGAACGGCCCGGCGCGGCGGATCGGCCCGGCGCTGGGGAGCTTCGAGGCCCTGACGACGTGGACCTGGGGCTAGGCCCGGAACGCCTCGAAGGTCCCACCGCTGGCTCCAGGACGGCGGCGGAGCTGGGACCTGGGGCTAGGGCCTCCTACACACCGGCCTTCGGTGGATTAGGGGTAAGTGGAAGACTTATGCGTGTTGCTAGCCTTTCCTTCCGTGGCGTTGAGTTATGGCATGTTTCGCATATTGCAGGCAGTCGCCTCAAGGATCGCTAGGGAAAGGGACATCCCGAGCAATGATCCCACAACAGCCGTGCCTCGACTGCACAAGGGATGGATCATCGTGAGCCTGCTGGGGGTGCTGGTGGGTATACCTGCGTCGATATGGTTCACGCTGCAAATATGGGATAGAATGCATTAGCAGGGGACTTTTGCCCCTCTCTCTTATCCTGCACCAAAAAGTCGGGAGGCTGCACCAAAACCTACTCATGGATCGGGGTTTAGATGCAAAGCCCCACTGGTGAGGAACACCCACCCAAGGTAGCGTGGATGGTAATGGTACGGTGTCTGTATCTAACAGCCAACAAAGGACTCCCCACGGCAGGAGCCAGAGAATCATGACAGAACTACAGAATGAGATAGAGGAACTGCTGGGTCCTGCCGTCCAGGTCAACGACGAAGTGATACGGGCCTGCCAGGAAAGGGATGAATTCGGAGGACTGAGCTTTGCCCTCTTCAGGGAAGCCGCAGGGACGGTATGGGTAACATGCAACGCTTATTATGATGAGGGAAACGAACCCACCATACTCCGCAACCAAGCGGTATGCCTCGGACTCCTTTCTCGTATTTCGAAACTCATGGCGTCGGTCCTGAAATTGTCCTCAGAAGTCGAGCACGGGGAAACCGTTCAAATACTCTACCGGTGCATACTCGAGTCAAGCATCGACCTGCAATACCTCCTGAAGAAAGATGACGACACCATGTTCGAGAGATTTGTCAAAGTAGGACTCAAGAGCGAGAGAGAACTCTATGACATCATTCAGGAGAACATCAGAAACGGACAGGAACTGGAGATAGAGCGAGACATGCTCCGGTCAATCATAAGAACCTGCGAGGATTCAGGTGTCAAGATCGAAGAGATAAACCCTAGGGCCGGTAGCTGGGGTGGCAGCTACAGAGACAGAATGAAGGAGATCGGATTGGCAGAGGGTTACCCATTCTTTCAAGGCATGTCCTCTCAAGCGGTCCACGGGAGTTGGTCAGACCTAGTAAGAAATTACCTCAACAAGAGCGAGACCGGATACGAACCGAAAGCTGATCACACCCAGACCGAAGGTAAATTCTTTGGGCCAACAGCCCTTTTCGCAACCAACGCCGCTAAGGTATACATAGACAAGTTCTTCGACCCGAGAGAAGCGGAACCTCTGGTTCAAAGACTGGACGACCTCCAGCGGAGAATGGCTCTGGTGGAAGACTCACGTCCCGGATGGGAACCGGTACCATAAGATCGGGGAAAGAGAGACGTCCATGCCCCTCTCCAACCTCCTGAAGTCAGCCGCCGGCACCTGCCTACACTGCGGGCAGAAGGCCAGCATCCCCAGCCGCGAACACCCACAGTGCCGCCGGACCTTCCAGGCCGGCTGGAACGAGATGGTCAGGCTCGCCCCGAGACGCCGCCAGGTCCCACGAGTTCAACCCGAATTCTCTCCAAGTCTCCTTGGCTGAGATAGCCAGGCGGTCATATGGAGATGCCAGTACAGTAGCCCGGGCGCTGGAAGAGGGATGGAGAAGGGCAGTGAGACACGCCGCCGCAGACGGGAGCATCACTCACGAAGAGGAATTCAGACTCCGGAGGTTCCGGGACCGGCTGGGACTGAACCGGAGCAGCACCGGTCTTCCAGACCCGGGCCAGCAACTCGCGGCTCACCCGGTCCAGTTGGCGGACATGGCCCCACCTGAAGCTGCGCAGGAAGGTGCCCAGGGTGGAGGGAGCCTTAGCCGTGAAACCGAGCACGCGGGCGGTCCCGCCGGCGCGCAGCACATCGGCGTCGTCGATGCAATCTCCGCCGGCTAGGGCGGAGGCCACCAGGGTCATCATCTTGTCGCCGGTGTTCGCCCGGCCCGGCGCGCCGCCGAGGTCGAGGTCCTTCCGGAGGAGTTGGGGCAGGCCAAGGCGCAGGGCGAGGGTGGCGGGAAGGATCAGCCCGGCATTGGCCACCAGGCGGTGGTCGTCGAAGGCGATTTGGTTGCGGTCGGGGTGGTTACGTGGTAGCATCTTTCGGGTGCTCCTTTTCTGGGACCGGGTTTCTGTTTCAAAACCATTATCCCAGATTCAGAGGCGCACCCTTTTGTTTCTTCAGCAGGCCTCCTACACGCCGTCCTTCGGTGGATTAGGGCTTAAGCGTTTGCTTAACAGCCTCGGCTACCTGGTCTGTCAACCTGGGTATCGGCGCGGCGCTGTCCGGCTGGCTCTTCAGGTGATGGATATATTCAAAAATGGTATTAAAGCCGTGTGCTTCTTGAAACCACAGCAGGATGGCCTGCTTGGGAGTCAGGCCAGTCTCCAGCTTCGCGACCCTTTGTATGTTCTTGCTCACGAGTCAACCTCGGCGCTGAAACCTGTGTCGACGGGTTCAGCGTCGAACACCGACTCCGGCAGGGTTTTCTGACCATGCGCCGCTTCCAGTGCAGCTAGGCGTTCCTCCAACTCCCCGGTCTCCAAGAGTTTACCCGCCACTCCGACCAGGTAGCCCAGGGTGCGGGCCCGGGCGATGGAGTTTTCCAGACCCAGGGTGTCCAGGGAGGCAATCACTAGCAACCGCCGCAGGTCGCCCACTGTTTCCAGCCCATTGACCTCGTAGGCCCCGGACACCGCCACTTCACGTCGCCGTCTCAGTCCTCCCAAGCGCCGTGCCTCGGCCACATCTTCGGCATACTCGGGGGAGTGCCAGAAGCAGTGATCCCCGTCCTTTACGGGAGCCGCCCGGCACATCTGCCCATCCTCCTTCCGAAATGCGCACTGACGGCCCATTACCTGTGATTACCTCTGCTAGTTGACCAGTTGGTAGTCAGATGCAACAGAGCAAAAGGCAGGCTCCATTGAGAAACCTGCCTCAAGCAAATGAAATTATTCAAACCAGCGCTCAGGCTTCTGTGGTTGCCACTTGGACCCCATTCGATGTGTGCCCTTCTGGACACTGCTCTGCAGGTGCGCCCACCGGCGCCGTGAAACTCTTCTGGCAAGCGTCGCAGTAGAGTCTCACTTCTCCTTCCTCGACGCCCTTTTGATTTGGCACTCGCCGGAACCCAGCGGTGGGCGTTTGCTCCCCAGTCTCCGTTTCTTCCGATGCGTCGCCCTCGGGCTCCTCCGCTTCGCTGGGGGCGCCGCCGGCCTCGACGCTCCAAAAGGCCCAACCGTTGCAAGCCTTGTTGGTGATGGCGGTACCCGCCGATGAGGGACTCTTGAACTCTCTCCCGTCGGCCAGCCGGTACTTGACCTTCCCGTCCTCTCCGGCTATCACCTCGGCTTTGTATTCCTCCTTCTTGTATTTGGCAATCAGCTTCGTACCCGGTTCCAGGTTGCGGTCCTCGATGGCCATTTGCCACCTCCTCACGTTTAGAAGATGGTATATACCTCACTCTGTCTTCGCCGGAAGTAAAGGGATATCGGCAAAGTGGAGGTAGCTGACCAATGTTCTCTTGGAGACGACGGTCACTACGTCGCCATAGTGTTCGCTCCAGTTCACCTATCACTGGTTCTCCTTCGTGGCCTGCTCCCCGGTGAATGACTCCCACCGCTTGACCGCCACATCAACGTACTGAGGCTCCCGTTCCAACGCATAGCAGACCCGACCAAGCTTTTCCGCAGCGAGCAGCTGAGTGCCGCTGCCCAAGAAGGGCTCGTAGCAGAGGTCCCCAACCTCGGTGTGGTACTCGATTGGCCGCAAGAAGAGTTCCAACGGTTTCTGGGTAGGATGGATGTTCATGCTGGAACCCTGCTGGTCCAGCTGCCAGATGGTCCTCTCGCTAGCCGGGGGCTTCTTAGAGGGTTGGTGGCCTTCAACCCAGCCGTAGAAACATGGCTCGTGGGCCCACAGATAATGGCTATGAGTCAGCACACCACGGGCCTTGGCCCAGATTATTTGCTGATGCACCAACAAACCGCTCTCCCGCCAGGCCTGCTCCACCAAGGCCTGCCTACGGTAGGCGTGCCACTGATAGATGGCTGAGTTTGGCTTAAGGTGTTCCAGGCCCAATGTCAAGAACTTTCGGTAGAACTCCACCGACGCCTCTGGGTCCACGTATTCGTCCCAGTGCTTGTCTTTGCTCGGCTTGCCCTGGTTACCCTTCGAGGCTGGATGGTTGCCGCCCGTGTAGTCCACAAGATATGGCGGGTCCGTCGCCATCAATGAAGCTTTCTCCCCGTTCATCAATCGCCCTACGTCGCCACTGTCAATGGAATCGCCACACAGAAGCCGGTGGTCGCCTAGCAGCCATAAATCGCCTGTACGAGCCACAGGGGTCGTCCGTGCGGCTTCCATTGCTTCATCCAGGTCGAATGTCTCTAAACGCTCACGTTTCTCCCTCGACTCCAGGCTCTTTAGATGCTTCTGGAGTTCATCCTCAGAGAAGCCGGTCAATGTGATGTCTACATCCGGGAGGTCCTTCAATTCACCCAAGAGCCGGGCCAGGAGCTCCTGGTCCCAACTTCCGGATATTTTGTTGAGGGCCAGGTTCAACAGATGAGCTTGCTCCTCGGATAGATCCACCAGGACCACAGGCACTTGCTTCAGTCCGAGCTTCCTAGCTGCAAGCAGGCGCTGGTGGCCGCCTATTACCACCTTGTCCTCCCTCCGGGCGATGATGGGGTCGATGAGCCCGAACTCTCTTATGGACCGGGTCAGCGACTCCAACTCCTCGTCGCTGATGCGCCGGGGGTTGGCTGGGTCGGGACGCAGGTCGCCGATGGGCAGGTGGGTTATCTCCAATGCCGTTGATTCAGGCATGACAGCCTCCTTGAGATGACGTACCAGGTCAGCGAGTTATCCGACGTTAGCCAAAGCCCGCCAGCTTCAACTGCCGCCCATCACGTGGCGGGTCCAAGCACATCTGGGGCAGGCTTTCGTTGGCCCGTCCTCTCCCAGGTATACCTTGATCAGGTAGTCGCAGGCGCCGCAGCAGACGAATTCAATCGGACAGCGCTTGTCTCTCATGATGCGGGCACGGGCACCTTGAACCAATCTCCGCTCCTTTCGGGATATCCGTTCCATCTACGCAACCTCCTGCGGCTGGGCCGCCACCCCCGCCTTGGTCAACGTGTACTGGTCGGGAAAGCCCTGGACAAAGGCCACAAAGGACTCCTTACTTTGGTGGTGCATCGACAAGCCTTGATACGGCTGCCCACGCCAATATGGAGGTGCAAATTCCGTTTTCACGCCCGATACCACACATTCGGCCTCCACACCCACAAAGTCGGTGGGCCCTTGGGCTACGGCGATAATCTCCCAACGTCCAGAGTCTTCTTCCCCGGTGTCCTCGGCCCTGCTCTTCCAGTTCTGCGAGCCGCCGTAAGGATGGAACCGGCCTTCATCATCCTGACGATCAGGAGGGTGAATCGATTTCAAGGCATCGATCAGGATCGGTATGACGTCCTCGATGGGTTCGAAACCGGCCAATCCGGCCACGTCGGTCAAGTAAAGAACGCAGCCCCGTTTCAGCGCGTTATCGAACCACAGCCAGCCCTGGAATTGAGTGGTTGCACACTGGATGGCCCGAGAAATGCGCTTATGCCCCTTACTGTCCCAGTCGTCGATGGGTACCCGGCGCTGATAGATCTGGGGCCCGTTGATGCGCGGCAGGATGTTGAAATAGAGCTTTTGACGTTTGTATTGGGCGTTGGCATTGTTTCTCCAGGTATTGGAGAATAAGTCAACCGCAAGACCTTTGAGATTCCGCTCCGACCACAGGAGGTAGCCCTTAACCCGGGGTTTGACATGGGTTGGTATGGGAAACAGCCTTTTCGCCTCGGCCCAAAGTCCAGACCGTTTCCCTCTGTCCTTGGGTTTGTCGCTCCTACGGTATAAGGGCTTTTTGGTTATTACCCTAGCGGCGACATCCGCTCTCTTGGAGATGTCTTCCGTCTCTGACCCACCTTCCCGGCGTCTGACCTCCCCGGGGCCTAGGTGGTACTTACCGATTTCAGCCTCAATCTCCGCCTGAGTGAGGTCATCGCTAAAGCCAAGCAGGGCAAACGCACGGACGGTCCCCGAAGATTGGCCCACATGGTCACTGCAAAAACAGGACCAGGAACCGGAGACGGGGCTGGCGTAAAAGGCCTGTTCGCAATTGCAGATCCCGTTCCTATGCGGCAGAGGACAGGCGTCCCCAAATCGTCCATCGGAGCACTGGCAGAGACTGAGTCCTTGAAAGAAATTGACCAGGCGGTCTTGTATCTCGGGGGCTAACGGGCAAGGCCAATGCGGATCGAATGTGCCGTGCTGAATTCGGTCTCTCGCCGAGGGGCCGGAGGATCCAGCAGCATTTATCGGCAGTTCAGGTAGCAGCCGATCCAGCTCATCCAATGTATAGCGGAGGTTCGGCTGGAACATTAGCAGCTGTGCCCGTTGCCCACCCGGATGGTTCAGGTTGATGAATCCAGGCAGCCGGAGAATCCGTCCACGGTTCCAAACGTTGTCGCCGCCTACGGCAGCGCCCAGCCTCTGGTTCAGCCGTTCCACCCGGTCAATGTCAGTGGCGGGTTCTTTTAGCAGGTAGCCGGCCTGCACCTTTCCAACGCTGGTTTCGACGATCCAGGAGAAGGGTGGCAGGTCTGGTGCGGGACGGGTAATCTCGTCCAGCCACAGGGTAGTGGCCAGGTTGACGGCGTCACCACGGTCAGCTTCTGACTCAGCCTGACGAGCCTCAAACCGGGGAGCGACGCCATAGTAGACGTTTTCTTTGCCGTCAAGGTGCCCGTGCAGTGCTGTCTCCAGGCCTTGCTGGCGGATTGTTGCCAAGCTGTAGAAATTCTTCTTTCCACCCCCGCCCGGCTTCAGGGTTCGGATTTCTAGACACTGGTCGTCGGGCACGCCCTCCATTAGGGCGTATAAGAACTTGACGGCCTCTGGGTAGGTGATGGACGCAGCCATCGTGCCGACACCTTTCGTGGCGGCAGAAGAAGGCCGCCCCACCTGACTTCTTTTAGTGTGTGACTTCTCTGATGCGGGCAAGTCCGTCACCTTCCATAAGGAAGGCGACGCCCGAAGTGTTAAGCGGCTAAGCAGCCCAAGCTACTGTGTAAGCAGCCCAGGAGCGGAGTACACGATGGGGGATGATAACAGGAGACGTTTGGAGTTGAGGGATATGGAGCCTGCTCCGTCTCCACCAGAAACAGTTGACTAACTGCCTGAGGGGGCATTAGTCTCACACTGCTAGAGGAAATGTTAGGCTAAAAGTTCTTTGATATTGTCCTGTTAGGTCCACCAATCGTTTAGCTATAAAATAAGGCCCCCAGCGTTTCCTGGGGGCGCTCTGTTGACCACTCTTGTACCAATGTTTGTACCAGTTCACCCTGGAATCGGCTCCGCGTTGGCCCCTCGTGTGCTGGCCGCCGTCAAACCTTCATCGAAGCGGAGGACCGCCGCCTGCTGCAAGCCGGGTGTGACGTGTGAGTAGATATCCAGCGTCGTCCCCACCTTGGCATGGGCCGCCACCTCGGTATGTTCCCTACCAGGTCTGAGGTTGCCGGTACTCTCAAGCACCACGTAGAGCCGTCGATCGACGCCGGTAGCTTGACGCCAGACCAACTACGCTGCATCCTGGACGTATACCGGCGGGCCGGCGTGCTCGTGGAGGGTGAGGTTAAAGCCCTTGAGTGAGGGGCTTTGTCCAGGAAAAAGTTCGTGGAGTTGCGAGAGCGCGGGTACCCTACCAGCCACCGAACGTCGGGATCCGATAAGTCAAACTCAAGAAACCCGGCATAATCGGGATGTGGGCTAGCACCATAGTGACCACTACGGTTGCGGAGGGGCATGCTCACGATCGCCCCTACCTTCCCGGCGGAGGTAGGGGTTTACGAAGCTCCTGACTGAATCTGGAGCTTAACTTCCAAGGGAGCCGAGCTATAATGGCAAAGAGACCGAGTAAAATAAGAAAGGAACCGATATGCAACATAGGCTATACGCGATACCGATTCTGCCAGGTAATACTGAGCAAGTGAAACGTAATTTCCAGGAGATGAAAGGTGCAAGGAAGGAGCAGTGCGAGGCTAATAGGGCCATCATGGGCGTCACTCGAGAGTTCGTGTGTCTTCAACATTTGCCCCAAGGCGATATCTTGATCGCGTACTTGGAAGGAGAACAACTCGGTCAAGCCAGGGAGAAGTTAAAGGCATCCGGTTCCGAATATGCCCGTTGGGTTACGGAAGAGGTTCTTCCTCTATATGATGCCGACCTGTCCCATGGGCTACCCCCCAGCGACGTGTTGACCGATTGGCGTGCATAGATGCGGCAACAGCCACAACCCCGCTATACGGTGGACGATTCCGACAAACTACGATAATGGCCACACCGTCCGCGATGAGCGCAGCCGACCCAGGCCCTGGAAACTCATGGGCCGCCACCTCGGCATGTTCCCTACCAGGTCTGAGGTTGCCGGTACTCTCAAGCACCACTTAGAGCCGTCGATCGACGCCAGTAGCCTTACGCCAGACCAACTACGACCGGTTGTTGGCCTCTACTCGGCCCCTCGTGGACAATCGCCGGACTTTGAGAGTAATATCACCGCGTTGAGAAACACGCTATTTAACCTGCCGGAGTTGATCCAGCAGAGAGCGTGAAATTAAACGGGGTTGAGCTGTGAAGTATGACGTCGTTATCATCGGGGCGGGGTCTGCAGGATGTGTTCTGGCCACTCGCTTGTCGGATTATCACGACCGCTCAGTGTTGTTGCTAGAGTCAGGGCCGGACTATCCTGACTTCGAGACTTACCCCGATGACCTGAAGTATGGGGACAACCAGGTTGCATCGGCAGTAGGCGCTCCCCACAACTGGTCTTTCTGGGGCAAGCCGACCGAGGAGCGAGGAGAAACAATGCCCGTAGCAAGAGGAAGAGTGGTCGGCGGCTCCAGCGCTATCAGCGGCCAGGTCATGCTGCGGGGCGTCCCCGAAGACTACGACAACTGGGCGTCATGGGGCAACGATGAGTGGTCCTTCGGAAAAACGCTGCCCTTCTTCAGGAAACTGGAAACAGACACCGACATCAAGGACGACTTCCACGGCTTCGATGGGCCCATGCCCGTTCGCCGCCATAAACGGGAGACCTGGCTTCCTGCTCAAGTAGCTTTTTACCAGGCCTGCAGGGACGAACGTTACCCGGACGACCAGGACATGAACCACCCGGACTCCTGGGGAATCGGTCCGCTCCCGTTGAACAATCCTGGGGGCGTTCGGATGAGCACGGCCCTGACCTATCTTAACCCCGTCCGCCACCGACTAAACTTGACCATCCGGGCCAACGTGACTGTGCGCCGGATTATATTTGACGCCAACCGCGCCACTAGTGTGGAGGTGGAAAGCGGAGACGAGACCTTTATCGTTGAGGGAGAGGAACTGGTGCTTAGCGCCGGGGCGATAGGGTCACCCCAATTGCTAATGCTGTCCGGGGTCGGACCGGCCGACCATCTGCGGGAAATGGGTATCCTGATTCACCATGTGCTGCCCGGAGTCGGCCAGAACTTGAGGGACCACCCAAATGTGAGGGTGCCGGTGCGGGTAAAAAAGGACTTCCCCCTGGACCCTCAAGCGCCACGCACGCAGCTCGCCCTCCGCTACACAGCTACGGGTTCCAACGACCGCAACGACATGCAGATTTTGCAGTCTTCCTTCTCTTCGCCCACAGGTGGCGACCCTCTCGAGGGCGAGGGAATCCGGTTCACCTGCATTCTCGAGCTCGCCGTGGGAGCTGGCGAATTAAAGCTGGCCTCTACAGATCCTCACGTGCAACCCGTGCTCAATTACCGCTACCTGGAAGATCCATGGGACCGGGGCCGACTACGCGAAGGGGTCCGGATGTGTCTGAAGTTCTTGGAGCACGACGCTTACAAGGACATCGTAGAGGAGTGCATCACACCCGGTCCAGAGGACCTGGTTTCTGACGACACCTTGGACCAGTGGCTGCTGCGGAACGTTACTACCACGCAACACATTTCGGGAACCTGCAAGATGGGGCCCGATTCCGACCCGATGGCGGTTTTGGACCAGTACTGCCGCGTCCGCGGGTTGCAAGGGCTACGGGTCGTGGATGTTTCGGCATTGCCGGACTGCATACGGGCAAACACCAACGCGACCACCATGATGATCGCCGAGCGTGTGGCCGACTGGATGAGCTAACACCCCTATCTCAGCAGGCAAGGAGGTACAGGCGTCACTAATTTATGGACGAGTACACACTCTTGACATGTCAGGAATGGCCGCGCTAGAATTATCGACGCGAATATCTCCGAATCCCACGCTAGAGCGAGGTGTATGGAGAACTAGGCTAACTACAGACGGAAGAGTTCTCACTACAAGTAGGAGGCATAGACATGAAGTTCGGCAAGTTACTCAAACCCAGGCTTCTGATCATCGTCCCGCTATTGCTGGTGCTGGCGACGGCAGCAGCGTGTTCCGGGGACACGGGTCCCGCAGGACTTCCGGGCGCTCAAGGGCCAGCGGGACCTGATGGACCGGCGGGACCCCAAGGAGCGGCGGGGCCGCAAGGGGCTCAAGGACCCGCGGGAGCGGCGGGAGACACTGCCGCTGCGCAACCTACTCCGACGCCGGTGCCGCCAAAGCCGACGGCGACTCCAACAGCCATGCCTGAACCGAAGATGGAGGGGAAACTGTCGCCTCCTCCTGCCGGAGGCAAGTATGGTGGCCAGCTGTTAATTAACAGCCGTCCTGGCGAGCCACCCAGTTTTGACTACTTCAAAGCTGGAACCGGTACCTACTTGTTCCTGGTCGCTGGGATCTACAACAACCTCATAAGGATTGACCCCGAGAACACCAACGATCTGATCGGCGACCTGGCTACACACTGGGAGACCAGCTCCGATGGTCTGTCCTTGACCCTCTTCATGCGCGAGGGCGTCAAGTGGCATGACGGTACGCCCTTTACCGCGGCCGATGTGAAGGCCACCTTCGACCACACACTTAACCCGGACCTCAACAGCAGCCGCACCGGTCGCCCCGTGAAGAGCCTGATAAAGGCCGTAGAGATGATCGACCCTATGACCGTTAGGTTTGACCAGAAGGGGCCGGGTCTTTTGCTGGTCACCTCCCTGGCTTCTGATTGGATGGCGATCGTATCAAAGCGCGCGATCGACGAGGGGACGCTGGAGACGGAGGCCATCGGCACGGGGCCCTTCATGTTCAAGAGTTGGGATCGCGACTCAAAGTGGGAATGGGAGAAGAACCCGAACTACTACGAGCCGGGGGTCCCGTTCCTGGACGGTGTCGTTAACCTCCAGATTGGAGAACGGGCGGCCCTTATAGCGGCCCTGGCCACGGATCAGATGAACATGTGGTATAACAGCCCATTTGCCAGGCCCAGTGACGTCGCTGAGATCGAACGGCAGGCCGGTGCTGGGAACATCCATGTAGAAGAGTATCCCCTTGGCATCATTCATCACTTTGTGATGAACGTTACTGTGCCACCCTTTGATGACCCCCGGGTGCGACGAGCGGTGCACCTAGCACTGGACAGGCAGGAGTACCTGGAGAAAGTTATAGAGGGGCTCGGAATCATCGGCGCGGTGATGGATCCGAAGGTATATGGCGATGTTGCCCTGTCGCAGAGCGAAATCGACAACAGGCCAGGAATGCGTCAGCCAAAGGATCAGGACATCGCCACGGCCAAGGCGCTAATGGCGGATGCGGGCTTCCCCGATGGGTTCAAGGTAGAGGGCCTCTGCTTTGCGCAGAACACCGAAGTTGGCAGGCTCTACATGGAGATACCAATGGCCCAGCTGAAGCGTACACTGGGCATTGAGTGCGACCTCCAATTGATGGACCGAGCCGCGGTCTTCGCAGCACTACCTCAGGGCGAGTTCACCCTGTATGGCCACTCCACGGGAGTGATGTTCAGGGACCCGGATGCTCTCTTCGGCTTTCTCTGGGCGCAAGATGCGGGCCGCAACTGGGGACTTTGGACCACTCCGGAGTTCCAGAGCCTGTACGAGGAGCAGTTGACGAGTACGGACCCGGACCGAAGGCGGGAGCTCTTCAGGCAGATGGAAGAGTACATCCTCGATGTCGACTCTGGGGGAGCAGTGCCCCTGGTGTGGTGGAACGCTTTGAACGTAAAGAGGAGCTACGTTAAGGGTTGGCACCCGATCGGGACTCATTTCGACGGCCGCCGCCAGGACCGAGTGTGGCTCGAAAAATAAGAGGACTAGGTGCAGAGATACCTTCTGAAAAGGGTCCTGCTGTTCGTCCCTACCGCCCTCCTGGCCGCCTTCATTATCTTCCTGATAATGAAGGCGGCCCCCGGAGATGTCGTTACCGTTATAGTGTACGGGGACGAGGGATATTCCGGGTCGAGGGCCGAAGGTCTGGCGGCGGAGGAGAAGCTCCGCGAGGAGCTGGGACTTAACAGGCATGTAGTCGTTCAGTTCTTCGACTGGCTGAAGATGGTAGCCCGGGGCGACCTGGGGGATACCTACCTACAGACCGGCAGGTCGACCGTTGAGGTCATCGGCGAACGCTTCCCCCGCACCCTCGAGTTGGCCCTGGCAGCTATTCTGCTCACGTTTCTGTGGGCCGTTCCCCTGGGGGTCCTGTCCGCGGTCAAGGCAGACACATCCGTCGACAGGATCATCCAGGTCTTCAGTGTTTCCGGCCTCAGCATTCCTAACTTCTGGCTGGCCACCCTGGCTCTGATATTCCTGTCACGATACCTTGGTTGGACTCCGCCCATTGGATGGGTCAGCCTCTTCGACGACCCGATGGGGAACTTCCAAAAAATGTACGTGCCAGTCTTGATTCTGTCCTACGGGGTGGGAGCACCTATCTTGCGCATGACACGGGGGCAGATGCTGGAGGTGCTGCGAGAGGACTATATACGCACCGCCCGGGCCAAAGGATTGCCAGGCATGACAGTTATCCGCCGGCACGCGTTGAGAAACTCTCTCATTCCCATCATCACTCTGATCGGGTGGGACCTGGGTAGGCTGATCAACGGAGCGGTGATTATAGAGTTCATTTTCACGATACCCGGCCTCGGTAGCCTGTTCGTGCAAGCCATAACTGCCCGAGATTTCGCCATTATCCAGGGGCTGGTACTGATCAATGTGACGATAATGCTTTCTATTAACCTGATCATAGATATGCTCTATGGCTGGATGGACCCGCGAATCCGCTACAGCTAGAGATGGAGGCACCAGTCAGTGGCGACCGACTTTGAGAGCATACCGGTGAGCCCCTGGGTGCGGGTGGTCAGTTCGGCGCGGAGAGCGGGGCGGGCCAGCCTCGGGTTTGGCCGGGCCAAACCACTGGGCATGGTGGGCGCTGTCATCCTGATAGTGATTGGGATCATCACCATCACCGCACCCCTGATAGCACCACACGACCCCACGGACTCTTCTTTCAAACGGGACCTACCAGAAAGCAGTAAGCACTTGCTGGGTACAGACCCCATCGGCCGCGACATATTCAGCCGGCTGATCATGGGCTCTCGCATCTCTATCTATGTGGGCATAGTATCGGTGTTTGCCGGCATAACCCTGGGCGCGGTTATCGGAGTTTTCACCGCCTACTCAGGGGGCATTGTTGACCTGGTCGTGCAGCGTTTTATTGACGCCATCCAGGCCTTTCCGGGTCTGATTCTGGCAATGGCCGTCATGGCAACCCTGGGCCAGTCGCTCAATAACGTGATCATAGCCATTGCTATTCTGATGATACCTGGCGGTGCGCGCGTAATCCGCGGAACGTCCCTCAGCATCAAGGAACAAACTTATGTCGATGCAGCCAGAGCCGTAGGGTGCTCCAGTATTCGCATCATGGCCCGACATATCTGGCCTAACACTCTGGCGCCCTATATCATCCTGATCAGCGTTAACCTGGGCGCTGCTATTATTACGGAGGCCTCGTTAAATTTCCTGGGCATCGGATCGCCACCAGGCGACCCTTCTTGGGGAGGCATGGTAAACCTTGCGTCCAAAGAGCTGTTCTCCACCGGGTTGGGACTGGCCCTTGGGCCAGGACTAGCCATCGCCTCCGCTGTCTTTGCCTTCAACCTCTTCGGGGACGCCCTGCGGGACATCTGGGACCCACGGCTAAGAGGAGCCTGATTAAGCCCGAATTCTCGACCAAGTCAACAGACTAACAGCTAGTAGAATACCCCCCGGCTTGCGCCACCTTCTACAGCGATGGTCTGGCCGGTGACGGCACTGGCTTTGTCTGAGACCATGAACACTATCATGTTGGCCAGATCCTCTGGTTCTACCATGCGTCCAATCGGAATCGCGCTCAGCTCTCGGCGCTCTGCCTCCTCAACGCTGATGTTTGCGTCCTGGGCCCGCTTCTCCATCATCATGTCCTGTCGCGGGCTCAGGGTACCGCCGGGGTGAATGCAGTTCACCAGGATTCCATCGCTGGCCACCTGATCCGATAAGTTTTTGGCAATGTTGGAGACGGCGGCGTTGGTCGCGCCACTGGTAATGTTGAGCTTGCCAACCCTTCTAGCTGCCATCCCTCCAATGTTTATGATCCTGCCCCCTCCTCTGTGTCTCATGTGGGGTATAACCTCCCTGGAGCATCGAACGTACCCCATCAACTTCACGTTGATGTGGTTCAGCCATGCGTCGTCGGGCAAATCCATGAAAGGCGCCGGAGACGAGTTTACTGCGTTGTTCACCAGAATATCCACGCCCTCTAGCTGAGCGACGGTGGATGCAACCAAGTTCTGGATATCGTCCAGATTGGTCATATCTGCACTGATAGCGAGAACCTTCCGGCCCGTTCTGGATCGGATTTCCTCAGCCGTCTCCTCCAGGGCTTCAACACCACGGGCGCAGATGGCCACGTCTGCTCCTTCCTGGGCCAGTGCCAATGCTGTGGCCCTGCCTATCCCTTTGCTGCCTCCCGTGACTATAGCCACTTTATCTCGGAGTCCCAGGTCCATGCCTCTATCCTCCTGCAATAGCCTTCTAGACCAAGAATGGCCTGTTCCAGATCATACTCCAATTGAT
This sequence comes from Dehalococcoidia bacterium, assembly GCA_965226805.1. Lineage (GTDB taxonomy): Bacteria > Chloroflexota > Dehalococcoidia > Lucifugimonadales > JAGWBF01 > CBDDDW01. The sequence goes on from CBDDDW010000006.1 coordinate 17,172, forward strand.
CCTTCACCGCACATTTAGGGCATGGTCCAGGCAGTGCCTAGAGGCGTCCTTCCCTGGCAGTGGCTCTTTACATGTCCAAAGGCCGCATCTATACTGCCTTCAGTCAGCGACCGAAGCCTACTTTGGGTGTAGGCCGGTCGATATTGGAAATTCCGGTTTAACGAGAGGAGACACAGAGGTGATCGTAGACTGTAGCTTCAGGCCGCCTTACAAGTCATTTACCGATATGGCCGTCTTCAACCTGAGACCTGAAGAGACCATGGCTGTAAAATTAGGCATGACGCCTCCTCCGTCGGTTACTGAGCGATCCATGGACCTCCTGCTCAAGGAGATGGATGAGGCGGAGATTGTCCACGGCGTGGCCTATGGGCGGGCAAGGGATGGCAGCAGGACCGAGGACCTAATAGACCTGATGAATGAGTATCCGGGAAGATTTACCGGTTTTGCGGGCATCAACCTGACGAACATGCGCAATGCCATTGAGGAGACCAACTACTGTCTTGATAAGCTTGGACTCAAAGGGGTCATGCTGGAACCAGCCATGCGCGTGCCTCCCATCTACCCTGACGATGCCCTTCTTTATCCCATCTACGAGATTTGTCAGCAGCGTGGGGCGCACGTTAGTTTTACACTCAGTGGCCAGGCCGGCCCAGATATATCTTACTGTCACCCGGTGCATCTGGACCATATTTCTGCCGACTTCCCCGATCTCAACTTCATCGTTCGCCACGCCTGCTGGCCCTGGGTCACGGAGGCCCTCGGCGTAGCCTTCAAACGCCAGAACGTGTACCTTATTCCTGATGCCTATGGGGTGAGTCTGCCTGGGTATCTGCAATGGGTAGAGGCGGCCAACTCTGGTTACCTAGCAGACTTCATGTTGTTCGGCACGGGTTACCCGATCGTTCCCCTCAAGCCGATGGTGGACGCCTTCCGCAAGCTACCCTACCGGAACGATGAGGTGAGAGAGAAAGTCGAATACAAGAACGCTGCTCGCCTTTTGAACCTTCCTGCTTAGACGCTACGTTGGGCTACGCGGCTTCCTCTACTGAAGCTTGACCCACGAGGGAAAAATAAAGGGACTCGCAAGACTGACACCGGCACTCCAGACCTGGTGACTCTTACTTGTAGGCCATGGATCCAGCTCGTGCTTTGGTATCTCCACTACCCAGGAATACTCTTATGGTCTGGACTGCTGGCATGCGCGGAGTTCTCCAATGTGTATGCGCTGCCTCATTGTATCCTGGCTGATTGGCGGTAAGGCCACCCGTCAGCATAGATACGGGCAACTCTCACGGGAAATGTTTTCGGCTAGCCGAGGGCGAAATGTCTTGGAATTGCTGGTAGAGTGTCAAGAGGAGGTGAAGGATGAGTCAGAGAAAGATCGGTGTGGCGGTAAGGGGTCCCGACAGCACTGCCGTCCTGGCAGCGATTGAAAGGGCGGAGAAGCTGGGCATTCAGGCAGCGTGGTTAACCACCGGCGGGGCCGGCCTAGATGCCATTACCCTTTTCGCCAGCGCCGCGGTACGCACCGAGCGTATCTTGCTTGGGACCTCCGTCGCGCCCATTTTCCCCCGCCACCCCATAGTTATGGTCCAGCAGGCTCAGGTGATCGCCCAGCTTGCTCCCGGCCGCTTTCGGCTGGGGGTGGGCCCGAGCCACCGGCCCTGGATGAGGGATAACTTTGGCATAGACCTCGATGCGCCTCTGAGTCACCTCAGTGAGTACCTGCACATCCTCAAGGCATTGCTCCAGGGTGGGTCGGTAGACTTCGACGGACGCTACTACAGTGCCCATGCCCGCATTGCGGCCCCAGTGGACGTGCCGGTGATGGCCTCTGCCCTTCAGCCCAAATCCTTCGAGCTATGCGGGGCCGAGTCCGACGGGGCCATCAGCTGGGTCTGCCCCCCGGTATACCTGCGTGATATGGCCCTGCCTGCCATGAAAGCGGGAGCTGAGAGAGCCGACCGCCCTGTGCCGCCCCTTATCGCTCATGTGCCAGTGTGCGTCCACGAAAACTTTGATGAAGTGCGAACGGCCATTGGGGAACAGGTCACCAGCCCTCGGCAACCTTTCTTCCAGCGCATGTTCGCCACAGCGGGCTTTCCTGAAGCTTCCAGCGGAACGTGGAGCGATGCCATGATAGATGCCACTGCCTTTGTGGGCAGCGAGTCGCAGGTGGCGGAGAAGATCGAGGGGCTGTTCGCCCTCGGGGCAACCGAGGTGCTGGCGTCTCCCATTGCCGCCAGAAGCGACCGAGCGGCGTCGCTAGAGCGCACGTTGCAGCTCTTAGGCCAGTTGTCTCAGTCCGGGAAGGCGTGATGGTTCAGTGGGTTCCTGGTAACGTAACAGTAATCCTGATATAAATGTCATTCTGAGCGAAGCGAAGAATCTGGGGTGCCGGGGAGTAACCCCTCCCTAGATTCTTCGGTCGCTGGACTCCCTCAGAATGCCATGCTGTCGATAGATCATTGAACAAAACAGCAGCCCTCCCCTTTACTGCACCACAAGGAGAGGACTGCCGTTAGCTAGCTGAGACGCTATCCTGTTCAGGGATGCCTAGATATTCATCGCCTCGAGGCCAGTCCGGGCTAGATTCTCGTCCGACTCGCCGCTGGGATAGCCACCGACGCCGATACCGCCCATGATAAAGCCATCCTTGGAGCGGACCACTACCCCACCCTGTCCAGGCGTCAGGTCCTTGTCCCCGCCGAAGTCGCTAACAGTTCTTCCCTGATTCTTCATTGCTTCACCGAAGGCGCCAGAATCTTGGCCGGTAATCGCGGCGGTGTAGGCCTTTCTTCGGGAATGGCGTTTGCCGAACACTCGCAGCTTATCCATATGGGCGTAGGCTACAAGATGTCCCGAATCATCCACGATGGTCATAGCCACAGGCTGTGGCCCAATTTCAGGAGCTTTTTCGACCATGGCCTTCATGGCCGCCTGCGATTGCTCAAACGAGATATACGGTCTATCAGCCATTGGAACCTCCTCTTTTTAACGGTTTCCCTATACTACCTCACTCTCCAAGCTTCTTCAAGAGCATAGAAGAATGCATGTCAAGAGGCTCGATTCGGAGTGCGTGTTGACCTAAATTCCGGGTTGGTTTACCGTGAGAACACTTTGTTCCACATTTCTCTAATCACCCGCGTGGGTGCGTCGTAATCCGGTAATGCATTCTGCCCATTTGAGCCGCATACCTAGGCTTAATAGCCAGTATATGTGCTAGACTGGTCGAATTAGCGGGGTCTGGTTCTGTATACCACAACCTTAATAGAGGGACCCAATGGGTGAAGGCGCCGACACCTCTTTGAAGCTCCAATTCGGCCGCAGAGTCCGCCTCCGTTTCAGTAGCGCTGCCATCACCTCTGAAGCTGGACTCCTGGCATGCCGCTAGGTTGATGCTGCTCTGGGACTATCAAGTCATACTAATGGTGGGTGAGAGAATCAGTAGAATAGCCGATGACGCGCGGGACAAGCCATACGTATTATGGTGTCTGTAGCTAGGTTAATGGCGAGGGTGCTTACTTGAGGCGTGACGATGATTCTCAATCATTCAACCAATCCTAGCGTAGAGGCCGACCATTCGAGGTCACGTCCCATAGAGTGGTGTAAGAGTACGTCATCCGGTTGATATTGTCTAGGCCGCTGCCTCTGCGAGTTCGGCTCTGGGTAGAGCTTCGTTGGAGGTGGTTACCTCCTGTGTCATGTATCGACGGCCGACGGCCCACTCGTCGTGCTGCTCAGCTAGGACGGCGCCGACCATGCGACGGACAGCTGGGCGGTTAGGGAAGATGCCCACCACATCGGTGCGGCGCCGTATCTCCTTGTTGAGACGCTCCAGGGGGTTGTTGGACCAGATCTTCTTCCAGTGGGCGAGTGGGAAGCTGGAGAAGGCCAGGACGTCGGGTCCAGCCTCGTCCAGTCGAGAGGCGACCTGTGGGAACGGGTCCTGGAGCTGAGCAATCACCCGCTCGAGTTGGGCATGCACTTCCTGAGGGGACGGCTGCTGGTAGATGGTGCGTACCATGGTGGCCACCCAGGGCTGAGCGCTCCTGGGGACCCGAGTGAGCAGGTTGGTCATGAAGTGGGTGCGGCACCGCTGCCAACTGGCCCCACCGAAGACAGTTGCGATGGCATCCCTGAGTCCCTGATGAGCGTCCGATACCACCAGTTCCACCCCGCCGAGGCCCCTGGCGACCAGTGAGCGCAGGAAGGCTAACCAGAAGGCGCCGTCTTCACTGGTACCCACGTCCATCCCAACGATCTCACGCTTGCCCTCGCTATTGACCGCCGTCGCCACCACCACGCTGACGTTGACTATCCTACCGGCCTCTCTGACCTTCTGGGTTAGTGCGTCCAGCCACAGGTAGGGATATGATCCGCCGTCCAGCGGCCGACCCAGGAAGCTCTCCACCACCCCGTCCAGCTCCTGGCAGATACGCGACACTTGGCTCTTTGAGATACCCTCGCACCCAAGAGCCTTGACCAGATCATCCACTCGCCTCGTCGATACACCCTCCACATACGCCTGCTGGATCACCGCCAGCAGAGCTCGCTCGCTGCGACGCCGTGGCTCCAGCAGGCTCGGAAAGTAGCTCCCCTCCCTCAGCTTGGGTATCTGCAACTCCATGGTCCCTACGCGAGTGTCCCATGCTCGAGACCGGTACCCGTTGCGCTGGGTCACCCGCTCAGGGTTGCGTTCTCCATACCCAGCACCGGTCCTCGATGACACATCAGCCTCCATGATCTCCTCGACCAGCACTCTCAGTGCCTCTCGTAGAAAGTCCACGTCACCGTCGACTCCCCTCTTGCGCATTAGCTCAAGCAGGTCCATCCTTTCCTTGACCACCGTTGTCCTCCTTTCTCAGGCTCGTCTTTGCCCGCTAAGGATGACGTGGTGGTCTCTCTTCATCCAGACCCTCTACTCTTGTTACACCACTTCCTGGGACTCTACTCGGTGACGTGGACTTTCTACGAGAGGCACTGAGAGTGCTGGTCGAGGAGATCATGGAGGCTGATGTGTCATCGAGGACCGGTGCTGGGTATGGAGAACGCAACCCTGAGCGGGTGACCCAGCGCAACGGGTACCGGTCTCGAGCATGGGACACTCGCGTAGGGACCATGGAGTTGCAGATACCCAAGCTGAGGGAGGGGAGCTACTTTCCGAGCCTGCTGGAGCCACGGCGTCGCAGCGAGCGAGCTCTGCTGGCGGTGATCCAGCAGGCGTATGTGGAGGGTGTATCGACGAGGCGAGTGGATGATCTGGTCAAGGCTCTTGGGTGCGAGGGTATCTCAAAGAGCCAAGTGTCGCGTATCTGCCAGGAGCTGGACGGGGTGGTGGAGAGCTTCCTGGGTCGGCCGCTGGACGGCGGATCATATCCCTACCTGTGGCTGGACGCACTAACCCAGAAGGTCAGAGAGGCCGGTAGGATAGTCAACGTCAGCGTGGTGGTGGCGACGGCGGTCAATAGCGAGGGCAAGCGTGAGATCGTTGGGATGGACGTGGGTACCAGTGAAGACGGCGCCTTCTGGTTAGCCTTCCTGCGCTCACTGGTCGCCAGGGGCCTCGGCGGGGTGGAACTGGTGGTATCGGACGCTCATCAGGGACTCAGGGATGCCATCGCAACTGTCTTCGGTGGGGCCAGTTGGCAGCGGTGCCGCACCCACTTCATGACCAACCTGCTCACTCGGGTCCCCAGGAGCGCTCAGCCCTGGGTGGCCACCATGGTACGCACCATCTACCAGCAGCCGTCCCCTCAGGAAGTGCATGCCCAACTCGAGCGGGTGATTGCTCAGCTCCAGGACCCGTTCCCACAGGTCGCCTCTCGACTGGACGAGGCTGGACCCGACGTCCTGGCCTTCTCCAGCTTCCCACTCGCCCACTGGAAGAAGATCTGGTCCAACAACCCCCTGGAGCGTCTCAACAAGGAGATACGGCGCCGCACCGATGTGGTGGGCATCTTCCCTAACCGCCCAGCTGTCCGTCGCATGGTCGGCGCCGTCCTAGCTGAGCAGCACGACGAGTGGGCCGTCGGCCGTCGATACATGACACAGGAGGTAACCACCTCCAACGAAGCTCTACCCAGAGCCGAACTCGCAGAGGCAGCGGCCTAGACAATATCAACAGGATGACGTACTCTTACACCACTCTATGGGACGTGACCGTGCTATTCACCGAGCGACCCATACTTGACAATATTTGAAGAATCACATTGTGTGCATTCTGCATGCTAAAACCATCCTACGAATCACAATTTCTGCGGTATTATCAAGTACTTTTAGTTAAATTGTTGTTGTTAATACAATAATACCTTATGCGTTGTCAAGGATCAAACCATAGTAATAGCCCCCCTCTTTTCGAGGCGGATTAGACTTTTGGAACAAGAGGGACTTATGGAGTAAAGCCCGCCAAGGGAGAAGAGGTCAGTTACGAGTCACGACAGCTTCCCGAAGACCATGCCCGCGAACCCGGTTAGCAGGGACGGCCAGGTCCGCTCCAGTATGGGAATCGCCCTGTGATCGCCGGGAAGAGCAAGCCAGAGTATGAACGCGACGACGGTAAAGGCGGCCACCAGCCAGAAAGCTATCCTGAACTCAAAGGGAAATCCGTGCTCGCTTTGACTGCTGACGCTTGCCATTTAGGTGTTCCTTGGCCCTTCCCTTTGCCCGGCTCTTTACCCTCAGGATGTCGCCTGTATCGTAGGAGACCACCACCGTCTTTGTTCCCCACCAGGGATTTACCCCGTTGGCGAGGCCCTTGAGCGCGGCCAGAATAGGAAACCTCCTCAGCCACTCGCCCCTAACCGATGCATCTTGACTTGTATCTCTCACCACAGCTATTATCCATCTCGCCATCGGTTTTGCGCTGCCCCTCAAGAAAATTATAGGCAGCGTTCACCTTTGCAGTCCACGGTTGGATGTCGGAGGAACCCATCATATCTGTACTCTAGGCTCGACTGTCACCGGTGACGAACTTCATGTAAAAAGAACCCTCCTCCCTACCCGTCTCCCTTAGGGTAGGGGCGGTCGCAGACCGGGGGTGAGGGCCAATGGCGCCATTCTCATATTCCGTTGTGCATGCGGGAACAGGTATTGGAGGCTGATATGGATAAGGAACGGCTTGATAGAGACGTGATAGCTATGAGGGTGGCCAAGGAGCTGCCTGATGGGGCCATCGTGAACCTTGGCATCGGCATACCAACCCTCGTTTCGAATTATGTCCCAGAGGGACGCACGGTTGTCTATCATAGTGAGAGCGGGGTTCTTAACTGTGGCCCCCTTGCCGACGAAGGCGAGGAGGATATCGACCTCACTAACGCTGGAGGACAGTTCCTCAAGATGGTGCCCGGCATGTCTTTTTTCAGCTCCGCCGATGCCTTCGCCATGATCCGCGGAGGGCACGTGGACGTGACCGTACTGGGCGCCATGCAGGTTTCCGAAAAGGGGGATCTGGCCAACTGGATGCTTCCGAAGAGGGGTGTGGGCAACATCGGTGGGGCCATGGACCTGGCGGCGGGAGCCAAACGCATGATCGTGGCTATGGAGCACACGGATCGGGACGAAAAGCCCAAGATCGTCAAGGAGTGCTCCTTCCCCGCGACCGGCACCGGATGCGTAAGTCTCATCGTCACCGACATCGCGGTCGTCGAGGTCAAGAAGGAGGGGCTGGTGCTACTGGAAGTGGCGCCGGGCTGGACTGCCGAAGAAGTACAGGCCCTGACAGAACCCAGACTCATCCTGTCTCGGGACCTCAAGGAGTTCGAGCTTTAGCAGGGTGCTGAAAAACCCTTCCGACCATCCCCCTGACCCCCTTCCTGGCCAGGAAGGGGGAAGAATTTATATCTGAGGGACACCCTCAGACTCCCGGCAAAGGGGCTTCGCCCCTCTGCACTCCCCTTCTTCATCAGCCTGTTAGTAGCTCACCGAGAATGTGGATCCCGCCCCATCTTTCTGCACTTCGATACGCGCGGGGAAGGCTTCCTTCAGCTCGTCCAGATGGGTTATCACAATGATCTTTTCGAAGTCCTCTTCGATGGCCCGGATCACATCGAGAATCCTCTCTCTGCCAGCCGCGTCCTGGGTGCCGAACCCTTCGTCGATAAACAAAGTCGGGAGAGGCGCTCCCCTGCGGTGGGCCAGCACTTTGGATAGAGCTATCCTGAGGGCCAAGTTTACTCGGAAGGCCTCGCCGCCGCTGAACATCTCGTAGCTTCTTTGGGCTCCCTCGTCGTTTATGAAAATCTCCAACGTCTCGAGGGGCTCCCCCCTCCGGCCCTTGCGCTCCCGCTGGGTCTCCAGCTTGACGTTCATGCGCCCATCGGTCATGCGGCCCAAGAGGAGGTTCGCTTCCTCCTCCAGGCGCGGCAGGACCGTCTCGATAAGAATGGCCTGCACTCCGCGCCTCCCAAAAGCCTGGGTTAGCTCCCGGTAGACCTCCTGTTCATCCCGCAGAGCCTTCAGTCCCTTTTCTTTCTTGTTTATCTCACCCTCCAGTGCCTCCAGCCGTACTAGCTCACCCCCGAGTTCCCCCTGTCGCTGAAACAGCTTCTGGCGCCTGGCTTCGAGTTCGCGGTGAGCCGACTCGGCTCGTGACCGCCTATCCTCCCACCCGGGAAGCTCCAAGACTTCGGAATCGATCTCCCGCTGACGGTCCCTGGATGTCGCCAGTTCCTCCTGCCGGCGCCCATACAGATCTTGGGCGTGGGTCAACGACTCCCGCTCCCCCGGCAGGCCGTCCTCTGCCTCCACAAGCCGGCTGTGGCGGTCCTCGAAAGGCTGGACCTGCTGCATCTGCTCGTAAAGGCCACGGTGGGTATCCCGGTCGTATCCCGACTCCTTGATCTGGACCTCTAAGGCAACGATCTGCTCCTGTTCCTGAGGTAGGAGCTTGCCCTTTTCCAGCAGTCTCTTCCCATCCTCTAGCTCCAGGCTGGTCCGCTTCATGTCCTCAGCTGCCCGGTGAGACTCCTCCAGCTGTCCCTCGAGGAGCGCAACCTTGGTAGGGGCTTCGTGCTGTCGGGTACCCAAAGAAGCCTCATGCTGTGGAAGGACCTTCTCGAGCTCGACCTTCTTCTCCTGGGCGGAGCTCAGGGCCGCTTGATTTTCCTGATACAGCCTTCTCTTTTCCTTGATCTGTGCGTCATAGCTATCCGAGAGGCGCAGGCACCCATCCGCACCAAGCTCAGTGCCACAAAGCGGACAGCGGGCCCCATGATCGGCGCTCTCAACCAGGTCCACCTTGGAGCGGAGGTCCTGGCCCTCCGCCTTTAGCTGGTCCGCCACCGCCTCCAGCTGGCCAACCCAACTCGAAAGGTTGTTGAGGTCGGTTCGCTGTTTGGCCATTTCTTCTTCGGCTTTTTCCAGCTCCCCAAGGCGGGCGCGTGCGTCCTCCAGGTCCGATTCGATGTTGGGAAGGGCCTCGACTTTGGGGCGCAGCTCCATCCCGACAAACCTTTCCATCTGGCCGACCTGCTCCTCCAGCCTTGCCCGAGCACCATGAACTTTGCGTTCCAGCTCAGTCTTGAGCTCATTCAGATGATCAAAGCTCTCCTGGGAGTGATTCATGTCCTCGAAGCGCTGCCGAATCTGCTGCAGCTCCGCCAGCCCAGCTTCGATGCTCGACCTCTCGCTGATCAATGCCTCGTAGGCAAGGACGCGACCCTGGCGTGAACCAATCTCCTCTCTGATGTGGGAGATCTCCTTCTCAATGCCGGGAATGCGTGCCTTGGTCTCTTCAAGCTCTCCCAGCTTCCGGCGGAGGTCTTCGACCCGGATTCTTGTAGCGTCCACCTCCGTTGCGCTCGCTTCCAGGCTGGCCTGTACTTCCTCCAGGTCCCGGTTTACGACCTCGACCTCGGCATATACAGAATCCCTGCGAGAGACCTCCTGGCGTATGTGCTGAAGCTGACCTTCGACTTTAGAAGAGGCATCCCTCTTCTCGTCGGCGAGCTCCTTGGCCCGGTCCTGCAGGCGTTCGTAGAAGTCGAGGCCAAGAACCTTGGCCAAGACCTCTTTGCGCTTGTCGGGAGTTTTGTTGGTGAACTCATCGGCGCGCCCCTGCAAAAGGAACGCGCTGTTGATGAAGGTCTCGTAGTCCATGCCCGTAAGCTGGTCTATTTTCGACTGAGTCTCCCGGATGGAGTTCCCGGTAATGGGATGGAACTCGGACCCGGTGTACACCTGGAACTGGAGGTCGCTCGCGCCACGGCCCCCCCGGCCCAGCGTGAGAGCATGTCTGCGTGTAACCCTGTGGCGGGCTCCCCTGGCAAGGAACTCCAACTCCACCAGCATCTCGTCGTGGCCGTGGTGGATCAGCTCGTCCTGGGACCTGCCGCGAGCCTTGCCCCACAGCGCCCAGGTGATGGCGTCGAGAAGAGCGGACTTCCCGTGGCCATTCTGGCCGCAGAGGCAGACCAGGTGGAGGTCCTCCAGGTCCAGCGTGGGGACAGCGTCGCCATAGCAGAGGAAGTTTTTAAGGGTAAGCCTAAGAGGAATCACGTCCACCACCCCAGAGCTTGCGGAATCATGGGCAGCCAGAGCAACCTTCCATGCTCAAAAGGATCGATCACAGTGTACCAAAAAGAAGCGCTTTCTACACAGCCAGGTCGATAACCCATCCAACCTGGCGACTATACTGGATGTCCCATTAAGCAAGATGTTTTCACTCGGGCGCTCGAGCATGTTAGCCCTGAGGGGCCAAAGTCGGGCAGCCCTCGAACGACCAAGGTCCCGATGCCACAGCATCGGGACCTTGTCTACGTTCCTTGACTTACGAGCCCGGCGGTCTGGTCTCTATCTAGTAGTCCATGGGAGGCGCCGGGGGCATCGCCTTATCCTTCTCAGGTATCTCAGTGATCATGGACTCTGTGGTGAGCACCATGCCGGCTATGCTGGAGGCATTTTGCAGAGCGGATCGGGTCACCTTTACGGGGTCGACGATCCCTTGCTGGAGCATCTGGGCATACTCCCCCAGCTCGGCGTCGTAGCCGTAGTCGTCCTTGCCCTGCCTTACCTTATCCAGGACCACCGCTCCTTCCTGGCCGGCATTCTGGACGATCAGGCGCAGAGGAATATCGAGGGACCCCTTTATGATGTTCGCCCCTATCGCTTCATCTCCGTCGATCTTCGCTTTCTCCAGCGCCCTGCTTGCCCTCACCAGTGCCACTCCACCTCCCGGGACGATCCCCTCTTCCACCGCGGCTCTTGTGGCGGAAAGGGCGTCTTCCACCCTCCCCTTTCTCTCTTTAAGCTCTACCTCGGTGGCGGCCCCTACCTTGATAACAGCCACGCCACCGGACAGCTTGGCCATGCGCTCTTGGAGTTTTTCGCGGTCGAACTCGGAGGTGGTGTCCTCTATCTGCGTCCTGATCTGGTTTATGCGGCCCTTGATGGCGTCCTCTGAGCCCTTGCCCTCCACGAACGTGCACTCATCCTTCGTGGCCGTAACCCTTCTGGCATGGCCCATATCGTTGATGGTGGCGGAGTCCAGCTTTCGGCCCGTCTCCTCGCTGATCACAGTGGCTCCGGTCAGTATAGCTATATCCTCCATCATCGCTTTGCGGCGATCGCCGAATCCAGGGGCTTTCACAGCCAGACAGTTCAGGGTGCCACGCAGCTTGTTGACTACCAGGGTAGCCAGGGCCTCGCCCTCGACATCCTCGGAAATCAGCACCACGTTCTTTTTCCCTGCCTGGAGCAGCTTCTCCAGCGTCGGCAGCAGGTCAGATACCGTAGACACCTTCTTGTCGGTGATTATTATCTCGGGGTCCTCTATAACCGCTTCCATGCGGTCCGAGTTGGTGATGAAGTAAGGCGAGGTGTAGCCCCGGTCTACCTGCATCCCCTCCACATACTCGGTCTCGTCGGCGAGGCTCTTGGACTCCTCAACCGTTATCACCCCGTCCTTACCCACTTTCTCCATAGCGTCGGCGATAGTCTGGCCGATAGCATCCTCGTGGGCCGAAAGGGCGGCCACCTGGGCGATTTGGTCCCTGCTCTCAACCGACGTGGACATCTTCTTGAGCTCTGCCACAATGGCTTCAACGGCCTTGTCTATGCCGCGTTTAAGGGCCATTGGGTTGGCTCCGGCAGCCACGTTCCTGAAGCCATCGCTGATGATGGCCTGGGCGAGAACCACCGAGGTAGTAGTACCGTCCCCAGCAGTGTCATTGGTCTTGCTGGCCGCCTCTTTAAGGATTTGGGCGCCCATGTTCTCAAAGGGCTCAGGCAGCTCTATCTCCTTAGCAATTGTCACTCCGTCGCTGCAGACCTGGGGGGGTCCGAACTTCTTGTCAAGAATAACGTTCCTTCCCCTGGGCCCCAGCGTGATCTTCACCGCGTCAGCCAGCGTGTCAATGCCCGTCTTAAGGGCCCTGCGCGCGTCTTCTGAGTAAGTAAGCTGTTTGCCTGCCATCTCTGTTTTTCTCCTCCCTAACTAATTTTCGCCAGAATATCGCTCTCTCTCAGGATCAGGTAGTCTTTGTCGCCATCCTTGTACTCGGTTCCGGCAAACTTCGAGTAGATTACCCGGTCATTCACCTTGATCTCCATAGGAACTCGACCCTTACCATCGTCGGTTGCCCGGCCCGGCCCTACGCCGATGACTTTGCCTTCCTGGGGCTTCTCCTTGGCGGTGTCCGGCAGGATGATCCCGGACGAGGTAGTCTCTTCTTTCTCAAGGGGCTCAACTATCACTCTTTCGCCTAACGGGGCGAACTTTACCATGGTTACCTCCTCGTGCTCATGTGCATTTTTAGCACTCTAGGTCCTTGAGTGCTAAACCATCAAATATCGTAAACCAGCCTCAGTATCTTGTCAATGGGTGCCCGCGCAATTACGATAATAGCGATCCGGCGAATGGTTGGTAGGTAAGTTGCCTTCCGTGAGGACAAAATTAAGACTTTAAAGTATGCCGTCAGACCTCCCCTCGTGCTTGTCACCTTGGACAGACCGCGGGCTTCCAACCGGGTCAACCTGGCTATGGCCATCGAACTTCGCCAGGCATGCCAGAGAATACGGGAAGAGGAGAACGTGCGCGTAGTCGTGATCACGGGCCGAGGCGGAGTCTTCTCGTCAGGCCGGGCGCCGCTTCCACGTCGGGGGGGCAGCGGCGTATATGGTCCACTCGAGCGGCTTCAGCTACGCCGGGTCTCCTCTGCCGTTGCACAGGTGGAGCTGCCCATCGTCGCCGCCATTAATGGAGATGCGATAGACCAGGGCCTCGAGCTGGCACTGGCCTGTGATCTGCGTGTGGCAGCCCGGGGGGCCAGATTGGGGTTCACCGACCTGGCCAAGGGTGTGGTGCCATGGGACGGGGGTACCCAGCGGCTTCCGAGGCTGATAGGGAGAACCAGGGCCTTGGAGATGCTCCTCACCTCCCGGCTACTGGACGCGGAGGAGGCACACCGCTGGGGCCTCGTCAATATGGTGGTCGAGCCCGGAGAGCTGGCGGCCAGCTCGGAGAAACTGGCCCTGGAGATTGCTTCAAGGGCCCCGATTGCCCTCAGATACTCAAAGGAAGCGGTTCTCAAGGGGATGGACATGTCCCTGGACCAGGGTCTGAGGCTGGAGGCAGACCTTAGCATCATCCTCCAGAGCTCGGTGGACCGGGCCGAGGGCATTCGTTCCTTCCTGGAGAAACGAGAGCCGAACTTCCGGGGAGAGTAACCTGCCTGATGGAAGAGCCGTTGGAGATAGGACTGGACGCGGTCATCTACCGCAAATCGGACGGAATAGCGGAGATAGTACTAAACCGGCCGCGGATGCTCAATGCCTACGACATGGAGATGCGGGACCAGCTATATCAGGTGCTGGCAGCGGTTAAAGAGGACCCCGAAGTCCGCGTAGGCATCTTGAGGGGAGAGGGCCGCGCCTTCTGCGCCGGCGCCGACCTTACCGAGTTCGGCACTGCTCCATCCCAGGCCATCGCCAGGCAGGTGAGGTGGGAGAGGGACCTCTGGGGGGCCTTTCTGGACATATCCAAGCCACTCATCGCGGCCATCCACGGCTATTGCCTCGGCTCAGGTGTGGAGATCGCGCTGCTTTGCGACCTGCGCCTGGCCGCCAGCGATGCCCTTTTTGGAATGCCGGAGGTATCTCTTGGGATGATCCCGGCCGCTGGGGGCACACAGACCATGCCGCGTACCTTGGGCATCCCGCGAGCCCTGGAGATGCTCTTGGCGAAGAGGGAAGTCGGCGCTATGGAGGCCTACGAGATAGGTCTGGTGACCCGGGTCGTCGATAGGAGTAAACTGGACATCGAGGCAAAAGCCCTGGCCAGGCATCTGGCTGAGCTCAGCCCGAGGGCCGTGAGTGCTCTCAGAGAGGCGGTCTGGCAGGGCTCCCAGCGGCCAATGGACGAGTCCATGGACCTGGAGGCTCGCCTTGCTATAAGGGCGCTGGCCGTGGAGTAGGGAGAAGCCGGGGGTCTGAATATATCTGATACAATTGCAGCCTTCGAGGTTAAAGAGCGTACCCATGAACATCGCTGACTGTCTCACTATCGCCTGCTCCATCGTGCCCGAGAGGACGGCGATCGTATTTGAAGGCACGCGCTTCAACTACGAGGAGCTGCAAGAGAGGGTAAACCGGCTTGCGAATGCTCTCTCCGATCTCGGCGTGGGAAAGGGCGATAGGCTGGCCACCATGCAGGTCAACTGCAACCATCTGATCGAGGTGTGCTTCGCCGCAGCCAAGCTGGACGCAATCTTCGTGCCCGTGAACTTTCGCGCCCGGGAAGATGAACTCGCGGCGGTACTGACTGGCGCCGAGCCTTCCGTGCTCTTTACAGGCGGGCGGTACGCGGACCTGGTCAAGGCCGTAGTTGGCCTGGCAAACCCGCGACCCCTAGTGGTATCCCTGGACGGGAAGGTTGGGGACGGGGACGCCTGGCTTTTGTACGAGGAGCTGTTGGACTCCGCGCCGTCCGAGGAGATGCATTTCCCGAGTGGAGACGACGAGGATACCACCGTATTGATGTTCACGGCTGGTACAACAGGTGTACCTAAGGGAGTCATGCTCAGCCATCAGAGCTTCACCTCCTACCTTCTCGCCAACGTGACTCCCCCTGACCCGGACCTGGAAGAGCGGAACCTCCTTACGGTGCCCATTTATCACATCGCAGGGGTACAGGCGGTCATGGCCGCGATCTACGGCGGCCGGACCATGATCGTGATACGGCAGTTCGATCCACTGGAATGGATGGAGACGGCGCACCGTGAGAGGGCCAACAGAGTCATGCTCGTGCCCACCATGCTGAAGCAGATCATCGACCATCCCCAGTTCCACGACTACGATCTCTCCAGCGTAGAGGTGATCACCTATGGGGCTGCTCCTATGCCTCTGGAGCTGATCAAGAGGGCCATCGTGGAGTTCCCGGCTGCCCGGTTCATCAACGCCTTTGGCCAGACCGAGACAGCCTCAACGATAACCATGCTGTCCCCAGAGGACCACGTGCTTGAGGGCTCGGATGAGGAGCTGGAGATCAAGCTAAGGAGACTCACCTCCATCGGGAAGCCGTTGGAGGACGTCGAAGTCGACATAGTCGACGCCGACGGGGCACAGGTGCCGCCCGGGGAGGTCGGCGAGATCGTAGCCCGCGGAACCCGTATTATGAAGGGGTACTGGAACGAACAAGCGGCCACCGACGCGGCCATCCGGGGCGGGTGGCTGTATACGGGAGACCTAGGGTATCGGGATGAAGACGGCTACATATATCTGGCGGGACGGGCCAAGGACTTCATCAAGCGCGGGGGCGAGATGGTCTCTCCAGAGGAGGTAGAGCAGGTCTTGATGGCCCATCCCGAGGTCGACGATGCGGCAATCATCGGCGTCGCGGACGCGGAGTGGGGGGAGCGGGTGAGGGCAGTGGTGGTCCGCAAGAGCGAACGCGTCAGCGAGACGGAGCTAATAGAGCAGTGCCGGCAGCGCCTGGCCGGCTTCAAGAAGCCGGAGTCGATCGTGTTCGTCGACGAGCTGCCGAGGAACCCCCTTGGCAAGGTGCTGAAACGGGTCCTGCGAGAAGAGTACGGGCACCCCATAGACACATAACAGTAACGAGACCAGCCACCGTAACCTTGTCCGCGGTGCACTGAGGAAGGTTCAGCTTACAACCACCAATCAGACAGGATGGAGGCCTCTATGCCTAGGATGACGCAACCGGACATAGAAGAGTACCTGGGTGGCAAGCACATTGCGCATCTGGCTACGCTAAACGCCGATGGCTCGGCCCACGTAGTACCCATCTGGTACATGTACGACGGCGGGAAGATTTATATGATCGGTGGCTCGGGCGTCAAGGCGCGAAACATAAGGCGTGACCCACGAGTAACTGTGTCCATAACTGGCCCGGAACAACCCTACAAGTACGTACTGATCGAAGGGAAGGCCCAGCTTATCATCGAGGAGATCGAGCAGCTCACCCTGGCGGTTGCCGCCCGTTACATGGGCGAAGACAAGGGGGCGGAGTTCGCTAGAGAGATTCTGGACGGTCGGACGCCCGGGATCCTGATCATCACTCCGATCAACATCATAACCCAAGCGTACGAGCGGATATACTGAGACCGAAAACCAGGAGGCTTATATGCCTAATATGACGCCCTCTGAGATAGAGGAGTATCTGAATGAGAAGCTCATCGCCAGCATGGCAACGCTGAACGCCGACGGCTCGGCCCACCAGACCCCCATATGGTACATGTACGAGGGGGGCTTGCTGTACATGATCAGCGGTAACTACGGTGTAAAGCTGCGTAACATACGGCGGGACCCACGAGTCGCGGTGTCGATAACCGGGCCCGAGCAGCCCTACAAGTACGTCGTAGTAGAGGGAACCGCCCGGATCGTTGACGAGGACATCGAGCAGCCGACCACGTCCATGTGTATCCGTTATATGGGCCAGGAAAAGGGACCGGAGTTCGCCAGGAAAATACTGAGATCGAAGGTCCGTTTAATCATCGTGGTAGAACCGACGAAGTTCATAACCCAGGTGTTCGACCAGCTATATTAGATAAGGAGGCCCTTGTTCGGGCGGACTCTCCGTCTTGTCATGATTACGGGCGCTGCCGAAGTGCCGTAAGGACAGGGCATATTCGCTTTCCCGTGAAATGGCACTTCCAGCATCCCAGTGAGGCCCTTGACATATGACAATGCCGTGATGGGGCTGGGCGCGAGGTACCGTTCCACTTGAGGTGCGCTATGGTCTTCAGGCCAAAGATCCTCGATCTTCTTCCTTTCCCAAGGTCCGGCGTGCCCTTCCCTCGTCTCTTCCCGCTTTTCGCGCCTTTGCTAGCTTTCCTGATTGGTGCCTGCGCCGTGGTTCAACCCACTGATACACCGACGCTTACCCCCACACCTACCTCAACGATAGTACCCACGGCTACTCCTACGCCAACCCCATCACCTATGCCAGAGTCGACACCGACCCCGGTAGCTACCCCAACTCCCACACCCACACTCGTATCTACCCCAACTCCTACGCCAACCTTATCACCTATTCCAACTGCTACACCAACGCCCGTGCCTACGCCAACACCCACGCCTACCTCGGTACCGACCCCGACCCCCAGGCCAACGCCGTTACCTACTCCTACACCAACCCCAAGGTCGACGCCGGTACCTACTCCCACACCGCTCCGTACCGCTAGTCCTGCTGCGACACCTACACCGAGTGTTAGTCCCACCGTGACGCCCGCCGCGACTCCTACACCAACTCCAGCTCTAGCGCCCACACCAACCCCAACTACAGTGCCAACGCCCACCCCGACACCCACACCGACGCGAGCTCCAGAGCCCACACCCACACAGACACCAACTCCGGAGCCTACATCCACACCGACTCCAGGGCCCACACCTACACCGGTCCCGCAGGCCACGTACGTTAGCGAGAACTTTGGATTTTCCTTCTCCTATCCCCAAGATTGGCTGGTGACGGTAGAGTTACCTCAACGGCTCGAACTGCACAACGGCGCGGGACAACTCCGAGTCACAGTTGACACGCAAATATTCCTCGTTGCAGCTGACCTTGAGGAGTACACAGGGTTGGTGATGCAGGATTTTCAGGACAACCTCACAGATTTCGCGTTAGTTTCAGGACCGGACCCCGTTGAGGGACCTCAACAGGCACTGGAAGTACGATTTACGTTCTCCCATGAGGAAGATCAGCAAGTCAGGGAAGGCAGGGCGGTTATAGCGGCAAGCGGCAGGCTAGGTTTTATCCTAACTGCGAGCAGCGATCAGGCTCTCTTTGGCCAATATGAGCCGGCGGTTGAAGGCATGTTCAACAGCCTGTCGCTGCCCGATTCAGGTTTTGTTCCACCTTCACCGGAAGTTGTTTATTCGACTCTTGCCACTGATGTTTCCCCGGTAACTAATGAGCCAACTGGGGTGGGGATTACATTCGAGACTACAGCGCCGCGGATCGTTTCCTATCTAGAGCTCCGGTATCTCCCAATAGATTCGAATGTTCTATGGGCGTGGGCACAAGTTAGTACCACGGGCGACCTAGAGACCATTGCGGTGGTTGGTCCGCTCCCGGCAGCCGGTACGGGACCCGTCTGGTCCTGGATCGAGCCTGAAGGTTCCCTCGGAGTTGGTTTCTATGTGGCCTTTGTTTTCGCTAACGAGGAAGTGGTGGCTGTGTCACCCTTTGCGATAGTGCTCAGGCATGGCGCGGAATTCGATGACCCTCAATCATACGTTGACTGGGCCCAGTTTCTATTGAATTTTGGAGAGTACGAGACAGCGGTATACGCAGCAAG
>CBDDDW010000007.1:0-12611 GCA_965226805.1 Dehalococcoidia bacterium
CCGAGCAAGAGACTGCTGCTGCTCATCGATAACTGCGAGCATCTTCTAGATTCCTGCGCCCAAACGGCAGTCAGGGTACTTCAGCAGTCCCCACTCGGCCGCATCCTGGCTACCAGCCGAGAACCGTTGGGTGTCCCCGGAGAAGTCACTTATCGCGTTCCTCCACTCCCCATACCCCCATCGAGCGATATACCACTGGAATCGATTTCGAGATACCAATCCGTGACCTTGTTCGTAGATCGGGCCAGGTCGTCTCAGCCGGACTTAGCCCTCACTGAGGCGACTGGCCCAGCGGTTTCACAGATCGCGCGACGGCTTGATGGGATTCCGCTGGCCATCGAGCTAGCCGCTGCTAGGGTCAACGTGCTGTCAGTTGATGAGATCGCCAGGCGACTCGATGACATGTTTCGCCTGTTGACTGGGAGTAGCCGCGGAACTCTGCCCCATCAGCGCACTTTACAGGCGGCTATCGATTGGAGCTACCAGCTCTTGACCGGACCAGAGCAACTGCTATTCAACCGCCTCTCCGTGTTTCGAGGCGGTTTCACCCTCGAAGCAGCCGAACAGGTATCCACCGACCCGGATCAGCGCCAGGAGACACTGGAACTGCTGGCCCAGCTCGTAAGCAAGTCCATTGTTATGGTGGAACAAAAAGAGGGCGGTCCCACTCGCTATCGCCTTTTGGAGACACTGCGTCAGTACGCCTGGGAAAGGCTCCAAGAGTCCGGTGAAACAGTCGAGAGGCGCGACCGACATACCCGTTTCTTCATGGAGTTGGCTAAAAGTGTCGAAACCAAGCTGCAGGCCAGGCTATCGGTTGGCTTACGGACTAGTCTCAAGGACGACCAGGACAACCTGCGCGCCGCCTGGGAATGGGCGCTGGAATCGAACAATCCGGAGTTTGTCGGAAGCGAGTCGATGGATTCGTTGGTTTCTATAATGTTGGCCCTCTGAAGGGAATCTCTCTTTCTGCTGTCCATGGCGTGGTGTAGAATAGCCGGAAGGATACCGTCCTTGCAGCCAGCTGGACCTAGGATGCCCTTGGAGGTATGGCGATGACTCGGGCTCAGGAACTCGCCGCGGCATTCGTCAAGGAGATCGATGCCGTTATCAAGACCGTCGAGGTCTTAACGGGCGAACAATGGCGATTGAAGACAGCGGCCGAGGGCTGGCCTGTGTGTGCTGTGGCGCACCACATCGGGACAAGAATAGGAATTGTTGGACTCGAAGGTATTCTGAAAGGCGACCCAACTCTGACCTTCAGGGATATAGATCAACTGGACGCGCGCAACGCCCAAGACGCGTGAGAGGCCGCCGATTGCACCAAGGATGAAACGCTTGAGCTCCTAAGGAGCTTTTCGTCCCAGGTCGAGCACTTAATTGCAGAGCTAACGGACGATCAGCTGAAGACTCGTGGCGAGGTGTTGGCTCGTGGGCCAGTGACGGCGGACCGGTGGATTGCGGTCTCTATGCTCACCCATGTGGGGGCACACCACGACAGTATCGTCCAGACCGTCTCACAGAATCCAACTCCGTGAACCGCTATCGGTGGCTACGGGCATCCATGACCCGATTCGCTAGTGACTAGCCCTAGTACCCTCGACACAGCGAAAGGCGCACACTCCTCCCTGGTAGCCCGCGATATGCGCCCCTACCTTTCCCACGAATCACGGTGGCCGGGGAAAAACTCCACATGCTGAGGTCTCTGCGCCACCGCGACTTCCGCTGGTACTGGTACAGCTCCGCCGCGTGGGCGGCTGCCTTCGGGATGCAGTTTCTGATCCTGGGCGTGCTTGTACTGAAGCTGACCGACGACTCCTCCACCAAGCTAGGTCTGACGATCTTCCTGTACGGCGTGCCCAACCTGGCCTTCGTGCTATTTGGCGGGATCTTTGCCGACCGCGTTGAGAAGCGGAAGCTCTTGATAGCTACCCAGGCCCTCGTGATCCTCTCGATCCTGGCCGTTGCTACCGTCGAGATTCGTGACCTAGAGAAGATGTGGCACGTTTATGCCGTCGTTTTGATCCTCGGGACTTTGCAGGCCCTCAACATGCCCGCGCGCCAGGCAATAGTTGCGGAGCTGGTACCGCGCGAAGACACCCTGAACGCCGTGGCGCTTAGCCAGTCGGTGATGCACGTGGGGCGCGTCATCGGACCGCCCGTCGCTGGAGGAATCATCGAGCTGGCGGGCGTTGGCCCCGCGCTGTACTTTAACGCCGCCTGCTATCTGTTGGCGGTGGTGTGTATCATGATGATCAGGGGGACGTCGCAACATCGGTCCGTTGGAGAATCTACCATTCTGCGAGACCTCGTTATAGGGCTGAACTACTTCAGAACAACGCCGGTAGTCTCAGCGATCGTTGGGATCGGATTCGCCACAGGCTTCTTCGCGATGCCCCACCTACATGTCATGCCCGCCTTTGCCAAGGAAGTGCTGGACGTGGATGCGGGCGGCGCCGGGGTGCTCCTGATGGCTTTTGCTATCGGCTCACTGGTGGGGAGCATCGGCCTGGCCTCTTTGGGCAACTTCCAGCACAAGGGCTGGCTGCTGCTGGGAGCGGTCCTCGGGTTCGGCTGCACGCTGTTCTTGTTCGCCTGGTCCCCGTGGTATTGGGTGTCCTGGGTCATACTCCTGTTCGTCGGCATGGGGGGCGCGAGCTACGTCGCCATGGGAAACACGGTGCTACAGGTCACGGTGCCGCGCGAGGTACTGGGTCGAGTGTTCAGCCTGTGGAGCGTCGGGGCGGCGCTGGTCCAGGTCGGGGCGCTCCCCATGGGAGTAATCGCCGATCTCGTGAACTGGCACGTCGCCATAGCTACCGGGGCGACCGGACTCCTTGTGGTCGCGCTGTGGCTGGGTGTGTGGCGGCCCACCCTGCGGCACCTCAAGGTGTAGCAGGCTCCAGGCTCTCCAGTATCCTTGGCAGGCCGCGGAAGAAAGGGGTGTGCAGAGGGGCGAAGCCCCTTTGCCTGTCCTGAGCCTGCCGAAGGGCCGGGACCCTGAGGGTGTCCCTCAAATATAAGTTTCTCCCCCTTCCTGGCCAGGCATGTCCTGAGTCTATCGAAGGGAAGGGGGCCAGGGGGATGGTCGAAAGAGTTTTTCAGCACCATTCTGGTACTTGACGACTACCCTTGTCAGGCGGTACGCTGATGATAGACCCCCACCCAGTGGGTGTGGGTTTAGCCAGAGGAAAGGACAGTGAGATGTTACCTCAAGTAAAAGGCGAGGCCTTGAAAAGGTTCAGCTACATCGAAGGCCACCTTGCCGGAGTTAAGCGGATGGTAGAGGAGGACAAGTACTGCGTAGACGTCTTGAAGCAGACCTACGCCATCAGGCGGGCCATAGAAAAAGTCGAGGCGTTGCTGCTAGAGGGACACCTGGACACCTGCGTCGTGGAGGGGATTCGCGGCGGCAGGGATAAGGAGGTCCTGGGCGAGCTGGTGGAGCTGTATAGTCTGGCCAACAAGTAGGCTGCTGGAGGAGCCCCTATTTCTATGAGAGAACAAGCCGAGAAGAGCCGCCGACTGGTCCTGCCCGTGGACGGGATG
Source organism: Dehalococcoidia bacterium (assembly GCA_965226805.1). Taxonomy (GTDB): domain Bacteria; phylum Chloroflexota; class Dehalococcoidia; order Lucifugimonadales; family JAGWBF01; genus CBDDDW01. Next base: position 3,550 of record CBDDDW010000007.1, read on the forward strand.
ACCTGCGCCGCCTGTGTTGGCCACGTGGAGGCCGCCTTGAGGGGCGTCGAGGGAGTGGCAAAGGCCGATGTAAACCTGGCCACCGAAAGGGCCACGGTGGAGTTGGGGCCGGAGGTGCCTCTGGAGGACCTGGTCGATGCCGTGGAGGAGGCGGGCTATGCTGTATCGGTGGAGAGGGCCGAGCTGCGGGTAGGCGGGATGACCTGCGCTTCCTGTGTGTCCCGCGTGGAAGGGGCCCTCAGGGGAGTACGGGGCGTCCACTCAGCCAGTGTGAACCTAGCGACGGAGACGGGCACCGTTGAGTATATACCCGGAGTCGCTTCTCTCGATGATTTTCGCGCGGCCGTGGACGAGGCAGGGTATAGCGTCGAAGGACTGGCTGATACGGATGATGCAGAGAAGGAGATGGACCGTCTGGGCAGGGTAAAGGAGATCAAGGCCCTCCGCAACAGGTTCGCCCTCGCCGCGATCCTGGGCGCCATCATCTTTCTGGGCAGCTTTGATGGCTTTCCCTTGGTCTCGAGCCTCATGGACCGGACATACTACCCATTCCTGCTATGGGCGCTGGCCACACCGGTGCAGTTCTGGGCGGGCTGGATGTTCTACACATCGGGCCTAGGCGCACTACGGCACCGGACGGCCAACATGCACACCCTTATCGCCCTGGGCACCAGCGTGGCCTATCTCTATAGTGTGGCCGTCGTGTTCATAATCACTTTGTCCCCGGAAACCCTGTCGGATGATGGCATAGAGGCGGCGGTGTACTTCGACACGTCCGCCATTATCATCGCCCTCATACTCCTGGGGCGCCTCTTGGAGGCACGGGCCAGAGGGCAGACCTCGGAGGCCATCCGCCGCCTCATGGAGCTCAGGCCCGGCACGGCTCGTGTAGTCCGGGATGGCGGCGAGGTGGACTTGCCCCTGGACCAGGTGGTCCCGGGTGACGTAATCGTGGTGCGCCCCGGCGAGAAGATACCGGTGGACGGCGAAGTAGTCCAGGGCTACTCCACCATAGACGAGTCCATGCTCACGGGAGAGAGCATGCCGGTGGAGAAATCCGAGGGCGCCCAGGTCTATGGCGCCACCGTCAACAGGACCGGTGGGTTCCAGTTCCGAGCCACCAAGGTGGGCAAGGATACCCTGCTATCCCAGATCATCGAGCTGGTGCAGCAGGCCCAGGGGTCCAAAGCGCCCATACAGCGCATGGCCGACGTGGTGTCTGCCTATTTCGTGCCGGCTGTGCTGGGGTTGTCCATGGGGGCATTCCTACTCTGGCTCTTCCTGGGTCCTGAGCCAAGCCTGACCTACGCCCTCCTCGTCATGGTGGCAGTGCTTATCATAGCCTGCCCCTGCGCCCTGGGGCTGGCTACTCCCACGGCGATCATGGTCGGCACCGGCAAAGGCGCCGAGAAGGGTGTGCTCGTTCGCAGCGCCGAGGCCCTCGAGGTGGCCCACAAGGCCGACGTGGTGGTCATGGACAAGACGGGCACCCTGACTACCGGCCGGCCCTCCGTGACCGACCTTATCGTCGCTTCAGGAACCAACGATGACCTTCTGAGACTGGCTGCGTCCGCCGAGCGCAGGTCTGAGCACCCCCTGGGCGAAGCGGTCGTCCGGGAGGCGCAGGCGCGCGGGATAGCGCTGGAGGAGATCGAGAGGTTCGAGGCGGTTCCTGGCCGGGGGGTGGAGGCCAGGATGAACGGCAACACCGTGTTCCTGGGAAACGGGTCCCTGATGGAGGAGAAGGGGCTGCGCCTGAATGGGCTGGACGCAGCCGCGGAGCGGTTGGCCGACGAGGGTAAGACGCCCATGTACGTGGCCTCCAATGGGGAAGCTCTGGGAGTCATCGGAGTGGCCGACACGCTGAAGCCCGAGGCACACCAGGTCGTGGCGCGCCTCCAGGAGATGGGCCTGGAAGTTATCATGTTGACGGGCGACGGCCGGTCAACTGCCGAGGCTGTAGCGGGCCAGGCCGGTGTCGACCGTGTGATCGCGCAGGTCCTGCCCCAGAGCAAGGTGGATGTTGTGAAGGAGCTCCAGCGTGAGGGCAGGGTGGTGGCCATGGTGGGCGACGGCATCAACGACGCTCCGGCCCTGACCCAGGCCGATGTTGGAATCGCCATGGGCACCGGCACCGACGTGGCCATGGAGTCCGCGGACATCACACTCATGCGGGGCGACCTCCAGGGTGTGCTGACGGCGTTTCACTTGAGCCGCAGCACCATGCGCACCATAAAGCAGAACCTCTTCTGGGCCTTCTTCTACAACGCGGCCCTGATTCCCGTCGCCGCGGGCGTCCTCTATCCCCTGTTCAATGGCTTGGGCGGCGTTCCCTCGGGGCTCCACTTCTTCTTCGGCGACCAGGGCTTCCTGAACCCGGTCCTGGCGGCGCTGGCCATGGCCTTGAGCTCTGTGACCGTCGTGAGCAACTCCCTGCGCCTTCGCAGGCTCAAGCTGGGCTAGATCGTGTCCCCTCGCCCTTGGCCCCTCTCCCACGTGGAGAGAGGTGGCTCTGAAGGTCACATTCCTGGCTGTCACTCTGAGTCCGCCTGAGGCGGACGAAGGGTCTTACCTCGCTGATGAGAAGCGAGAGAGAGATTCTTCGTCGCTTCGCTCCTCAGAATGACAGTCTTAAGGCAAGGCTCTCTTGGGAAATGGGTGACCGTAGGCATGGGTGAGAGGCTAGGAATCAGCTACATCAGGAGGAACAGGACCATGGCGATCGACCCGGTATGCAACATGGAGGTAGACGAGGCCAACCCACCCGGCGGCAAGACTGACCACCAAGGCGTGACTTACTACTTCTGCGCCCCCGGCTGCAAGCGGGTCTTCGAGAGAGACCCCGAGAAGTACCTCGGCGGGAGTTAACTGACCCGATGCGCGGGTAGCACCCCGCCCATGGTTCGACGAGCTCACCATGAGCGGTTAAGGGTTGTCGCTCTTCGAAGCGGGGTCCCACCCAACGCGGTGCAGGGCATGCCCCAGTTGAAACGGGACGCTATCCTGGAATACAATAAGAAGTGCTTACCCAAATCCCGTCAGGTGGTGTTAGTTGACCCAGGAGAAGACCGCCACGATCACGATCTACACCCATCCCGACTGCTCCTACTCGGCGGCGCAGAAGGATGACTACATCAAGGATGGTGTGGATTTTCATGAGATAGACGTAACTCTTCATCCCGAGGCGGTCCCCGAACTGGAGCGCCTCACCGGAGGCGAACGGATCACGCCGGTGGTAGTGGAGGGCGACACCGTGACCGTGGGCTACCACGGAGTGGGTTGAAGCTTCTAGTTCGAGGGGCGGTCCGCCCCTTCTGAGCAGCGTCATCTCAGTCCCGTGTTCGGTTGCCTGGCTTCGTTGACAAGAGTCCCACCAGGGACCTAAAATCGGAGCGTGGACTGGTGCAAGTAAGTCGATCCCTCCATTCTCATGCGGAAACCCCGCGGACCCGTGGTGTAGCGGCCTAACATACTGGCCTGTCAAGCCAGAGATCGCCGGTTCGAATCCGGTCGGGTCCGCCATGCACAAACTTTTCGTTTCCGATCTTAATAGCGGCTGCCGTCCATCCCTGACCCCGGCTTCTAACCAAGTCGTGAATAAAGGCTTGAACGACGGCTTGATCTGAATAGCGACGACCGATTTCGTGCCAAGGTCCATGTAAACCGCGTCCGGCATGGTCGTTAGGATCTCGTGTCTCTCTCCCTTGGTGGCGGAGGTGGCCGTCAACCTCGGCCGCACAGGACCTTAAAGGCGACCCAAGCATCAACAATAGAAGTGGAAGCACCCCATTTCCAGATGGCTGTCGGCGCCCTTGTCTGACGTCGTCCGCAAGAGAAATCTCCGGTACGGGTTGCACTTGCTGAGGGTCCCTTTCGGAAAGTTGAGCGCTGACTGCCGATGCCTTTGCCGTTACGGTAATCGGAACAGACTCCCCACCTCACACTACAACAGAACTCGTCCTGTTACTTTCTGCAGGCAAGTGGTAAATTGGAATCTAGGAGTTTGGCTCTCCAACAGGGGAGGTCCCGACGGGAAGCCGAGCAAGTATTCCAAAGGGAGCAGCTCCAAAAGGACTTGGTTCCGAACACCCTAAGGACTGTGTTAATTTCAGGGTTGGAAAGGTCCTCACTGCCGCATTCTCGGGGTGCATTGCTGAACCTATGCTGACAGGAACCGAAGATGTTCGGATGGAACCCGGAGCTCTAGAGCGTATCCGGGAGCTGTTCTGGGAGCAAATAACACAGGGATTACATCCTGGCGCCGCTCTGGCGATATACCGTTACGGTAAGCCGGTTTTGGACCTGCACGGTGGCGTAGCCGATGCTAGCTCTGGGCGGACCGTCACCCAGGACACGTTGTTTGTCCTTTTCTCCTCAACAAAACCACTGGCCTGAGCTTGCCTTCACATCCTGAAGGACCACGGAAAGCTGGACTGGGATGACGAAGTTGCGAGGTACTGGCCCGAGTTCTCACAGAACGGCAAAGCCACTGTCACGATACGGCACGTCTTGACCCACAAGGCCGGCTTTCCTGAAACTCCCGTCGAATTGAAACCGGAGAATTGGAGAAATTGGTCCGACTGGGATGTGGTGGTCTCGGCCATGGAACATGCAAGTCCACGGTGGAAGCCGGGGACAGTGCTGGTTTACCACTCTTTTAACGTAGGCTGGGTGGTGGGCGAGCTGGTGAGGCGGGTCGACGGCCGGCCTTTCAGCCGGTTTCTGCGAGAAGAGGTGACCGGACCGTTGGGTATGAAGGACACTTATGTAGGGCTGCCTCCGGCTCTCGAGGAGCACGTGGCCAAGATACATATGATGACAGAGCCTGGAGAATCGGATGACTCTGAATCGCTCGTCTCAGCTTTCAATAGGCCCAGGGTCCACCAGGCGGTGATTCCGGCGGGTGGAGCCATCTCGACGGCACGGGACATGGCCCGCTTCTACGCAATGATGGAACGCGGCGGAGCTTTCGAGGGCGTCCGAATCCTTAGTCCCGAGACCGTCAGGGAAGTCACGAAGCTACGGGTCAGGGGCATGGACCGGCTCGCGCACAAGGAACAACGCCTGGCTCTCGGTATGCGCCTGGCCGAGCCCCGTATGGGCTCATTGGGGACACAGGGGACCCGCCGTTTCGGCCACGGCGGCGCGGGCCTCTCCTCGGTCGGTTGGGCTGACCCTGAGCTGGGCCTGGCCGTCGCCATAGTAACCAATGGCTTCTATGACCGCGAGTACCAGGACCGGGTGTCACAGCCGGGGGCCAAGGACCCGCGGCTGGCGGCACTTTCCCGGGCCGTGGCAGCTGCCTGTCGCTGATTAACTCGATCTTCGTCCCACATCCAAAGATCCTCCGGAGCTATGACGCACAGATGGTTCCGGAATTATAATCCACGCTCCTCAAAGACCTCGGAGGCGACGCGCAGTGCGTTGAGGGACGTGGGACCGCTACCGTAAAAGATGAGATGCATGAACACTTCGGCGATCTCTGCTTTTTCCCACCCCAGGTTAAGGGCATTGCCGATGTGGGTGCGGAGCTCCGGCTCCTGGCCCAAGACACACAGTGCCGCGACAGTCGCAATGCTGCGGGTCTTCATGTCCAGGCCAGGTCTACCCCATATGTCGCCCCAGAGGGAGGAATCTATCCATTCGTCCAGGCCCTCGGCCAGGTGCACGAAATGTGGCCGTGGAGTCAGTTTGCCGCCGACGGCCTTTAAGCGTACTTCTTGTCCCTTTTGGACCCGGGGATTTTTGCCAGTAGTCATTACTCCTCCTTCATTGAGTTGGTGTGATCAGTCCATTATACGACCCCATGGGAATGTCAATCTTGGCTCTTCTCATCCTTCAGTGAGACAGCTCGACCCCCTTCGGGTTGACAGGACATCGATGTACGATATCCTAAGTTTGGACTCATCCGGCGGACTCAAAATTGGCACAGGAGAACATACCATGCCTATGGCCAAAGTCTCGGATATCGAAGTGTACTACGAGGAAGTGGGCAGTGGTGAACCTCTCATAATCGTGACCGGCTGGGCACGGGCCGAGCGCGCTTTCAGTCGCCACGTGGAGTGGTTCTCTAAGCACTACCGTTGCATCCGCCACGACAAGCGGGGGATCGGGCAGTCTGGGGCTCCTGACGCTCCTTATAGCACAAAAATGATGGCCGGTGACCTCAATGGGCTGATGGAGCACCTGAACCTCAGCAAGGCTCGGGTGCTGGGCGGAGGTGGCATGGGAGCTCTGGTAGCCATGGAACTGGCGATCAACCACCCGGAAAAAGTCGGCTCACTGGTCTTGGGCTCTCCCTGTGTCAAGGCGGACAACTTCCTCCGCCAGCTGATGCTCTTCTGGAAGGAGCTGCGCCGCCTGGACGTGGACTTGTGGGCCAGGGAGGTCACCTTCTGGTGTTATACCCCAGACTCGTTCAACTCCAGGTCCGAGATGCCTGAAGGGGCCTGGAAGGCGCGGGCTGCCGAGGAGACCTTCCCCCAACCCTGGGCTTTCGATCGGATCATAGACGCGTACCTCAGCCACGACGTGACCGATCGCGTACACCTGATCCGCTGCCCAACCTTGGTAGCTACTGGTGGCTTCGAGGACTTTATCACCGGCCCTCGCTATGCCCGGGATGTGTATGCCCGTATCCCCGGCGCCAAGCTGCGCATCTTCGAGAACGCGAGCCACAACTTTCAGGTGGAGCGCTTCGAGGAGTTCGGCCAAATGGTTCTAGACTGGTTCGCTCAAACTTAATCCGGGAAGGAGCCTGAGCATGGAACGCAGCGATCTGATCATCAACAAGAAGGAAGTCGTTGTCGGAGGTGGCTGTGTGGTGGCCGAGCATCCGTTGGCGGCCGAGGTTGGCGCAAAGGTGCTCGCGGAGGGAGGCAACGCGGTTGATGCCGCCGTGGCTACGGCCTTCGCGGTGGGAGTAGTGGAGCCCATGATGAGCGGGGTTGGAGGTGGGGGAGCCCTTCTTCTTCACCTCGCGAAGGAAGGCCGCAACGTGGGGATCGAGTTCCTGCCCAGGGCACCCCTTGCGGCAAGGCCGGACATGTTCGAGCTGGACCCTCGGCGGAAAGCGGCAGGTATATTCTCCTTTCCTGCCGTGAAGGACGACGCCAATATATATGGCCACCGGTCTGTCGGTGTACCCGGCGCCGTCGCCGGACTCTGTATGGCTTTAGAGAAGTACGGCACCAGGTCCCTTGCTTCTGTTCTTGACCCCGCCATCGGTCTTGCGGAAGAAGGATACGTTGTCGATTGGTATGTTGGCGGGCTCGCCGCATCCAATTTCCGGCTACTACGCCGGTTCCCGGCAACCGCCGAGGTCTTCCTGCCAGATGGCGCGCCGCCCGTTACCCCGGTGCGGACCTACCTGGACGCAGCACCGCTAAGGCAGTCGGACCTGGCCCGGACTCTCCGCCGGCTCGCTAGCGCTGGGCCGGAAGATTTCTACCAAGGGGAAACTGCCCGTGCCATAGTGGACGAAATGGCCCGCAATGGGGGGGTACTGAGTGCAGAAGACCTTGCAGACTTCCATCCGACACATCACGACGAACTGTTATTGGGAAGCTACAGGGACTACACTGTTGTAGCGACTCCGGGCGCAACCGCCGGTCCCACCATCGTCGAGATGTTCAATATCCTGGAAGGCTTCCAGCTCGCGGAACTCGGGCAGGGCTACGTCGGCAGCTGATTGACCCTCAGTTAGGTGAATTAATACAGTTCGTTGACACCTAAAGGCACCAGTGCTAGTGTTTGCTGCACCCGAGGCAGCGCCAAAGGCGGTCAAGCGACACGAGAAAGGTAGTGTTGGGCGCGCGCCACCATAAGCCGGACGTGAGGAAGAGGAGGGAGCTTTGCGCCTAACCCTCAATATCCATCCCGTAAGAGAGATGAGTTTTGGGGGCTCTACCCGGCTGGAGGGAGAGCACCTTCAGGTGAGCCGAGAAGAGCTACGGGACTACCTGCTGGAGGACCCTCACCTCCGGGATGTGGAACTTGATATTGTCGTGCCTGGAGATGACCGGCGAATCGGGTTCGTCTACGATGTGGTGGAACCTCGAGCCAAGGAGTCTGGGAGTGGGCCAGATTTCCCTGGGATTCTGGGGCCGGTCGGTCTGGTGGGTCAGGGGGCCACCCAGGTACTTCGAGGGGCTGCCGTCACGGTCCTCGATGGGGGTGTCCCGGAGGCTCCTCAGCGCTCGGCTCAGGGCATAAGCAGGGTCCTGTTCATGAACGGTCCTCCCGGGGAGGTCTCGCCCTACAGCTCCCTCTTCCATCTCGTGGTCGTCCCCCATCCTCGTCCAGAGCTGGAGTGGCGTTCGGCAATGAGGGCGCTTCGCCTGGCCTCGGTCAAAGCGGCCGTCTATCTGGCGAGAGCTGCGGAGGGCCATCGTCCACAAACGACGGAGGTGTTCGACCTGGAAGGGCCGGTGGCAGGAGAAAGGGTCGGGTTGCCCAGACTCATTTACATAGCACAGATCCACGGCCATCAGCACGGCACAGAGGTCGATGAGCACATCCTCTACGGGGGGAATACCGTGGGAATGATGCCCCTACCTTTGCACCCCAATGAGTGGTTTGACGGGGCGTTGGTCATCTCTCACAGCTGGAACTCCGGAGTCGAGACCTATTTCTACCAGAACAACCCTATCGTCACCGAGCTGTACCGCCGCCACCAGGAAGGGGAGCTTACCTTCGCCGGTACCATAGTCACGGCCGCTGCTTCCTTACAGGAAGAGGGGGCCCGGAACTGCGCCATGGCCGCCCACCTTGCCAGGTGGGTCTTCGCCGCCGACGGGGCGGTGCTCACCAAGTACTCCTACAGTGGCGCACCCCAGGCGGACATGTTCGAGACGGCCCGATTATGCGAGGCCAGCGACATCAGGACCGTCGTACTGGTCAGCGACGTGGCATGGGACGGCCGGGTCGAATCGGCAGCTGTCATGAGCATCCCAGAGGTAGAGGCGATAGTCTTGAATGGAGGGAGCGACGTGGTCTGGCACGTACCAGCCACCAGCAAAGTTGTGGCGGGTAGTGAGGCGGCAGCGGCCAGGATCGGCGCA
>CBDDDW010000008.1:0-38559 GCA_965226805.1 Dehalococcoidia bacterium
GCGCCGTCTGTTCCGGTGAGAAGTTTTCCCAGAAAGAATCCATGTCGACTCGCATTGATACCGGGTCAATATCGTAGAACTTGATAGTAGCGTTAGCCAACGTTGCGCAGTACACATACAGCGCATAATAAGGGCGCGGTAACAGTATCTCTCGTCCTTGGCCCGACACAAGCTGAAATATGTTACGAAATATGGGGGAAGTCCCGGTACTAACAATGATGTTGTCTTTGGAGATTTCCGCCCGGTATTTAGTATTGTAATGGGTTGCGATAGCCTCGCGCAGTTCCGGCAGTCCCTCAGGAAAGACTCGACGCACAAAATCGGGGTCGCGCAGTACTTCGATGACGCGAGTTAGCACGGCTGAGGGGGTTGGAAGCTCCGGAACACCTATGGTGAGTTTTATTACGTCATTCCCTTCGTCCAGAAGTTTGTCAGCATGCTCGTCTAGAACAAACATTTGGAATTCCAGGTCTGCTGCATAAAGTTATTAATAGGCTTTGGCATGAATCTCCTCGATGGGGCTCAGGTGGACCCCATCATCAGGACAGCGGTGAGGCTAAAATAAGAGAGTCTACCGCTGGGGTGTCTCGTAAACCTTCATCCGATTGTAAGGCTCGTGGATGTTCCAGTAAACACCTTTGTGGGCTCACTGCTTGGAACACCTGACCCGGTGACCGATAGCCCAGGGCTTGATGGGGCCGCTCTTGGTTGTAGAAGGCCAGATAAGCCCCAATCCCCTTTCTGGCCTCAGTCCCATTTTGGTATGCCTTCAGGTACATCTCCTCGTACTTGATGCTGCGCCACAGCCGTTCCACGAAGACGTTGTCCATGCACCGGCCCCTGCCGTCCATGCTCACTTGAACGCCTTGCGCCAGCAGCATGCTGGTGAAGGCCTCGCTGGTGAACTGGCTGCCCTGGTCGGTGTTGAATATCTGTGGCCGACCCTTGCTCAAGGCCTCTTCCAGAGCCGCAACACAGAAGTCTACCTCCAGGGTGTTGCACAGCCGCCAGGCCAGCACGTAGCGGCTGTGCCAGTCCATGATGGCCACCAAGTAGAGGAAACCCCGAGCCATGGGTATGTAGGTGATGTCGGTGGCCCACACCTGGTTGACCCGGTTGATCTCCAGCCCCCTGAGCAAGTACGGATAGACCTTATGCCCTGGGTTTGGCTTGCTGGTGTTGGGACGCCGGTAGATGGCCTCCAGGCCTATCAGCTGCATCAGCCGGCGGACCCGCTTGCGGTTGACCTGGTGTCCGTGATTTCTGAGCCAGGCAGTCATCCTTCTGGAGCCGTAGAAAGGTGTCTTCAGGTACTGTTGGTCTATGAGGGCCATCAACTCCAAGTCCTCGGCGCCGGCCTCGGTTGGCAGGTAGTACAACGAGGAGCGGCTGATACCCAGCAAGGCGCACTGGCGCACCAGAGACAGCTTCGGTTCTTCTCGGTCAATCATGGCCCGGCGTTGGGACCGGCTCACAACCCGAAGCTCCGTGACAAAAAATCCCGTTCCACCTTGAGCTGCCCAATCTGTTGGTAGAGCTGGGCAGTGAGGACCTCTTCGTCCTTCTCCTGGAGTCCAGCACCATTTTCAAAGAGGTGCGGCGCCCCCTGAATCAAGGCCTTCTTCCAGGCATGGATCTGGCTCGGGTGGACTTCAAACCGGCTGGCCAGCTCTGCAATGGCGTGCTCCCTCTGGAGCCCGGCCAAAGCCACTTTGGCCTTGAAGACTGGGCTGTGCTTCTTACGTGTTTGCTTCATGTCCTGCTCCTTCTTCCCGTCCTATTTTAGGAGCGGGACTCTCTCTTAGCCACCTGTCCGAATTTTGGGGACCACCTCAGGTTGATCTCCTCGAACAGACTCTGCCCCAACTCATGCTCTTCCAGCAGATGGCGGAAGTTCAGAATCGTCGTCTCGTCCGGCAGCGGGCCCGACAGCTTCAACCCTACGAACCGTCTCACCGACTCGACCTCGTAGAGCATGTCCTCCATACCAGGATCGCTCAAGTTGTAGAACAACTGCACGCAGTGTATCCGCACCATCGCCGACAACTCATATGGTCGACGGCCTCGGCCCGCCTTGGGATAGAACGGACGGATGCGCTCTTCCATCTGTTCCCACGGGATCAGAGCATCCATGCGCTCCAGGAATATCTCCCGGCGGGTCTTGCGCTTCTTGCTCTCGTATTCCAAGTCCGCAAATGTTGGCTGGTCCATCAATTATCTCCCCGAACACAGTGCTATTCTCTATGCTACTATGCCCAGACTTGTTCAGAGTATCCCTAGCCCAGCTGCGCCAGGACCGGGGCGATGTGACCGTCACCATCGCACGCCGCGAGCTCCGGAAATGGCTGCGCGAGTCGACGGAGGGCAAGGCCGTGGAGGAGGCAGTCGGGGAATTGCTGGCGAAGAAGGTAGATGCCCATAGCTCTCTTAAGGTTGCGACCTATGCCAATCACGCCAAGCAAGGCTGATGCGGGTTTCAGCGAAAGCAGCCCCCACCTTTCCCGTTGCCTCTCGCTGGACCTTGAAGTTGGCTTAAAGGATCGCCGTATTCGCGCTTTTGCTGGAGTCCGCCCGGATACCGGCCAAACCCTAGTTTTCCCAACGGCCCGCGATGGCTTGGCTACGGCATTGGCGAAGCTGGATGACCTTGCCAAAGGCGTAGACTTCCTGCTGGGACACAACCTGATCGCCTTCGACTTGCCGCACCTGGAAGCTGCGAATCCCGGTTTGCGGCTGTTACGGCTTCCCGCGGTGGACACGCTCAGACTCAATCCCCTGGCCTTTCCCCGCAACCCCTACCATCATCTGGTCAAGCACTACCAGGACGGAGGGCTCAGGCGTGGGCGCATCAACGACCCGGAACTGGATGCCAGACTTGCCCTGGACGTCTTCGACGATCAGTTGAAGGCCCTGGAGGATTCGCCGTTCGACCTGCTGACAGCCTGGCACTGGCTTACCACTTCTGATAAGGGCGAAGGATTCGATGGGGTGTTCTCGTCTCTGCGGAACGCGCGAAGACCGTTGGACGCTGAGGCATCTGACGCAATCCACACACGTTTAGCTGACAACTCCTGCCAGACACGCGCCCAGGAGGTCATCGCAGATGCAGCTCGGCACGGCTGGGCGCTGGCCTATGCGTTGGCGTGGCTGTCTGTGTCTGGGGGCAGCTCGGTCATGCCTCCTTGGGTGCGGCATCAGTTCCCCGAGACGGGTCGGCTGGTCAAACGATTGCGCGACACTGCCTGCACCGACTCCGCTTGTAGTTGGTGCCGCGAGCGACACGATGCCCGCAAAGAGCTTACCCGCTGGTTCGGCTTCCCTGATTTCCGCCCAGAGCCGTCGGACGAGAATGGACAGCCCTTGCAGCGATCCATCGTCGAAGCGGTCATGACCCGGGAGCATGTGCTGGGCATCCTGCCAACCGGCGCGGGCAAGTCGCTCTGCTACCAGATACCGGCACTCTCCCGCTACGACAAGACCGGCGCGCTGACGGTGGTCGTCTCTCCATTGGTAGCACTCATGGCCGATCAAGTGGCGGGGCTCGAAGCCAAGGGCATCGGTTCCTGTGTCACCATCAATGGACTCCTGTCTATGCCCGAGCGAGCCGATGCGCTCGACCGGGTACGGCTAGGGGATGCCGGCATCGTCATCGTAGCTCCTGAGCAGCTTCGTAGCGTCTCTTTCCGTCGCGCCCTGGACCAACGGGAGATCGGCGGTTGGGTGCTGGACGAGGCGCACTGCCTCTCGAAGTGGGGACACGACTTCCGGCCCGACTACAGGTACGTAGGGCGCTTCATCCGCGAAAAGGCGGGGAATGAGCCGATTCCGCCGGTCCTGTGCCTAACCGCGACCGCTAAACCCGATGTGAAAGCCGACATCGTCGAGTATTTCCAAGAGGAACTGGGAATCGACCTCAATGTATTCGACGGCGGCGCTCAGCGCACCAACCTGGAGTTCGTGGTGGTGCAGACGAGCACCGGGGAGAAATTCGCTGATGTCCACCAGATACTGGACGCCGATTTGCCGACGGATGAACCCGGTGGGGCCATCGTCTATTGCGCCACGCGACGCCACTCCGAAGAGCTGGCGGCGTTCCTACAGGCCAAGGGACTAAAGGCAGACCATTTCCATGCGGGGCTGCCCCCGGAGACCAGGAAGAACGTCCAGGAGAGCTTCATCCGCGGTGACCTGCAGGCCATCGTCGCCACCAACGCCTTCGGCATGGGGATCGACAAGCCGGACGTGCGTCTGGTCGTCCACGCCGATATCCCCGGCTCCCTGGAGAACTACCTGCAGGAGGCGGGCCGCGCTGGAAGGGACCAGCAAAGGGCACGCTGCGTATTGCTCTACACCCAGGACGACGTGGAGCGCCAGTTCGGCATGTCGGCCCGCTCTCGGCTCACGCGGCGGGAGATTCACGGCGTCTTGCGGGCGCTGCGAAACCTCGACCGGAAGAAGCGCTTGGATGGCCAAGTTGAGGCCACGGCAGGAGAGATTCTCGGCGAGGACGAAGAGAAGGCCTTCGAGCGAGACTCCAACACCGACGACACCCGGGTACGGACTGCAGTTGCCTGGCTGGAGGACGCTGTGCTGCTCACCCGCGAGGAGAACCGGGTGCAGGTGTTTCCGTCCTCTCTACGAGTGGCATCGGTGGAGGAGGCACGGGCCAAGCTTGAAAAGTCCGACATCACCGGTGGCTACCGCCGCCAACTGCTGACCATCGCAGAAACGCTGATCGAGGCGGATGCGGACGAGGGAATCTCCACCGACGAGCTGATGGCCGCAACGGGTTTGACCTCCGAGGGCGTCCGGGGCGCGCTTTACGACCTGGAGCGATTGGGGATCGCCAGCAACGACACGGTGTTGACTGCCTTTGTCCACACGGGCGCGGAGCGTGCCTCACTGAGACGCTTCGAGCAGGCGGCGGCACTGGAGAATGACCTGATCGCCCTCCTGCGGGAGACAGCGCCGGATATGGGCACTGGAGATACGTCCATGCTCCATCTCCGCCTCGCCACCCAACGGCTCAAGGACGAGGGTAACTCTCACGCCTTACCGGAGCGCCTGTGGCGCATCGTCAGGAGCATCGCCGCCGACGGGCGCGGCGAGGGCGGCAGTGGAGGAAGCCTCGGAGTACGGCGATGGGACACGGAGACCGTTCAAGTGACGTTGCAACGCGAGTGGGGAGCGTTGGAGAGGACTGCTGAGCTTCGCCGTGCAGCGGCACGGCTGCTGCTGGATCATCTACTCGCCACCCTGCCGCAAGGAAGCCGGGGCACCGACCTGCTGGCAGAGACAACCCTCGGCAAGCTGCTGACGGCGGTCCAGTCCGACCTCATCCTGAGAAGCGAAGTCAAGGACCCCGCCAAGCTGATGGACCGTGCCTTGCTGTGGTTGCACGAGCAGGAGGTCATTCGGCTGAACAAAGGTCTGGCGGTGTTTCGCCCAGCCATGACCATCCACCTGAAGCCGGAAACACGCGGGTTCGCCCAAGCCGATTTCGCATCTCTCAAGCTCCACTACGACGAGCAGGTGTTGCAGATCCACGTGATGGCGGAATACGCGCAGCAGGGTCTTGGCTCGATGGCTGACGCCCTACGCCTGGCGATGGACTACTTTGCGCTTAACGAAGAGGGCTTCCTGCATCGATGGCTACCAAATCGAGAGACGGAGACTTCCCGCCAGACCACGCCGGAATCTTGGCGGGCTATTGTGGAGAGCCTGAACAATCCCATCCAACGCCGCATCGTGGCCGACGACCGGGAGCAGACCAATGTGCTGGTGCTTGCCGGTCCCGGCTCGGGCAAGACGCGGGTGTTGGTGCACCGTATCGCCTATCTGGTGCGTGTGAAACGAGAGGACCCTCGTGGCATCCTCGCACTCGCTTACAACCGGCACGCCGCGGTAGAGATTCGCCGCCGTCTGGCGGAACTCATCGGCGATGACGCTCGAGGCGTGATGGTGTTCACCTGCCACGCCATTGCTATGCGGCTGGTTGGTGCCAGTTTCTCAGGGCGTGCAAACCGTCTGAACGAAGGGGATTTCCAGGAGGTATTGCGACAGGCCACAGCCCTGCTGCGCGGCGAAGGACTGGCGCCTGACGAAGCGGACGAGTATCGTGCGCGGCTGCTGGCTGGCTTCCGCTGGATACTGGTTGACGAGTACCAGGACATCGGCTTGGAGCAGTACGAGCTGATCTCCGCCCTCGCGGGCAGGACTCTCGTTGAGGAGGACGACAAGCTGAGCCTCTTTGCGGTGGGAGACGACGACCAGAACATCTACGCCTTCAACGGCTCGTCGGTGGAGTTCATCCGGCGCTTCGAGACGGATTACGGCGCCAGGCCCGTCTTCCTGACAGACAACTATCGCTCCACGAGCCATATCATCGCGGCTGCCAACGCGGTGGTCCAACCGGCCCGGCAACGGATGAAGACCGGGCATCCCATCACCATCGACAGGACCCGCTCCAAGGAACCGCCGGGCGGGGCTTGGTCGGCGCTAGACCCGGTGGCCCGTGGAAGGGTACAGCTAGTTCCGGGTGTGGACAATCCCATCTCTCAGGCGCAAGTGGTGGTCTCAGAGCTTGAGCGGTTATCTGGGCTCACTCCCAACTGGGAGTGGTCTGCCTGCGCGGTGGTATCGCGGGACTGGAGCAACCTCGACCCAGTGCGCAGCCTCTGCGAGCTTTGGGGCATCCCAGTTGAAATGGCGAACGAGGATTTCTCAGGTTTCTGGCACTTGCGGGAGACCAGGGCGCTCCGGGACTAGCTAGATGAGGAAGATTCCAAATTGGTGAGGAGCGGGGACGTAGCCGACTGGCTGGGTAGGCAACCCGTAGGCCCGTGGGTCAAGCTGCTGAAGGAAGCCGTAACCGAGTACGCGCTGGAGAGCGGCGGAGCGGAAACGTCGCTGGACTACTTCATCGAATGGCTTGCCGAGTGGGGACGGGAGTTTCGTCGCCGGCAAGGCGGATTACTGCTGACCACCGCCCACCGCGCCAAGGGCCTGGAGTTCGGCCACGTGGTCGTGCTGGATGGCGCTTGGGACCGCATCGGGCGTGGGGAGGATCGGGACTCCCCCCGGCGGCTGTACTATGTGGCAATGACTCGGGCACGTCAGACCCTTACCCTCATGCGCCTTGCCGGGCGACATCCGTTCCAGGATGCCTTGCAGAGTAGTCCCTCGGTGCTGCGCCGCCCGACACCGGTAGGACTGCCTATCCAGGCTTCGGAACTCAAACGCAGCTATCGGCGGCTCAGCCTTGGGGACGTCTTCCTGAGCTTTGCAGGGTACAGGCCCCCTGGCCATCCAGTGCATCTGGCCATTGCCGCTCTCTCTACCGGAGACCTTCTCCATGTGCGGAAAGGGTCGAACCGTTGGGAGCTTTTGGACGGCCACGGCACTGTCGTAGGGCAGCTAGCTAGTAGTTTCAAGTGCCCCCGCTGACATGCGCTTAGCTTTTGCCTCGGTCTTGGCGATTGCAACCTGGGACCGAGAGCATTCGGAACCGGAGTACCGTGACGGCCTTGCCTGCGATATGTGGGAAGTAGTGGTACCGGAGTTGGTGTTCGAGCAGGATTCATAACCAATTTGGCTACGAAATCAACTATGCACAGTACGCTCCGGCCCCACCACCCCACGCACGCGGGTCTCTACAGCTTCATAGACTGCTTCCCGGCGGTTCGAGTCCCGTATACCCGTCGCCCCAGTGGCAGTGCTCGACTCGCACTTCCGTTGGCCCGGAGACTGGTCTACTAGTGGGGCAAGCAGTTCATTGGGACGGCGGTCACTGACATGCGCCGGCTGATGTTGGAGCAGGAGAGTTGCTATCTCGAGCAGCTAGTGAGCGGCCTGAGCTTAGACAAGCAGATACTGAAGCGGGCTCGGTGAAGGCGTCTTAGGCCTCTTCGCTAAGGAAAGCACATCTGGTGTCAAGGGGTGGCCTACGGGTGTGGGTTAGCGTCGGGTATGTGACGATCCTATGGTGGAGGCCGTGTCCGCGCTCCAGCATCCATCGGCACTTGTATTCAACACCCAGACAAGGTTATCGAGAAGCGAAATTGCCTTCAGGCTATTCAGTTCGGTGTTGTAGTCGGTTTTCAATCCGTGGAGAACCTGATGCCGATTGAGGCCTTCGAATGTGTCGTCCAGGGTACCAGTATGCACCCATAGCGGAGTGTCTACCGTGAAGGGATACAGAACCGCTTGGAAGAATCGGCCTGTAACCTCGGAACGGAAAGCGCTCACTGCGCCCCTACGCCCTTTCGTGAAGAGCAAGCTCCCGAACGCGTCGTAAAAGATGCCATCAGCCTGTTCGAGGAAAGCCCCGATTGAGAGCGAATACCAGCATTCTCGGTGTGCACCGAACGCCTCTTGAAACAAGTGCGACCGGTGTGGATAGGTTTCGATCAGGGCTGCTTCAATGTCATCGAGATGCCGCCGAACATGTTGCCCGACAGCTACATCGACGTCATTCGGCGTGTCTTCTAACGCTCTGCCAAGTTGGGGAATAGCAGCTACAGGCATGCGTGGGCCAAGAAACCAACCTCTGCGTGCCAGTTTCGTCAACGACTTCTGGTCGCGGAGCGGCTGCTCCTCTAGCCAACGATGCAGCCTACGTAATGTTGCCATAGGAAAGCTCCTCACCCACGCCAAGACGATATATGACCTAAGGTTGTTGCTAGCATCCGATGGTGATAGCATATCATATGGCAACTCTCATGTTAGGTTTGGATTAAAGTGACACATCACCCCTTCGACGAAATCCGAGCGGCACTCGCGCGCAGACTTGGCCATGAACCCAAAGAAGAGATTTGGGACCGTCTAGTCGACGAGGACTATGTGCGTGAAGTATGGCTGCAAATCGCCGAGATTGACCACCTTGAAAAGAACTACCGTCAATTCGCCCGCGTCCCAGATGTCCTCCTCAAGCCGCCGAGGGGTGCTGCTGATTCTGGCCCCCGGCAGATTAGACTCCAGATACTCTCAGACTTGATTGCCCAACATGCGGCGACTGAGAAAAGCGTGGTCGCTTTTAGGCGGAAGCACCTGACTGAAGGGCTACTCAAGCGTGAAGAGGTTGTTGAATGGATTACAAGGCAGGCCAAGAAGGATGGTCCGGCCTCCCGCTACCTCAAAGTCCCTGTCCCCGATGGTTACGATCCCATTAGACGTACGGGACGCATGGAACCGCTGCTGACCATCTCGGACACTTCCCCCGCGACTCAGATTGAGATAGAACTGCTCTCTTATGCGTCACCTGATGATCAGTGGGTTCGAAGACTCCCCGTTAGGCACGGAGGCACATTGGACAGTCTCAGGGTGGTGAGCAAGTCGCTGACACGTCGATACACATGGCAGGAAGCTCAGGCTACCACATTCGTTTTGACGGACGTGAGTCCTCTGTTGTCTAGCTTGCGGGGGGAGATTCGTATGGCGCTTAGCCTGCCGATCTCGAGTCGCATAAACATGGAGATCGATCCGACTCTTACACCCGAAGAGGTTGCGGAGCAGTACAAGAAGCTCCGAGCTCCCTTGATTGGAGCCCGGTATCGCTCGATGAGCGAGAAGCACCTGAGACTGGCCGAGTTCTACGGAGGCGACAAACCCGAGGGCACAACCTGGACAGCTCTGATGGATAAGTGGAATCGCAGTCAAGACCGGCGCTGGGGATATAACCGATTTGAGGCTTTCGCCAGAGACTGCAAGCAGGCGTGGCAGCGACTGATGGGCCGGGATCTGCTAAAGTTTCCCGAATTGTAATTGGCGGTCGCATGTTTTGCCTGGAGCTTCGCGCTCATCTACAGGTAGGCGAAATGTCCGTGGTGCCTCTGCGATGATTGGTCGGTGCATAATCGATCCCAACATACGCTTCGTATACTCACGCCCCGGCAAGTGTTTCGACAGCGTCAAAGCTAACCGATGACCCCTCCGACAAACCTAACGAGCCCAAGAGTTATCAGGACTGGGCGCGTCAACTGTTGAAACCGCGGGCGAACGTAAGTGTCCAGCATCTAGCCTTAGGTCCACGGGGGTTCGAACCACGCAGGCTTCGTGAGCAATCGTCGTTGTCAACTGGCTTCAAGTCCAACCGCCCATGTATACCTGATCTTTTTGTGTCGATTGAATAACCGATATCCTTGCCCAGGAGGTCACGCGGGGGATGCGCGAGGCCGCTTCCAGAGGCTTCTGGATGACCACCTACGCCCCCTACGGCTACAAGCGGGTCCACGTGTCCAGGATGGGGCCGCGAAGCGCCCCATCCTGGAGCTGAACCCGCCCGCCGACGCCGTGGTCAGACGGGTCTTCGACATGGTGCTACAGGGCAAGAGCATCCTCGACGTGACCAAGACCCTCAACGCCGAGGGCATCCCAACCACCAACGGCAAGAAGTGGCTCAAGACCACCATCCACACCATGCTCTCCAACGAAGCCTACACCGGCACTTTGGTCTGGGGAGCCAAAGCCAAGGACGGAGCGCCGCCCGTGCGCGTCGAGGACGCACACCCCGCCATCGTCTCCAAGCGGGACTTCCAGAAGGCCAGGAGATTGCTCGGGTCCCGCGCCCCGAAGAAGGTGAACCCCCGCCGCGCCTCCAGCCCCTACCTGCTCAGCGGCATCGCCAAGTGCGAGACCTGCGGCAAGGCCATGACCGCAGCCGAGGCCAAGAGCGGCAAGTACACCTACTACATCTGCCACTCCCTGCTCAAGCGGGGCAAGGGAACCTGCAAGACCCCCAGGCTCAACGCCAAGAGCTTCGAGAAGCTCATCGTCAACGAGATCAGGGAGAACGTTCTCACCGAGTCCAACATCCGAGACCTGGTGAAGCTGCTGGACGAGGAGATGGACGGGGTGGCCCGCGACCAGCGGGAGAGGCTTCAGAACATCGAGGAGGAGCTTGAGGACGTGAAGAAGCGGCTGGGGCGCATCTGGAACCACATCGAGACGACCGACACCGAGATGGCCGACGCCTCCGACCGCATCAGGGAGCACCGGGAGCGCAAGGAGAAGCTGGAGATCGCCGCAGAGGAGGCGAGGGCGCTGCTGAAAGAGAGGCGGCAGTTCCTCGACAGCGCCGACACCATCGCCGCCTTCGCCGCCGAGATGAGCGAGTTCCTCAAGACCAGCGAGTTGACCGAGACCAAAGCCTTCGTCGGCTCCTTCGTCAAGGAGGTCGTGGTCAAGCCCGGCAGGGCCGCCATCGTCTACTCCATACCCACGCCGGAGGATTCTCCCATAGGGGGAGCGGACGCCGCAGAGATCGCCCTGAATGGGCGAGTTATGAATTCGGTACGTCATGGTGGGCGGTACTGGACTCGAACCAGTGACCTCTGCCATGTCAAGGCAGCACTCTAACCAACTGAGCTAACCGCCCTCCCTGGAACGCGTAGAGGGACCGGACCGGAGATTCTGGGCGAGGATCACGGCCGACGCAAAAAAGCCGACTCCTGAAGAATTTGGGGTAATGTAGTGTAGCAAGAGGGCAGAACACCGTCAAGAACGCGTTCCCTTCCAGGAGGCGCCGACGAGCTCGGCCAAATCGTCGATGCCGTACTCACCCATGTATGACCGCAGCCCATCGAGGATCTCCAGGGGTGCGGCCAGACCGGCCAGATTCGCGCTGCCGATCTGGACGGCGGTCGCCCCAGCGATGATGAGCTCCAGCGCATCTCTGGCCGTGAAGATACCCCCGACTCCGATGATAGGTATGTCGACGGCTTGCGACGCCTGGTAGACCAGGGCGACCGCAACTGGGCGCAGTGCTGGCCCGGAGATCCCGCCGGTGATGCCGCCGAGAACCGGCCGTCTCGTTTCCACGTCTATCATCATGGCCGGGATGGTGTTGGTGAGGATGATGGCGTCGGCCCCGGCCCTTGCCACAGCTTGTGCGATAGGCACGATATCCGGCACATTGGGGCTCAGCTTGGGGAGCACGGGAAGGGAGGTACCATCTCTCACCCGCGACACGGTCTCGGCCGCGATCTCCGAGCTATGGCTGAAGTAGGCGCCGTCCTCTATATTGGGACAGCTCAGGTTGAGCTCCAGGGCCGCGACGCCGGGTGTACCTTCGACCATGGCCGCCATGGTGCCGAACTCTTCTACCGTCGAGCCGGCCAAGCTCATCAGGACCGGGACGTTCCACGTCTCCCACATCGGAGCGTGCTCGGCCAGGGCCGCTGCTATACCGGGATTGGTCAGGCCCACGGAGTTAAGGAATATCGACTCTCCAGCCTCACGGGCAACCCTGTAGGAAGTGGGGTACCAGCGGGGTTCCGGATTCCCTTTCCGGGGCTGCATAGTGACCGTCTTCGCAACTACGGCCCCGATGCGCTGGAAGTCAATGGCTTCGGACGGAGCCCCTCCTTCCTGGAGGAGTCCTCTGCCATAGCCATCATATCCGAAGGTCCCCGAAGCGATCATGACCGGATTGGCTAGTTTGAGGCCGATCGGGTGACGCGGCGCGATTTCGGTTGACAGCTTAGGTCCGTTAGCAATCCTCAACGGTAGCCCAGCCCACGGTCTTACTCTACACCGGTTTCTGGGGAGGCTTCCTCTTCGGGCTCGGACTCATGCCCATTTTCGTGGCCGTTGGAGGAGGGAGGCCCCGTTATATCCAACCAGGAGCTCGAGAAGCCGTCTTCTTCTGTGGGTTCCATGAGCTGTTTCGCCTCAGAGCCCAGGAAGCTGGACCGCGCCGGTATGAGCCTACCGATGATTACGTTCTCCTTGAGTCCCAGCAGCCTGTCCCGGGCTCCGGTCACGGCGGCTTCGGTAAGCACGCGGGTGGTCTCCTGGAAAGAGGCCGCCGCCAGGAAGCTGTCGGTGAGTAATGATGCCCTGGTAACTCCCAGCAGCACCGACTTGGCGGTGGCCGGCTCGCCACCCTCGGCCAACACCTTCGCGTTCTTATCCTGGAACTCAAACCGGTCTACGATCTGGCCTGGTATGAACTCGGCGTCGCCTGGGGTGTCCACCTGGACTCGGCGAAGCATCTGCCGCAGTATAACCTCGATGTGTTTATCGTGAATACTCACGCCCTGGGCGCGGTAGACTCTCTGCACCTCGCCGATCAGATACCGCTGAAGCTCTTCTTTCCCGCGGATCCTCAGGATATCGTGAGGGTTCAGCGGCCCGCCCGTGAGCGCATCCCCCGCCTTGACGGAATGGCCATCCTCCACCAGGATGTAGGCAGACAAGGGCACTATGTGCTCCCGCTCCTCCATGTCGGCCCAAACGATAGCTACTCCCTGGGTCCCAACTTCCACCTTGCCGCTCATATTGGCCACGATATCGGGCGCGCTCTCCTTCACCTCTGCCTTGGTCTTCCCCTTCTTGCTGGGAGCGGGAAGGGCACGGGCCAGGGAAACTCCGGCCTCTACCTGCTCCCCGTCCTTGACCAGCAGCTCGAACTTTGGCGGTAAAGGATAGTCCTCCCGATATTCCTCCCTGCTTATTATTCTCAACCTCCGGCCCTCTGTGTCGTCCTCGATGACCACTACACCATCTATGTCCGCAAGGACGGCGTAGCCCTTAGGTACCCTCGCCTCGAAGAGTTCTTCAACCCGGGGCAGGCCGCTGGTAATGTCCAGGCCCGCGACGCCACCAGTGTGGAAGGTCCGCATGGTTAGCTGGGTACCAGGCTCACCGATGCTCTGGGCAGCGATGATGCCGACGGCTTCATTCAAATCCACCAGCAGCCCGGTGGCGGGTATGCGGCCGTAGCACAGCTGGCAGATTCCCCGGCGGGCCACACAGGCAAGGGCAGACCGGCTGAACACCTCTGTGATACCAGCCCCAATTATGGCCTCGACTTTGGCTTCAACTATCTCCTCGCCGGCATCCACGATGATCTCGCCGGTGGCTGGGTTTGCTACCGGGGCGGGGACTATCCTCCCCAGAATGCTCTCCTCAATGGGAGAGACCAGTGGGTCGTCGGGGGCCGCTTTGAGCCATATGCCGTCAGTGGTGCCACAATCGTCCTCGAGGATTATTACTTCCTGAGAGACATCTATGAGCCTCCGGGTTAGATAACCGCTGTCCGCAGTCCTCAGAGCGGTATCAGCGAGTCCCTTCCTCGCTCCGTGGGTGGATATGAAGTACTCGAGGGCTGTCAGGCCTTCACGGAAGCTGGACTTGATGGGCAGGTCTATGATACGGCCCTTAGGATCACTCATTAGGCCGCGCATTCCGGCCATCTGCTTGATTTGCGCGATATTCCCCTTCGCCCCGGACACCGCCATTAACGCGACGCCCCCATAGTTGGCCAGATCCTCCTTAACTATGTCCTCCATCTGATCACTTGCCTGCGTCCAGGTAGCCACCGTGCGGACGTACCGCTCCTCCTCTGTGACAAGCCCCTGCATATACTGTTCCTCGTATTCCTCCACCTGCCGGTTGGCTTCTTGGATGATCTGCTCTTTCTTAGGCGACACCTGTATGTCGTTGATCGCCATGGTTATACCCGAGACGGTCGCATAATGGAACCCAAGGGCCTTGATTCTGTCGAGAACGGCGGCCGCCTGCTCGTTGCCCAGCTCCCTGTAGCACTCGCCCGTGAGATCCTTCAGTGCGGCCTTGTCCATAAGCTGGTTCTTGAACCCAAGCTCGGGCAGGAGCTCCTCGTTGAAGATCATGCGCCCCAGTGTTGTCTTAAGCCAACCGTTGGCCTGGGTGGTGTCCCGGAATTCGACCTCCGCCCGAAGATTCAGACGGTTATCCTCATATGCCATGCGGGCTTCGTCGACATCAATGAACTTGCCTCCGGTCCCGGCCGCCCTGGGCTCCAGGTCCGTTAGGTAGTAGCAACCCAGCACCATGTCCAGCGTCGGGGCCACCAGCGGCTCACCAGAGGCCGGAGACAGCATGCTGTGCACACTGAGCATCGTATTCTTGGCTTCCAGGACGGCCATCCGCGAAAGAGGCACGTGGACCGCCATCTGGTCGCCATCGAAATCGGCGTTGAACGCGGAGCACACGAGAGGATGTATCTGTATAGCGCTGCCCTCGATCAGCACCGGCATAAAGGCCTGTATCCCAAGGCGGTGGAGCGTGGGTGCCCGGTTCAGCAGGACTGGGCGGTCTTTGATGACATCCTCGAGGATGTCCCACACCTCGGGGCTCGTCCTCTCCACCATCCTCTTGGCACTCTTGATGTTGGCTGCAATACCCAGTAACACAAGCTTGTGCATGACGAAGGGCTTGAACAGCTCCAATGCCATGCGCTTGGGAAGCCCGCACTGATGAAGCTGTAGCTCCGGGCCAACCACAATCACAGAGCGGCCACTGTAATCAACACGCTTCCCCAGAAGGTTTTGCCGGAAACGCCCCTGCTTCCCTCGCAGTAAGTCGGAGAGGGACTTTAGCTTGTGGTTGTGGCTCCCCTGGATGGGCCTTCCCCTACGCCCATTATCTATGAGCGCATCCACGGCCTCCTGAAGCATCCTATTCTCGTTGCGGACTATGATCTCCGGCGCACCCAGGTCCAGCAGCCTCTTCAAGCGATTGTTCCTGTTTATCACACGCCTATAAAGGTCATTGAGGTCGCTAGTAGCGAACCTGCCGCCATCGAGCTGGACCATCGGCCTGAGGTCCGGGGGCAGAACAGGCAATACGCCAAGGACCATCCACTCGGGTTTGTTGCTGCTCCTCCTGAACGCCTCCACTACCCGCAGCCGCTTTATTGCCTTCTTCCGGCGCTGGCCGGAGGTCGATCGCATCTCGACCAGGAGCTGCTGCCTTAGAGCCTCCAGGTCGGTCTGGCGGAGTATCTCCACTACGCCTTCGGCACCCATCATCGCCTTGAAGACACTGCCATATTGGTCCTTCAGAGAACGGTAGTGGCTGTCCGCGATAAGCTTACACGGGCGGAGGTCCTCCAACTCGTCAATGGTCGCTTGCATCTCTCCATGAAGTTTTCCTTCGGTCGCAATCAGCGCCTCCCTCATGGCTCCTATCTCAACCTCGGTGGCGATCTTCTCCTGCTCAAGCTCATCTTCGTTCTTGGAGTCCGAGGAGGCCTCGAAGCGTTGCCTTATCTCGCTGATCTCGGCTTCATTCGCCTCCCTTCCCTTTTCCACCCCCTCGTCGTACTTCTGCTGCTCCTCCTCTATCCCCCTTTGGCGTGCCTCTTCGTCTACGGAAACGACGATATGCTGGGCAAAGTAGAGTACCCGCTCCAGGTTCCTGGGAGACAGGTCCAACAGGAGTCCAAGGCGGCTGGGAGTACCTTTGCTGAACCAAATGTGGGCTACAGGGGTGGCCAGGTTGATGTGGGCCATGCGTTCCCTTCGCACCTTGGACCGGGTTACCTCGACGCCGCACCTATCGCACACGACGCCCCTGTAGCGAATCCGCTTGTATTTCCCGCAGAAACACTCCCAGTCCTTGGTGGGCCCGAAGATGCGCTCGCAGAAGAGCCCGTCCTTCTCCGGCCGCAGGGTGCGGTAGTTTATGGTTTCAGGCTTGGTGACCTCGCCGTGGGACCAACTTCGAATCTGCTCGGGAGAAGCAATGGAGATCCTGATCGCATTAAAGCTGGTCGCCTGAGTTTCCGTCCTGTCCGGCATATTTACCCTCTCTCCTGTTTCTGTTTCTAGATGAGTTCCTCGATCTCCATCTCCGTGATGTCTCTAGGAATCGGAACCCGCTCCTCCTCATTCAGCAGCTCCACCGCTAACCCCAGACTCTGAAGCTCTTTGAGGAGCACGTTAAAGGACTCGGGCACACCAGGCTGGACTACGTCCTCGCCTTTCACTATGGCTTCATAGGTCTTGACCCGTCCCGCCACATCGTCGGATTTGACGGTAAGGACCTCTTGTAGGTTGTAGGCGGCGCCGTATGCTTCCAGAGCCCACACTTCCATCTCTCCGAACCTCTGCCCGCCAAACTGAGCCTTGCCTCCCAGGGGCTGCTGAGTGATCAGGGAGTAGGGTCCGGTGGATCGGGCGTGTATCTTGTCCTCTACAAGGTGTATCAGCTTGAGCATGTATATGTATCCCACGGATACCGGTTGATGGAAGGGCTCGCCGGTGCGGCCATCGAAAAGTACTACCTTCCCGAACAGGGGAGGGGCTAATTTCTCTTCCCGGTGAAGCCTCATGGTCTCCTCTCTCATTTCTTCTATGCTGAGGGCTGAGATATCCACTCCGGCCTCTTCCTCCATCCAGATCTTGAGACCTGCGTCTCGGGCCTTACCTGGGCTGGCGTCGTCATAGATCTCTTTGGCGCTGTATCCCCGCTCGGCCAGCCATTTCTCCGCCTTCTCCATGTCGATGGACGCCCCGCTGGCAGAAGGAGCGGGGTCGATCGCCCCGGACTTCTGGGCGAACCAGACCCGGGCGAGGGAGTCTTCTATGGAAACGTCCTTGGCGCCGTCGAACACCGGTGTGACAGCGCGGAAGTTGAGGTGCCTGGCCGCCCAGCCCAGATGGGTCTCCAGAACCTGACCCAGGTTCATCCGGGATGGCACTCCCAGGGGGTTAAGGATTATGTCGATGTGAGTGCCATCCTCCAGGAAGGGCATGTCCTCCACGGGGAGTATCCGGGCAATCACCCCCTTGTTCCCGTGTCTCCCAGCCATTTTGTCACCGATCGATACCTTGCGGGTCTGGGCGACCCACACTCTGACCGCTTCGTTGACCCCGGGTGGGAGCTCGTCCTTGTTTGCTCGACCCAGGACCTTTACGTCTATCACCTTCCCCCGCTCACCGTGAGGCACCCTGAGGGAAGTGTCCTTCACATCCCGAGATTTCTCTCCGAATATGGCTCTGAGGAGCTTTTCCTCCGCGGTGAGCTCTGTCTCGCCCTTAGGCGTAACTTTGCCCACCAGGACGTCGCCCGGCCCTACCTCGGCCCCTGTTCGGATGATTCCCAGTTCATCCAGATCACGAAGGCTCTCCTCGCCGACGTTCGGTATGTCTCGCGTGATCTCTTCCGGACCCAGCTTGGTTTCCCTGGCCTCCATCTCGTATTTCTCTATATGGATCGAGGTGAAGTAATCGTCCTTGACCAGGCTCTCGCTTATGATCACGGCGTCTTCGTAGTTGTAACCTTCCCAGCTCATGAAGGCCACCAACACGTTCTGGCCGAGGGCAAGATCGCCATTGTCCGTAGAGGAACTGTCGGCAAGTATGTCCCCCTTCTTCACCAGATCACCTTTCTGGACCGTCGGGCGCTGGTTGAAGCAGGTGCCTTGATTGGTCCGAGCGAACTTGCCAATCTTGTGGACGTGCTCGTGTCCTTCATCGTCCACGACAACGACTTGGTCACCGGTTACCGAAGATACGAGACCCGATCTTGGGGTCTCGATAACCTGGCCACTGTCTCTCGCAACTCGACCCTCGATACCGGTGCCCACGAGGGGCGCCTGGGGCCGCAGCAACGGCACCGACTGACGTTGCATGTTGGACCCCATGAGGGCCCGGTTGGCGTCATCATGCTCCAAGAACGGAATGAGCGAGGCGGATACGCTGGTAATCTGCATGGGCGAAACGTCCATGTAGTCCACCGTGTCCGACAGCTCCTCAGAATATTTTTCCCCGGTTCTGACCTCAACCCGGTCCCGGACAAACTGGTTCTTATCATCCAATAACACGTTGGCCTGGGCGATGATGAACTTCTCCTCCCGGTCGGCGGAGAGGTACACGATATCTTCGCTCTTGCCTGAAACGAATGGTTTCACCTGAATGTTTCGGGGTGAGAGAGCGACGACCTCCGCGAGCTTTTTCCCCTTCAGCGTCCTTCCCGCCTTGGCCACCGCAGTGCCCTCATCGTCCAGGATTTCCTCGGCGATGGTGCGGCCGCCAAGGTCCGGATCATTATGGGGGAGCTCCCTGAGCACCCGGCGATAAGGGGATTCGATGAACCCCATGGGATTTATCCGGGCATAAGTCGACAGCGAGCTCAGGAGTCCGATGTTGGGACCTTCAGGCGTCTCGATGGGGCAGATCCGCCCATAATGGGAAAAATGGACGTCCCGGACATCGAACCCCGCCCGCTCTCTGGACAAGCCCCCTGGGCCCAGCGCAGAGAGACGTCGCTTGTGGGTCAATTCCGCCAACGGGTTGGTCTGGTCCATAAACTGGGAAAGCTGTGAACCTCCAAAGAACTCCCGGACGGCCGCGACTACAGGGCGTATATTTACCAGCGCCTGGGGAGTAGCCTGCTCGGGATCGATCAAAGTCATACGCTCTCTGACCATCCGCTCCATTCTGAGCAAGCCCACCCTCATCTGGTTCTGCACCAGCTCTCCCACCGACCTCACCCGCCGGTTGCCCAGGTGGTCGATGTCGTCAGTCTTACCCTCCCCGTTATTCACCTGGATCATGGTACGGAACACGGATACGAGGTCCCTCCTGGTCAGGACTCTGGTGGTGGGGTCCTCGTCCAGACCGAGTCTACTGTTCAGCTTATAGCGGCCTACCTTGCCCAGGTCGTAGCGGCGAGGCTCAAAGAAAAGGTCGTGGACGAGCGCCCGAGCATTCTCCAGGCTCGGTGGCTCCCCTGGGCGTAGTCGCCGATAGAACTCGATGCGGGCATTCGCGATCTTCTTGACCTTCGCCAGGTCGTACTCCTCATCAGGCAGGAGTTCCCGCCAGAGGGCCTTCAGATCGTCCTCCCTGAACTGCACTTCTCGTTGGTCCTGAATGGGATCTCTATCGATAGTCGCATTCATGTAGCGATGTACGTCATGGTTATCAACGTCTTGGAAGATTTCCAAGAGCTCCTCATCTGTGGCTATGCCAATCGCCCTGAGGAAGGTGGCGGCAGAGACTTTCCGCTTTCGGTCCACCTTCACCGAGAGGACGTCTTTCGAACTGGTCTCGAACTCCAGCCAGGCGCCTCGGGAAGGAATCAGCTTGGCGTGACACAGGTCCCTGTTGCTGGCTATGTCCTTATCCAGTACGAAGTAGGCGCCGGGGGAACGCACCAGCTGGCTGACCACGACCCGCTCGGCGCCGTTCACGATAAAGGTGCCATTGACGGTCATCAAGGGTAGGTCCCCCATGAAGATCTCCTGCTCCTTTATCTCGCCCGTCTCCTTCATGACGAGGCGGGTCCTGACGTAAAGCGGAGCGGCATAGGTGATCTCCTTGATCTTGCACTCCTCGGGTGGGTACTTCGGATCTCGGAAGTAATGGTCCAAGAAATGCAGTTCGTACTTGTTACGTGTGTAGTCCTGGACCGGGGAAATCTCATGGTAGACTTCAGCCAGCCCTTCCCGGTGGAAAACCTCGAACGACTGAATCTGACTTTGAATCAGATTGGGGACGTCCATAACTTCGGGGATTCGGGCGTAGGACTTGTGTTCGGCGAGAGGCGCAGAGTTACCCTGGGACACAGACACTACCATATTATTACTCTCCTCAAGGAAAAGGGACGTTTAGTGGCCAAGCAACGGGCGAAGAAACGCTAAGGACTCGCCGGCTGGGGAGGGGACGTGATGAGTAGTCCACTGAGGCATGTGCAACCTACAACTGTATCAGACTATTTCCAGTTGTCAAGGGTATTCACACGAATCTTGAGGGCAGTAAAATGAACGAAAGGTTTTTGGAAACGCCGACTCTCGCCGAAGGAAGGACACACAGGTAGAGACGAGCCGATGGAAACCCTCCCGTTTTTCCTCAGCGCCATATTCGGGTATACGTTGGGCTCAGTGCCCACAGCCTATCTGGTCGCGCGCCTTGCCAGGGGAATCGATATCAGAGCGGTGGGCAGCGGAAACGTCGGAGCGCTAAACACCTTCCACCAGGTGGGACCTCAGGCAGCGGCCGCCGTCTTTGTTGCGGACACACTGAAGGGCGCGGCCGCCATTCTCATTTCCATAGCCATAACCGACTCCCCCTGGGTCTGCGTATACGGCGCCCTCGGAGTTGTGGCGGGGCACAACTGGCCCATGTTTTTCAGGTTCCGGGGGGGCAAGGGCGCTGCCACGGTGCTTGGCGTTTCGCTGGCGGTACAGCCCTTGCTAACGGCGGCGGCCCTGGCCGTCGCCCTGCTGGTGGCGCTGCGGACACGTAACATCGTCCTGGCGTCTGCCTTTGGCTTTGTTACCCTGAATATCCTGGTCGTAGCCACGCGCCAGGGGTGGGTGCAAGTCCTTCTTTGCCTGGTGCTAACGGCCGTAGTTGTGGCAACCTACTTCGCCCGTTCCTGGAGTCAGACCGTTGCCCTGGTCCGCAGGGGCCACTGGCTGGACCTGTTCTCCTTCGAGTGAAGCGAGAATATCGATCATCCGCCGATCGCTTTTTCAGAGAAGAGCACCGGGCGGACTGCTGGGGCCCCCGGGATTTTCCAACGGGAGGCGGCTTGGCTAGGGCGTAACCACACTGCGTGTCCAGGACGGCCAGCTGTCCTCGGCGGGGTTGTTTGTGATGCGCCTCTCATTCGAGCCGTCGGCGCCCACAATGTATATCTCGAGGTTGCCGTCCCTGTCGGAAGCAAAGGCAATCTCGCTTCCATCGGGGGACCAGGCAGGGAAATCCCCGGTCCCGGCGGAGACGCGTGCCTGGTTGGAGCCGTCGGCATTCATCACGTAAATGCCCGTGTTGCCGTCCCTGTCAGAGGAGAAGGCTATCCTGCCTCCATCGGGGGACCAATCGGGATGCTTGTCCATAGCAGGGTTATCGGTCAGCCGTGTCTCGCTGGAGCGGTCTGCGCTAACTACATAGATATCCCAGTTGCCATCCAAAAGCTGGCGGGCAAAGGCGACTCTATTGCCATCAGGCGACCAGGCAGAAGACTCATCAGGACGACCATTGGAGGTGAGGTTCATCCTGTTCCCACCGTTAGTTGCGAAGACGATTTCTGTGTCGGCGCCGTCGCTAGTGACCCGGGTCCAAGCGATCCTGCTGCCCTCCGGCGACCAGGCTGCGTGGTCATCATAATAGGGCCAGAACGTCATATTGGTCTGGCCGGAGCCGTCTCCGGTCATCACGTATATGTCGCTGTTTCCATCTCGCATGGAGCTGAACGCGATCCTGTGCCCGTCCGGGGACCAGTCAGCGTGGCGATCGTCGGCGGCATTGGTGGTTAGGCGGGTCTGGTTGGAACCGTCAGCATTCATCACGTATATCTCAAGGTTGCCGTCCCTACCCGAATGGAACGCTATGCGACCGGGGCCTGCCGGGGCTTGACCCGCATCGGTGGCTCTGAAGATGATGGTGCTTGTTTTGTCGCCTGAGGTCGGCGGTCGCAGCGCAAGCCCCAGCAGGCCGGTCGTTATGTCTCCCGAAATGCCCTGGGGCTGCAGAAAGAAAGCGTTGCTCGGCGCGTCCCGGAGTTCGCCGTGTGTAGGCCCAAACAACGGGAGGACGTCGTCCCTCAAATCACCGGTCACGATAATCTGCAGGACAGTCTGCGAGTGGTTCTTTACGACAACGGGATGCGTCGGTATAGGCGCGTTTCCGAAGAAGTCCAGGGTGGTGACGCCGAAGTCGATCACGTCGACCGGCGTGACGCCGTCCGCTTCGTAGACTTCGATGGGCGCGTCGCCGCTGATGAGGACGGTCCACGTGGCTGTAAGAGGCCTATCGAACACCACATGTGCGGCATACGCACGCCGGCAGCCAGCAACGCGGTCACCAGTACCACAGGCAACGCCTTGAGTGTCAATACTCGCTTCATGGGTTAGAGGTCCATCCCTGCCCGCCCTGATGCTTCTTATGATAGCTCTATCTGAACTTCGAGCACAACAACAATACCGGGATTGACGATAGGGGACGACACTGGAACGTGCCGCACGGCTAGAAACTTGGCTGTCGATGTGGTCGTCTGGAACATTATCCCGAACTCACTCATTGTAGCAAGGTTTGCGAGCTCGTTCAGCACCACAGTGCCGGTCCGCTTTTTCTCAGTCCGTGGACTACCATACTGCCAGCTTCCCGGCTGAAGGGTGTGCTATACTTGGATTTCGAAGCCGAGGAAGGGCATGGCAAGAGGAAGAAGTCCAAGTAAAGAGCGGGACCAGGAGCTGGTCGCATTGCGCCAGCGGATACGCCATTCTGCGGCTCACGTCATGGCCGACGCGGTGCTCAAGATATTCCCCGAGGCCAAGATAGGTATCGGCCCACCAACCGAGGAGGGGTTCTATTACGATTTCCAAATCTCAAGGCCGTTCACTCCCGAAGACCTGGAGAGCATCGAAGCAATAATGAGTACCAGGATCTCAGGGAATACACCCTTCCACAAAGAGGATATCCCACGAGCCGGCGCCAGAGACCTATTTCACGATCAGCCATACAAACTCGAGCTGATCGATGAGATCCCGCCGGACGAGACAATAAGTCTTTATCACCATGGCGACGAGCACGGGGGGTTCACGGACCTGTGCATGGGTCCCCACGCAGACTCGACAGGCGATATCCCGGCCTTCAAGCTTTTGACCGTGGCCGGGGCCTACTGGCGCGGGGATGAAAAGCGGCCCATGCTCCAGCGGATCTACGGCACCGCCTTCGAGAACGCCACAGCGCTGGAAGAGCACCTGAAAATGCTGGAGGAGGCCGAGAAAAGGGACCACCGGCGGCTGGGACGCCAGCTCGACCTCTTTAGCGTCCACGAGGAAGTGGGACCGGGCCTCGTCATCTGGCACCCCAAGGGCGGTCGCATTCGGACCGTCATCGAAGACTACTGGCAGGAGCTTCACTACAGGCACAACTACGAGGTGGTCTTCTCGCCTCATATAGGGCGTTCCCGGCTCTGGAAGACCAGCGGCCACCTTGACTTTTACAGCGAGAGCATGTACTCGCCCATGGACGTGGAAGGCCAGGAGTACTACATCAAGCCCATGAACTGCCCTTTCCACATCATGATCTACCGCTCGGCACTGCGGAGCTACCGGGAGCTTCCGATCCGATACGCCGAGCTGGGCACAGTCTATCGCTACGAGCGGAGCGGGGTACTCCACGGGCTAATGAGAGTAAGGGGCTTTACCCAGGACGATGCCCACATATTCTGCCGGCCGGAGCAGGTGGAGGATGAGGTGTTGGGGGTGCTGGACCTGACTTTCGAGATGCTCGACACTTTCGGCTTTAACGACTACGAAATCTCCCTATCCACTCGCCCGGACAAATTCGTGGGTGAGCCAGCTATGTGGGAGCATGCGGCCGGCTCCCTGGCCAGGGCTCTAGAGGCCCAGGACCTGGACTACAACATAGACGAAGGTGGCGGAGCTTTCTACGGTCCCAAAATAGACGTAAAGATAAGGGACGCTCTGGGGAGGTCCTGGCAGTGTACGACGGTCCAGTTCGACTTCAATCTCCCGGAGCGCTTTGACCTCACCTTCCAGGCTTCTGACGGCAGCCATCAACGGCCCTATATGGTACACAGGGCCATCATGGGCTCGATGGAGCGGTTCCTGGGCGTGCTGATAGAACACTATGGCGGCGCCTTTCCACTGTGGCTTGCTCCGGTGCAGGTCGTAATCATCCCGATTGCCGACCGCCATTCGGATTACGCTCAGCGGGTCGCCGGAGCGTTGAAAGAGCAGGGTTTTAGAGCAGAGGTGGACTCCAGAGGGGAGCGGATGAACTTGAAGATACGAGACGCTCAACTCAAGAAAGTGCCTTACATGTTAGTCGTGGGCGACGGGGAGATGGGGAATGACACGGTCTCGGTGAGGCTTAGGACCGAAGAGAACCTTGGCCCGATACCACTTCCAGAGCTATTGGGCCGGCTCCATCAAGAGGTCCGTGAGCGGGGCTAGCCGCCCAAATACACTTGAAACCCAATTGACTTGGATTTACGCCTATGGTATATTCGAGCATGATCTTGTTCTCAAATTCAATCAAAGCTGTGAACACCCCCGTAGGAGGCGGGCATAGCTAAGGAATATCGGGCAAACGAGAGGATCCGTGCACCGGAGGTCCTGGTAATCTTCGAGGGAGAGCGGCTGGGCACGATGTCTGTGCCCGAGGCGCTGGTCCTAGCGAGGGACCGCGGACTGGACCTGGTTGAAGTGGCGCCCAACGAGGCACCACCGGTCTGCCGCATTCTCGATTACGGGAGACTCCGTTACCTCTACTCCAAGAAAGAGCGCGAGGCCAAGAAGTCCCAGAAGAACACTGCTCTGCGAGAAGTCCGATTTCGTCCTAAAATCGGAAGGCACGACTTCTCAAGCAAGGTGCGCAAGGTCCGGGAGCTACTGGGCGGCGGATCCAAGGTCAAGGTGGCGGTCGTCTTCCGCGGCCGCGAGGTCACTCATCCGGAACTGGGCGTGACGCTCCTCAAGCGCGTAGCCGACGAAGTGCAAGACGGCTCTCGTCTAGAGAAACCCCCGGGGATGGAAGGCAGATCGATCTCCATCGTATTAGTCCCATCAAACAAGAAGACAGAAAAGAAAGTAGCAGTCGAGAACGCCCAAACTGAAGGCACTAAGGCAGAACAGAAAGTAGCAGTCGAGAATGCCCAAACTGAAGACAAGAAGGCAGAAAAGAAGGTAGCAGTCGAGAATGCCCAAACTGAAGACAAGAAGGCAGAAAAGAAGGTAGCAGTCGGGACTTCCCAAACTGAAGACAAAAAGGCAGAAAAGAAGGTAGCAGTCGGGACTTCCCAAACTGAAGACAAAAAGGCAGAAAAGAAGGTAGCAGTCGGGACTTCCCAAACTGAAGACAAAAAGGCAGAAAAGAAGGTAGCAGTCGGGACTTCCCAAACTGAAGACAAAAAAGCAGCAAAGAAAGTAGCAGTCGGGACTTCCCAAACCGAAGACAAAAAAGCAGCAAAGAAAGTAGCAGTCGGGACTTCCCAAACCGAAGACAAAAAGGCAGCAAAGAAGGTAGCAGTCGGGACTTCCCAAACTGAAGGCAAAAAGGCAGAAAAGAAGGTAGCAGTCGAGAATGCCCAAACTGAAGACTCACAAGGGAGCTAAGGCCCGTTTCCACGTGACCGGCACCGGAAAGCTCCTGCGGCGCAAGAGGATGAGCAGCCACCTCCGGCGCAAGAAGCCGAAGAAGGTGCGCCGCACGTATATCGGTAAGATCGCCGTTCACAGCAGCGATGTCCCGCGCATCAAGCGGCTCATACCCCACGACCTTTAAGGGCATCGACAGCCCAGGAGCGCCATCTTGGCAAGAGTAAAACGGGGCGTCACCAAGCGCCGCCGCCATAAGAAAATACTCCTTCTGGCCCGAGGGTATCGCGAGTCGTCTCACCGTAGCTACAAGTGGGCGAAAGAGGCGCTGATCCACGCGTGGAGCCACGCCTACCGTCACCGCCGGGAGCGAAAGGGAGACTTCCGCAGGCTCTGGATCGTGCGAATAGGCGCGGCGGCCAGGCTGTCTGGACTCACCTACAGCCAGTTCATTCACGGGCTGAAGGTGGCCAGCATAGACATCGACAGGAAAATCCTTGCGGACATAGCTGCCCGGGACCCTCAAGGATTTGAGAGTCTCGTCGCAGTCGCTAAGGAGCATGTGGCAACGTAGGGATCCACCCCGCGGTCAAAAGGAGAAGGGCGCCTCTGGGCGCCCTTCTCCTTTTCCTCTAAGACACTCCGTTACTTTACGAGCAGTCGGATATCGTGCACGAGAGGCTCGACATCAAGCGAGGCCCCCTTGAATAGGACGCGCCGGTACCCGGCGCGGTCTATGAGGAACACTGGTGTCGCATGGCTCACCAGATAATCTTCGCCCGCGCCCCCTAACACCCCACCGTCCGCGGCGCCATCACTATTACGGTCCTCTCCCTCGCCAGTTGAGTGGACATCAGCATCGCCATCCTGGCCCGCCTCATCTTGATAGGGGGCCAGCCAATAAGCCTTCCAGACCGGGCCAAGCTCATCTTCAGTTCCTACCAGATAGTGCCATTTATCCAGCATACCTTTCTCCCCAGAATACTCGTGGACTCTCTCTACGGTGTCCCGCGGGGGGTCCACAGAAACGGCCAGGAACTGCACAGCCGCGGCATCATCCCCGAGGAGAGCGTGAGTTCGACGCAGCGCCTCTGTAACAACAGGGCAAACGTCCGGGCAATAGGTGTAGAGGAAGGTAAGCACGACCACCTTCCCACTGAAATCTGAGAGGCTCACGCTGCGGGAAAACTGATCCTGGAGTTCGAAGGATGGCGCGAGGTCGGGGGTATCTAACTCTATACCCCTGAAGGAGGGATCTCCGGAGCAGGCTACGCCGACAAGTAGGGCCAGCCCGATGGCAGGAGCGGCCCACGAACAAGCCCGCTTGGACCTGCTCAGGGCGGTCTCCCCTATCCCGGCGGTCAAGGGGTTTACTCGGGGGTACCTTTCTTGGGTAGAGTTATGAGCGCGGCCACGGTCGGCACACCCACGACGACACCCATACCTATGATAACGGCCCCCCATTGCTCCGCCCCAGCCTTACCAACGAAGATAAAGAGAGCGCCCAGGCCTCCTCCCCAGAGAACAACGATAAGGAGCGCCATAATGGGAAGCAAGAAAGGAAGGGGCACTCGATTCATCAGAAACCTCCACTGATATCACTCACATTATACCACCAAGTATGGCAGGGGGTTCCCCATAGCACATACGGCTCGCATACGGACAAACACGAGAGCCACAGCCGCACGTTCGACCCTCCAAAGGCCCAGCCCTTCAGTGAGACTGTTGCTATCCTGAAGCCAACACAGGTCAGCCCCAGGTCTGCCTGCTCCGAGCCCGGGTCAAGGACTCCTCCTGGCTGGCCCATATAAGGAACACCACGACAACGGTCAACAGAAAGGCGAAGCCTCCAGGCACCCACATAATTATGCCCCCGACCTGCTGGTCAGTATGGGGAGAGATGTCCCAAACCCGGGGTGCCATCTCATACCACTCATAAAGGACCTGATCAGAGAAAGTGATCATCGCTCCGAGGATAGCCGGGACTGTGGGCTGTACGAACAGGTACACCATCTGGACCAGGTAGTTTGCCCGGGGCAGCTCCGACAGAGGGCTCAGGATCGGCCACCACATGATAACAGCGGTAACGATAAACATCAGGTGCTCCAGGATATGGATGCCCCGTTCCCTCAGGGTGAGGTCGTAAAGTGCCGGCACGTGCCACATGGCAAACACGAAATTGAACAAGAAGAAGGCGACCACCGGAAGCGTAACCAGTCTGACGAGCTTGAACACGTGTGGTGAGCGCAGCAAAGGCCGGAGCAACCAGCCCGGCGTCCCCAGTAACAACAGAGGGGGCACCACCAGCGTCAACAGCAGGTGCTGCACCATATGGGCGCTGAACAAGTATTCTTCGCCCAGCTCGTGCAGGGGCGAAAGTAGGGCGATGAAGACCACGAACATACCGAGCAGGAATAGCAATACCTGGCCGGATCCCACTTCCAGTGCCAAACCGAACCGGCGGCGCATGGGCCCGACGCTCAGGATGTAGCCACCGGTGAGCAGCAGCAGCCCCACAACCACGCTAGGGTGCCCGTGCCAGGCTGTCCAGGAGAAATCAGCGGGCAAAGCTACTCCCTAGGACGATGGACAAATAAATCAGTGTGAGGCCCGTGGGCTAGAGGTGGCCTGAGCGCAGATCCCTCATGACCGCAGCTTGGCTGTCCTCTTCTTCTTCAGGAGGATTGGCCACATTCGACAGCACCTGGAAGAGAGACATCAAGACCACCACCACCGCTATGGCGAGCAGGAGCCCTCCAACGAAAACCCCTGAGAAAAGGCGGCTATCGAACTTCAGGTGCATGTAGAACATCACAACCAACACGAACTTGGCGATGGAGAGAATTATGAAAATTGGCAGGAAAACCGGTTCCAGAGCGTCGACATAGAAAACCCCGACCTCAATCCCCGTGAGCAAAGCTAGGGCAACGGCTACCTTCAGATAGGTAGCCGGAGTCGGATGGGCTATATCTCTTGCCATTGGACTATCAACCAATGTGTTTGCCCCTCATCGAAAAACATGGCTCGCGGGGTCCAACGTTCACTGAGAGCAGGATCGATCTTCACTTGATTCCTACGCCTATAAGGTACACCACCGCGAAAATCACAATCCAGACGATGTCTACAAAGTGCCAGTAGAGGGCCGCCAGGTCCACGCTCAGTGCCTGCCTATCGGTCAGCTCCCTTTGTGCCCGGCGTCCGCCAAACATCGAATACCCGTAAATCGAAAGCAACCATATCACTCCCACTGTCACGTGGGCCCCGTGAAACCCGGTAAGGGTAAAGAAAGTCGAACCGAACAAGTTGGTGCGCGGCGTCAAGCCGTAGGGCTCCTCGAACTCGGTAACGCCCGGCTCTTGACACTCTAGCGCTCGGGGCTTTTCCTCACACGTTACGACCCTCTCATGATTCGCGAACTCATAGAACTCGAAGATCTGAAACGCGAGGAAGGTTGAGCCCAGCAGGGCGGTACACAGAATCCAAACCCTGAAGGCTTTCATGTCTCCCCGATTGATGGCCGAGTAGCTCAGCACCATCGCCAAGCTGCTCATTAACAGCACGAAGGTGGAGACCGAGGTGGTGGGGATGTCGAACACGTCGATTGGGTAGGGACCCACTGGGCTCTGGCCACGATACACCAGGTACGTGGATATAAGTGCCCCGAAGAAAAGGCAGTCTGACCCAAGGAACACCCACATGAGCAACTTCCGGTGGTTCAGTCCCGTAGTGGTGTCCTCTACCACCGGCTGATGTCCCGCTACCGAGTGGTCGTGCAAGCGACTAGGCCCTTCCTATCTGAGGATAGCTAGTCCTCTTCTGCAGGTTCCGACACTGGCTCGAAGGACCATGCATAAACGCCGACGAGCATCACACCGGCCCCTATCGCGGCCAGCGCCCACGTGAGAGTGCCATTGAAAATGACCCCGAACCCAGCTACCGTAAAGCCGACGGCCACCATTACAGGGTAATAGGAAGGCCCGGGCATGTGTATCCCGTGATGCCCATCGCCTTCGCCCCCGCCTTGCTCGGTGACCCCGGCGCCATGCTCCGGGCGCCCATGGGAGGTGTCAATCACCTCAGCGCCTCCCGCTACTGGAATGGGGGCGGGGCCATGCTCACCATTCCCATACTTCTCTTCCCAGAAGGAGTCCCGCCCATGAACAGCTGGGATCGACGCAAAGTTATACACCGGTGGCGGCGAGGGGATCGCCCACTCCAGGGTCCTGCCATCCCAGGGATCGTTGCCGGCCAGCTCTCCTTTACGAAAGCTCCGAAAAGCGTTGTGCAAGAATAGGAGGGTCGATACCGCGATCAGAAGTGCGCCGATAGTGGAGATCAGGTTCCAAAAGTCCCAGCCCATCCCTGAGTCATAGGTATAGATACGACGCGGCATACCATCCATTCCCAGGAAGTGCATCGGGAAGAAAGCGACGTTAAACCCGATGAACGCCAGCCAGAAATGGAGCTTGCCCAAGGTCTCGCTCATCATACGGCCTGTTATCTTGGGCCACCAGTAATAGACTCCGGCGAAAAGGGCGAAGATACTGCCGCCGAACAGAACATAGTGAATGTGGGCCACTATGAAATAGGTGTCCTGCTGCTGAGAATCAGATGGCGGCGAGGCGTGCATGACGCCGCTCAGCCCACCGATGACAAACATGGCAATAAAGCCAACGGCGAAGAGCAAGGGGGTTTTGATATCAATCGAGCCGCCCCATAGCGTGCCGATCCAGTTGAATATCTTGATCCCCGTCGGTACGGCTATCGCCATTGTGCTCAAGGCGAAGGCCGAATTGGCTATTGGACCCAGACCCACCGTGAACATGTGATGGCTCCACACACCCCAGCCCATGAACCCGATC
The DNA here is from genome assembly GCA_965226805.1 of Dehalococcoidia bacterium. Lineage (GTDB taxonomy): Bacteria > Chloroflexota > Dehalococcoidia > Lucifugimonadales > JAGWBF01 > CBDDDW01. The sequence continues at coordinate 30,706 of CBDDDW010000008.1, forward strand.
AGAACACCCGAGAGCACGATAACCGGATACCCGAACAGTGGTTTGCGGGCGAACGTGGGCAAAATCTCAGAGATGACCCCCATAGCGGGCAGTATCAAAATGTACACCTCGGGGTGGCCAAACACCCAGAAGAGGTGCTGCCAGAGCACGGGGTCACCGCCGCCAGACGGCACGAAGAAGTTCATGCCGAAGTACCGGTCGAACATGAGCTCGATCAGCGCCACGGTAATGATGGGGAAGGCCAGGATAATAAGGAAGGAGGTGACCAGGGTCATCCAGACGAACACTGGCATCCGCATCAGAGTCATACCCGGCGCCCGCATGTTGACGATGGTGACGATGAAGTTGAAGCCCGCCATCATCGAGGCCGTTCCCAGAACCAGCAGGCCGACTGTGTAAAAATCCATGCCGTGGCCCGGGTTGAAGGTAGCTTCCGTGCAGTTGGCATAGGCGAACCAACCGCAATTGGGAGACCCCTGGAAGAACCAGCCGCTATTGAGCAGGATGCCACCACCCAGGAAGACCCAGTAGCTGAGGGCGTTCATGCGTGGGAAGGCCACGTCCCGGGCCCCGATCATCAGCGGGATCATGAAGTTGAAGAAGGCGGCCGTGAGGGGCATTATCGCCAGGAATATCATGGTAAGCCCGTGCATCGTGAATAGCTGGCTGAAGACCTCTGCACTTACGACGTCCTGGCCAGGCCGCGCCAGCTGCACGCGCATCATGAGGGCCTCTACGCCACCCAGCAAGAAAAATATCATGGCGGTGGCGCCGTAGAGGATACCTATCCTCTTATGGTCGACGGTGGTGACCCAGCCCCACACCCCTTCATAGCTGGTGGGCCTCCGCAAAGCTCCTGTTATCGTCCCGGTTATAGTTACCATCACACACCTCCGACATCACCATGGCCCGTCGGAAAAGACCTCATATAGAGTGCTACCTAAGACTTAACAAATAGGATGTGAGCTTTTCAATATCCTCTTCTGTCAGCATTTCCGCTGATACATCGGTATTATACACGTTCGCCAGCTCGGCCATGCGGTTCCCGGGCTTGATCTCCTCCGGGTCCCGCAGCCATTCCATAATGGTACTCCTGTTGAGGTCGGCAACCACGCCCGCCGCCAGAGTATTACGGGTCCCAACGTTGGTGAGATTAGGTCCTGGGAAGGCCGCGGCGCCTCCCTCAAAGGCAACCACCAGGCTTTTACGCACTGCTTCGGACCATGGCCCTGTAGCTGAATGGCACAGAGTACACCCCTTGCTGGCGAACAATTGAGCTCCATCTAGCGCATCCCCTTCGGGAGGATCGCCCCGGCCCGCGATCTCATGGTATTTTTCCACCCAGTCGTCGAACTCCTCCTGCTCCTCTACGATAATTTTGAACCTCATGTTGGCGTGAGATTCGCCGCAGAATTCCGCGCACTGCCCGAAGAAGACGGCCGGGAGGGAATCAATGTCGCTCCTTCTGGCCTCGAACCACATCTTGTTCACGTTGGAGGGAATTACATCTACCTTGCCCGCCAGCTTTGGAATCCAGAAGCTGTGGATCAGATCGTCGGACTTGAGACTGAGTCTCACCGGCCTATCCACAGGGACGTGCATCTCGTTGGCTGTAATTACGTTCTCCTCAGGATACTCGAACTCCCACCACCATTGGTGCCCAATGACGGTGACCTCCAACGCCCCTTCACGCTCTTTATCGCTGATGTCAAATATGACCATGACCGTGGGCACGGCGATAGCCACAAGCACGATGGCCGGGGCAATGGTCCAAGCGATCTCTAGAGGGGTGTTGCCATGGGTTTGCGGCGGTATCTCATCCTGTCCTTCCTTCCTTCGAAACCGAATCACTGAATACAGCAGTATACCCACGACGACTATGAATACGAATAGGGCTGCCCAGAAGATTATGTAAAACAAGGTGAGCTGTTTCTCGGCAACAGGACCCGCGGCGTCGAAGGTCGATTGAGGGTGACTTGGGGTACACGCCATCAGGAGCAGGAGAGCTGCCGCCGTGGATAGCGCGGCTACGAGTCTGAGGGAAGGACGCCCTAGGATCACCTTTGGCTCCTTATCTGGCAGTTGGTTAACAATGGAGGTTCGAAGCAAGCCCCTACCGGTTTTCGTATGAGGCAGTTTACCAGAGCAAAATACGGGATACAAGAGGTAGCCAAGGCAACGTTTGGAGGAAGGTTGCCCATTAGCCGACCATACTGTCTAGGACCATTGAGATAAAGATCAATGCCAGATACGCGAGCGAGTAGAAATAGAGGGCGCGCTCGTTTTTCATCCCGACGGGTCGATTATGATCCTCTGCGCCTTTCTTGGCCACCACCCGCCACGCAAGGGCCAGAAACACGCTGCCCAGCACCACAGCGACCGACAGGTAGAGCCAACCCACCGCCTCCGTCGTGAAGAAGAGGATGCTGATAGTAACCAACAAGACCGTGTATAGGAGGATATTGCGCCGCGTAACCTCAACCCCTGCAACGACAGGCAGCATGGGGACACCGGCCCGCGCGTAGTCTTCTTTTATAAGCATGGCCAACGCCCAAAAGTGCGGAGGAGTCCAAAAGAAAATGATTGCAAACAGATAAAAGGCAGGTAGCTCCAACCCCCCTGTAACGGCAGCCCAGCCCGCTAAAGGAGGGACAGCTCCGGCAGCGCCGCCAATGACGATGTTCTGTGGAGTCGAGCGCTTCAGCCACATAGTGTACACAAACACGTAAAACAGTGTGCCGCTCAGGGTCAGCAGAGCGCTCAGCAGGTTAACCTCTGCCGTCAGCAGCACGAAGGCGAAGACATTTAGAATGACGCCGAACGCCAGAGCGGCCCCGGGCGAAACCCGGCGGCCGGGAATCGGGCGGCGACGTGTCCTGGCCATGAGACCGTCAATATCGCGGTCAAGGCTGTGATTTATAGCGCCAGCTCCCCCCGCCGCAGCCGCACCTGCTAGCAGCAGATAGATGGCGGTGGCCAGGGGAGGAGGCCCTTCCGCGGCCAAGAACATTCCGCCCAGGGCCGTGATCAGCAATAGAAGTACGATGGGAGGCTTGGTTAATGTCAGGTAGTCGACCAGGACAGCAGCCACAGCGCTCTGGAGATGAGCGGGCCTTAGCCACGGAAGGTAGCCGGGCTTAAGCACGAGTCACGCTCCTCAAGCTGTGATTTGGAGAGGCAAACGCGAGAACCGCCAGCACAACGAGTCCCGTCCACAGTAGGGTGGCCATCATCAGATGCAGGAGCCGCGCGACCAGAGGGAAGCCCATCCAGAGGGTGGCGGCCCCTATCAGCACCTGCGCCGTGAAAAGTGCCGCTACCGTCGCCGACGTGGACCCCAAGATACGTCGCTGAGATTTCCGTTGCCATGCCATGATCAACGCAGCCGCGACCAGTGCTCCCACCACCAGGGCAGCCACGCGATGCAGCATATGCATCGCGGAAAGATACACGTCCGGAATCAGCTGTCCATTGCATAGGGGCCAAGACTGGCCACAGGCGCTGGTCGCGTCGGACACCGTCACATAAGAGCCCGTGAGCAGCAGGCCGTAGGCGCCGAGGGCGGCAGCGAGAGCTACCATCACAAAGCGGTCTCGCCCCTTGGATGTAGCTTGTCCGAAGGCGACCCGTCCAGAGCCCAGCAGAGCCACGACGCAGACCACTATCATCGCTGCCATCAGCGCCTCCGCTGTCGCAAGGTGGGCCAGCACCAGCTCCGCCGGGAGCTCCTTCAAGACAGTGAACCCGCCAAGGAGAACCTGGCCGGTCAGAAGAGCCAGTCCGACTGTCGCCGGAATCAACAGGCTGCGCTGACTTCTGTAAGAGCGCCAGACAACCAGGGCGGTAGCAACCGTCAAGATCCCAGCCACGGAGGCCATCATCCGGTGCGAGTATTCAATGAGAGTAGCCTTTTCCAGAGGGGGAATCACCTTGCCGTGGCACAGGGGCCAATCAGGACACCCTAAACCCGAGTCCGTTAGACGTACGACTCCACCTAAAGAAACAAGGGCAAATATGCAGACCACGGTGGCCACCGTCAGGATTCGAAACGGGCGTCCCACCACGGTTCCCGTGTCGAGGGTGTCAGCGTAGCCTCCAGAAGGCGCCCGACTTGCCGATGCGGTCAGCGGCCAGGCACCGGCAGCCTCCGCTGTGGGCGGCCGTGAGAGGAAAGATATACGAGGAACAAACGTAAAAGCTAAGCGAACCTTCACAGTACGCCGCACCGGGCTCAAGAAGGACAACCTATTTTACCTCTCAGTCGCCGAAGGGTCAGTAGATCAGTAGAGTGAAGGTTGGAAGCAAATTATCATAGCGGATAAGGATTGTCAAACGGTGTCACATGTGAGGGGACAGGTAGACCGAGGTCGCCGGTACACACCTACGCCTCCTTGAACCGCGTGGCTTCTAAATATGCACTTCCGGAGCCGGCGACGTGCGGCGCTGACTCTACAGAGACCATCAGCAGTCCAGGATTCACTCCCGGAAGCCGAACTCCTCCCGCCACTCCAGATACTCCCTCAGGCCCGCCTCAAGGTCATAGGTTGGCGTGAATCCCACGTCCTCCCGGATCCTGGAGACATCCATTAGTCCACGGGTCAGGTTGGGCCGCCAGCCTCCGAACTGGGCCGCCGGGTCGTCGAGAATCTGCATCGAGGGGCGTAGTCGCTTGAGAACTCCGATCACATCCTCCAGGGTCACCGCGATACCCGTCGAAAGGTTGTATTCTTGGTAAGACAGTGCGGAAGCGTCCAGCACGTCACAAATGCCGCCGGCGATGTCAGCCACATAGGTATAGTCCCGGGCTAGGGTGCGGTCCCCCACTCGAATCGGCTCGTTTCGGACCAGGTCCCGTGTCCATTGATAGAGACCAGACATATCAACGCGATATCCCGTATGTCGTTCCATCGGCCCATAGGGTCCCCCAAGACGCACACTCGCGGTGGAGAATCCATGAAGTTCGCCATATCTCCGAGCTAGAAGCTCGCTGAAATATTTTGTGGTGCCGTAAAGGTTTCGAGGATAACAGCACTCATCCTCGCCAACTACCTCATTGGGGACACGAGCGTCACCGTAGACACCCTGGGAGCTGACGTATACGAACCGCTCCAAGGGCAGCATGGCGGCCAAATCCAGTAGGTTCGCCGTCCCAACCACATTGACGTCAACGATGGATCGACTTTGCTCAGTCTCGATGTCGTCGGAAAGGGCCGTAAACACAGCCGCGTGCACTATCTTGGTAATACCGTACTTCGCCCCCAGCCGGCCCAGGTCACCCTTGTCCAGAATGCTGCCCTGGACAAACGTCACCGCGTCCTTCCATGGCTCTAAGTATTTGCGTACCATGGTATCGGCGGCAATTACGTCGAGGGATACGGCTCTGTGTCCCCGCTGGGCCAGCGTCTTCACGACGTTGCTTCCTACAAACCCGCTGCCGCCGGTGACCAACGTGGCCATCGTACCTCTTCCCTCAACAACCTAATTTCCAACCAGGTTATACGGATATCGATCGTCCTAAGACCAAGGAGGCTCAGTCGCCAATCCTCGGCTTCGCCACACCGAGTCCTCAGTCAGCAGCCTGGAGGATGGGAGAATGATAGCTTTGGACCGGACCCGTGTAAAGGTCGAGGAATACTGTTGGTTTACCGGGGTAATTTAGGGTGTAAGACATCAGAGGAAGGCTGACGGGTGAGGGAACGGGACTTCGTCTCTTTATCTCAATGCCAGGCACCCAAAACTGACAGAATCTCGTAGAAAATAATAATACGGTTAGTAGTAATTAAGTATGATATGGTAGCCTGGATTTAAGGATACAAGACCGTTGAGAAGGGGGCTAACCCGGTGCGAAAGGCAATCAAGACAAAGGGATCGGCGTCTTATGGTCGTAGGGTAGCTGGTGGCAATGGTGTCGCACAGACCTTCGGATTGGGAGTCAATAGCGGCAGTAGGGCCGAATCCCTTCCGAACGCCAGCGTAGGGCAACAGTCCATAACCCCATACGCATCCATCATTGGTGAGGAGAAGATCGAGGAGCTGAGGACTCTGGCGTCCCAGCTCAAGGGTGCCAGACTTATCCACATCAACTCCACCGCCTATGGAGGAGGGGTCGCCGAGATTCTGCGCTCCTACATTCCCCTGCTTCGCAGCCTGGGTATAGATGCCCATTGGCAGCTGATCCGGGGGGACGACGCTTTCTTCGATGTGACCAAGTCATTTCACAACGCGCTCCAGGGGCAAGCATTATCTCTGAAAGATCAGGCCAAACAGGTCTACATGGCAACTAACTCTCGCAATGCGGCATCCCTGGATGGCGACTTCGACTATGTCGTCGTCCACGACCCGCAACCCGCGGCGCTGAGGGTTATCCACGGGGCCGGTCGCGCGAAGTGGATCTGGCGGAGCCACATCGACACGTCAACCCCTAATCCAGAAGTGTGGGAGTTCCTCCAGCCATTCGTCGAAGTCTACGACGGCCTGATATTTACAATGGACCAGTACGTCGCGCCTGGGATCCCCAAAGAGAAGGTCTCGATCATATCACCTGCCATCGACCCGCTAAATCCCAAGAACATGCCTCTATCCCGAGAGTTTTGCAAGAAAATTGTTAGCTGGGTGGGAATATCCCCCGACCGGCCCCTTGTGACACAGGTTTCTCGCTTCGACCCCTGGAAGGACCCCCTGGGAGTGCTCAACGTTTACCGGTCCGTCCGCAAGCATGTGCCGGGGTTGCAGCTGGCCATGCTGGGCCACCTCGCCATGGACGATCCCGAGGGGGCGCGAGTGTACGAGGAGGTCAGGCAGGCCGCGGGTGATGTTCCGGACATCCATTTGTTCACCAACTACACTGCCGCCAGCAGCCTTGAAGTAAACGCCTTTCAGCGCCATTCCGACGTGGTCATCCAAAAGTCCAAAAAAGAGGGGTTCGGCCTGGTGGTCTCGGAGGCGTTGTGGAAGGGTACCCCAGTGGTCGCTGGCAGAGCAGGCGGCATCCCGATGCAGCTACAGGGATGGAAAGGCGGGATACCTGATCGACACTGACGAGGAGTGCGCAGAGAGAGTCCTCGACCTGCTGCGGAACCCGTCGCTGGCCAGGAAGATAGGTCTTCACGGACGTCAGCACGTTCGGTCCCACTTCCTCACGCCCAGGCTGATATTCGACGAGCTTAACCTGCTGCTGTCTCTAAAATAGTCTCCCACCGACCTATCTGGTCCCCGGTCGCGCGGGCGGCTTTGCTCGACCGTTAACGTCTATACCCCGTACGTAGGGTTGCCCACCTCATGTCACCATGCTACGATAGCTTTTGCCGGGCACGTTCGGTGAGGCAACGTAGAGATTCCTGAGAGCGGTCGCGGTACACCGAGGTCAGCTAACGCTGGAGAGCCGTCCGGCAGGCGAGCATACTTTCTGCGGAGCGCCCTGTGGATATTCCGATAGTCTATACACTCGTCGGGTGACCGACCAGCGAGAAGCTCAGGCAGTCGTGGACTCGCCAGGATATCGCCTTCGAAGAGCGGAGAGTCGACGAGAACCAGGAATGGCTAGACCAGCTCCTCGACTTCTCCGACGTGGCCCCTACTACGATCTTCCCAGACGGGCGCATAGAGATCGGGTTCGAGGGTGAAGTAGGCTGAGCCCTTGCCTGAAGCGGCGTGGCCGCTTCTTCGGGGGGTGTGGTCAGGTCGACCGGACCCTGGTGAGGCGAGGGGCCACTGTCAGATTAACGCCCCCATTCGGACGAGAGGAAGCGTGATAAGTGCGGGAAACCAGCGTTGTGACACCTGAAAGATTCTCCAGCGGGTTCATCTATTCAGATTACATATCCCAGATCAAGGTTAACAAGAACAGGTTCCAGG
>CBDDDW010000009.1:0-10610 GCA_965226805.1 Dehalococcoidia bacterium
TGGACTTCGTCTCGTAGTCGAGCTCGGCCTTGGTCATCAACTGGCCGGTCGATGCGTCGATGGAGAACGAGTCCGCATCAGCACCACCCAGCGCGTAGTTCAGCGTGTCGCCTTCGTCGGCGTCCGTGGCCGCAACCGGGTCGCCGATGTTCTCGCCCGCAGCCGTGTTCTCCGCCACGCTTCTATCGGCCGTATCCGCCGCGAACTCAGGGGCGACGTTCTCGCCTACGTCGGTGACCGTGACGACCACGATCAGCATGTCGTTATTGGTCCCGTCGGTGGCTTCCACCGTTACATCGTACTCGTTGTCACCGCCATCATCCGTCGGACTCTCATAGTCGGGGATGCTCTTGAACCTCAGCACTCCACCATCAATCGTGAAGTCCCCAGCGTCGGTTCCCGCCACCGACCACGTAACTATGGCTCCCTCAGGACCCTGCGCCGTATAGATCTCCACAGGACCAGTGCCGTTCTCAGCGTAATCTACCTCGGCCATCCCCCCCGATATCCATAGTACCTTGATGACCGGCACCGGCGGTTCGTCCACGTCGATGACCGTGTCGCTCCTACCAAACGGGTCCTCAGCCTTCACTTCCACCATGTATCTGGTACGCGTCTCGTAGTCCAGCTTTGTATCTGCACCCACCGTGATCTGTCCGCTCGCCGGAACTATGCCGAACGCGTCCTTGTCGACACCACCGCTTAGCGAGTAGGTCAGCACGTCGTCGTCGTCGGCCGTCGCCGTCATAAGATCCCCCACGTTCCCACCGCCAGTCACACTCTCCTTCACCTCTACCTCAACACTCGCCGCCGGGAACTCAGGGGCGTTGTTCGCCTCAGGCGCCTCACGCACCGCATTGTCCGACGTAGCCTCCACCTCGCGCTGATCCTCTGTAGACCGTCAGCGATAATGGGACACATATAAGGGTAGGAAAATCCGAGAGTCGGAGGGTGGTGTGAGCTCCTGAGATGAGGGTAGAGTTACCCACAGAAAGGAGCAGATGTGTGCCAATTAGAAGAAAGCAAAGCAGAGGCCGCCGAGGAACGAAGCGAGCAGACCAGGTCTTTCGTCCGCACAGTGAAGGCGGCTGCCCGACGTAAGTACACCCCCGAAGAGAAGATCCGAATTGTTCTGGAGGGCTTCCGCCGCGAGGTCACAGTCAACGACCTGTGCCGGCGGGAGGGGATCAAGCCTCACTCCTACTACTCGTGGACCAAAGAGTTCATGGAGTCTGGCAAGGAGAGGTTGACCCGTGACTCAGTTCGGGACGCCACGAAGCATGAGGTAGGGCAGCTCAAGCGAGAGAACGGGGAACTCAAGGAGCTAGTGGCCGATCTGTCGCTGGAGGCGTACCGTCTCAAAAAAACGGCCATCCCCATGCCCCAGGACGCCACCGGTACCAGCGGATGAGCGCCCCGGAGAAGGCAGAGGTAGTTACCAAAGTATCCTCGTCTCCCCTCCCCAAGCGAAAGGTCCTCAGAGAGCTGGGCATCCCTAAGAACACCTACTACCGGTGGCTCAGACGCCAAGACCAACAAAGACTTGAGGACCGACCAGGAGGCGATCAGCCACCATGGAACCGTCTTACTATTCAGGAAGAATGCTCAGTCCTGTTATCAGCCAGGGAGATGCCAGAGCTGAGCTGCCGTCAGCTGGCCGCGTGGATCACCGACAACCAGGGCTTCTCAGTCTCAGAGTCCAGCGTCTACCGTATCCTGGGCAGGGAGGGCCTAGTGAAGAGGCCTGAGATGCGGTTGGCCGCGGGTAAGGAGTACCATCGCAAGACCACAGGGGCTCACCAGATGTGGGCCACCGATGCCTCATACTTCAGGGTGGTTGGTTGGGGCTACTACTACCTGGTCACCGTTATGGACGACTACTCCCGCTTCATCCTGGCTCACAGGCTTCAGCAAGATATGACGGCCGACTCCTTCATCGAGGTGGTCCAGGATGCTGTGGACACGACCAGCATGGACCAAGTTCCAGTCACAGACCGCACCAGGCTGCTGAGTGACAACGGTCCAGGCTATGTCTCAAGAGCATTCAGGGACTACCTGGGGATGGTTGGCATCAAGCACATCCTAGCAACTCCTTTCCATCCTCAGACCAACGGGAAGCTGGAGCGCTACCACCAGACCATCAAACGGGACGTCAACCAGGTGCCTTATGAGTTGCCCGCCGACCTTGAGGCTGCTATCGCGGCCTTCGTCAGCTACTACAACTACCGGCGCTATCACAAGGCTCTGGACAACGTGACACCATCAGACGTGCTCAAGGGAAGACGGCAAGAGATCCTACAACGCAGGAAGGAGGTGAAGGCTCAAACCATCGAACGGCGGAGACGCTACAATAGGTCCATCAGGGAGCTCACCAGACCTCCATCCAGCCCATGATCTCTCGGCTCCCAATGTGTCCCACTTTTGCTGGTTGCTAACAGTCTCTGACCCCCAGTTGCTACAGGCGCCGGGCCCTGGGATTTTCCCTTTTACCAGTAGCTGGGTTTTCCCCGTGGATAGAGGGTTCAGGACATTTACATTGATTTCGACAGGTTCCGAAACGGGTGCCACCATCGACGTAGTGAATGCGTATGGAATATTCTTCCCCACCCTATACGGATGTTTCGACAGTCTTCGGTTGGTCTTTGACGCCGTTGACCCGGCCACCGTAACGGAGTCGGACTTCATCGTACGAGGGTCTGTTCCCCTCTCCGTGCTCTGGAGCGACTCCAGGCCCGATGAGATAACCCTCACGGTGAACCCTTATCTATTGCCACCGATCCCGGTCGTGGAAATAGTAGGGTCGATATTAACACCAGGAGGCCAGACGTCCCGTCTACTCGACATCAAGCCCTTGGGACCTTGCTGATGTACGGTCGCTATCACTCGGGAGATCAATGCGGCTTTTGACTGGAACGGCCGTCATATCTTGCTGAAGCATGTGAGCAAGGAAGCGTTTTTTCGTCTCTAAAGGCGAGGCCACACGGGACAAGCAGCGGCGCGCCGCAAGGCGTCGCCGCCGCACTCGTACATAACATTCCGTCTTTGCCTCTGGAGAGCATGAAGGCCTAGGCGTTTATCCGCAAAGTCAAAACTGGGTAGGCGCTTACGGTACCTACTGGCATAGAGCCTTTAATGTGCCCTTAACGTGGTACCTCCGAAATATCGCTTAGCCCGAATCCACCGAAGGAGGGCGTTTGGTTAGCATCCTGAAGTGGCCAGAGGGTGCTCCTCTGAATCTGGGATAATGGTTTTGTAACAGCAAAACAGTCCCAGAGAAGGAGCACCCAATAGATGCTACCACGCAACCACCCCGACCGTATCCGTATCGTCTTTGACGATCACCGCCTGGTGGCCAATGCCGGTCTGCTCCTGCCGGCCACCCTCGCCCGGCATCTGGGCCTGCGGGAACTCGTTGACCATCACCTTGACCTGGGCGGCGCGCCGGGGCGGGCCAACACCGGAGACAAGCTGATGACCCTGGTGGCCTCAGCCATGGCCGGCGGCGACTGCATCGACGACGCCGATGTGTTGCGCACCGGGGGGACGGCCTGCACCCTGGGCGGCACGGTCAAGGCGCCATCCACCCTGGGGACCTTCCTGCGCAGCTTCCGGTGGGGCCACGTCCGCCAGCTGGACCGGGTGAGCCGGGAGCTGCTGGCCCGGGCCTGGGCCGCTGGGGCCGGACCCGGCGACGCGCCGTTCACCATCGACCTCGATTCCACCATCTGCGAGACCTACGGACTGGCCAAGGAGGGCGCCCGCCACCACGGCTATACCGGCAAGCGGGGCTACCACCCGCTGCTGGCCATCGCCGCCGGCACCGGAGACGTGCTGATGTCCCGGCTGCGCGAGGGCGGCCAACACCGCCCGCGGCGCCGCCCACTTCCTGCGGGAGACGGTGGGACGGGTGCGCTACGCCGGGGCCAACGGACGACTCACGCTACGGGCCGACAGCGGGTTCTACACTCATGGCGTGGTATCCGTCTGCCGCAAGATGGATGTCCGCTTCTCCATCACCATCCGCCAGCACAAGAGCCTGCGCAATCTCATCGAGGCGATACCAGAGGATGCCTGGACTCCCATTCCCTACTGGATGGACGGCGCCGCCGATGTGGCCGAGACCACCTGCACTCCCTTCCAGAGTGAACCTGACGCCGCACCGGTGCGGCTCATCGTCCGGCGTGTGAAGCCCACGCCCGGTTCCCAGCTGGCCCTCTTCGCCTCCTACAGCTATCACGGCTTCATCACCGACCGGGACGGGGAGATGCTCGAACTGGAGGCCGACCATCGCCGCCACGCCGAGATCGAGAATGCCATCCGAGACCTCAAGCACGGTGTGGGGTTGAACCATCTCCCCTCGGGCCGCTTCGCCGCCAACGCCGCCTGGCTGGCGGTACAGGTGATGGCCCACAACCTCGCCCGCTGGACAGCGCGCATCGGTCTGGGCGAGCAGGTGGTGACCACCAAGACCCTCCGGCGGCGGTTCTTCTCCCTGGCCGGACGGATCACCCGCTCGGCACGCCACCTCACACTGCATCTGCCACAGCGCTGGCCTTGGGAAGCCCAGTTCGATCGTGCCCTGGCCCGATTGCGCGCCCTGCCACTCCCTGCCTGACGGCGCCCGTCCGCCACTGACTCGCCAGCCAACCCAACGTCCCCGCAAACTCGCGCCAGCCCAGTCCGCGAGCGCCTCTTGCCGTGTCCTATCCCGCCATCTCGCTCTCCACAGCCACTGTAGGCCGCCATCGGTGCCCCCAAAAGCGCCTGCAGACCGCCCGCCAACCTCCCGTCTACCCAAATTCGAGCCCGGATCATCGCGCCTGTAACTCCCTCACCCACTTCCGCTGTCCTCACGCCGTCCATTCCTGTCCTTCGGTGGATTCGGGCTTAGGTAGCGCTAGACTGCGCCCATAATACCAGCAGGTTGTAGGCTCAGTTAGGCTGGTGTTCATCGGAATTTGCCACACAACTTTCACTGCGTCTCCTATCCAGATTTCTCCAGAGGTCAACAGCGTCAGAGGAGTCTTTTTGGACAACGTCATAGCAATGTATGTTAGGTAAATTAGAAAGAGCCCCAGGCTGTTGGAGACCTTGGGCATCATTTTGTATCTAATTGCTGGCTGCCCGGCCAGGATTCGAACCTGGGTTAGGGGATTCAAAGTCCCCTGTGCTACCACTACACCACCGGGCATTGAGTCGTGCATGAGCGCACCGACGCTCGCTCAAGCAAGATACCCGTATTATCCCATAGGGCAGTAAGGCGCGCAAAGCATGCCCACTCGGATATACATTCCGAAGGGCTGGCTCACCAGGGTCCCTAACAAGCCGGCCTCCCCCCAAAGAGGCCATCAGGCTCTTGAAGCCACTCAAGCTAGAAGCCCGGTATCCCGCTATAATGTCTCCCGCGGAGGTCTGCTAGCTGAGATGTCGCAAGTAGCTCCCGGATGGTTGTCTGGATATGCGCGTGTGGTCCTGTTGGTGGTCGTCGCGCTGAACCTGGCGCAGATACTGCCCCGCAACGCGTATGGGCTTGTGCTGCCCCCCATGAGGGAGGGGCTGGGGCTGACCTATTCGCAGGGTGGAGCGCTGATGACAGCCACGGCGTTCACCAACATGGCAGCGTTTCTGGTCTTCGGGATTCTGGTGGCACGCCATGGGAGCCGTTACATCGCGGCTGCGATGGGTCTTCTCTCAGGGGTGGCCATCATCCTGATGGGTGCCTCGCCCAATTTCCTCATCGCCCTTTTGATGAGTGGGATATCCGGTTTCGCAGCGGGAGGAAGCATTGTGTCGTCGGTGGCCCTGCTCAGTGTCTGGTTCGAGTCACGGCACAGAGGCGCCGCGGCGGGTCTGGCCGTGGCGGGCGGTGGGTTCGGTTTTCTGATCATGGGCGTGGCCGCTCCATGGTTAACAGGGCGTTTCCCAGAGAATGGCTGGCGGTACAGTTGGTACTTTGTGGGGGCAATACAGATGGCAACGGGGCTCCTGGCTCTGGCGCTCATCAGAGACCGGCCCAGGGATGCCCTCGCACCGACACGAGGATGGGCCGAGGGGTTGATCGTAGCCTCCAAGAATCCCATCGTCTGGCTGATGGCTTTCTTGGCCTTCTTATCGACTTGGTGCAATTCAAGTTATACAACTTTCTTTGGCGTCTATCTCGAGGAGCAAGGGGTCGACCTGGTGGTTAGCGGCCGCCTCTGGATGTTGTTGGGTGTCTTTGGAATCGCGTCCAGCATATTCTGGGGGAGTATGTCCGATCGTTTCGGCCGGCGGAGCGCGTTCTTCTTTTCAGCCCTGGTCTTGGGGGTCGGCTGTGTACTCTTCTGGTTGATTCCTGTGATGGCCGGGTTCCTCGCGTCGGCCATACTCGTTGGAGCGAGCCTCCGCGCCGCCTACACGATTACCGCCGCTGCTGCCGGCGATTACGTGCCACCCGAATACGCGGCCGCGAGCTTCGGGCTCATAGGTATGGGGGCTGGACTCGGGGGCTCAGTCGGCCCACTCCTCGCGGGCTATCTCGCCGACGTAACAGGTGACTTGGGGCTCATTTTCGCCATGGCGGCAGCGGTAGCCTCGGTGGTCGCGGTCAGCTCGACGTTGCTACACCGACCCAAACTGGTGTCCTCTAGCCCTTAAATATCGGCGGGCAGACCAGTGAGCTGACAACTCACCTGCCATAACTGCTGTGCTATCGCGGGATCGCGTGACCGATGTGAAGACTTGGCCGGTTTCTTATTTATGAAATACACCCCGGTAACGCCCTCTACTTCGGGGGAGCACGCCAGGTAAACGGCGGTCTCGGCCCCTCTGTTGGTTGACTTCATGAGGGGTTTCAGCAAGTTGAGATAGACTCCAACCGGCCCCGTGACGCCCTTGAATAGACTGGTCCCGACGGTGCCCGGGTGAAGGCAGTTGACCGTGACCCCGGCGCCCTCCAGCCTTCGAGCAAGCTCGTATGTGAAGAGGATATTAGCCAACTTGGATTGGCTATATGCCTTGTAGCCCCCGTATCCCTTTTCAAGTTGGAGCTCGTCGAATTTCATGGTCCCAAACCTGTGAGCGCTTGATGAGACGTTGACGATCCTGGAGGGCGCGCTTGCCTTGAGGATGTCGATCAGTAAGAGGGTAAGTAGAAAATATCCAAGGTGGTTTACCGCGAAGGTAGTCTCTAGTCCGTCCTCGGTCGTTGTCCGCCTGCTTAACAGTCGGCCGGCGTTGTTCAACAGCACGTGCAGTCCATCGTACTTTTCGCGGAACCGGTCAGCCAGATGTTTGATGGCCGACTGGGACGAAAGGTCCGCGAGCATGAGGTCGATCGAGTCGCTATTACTCTGGGCCGCCAGGTCCAATCGCGCAGCTTCACCCCTATCCCGGTCCTGGGAGACCATGACGACAGTTGCGCCTTTGCTAGCCAATTCCAAGGCCGCCGTCCGGCCTATGCCCGAGCTGGCGCCTGTTACTAGGCAGACCCTACCTTTCATGGTGGTGCTCATTTTCGTGGGATTCCGGAGAGGTGGGCTATGGTCACTCTGTTACTTGGAGGCTGAATAAGGGAAGGTCTGGAAGATATCCAGCTTGAACTAGGGCAGCATGGACCTTTTGGTCTCAGGGTCGAAGGCATGTAGATGGCTCATATTCAGCACCAGGGCCGCTTCGTGTCCTGGCCGGGCTGAAGTCCTGGGGTCCACTCGCGCTAGGAAGCTGTGGTCCCCGTTTAAAACGTGGAGGAATGTCTCGCTGCCGACTGGCTCTATGACATCCACCTTGGCCTCTATGGGTGACGCCATAATTCCTTGAGGATGATACTCCTTGTCATGGATATTTTCCGGCCGGACGCCTAACACCAGGCGCTTTCCCAGGAACGGCTCCAGCTGCTGGGCCTTCGAGTCTGGCACCAGGGCCTGAAAGCTGCCGGCGTCAACGTACATTTCTTCTACAGTGCCGGTGAGCTTTACGTCGAAAAAGTTCATGCCCGAGCTACCGGTGAATCCGGCCACGAACACGTTGTCCGGTCTAGAATATAACTCTTGGGGAGCGCCGATTTGCTGTACTGTCCCTTCACTCATCACTGCCATGCGGGTTGCCATGGACATCGCCTCCACATGGTCTTGTGTGGCATATATGAAGGTCGCGCTCAATCTCCGGTGGAGCCTGATCATCTCCGCACGGGTCTGTACCCGTAGCTTGGCGTCCAGGTTAGAAAGGGGTTCATCAAACAGGAACACCGCCGGCTTACCCACGATGGCCTTGCCAAGGACCACTCTCAAGGCCTGCCCCCGGGAGACCTGATCAGGTTTGAGGTCAAGCAGGTCCTCAATACCGAGGATCTGGGCTGCCTCTATCACCCTGCGTCGCCCTTCTGCTGTTGATGCCTTTCTTAAGCCCTGAGCAACGTTGTCATAAAGCGACTTGCGGGGGAGCAAGGTATAGGACTCGAACACCGTGGCGATGTCGCGGTCCTTGGACGCGACTTTGTTTACCAGGGCCTCGCCGATAACGATGTTGCCCTCGGAGATATTCTCCATGCCCGAGAGCAAACGAAGTGCCGTCGACTTCCCACATCCTGGAGGCCCCACCAGCACCAAGAATTCCTGGTTTCGGACTTCCATGTGGAAGTCGTTCAGCGCGACGACGCCACCGAACTTCTTCGTCACGTGGTCGAAGACCACCTGGGCCATAGCTATCTCCTTGACCTTTGACCTATAACTGCCAGGATACCCTGGACGAAAACCGCTGTAAAGGGAAGGTTGCGCCCACGGTGGCAATAGCTCTGGAAGGAGGCCCTTTCATGCCTGAGACTTCCAGTGGTTGACGGAGTAACATACCCTTCTTATCATTACCTCTGGGCCGCATCAAGGGCAGGAGTTGCCACGTACCATCGAATAAGTGAGGAGTACCCACATGGCCTACAACGAGCATTTGGCCAACCGAGTAAGAGAGGCGCTCACCGATCGCAAGGGAGTCACAGAGAAGAAAATGTTTGGCGGCCTTTCTTTCATGTTGGGCGGCTACATGTGCTGCGGCATCCTGAAAGACGATCTCGTCGTGCGTGTGGGTCCAGTCAACCACGAGAAGGCCTTAGCCAACCAGCATGCAAGACCTATGGACTTCACCGGACGCTCTATGAAGGGTATGGTCTATGTAGGCCCTGGGGGCTACGCGACGGAGGAAGGTCTGAAGCACTGGTTGGACCAGGGGCTGAGCTTCGCCCTCTCACTGCCTCCGAAGACATCAAGGCCAACACGGAAATCTCGCCCGGTGGCTGGGTAAAGGGACCAAGCAGTGGCTGCCCCCAGTTTCAAGATGAATTTTCTTGGCGTTTCTGTCTGTGCCTTCCCCTCTGCTTATCTCTACTACACAGATGTGCTTGGAGTCAGGTCGGCGCCTTCCGACCACCAGGAAGATAACTGGGCCATGTTGGGAAGGACGTGGGACGAGAGTCTAGCCCTGGAGGACCCGGGAATGATGTGGGAGATGTTTGGCAACGCGCCAACCCCTCCGGATAGCCGGGCCTGGGGTCGAGGGCAGGCTATTCGCCCTGGGATACAGGTGGAGTCGGTTGAAAAAACGGTAGCCGAACTACGAGATAGGAACGTTGGGTTCGAGGGGGATATCCAGCAGCGAGAATGGGGCGAGTCCATTGAATTGATAGGTGCGGAGGGTACCCGCTGGACCATTGGGAATGCTCTTGAATTTCCATACGGCGAAGGGGTGCGGATCCCTCACATCGGATGGGTGGAGATCAAGGCCGTTGACCTGGACGCACAAGTGGCCTTCTATCGGGACATTATGGGGCTGGTGACGGTCTTTCACACACGCGAAGAAGCGATGCTCAAGCAGGGTGAAGGAGAGCCGCTGATACTTATCAGGCCGGGCGGAGAGAAGACCAGCACCGACCTGTCCAGACCCGGCCCTCCACTAAGGCAGCATCCGGTCTGGATCAGCTTCATGACCTCCGATCCGGATGGCGTCGCCGCATGGTTCGAACAGAACAACGTGCCCGCTTTGAGACCGCTGACCAGCCACCCCGACTGGGGAGGAGTTGACATGCTCATCGCCGATGTTGATGGCAACCCTATTCAGGCGGTCCAATACGACTTTATAGGTTAGGTCGCGTTCTCGAAGACCACCCGCCCCTTGGCTGAGACTCCCTGTAGTTGACGGGGTATCACGCTGTTCTTATCATAGCCGTGGGCCTCAAGGAGTATATGCATGCTTGCGAAAGTGAGAACATGCGCCGTCGTAGGGCTGGATGGTTACGTGGTGGAAGTGGAGGTGGACATCTCGCCAGGGTTGCCTTCTTTTACCATCGTGGGGCTGCCCGATACGGCTGTTCAGGAAGCCAGGGAAAGGGTTCGGGCGGCCGGCCGCAACTCCGGCTGCGACTTCCCGCTCCGTAGGATCACAGTCAATCTTTGCGCCAGCGGACATCAGGAAGGCAGGTCCCTCCTACGATTTGCCCATCGCCATCGGGATGATCGTCAGTTCGGGTCAACTACCGGAGTTATCGAGTTCGGCGCTTCTCCTGGGCGAGCTGTCCCTGGACGGAGGACTGCGCCACACCAGCGGTATGCTGCCCATGGTCTCCGTAGCGCACGACCAGGGGTTCA
>CBDDDW010000010.1:0-10307 GCA_965226805.1 Dehalococcoidia bacterium
TAACCGGCCTCAGCTTTAATCCAACACCCTCAGCACAGGATTACGCGATTAAGCACCGTGTGTCTGTGTAAAGGCCCACCACCGTCGCTGTGTGGGGAGTATATGGGGTGGTTGGCGCCGTCCCACGCTCTCTGGCCATCCTCGTGCACATACAGTGGCGTTTCGGGCCACCACAGCCTCCGCCGGGATAGAGGGCTCTTTGACCCTGCCCCTCTGCGGCTTGACCCCAGCCGTTGGTTTCGGTAAGGTTGGCGACAACAGGCCGTAGGGAGTCCTTGCATATGGCAACGGTACGCTGGCTCAGTTTCAGTCTTGGAGCAGTTGTCCTGCTGGCGGCCTTGGGGGTCGTTCTCGCTATTGTGGTGGCGAGGGTCAACCAATCCTCTGCCGATGCTGTTACCCTGAGATCCTCTGTACTCCAAGCCAGCGGTGATCAGTTGGGCCTGTGGCACGACCAGGATAAGACCGACCCTGTAACCTCCCTCCAATTCAGAAAGCTCCAGATACAGCCTCCCCTCAGGTCCATTGGCCCCGATATGCCCAAGGCCACAGTATTCGTCGAGAACATGAGAGACCACCGGTGACTTATACCTCACCCAGCCCTGTGGGGATGTAGAGAGCCCTCCAGGGACTGTGATAGGGACCATGGACGCTGTGGTGCACACTCTGGGCGGCGACCTCCTGGGGAACACCTGCGATGTGCCAGGGACGGTGGTTATAGCCAGCGGGGACCTCGTCAGGACAGAGCTGCGCATCGGGCTAGTACCTGGATTGGCTTCGGGTGATTACCCCTTCCAGACGGTGTTCGAGGCGGTCAGCGCGGTGGCCATCCATCCGCCTGGTGGCATGGTCAGCTGGTGGCCGGGCGATGGGAACGCCAACGACATAGCAGGCGGTAACCACGGGACCTTACAGGGTGGTGCCGGCTTTGCGCAGGGCGTAGTGGGAGAGGGGTTTAGCTTGGACGGCGTTAACGATTATGTTTCAGCACCGTTTACACATGAAGGCCCCTTTACTGTTGACTTCTGGTTAGAGGCAAATGTCGCAACCCAGGCGGAATATACTTCCGCCTTCGCTTCATCGACTCCTGGTCACTACAGTCCATTTTCCCAAATAGACTTCGACTCGTTTGGTAACTATCGGTTCCAGGGAGGCAACGATGAACTGCATCTGAATATTGGCCCTGCGACGACCAGTTTCCAGCATGTAGCGGTAACCTACGATAGCTCAACTGTCAGAACGTATCTGAACGGTGAATTCCAAAACAGCGCGACCTGGGCGGGGCCTACCCTGCGGTTTGAGACGGCAAAGATAGGCATGAATCGCGACAATGTTAAGTCCTTCGACGGCCTTATCGACGAGGTGGCTATATTCAACCGCACCCTCACGGCCGACGAGATCAGGGCTATTTACGAGGCCGGCAGCGCGGGGAAGATCAAGCTTGCAGCTGGGGGCTAGCGGTTACGATAGGCCGACCGTGCGCCCTTCCCAGTCGAGGTCGATCCTCTGGGACGCCGGCTGCCTGGGCAGGCCCGGCATGGTGCTCATGTTCCCCGCCAGCGGGTAAAGGAACCCGGCACCGATGGATGCACGCACATCGCGTATCGGGAATACGTATCCCTCTGGGACACCTTTCCAAGAGGGATTGTGGGACAGCGAGAGGTGGGTCTTGGCGATGCACAGGGGGAGGGACCCCCAGCCCAGGCCCTCGTAAAGCCGGATTTGACGCTCCGCCGCCGGCTCATAGGACACCCCCTCGGCGTTGTAAATCATGGTGGCGACGGTGTTGATCTTCTCCTTGATGGACGCGGCGTCTTCGTACAGAAGGCGGAAATTCCCGGACCTTGAACACGCTTCCTTCACCAGCTCCGCCAGCTCCACCGCTCCATCGCCGCCATGGGCATGGGCCGTGCTGGGGGCGCATCCCACCGCCCCGGCTTCCAGGGCCTTCTCCTTCAGCAGAGCTATCTCCCGATCGGTGTCGCTATGGAATCGATTTACGGCCACCACCACCGGGACACCGAATCGGCGGGCTATGCCCACCGCCCACATCATGTTGGCGGACCCCTTCTCCAATCCCGGAAGGTTCTCCTCCCGAAGCTCTGGGGGCAGGGGGCGTCCCGCCACGACACGGCCTATCCCGCCATGCATCTTGAGCGCCCGGACCGTACAAGTGACTACAACGCAGTCCGGGCGTAGACCTGACTGCCTGGAAACGATGTGCATGAACTTCTCCAGCCCGCAGTCCGCGCCAAACCCCGCCTCGGTAACCACGTAGTCACCCAGCTTCAGCGCAATCATGTCGGCGAGGATCGAGTTGTTCCCCTGGGCGATGTTGGCGAAAGGACCCGCATGTACCAGACACGGCTGGCCTTCCAGGGTCTGCACCAGGTTGGGCTTGATGGCCTCCTTTAGAAGTACCGCCATGGCACCTGCCGCTTTCAGGTCCTCGGCGGTCACAGGCTTCCCGTCTCTGGTATATCCAACGACGATTCTGCCCAGCCGCTCCCTCAGGTCGGCAAGCCCCGTGGTCAGCCCCAATATGGCCATCACCTCCGAGGCCGCGGTGATGTCGAAGCCGCTCTCCCTGGGGTGTCCGTTGGCCTTGCCTCCCAGGCCGAGAACGATGTCACGCAGGACCCGGTCGTTCACATCCAGGACTCGCCGCCAGCCAACGGAAAGGGGATCGATTTCCGCGGGACTTCCATGCAAGAGGGCTGCATCGATCAGCGCCGCCAGCAAATTGTGGGCCGACCCCACGGCATGGATGTCGCCCGTGAAGTGGAGATTTATCTCCTCCATGGGCCCCACCTGGGAGTACCCGCCTCCCGTGCCTCCTCCCTTGATCCCAAACACGGGGCCCATGGAGGGCTCCCGAAGGCACTCCACCACCCTTTCTCCTAGCTTCCCCAGGCCCTGGGTCAGGCCTGTTGTTGTCACCGTCTTGCCCTCCCCCAGGGGAGTTGGGTTGATACCCGTCACCACAACCAGCCTGCCCGAAGGGTTGTCTTTCAGACGCTCCAGGGCATCCAGGGAGACCTTGGCTTTGAATCGGCCGTACAGCTCCAACTCCTCGGGGAGTAGCCCCGCCTCCTCGGCCACCTGGGAGACGGGTTTCAGGCTGTGAGACCGGGAGATCTCTAGGTCGCTCGTTACGTCTACCATTGATTATTTCCTCTCACTTGTTAGATGCCACCGTGGGGTTGCCCAGGGGGTGCGCTGGAAGCCTGGCACCAAGCTAGAGGTGCTGACCCAAAGGGCAGCGAGGCTCAGAACTGATAGGTGGGGGATCGGCGGCCAGTAGACGGCCACAGGGCCCCGTCCATGGGTCCTGGAGGGCAGCTAGCGGCCGGGTCAATCAAACTCAGTCGAGTCATCTAAAACCCCTAGACGGAGAAAAATTCGCAAACTCTATAGCGGACTTACTATCTGCATTATTCGAGCCACGGATGGCACGCCATCTCTATTTAGGATGAACAACATATAGTGCCCGGGCGGAGATAGGTTCCCACTGGAAGGCGCCGTCACACTAAGACGGTCCTGAGCCTGGGAGAAGCTCAGCTTGTTGATCCGTTGGTTTTGATCGAATTCATGGGTAACCGACGAGAGCCGTATCCAGTTGACGTCGGTGATGCTGGTGGAGTCCGGTGTATGGACGGAGAACGTTCCTCCATACGTAACCGTGGCGGGAACCGAGGTTATGGTCGGTCGCGGTCCTTTGAACAGGTAGGGTGGAGAGTAAATTTCAAGCTCTTTCCTATCTGCCTGCCCAACAGGGGCGGGTCTTCCTCCACCTCCCACGAGTACACGTCCGTCGGGGAGCAAGGTCGAGGTCGAGTGGTAGACCCGAGGGAGCCGCATGCCGGCCACAATGGACCAGGTCTCTTGCTCTGGGTCCCATATTTCCGCGGGGCGCACCGGGCGGGTCCCGTTGTTGGGCCCGGGCGAACTGGTTCCACCTACCACAAGGACCTTCCCATCCGGCAGCAGTGTGGCATTGAGATGTTTTCTAGTGAAGGCCATCGGGGACACTGATCTCCAGGCAGGCGACGGCTCGTTCAGATCGATGACTTCGGCGGTGTCCGTGGGTGTCGTGCCACCTCCCACGATCAATATCCTCCCCGCGTCGTACTGCACCGCCGTGCCTGAAACGCGGCGGCCGAAACTGCTGGACGGCCCTTGAGTCCAGGCCCCTGATCCACCGGTGTCAAGGAACCATGTCTCCCTGTCAGTCCCTGCCTTGAAGACCCTGCCGTCCGGTGCCAGGAACATCCTCGGATAGATATCCGCGCCGTGGGGCCTCGGGTCCTCAGCGTCGGTGAGGTCCCGCCAGGCGCCCTCTGAGCTCTGCCAGACCTGAGGAAGGATGTTCTTGGCGCCATTGTGGTCCCTCAGCCCGGATATTACCAGAACATCCCCGTTGGCCAAAGTGGTATTCGTCGGGTACCAACGGCGGTCATTCATATCGAACGCAATGCGGGTCCATGAATCTTCGAACGGGTCGTAAACGCTTGCGTTGGGCAGACCCTCGAAGTCCGCACCGTCTTGCCCACCCGTCACCAGCAACCTACCGTCCGCGAGGAACGAGTGCCCGCTGCAGAAGATATCCCGGTCGGGCAGCGCCGGTATGCTGAGTGTCTCCGTGGCCGGGTCCCACAGTCGAATCTCGTCTACCGTGGGATCGCCGGTACCACCGTTCTGCCAGAAGAGGACCTTGCCCGTGGGAAGCAGGTTCATGTGTATCGGGATGATCTGTGCGTCGCTGAGACCGCTCCACTCCCCAAAGACCGAAGGGTCTGGAGCGTCCAAACGGTAGATGCCACCGTTCTGTGAGAGGACATATATGGCCCCGTCCAGGTCTTGTCCAAAGGATGTGATTCGAAGGTTGGAGTCAGCCAGCAGCATCTGCTCCGTCACGAACTCGCCATCGTGACGGAGTCCCCATATCTTCCCGGAGCAGAAGTCTCCGTAGACGTACGCGCCCAGGAGCGAAGGTATGCCGCGTCCGCGATAGACGTACCCGCCGGTGACCGAGCATCCCTCGGAGTGGCCGTACTCCCACACGGGCAACTCTAGGCCGGTCTCATCGCAGTCAACACTTGGCGAGAAGCAGTGCCTCCCTTCCATGACATTCCAGCCGTAGTTTGCCCCTCTTTCAACTGTGTTCACCTCTTCCCAATCGCTTTGCCCCACATCGGCAACCCAAAACACGCCGGTGTGCTCGTCGAAGGAGAATCTCCACGGATTCCTCAGGCCATACGCCCATATCTCGTCCCTGGCCTCAGGGATGTCGACGAAGGGATTGTCTGGGGGGATAAGGTAGTTTCGGTCGTCGGACGTGCCGGTCACGTCGATTCGCAGTACTGAGCCGAGAAGCGTACCCCTGTTTTGTCCGTGTCCCTGTGGGTCGCCTCCGCTACCGCCGTCGCCCAGGCTGATGTAGAGATAGCCGTCGGGCCCGAAGGCCAGCTGGCCGCCGTTATGGTTAGAGAAGGGCTGGCCTATCTCCATTATGACAAACTCGCTACTCGAGTCGGCCACGTTAGGGTTTTCGCTGACCGAGAAGCGCGAGACCACCGATCGCCGAGGATTTGCGGCGGAATAGTACACGTAGAAGTAACCGTTGCCACGGTAATCTGGATCGAAGGCCAGGCCCAACAAGCCCTCCTCGAAGCCCTGCGTACTGACGACTGGCCTGATGTCCAGGAAGGTCCCTGCTTCTGCTGCACCCCGGTCGTCGGGGAAGACGCGGATGCGGCCCGTCTGCTCCGTGACGAAGATGAGGTCGCGGCCATCGTCCGGCTGGACGAGGTTAGTCAGTCCCTGGAACGTCAGGTTCGGAAAAGCACGCTCAACCTGGACCGGTTGCAGGGGCTGAGGCGCCAGCCGCCCTAGGTTTAGGCCGACCAGGGCGAGGTCGCGAGTGTCGATGAGGCCATCACGGTTGGCATCGGCGAGCGGGTCTTCGAAAGGTGGGGGCCCCAAATTAGACGCCACGATGCCCAGGTCCAGCCGATCCACGAAACCGTCCTCGTTGGCGTCCGCCGTCCAATCGTTGACGCCGATGATCAGCACCCCTGAGCTCGGCTCGCCCAGGACAGCCCCGCCAGTGGGGTTGCTCAGAGTCAGGGTCACGGTCTCGTCACCCTCGACGACGGCATCGTTGACAATAGGTATGGCAAAAGTCTGTTCATCCGTGTCCCCTGGGCCAAAGGTAATCGTCCCCGAGGCAGGCGTGTAATCGGCCGTAGTCGACGCGCTGCCAGGGCTCGTAGCGTAGTCAACGGTTACTTCGCCGTCCGACCCCAGAGTGCGCGTTACGACGATAATGGCGCTGCCACCGTCTTCTGCCACACTGTAGGTGGAGGTGCTGAATTGCAGGTCGCCGGCTAACTCATATGCGGGCACGGTGAGCTCGCCCTGACTTAGGTCCTCACCAGGTCCCACCGGCGGTTCGTGGGTGGCTTGGTGGTTGGCCTCTGGATGCGCTGTGGCATCAGGTTGCTCCTCGGGCTGAGGTCCGGGCCCCGCGATCACCAGAGCGGTCCATAACATGCCGGCCGGCGGCACCAGGAAGGCAGCGGCCATGAAGATCCAGAAACGAATTGTACTCAAAGCTTAGTCCTACGCCAGTCTATCCTAGGACAATACGCGGTAAACGTCTAGCCGCCCACCTCCCTAAGACGAGGGAGTGTTGGTACACGCAGACATATCGGGGTGTGTGTGCGAGTTGACCTGCGGTCTTGGAGGGTTTCCTGTCGACATAGGGCCCGCCACCAGATCTGCCCGCACCAAGGCCCGGAGCCACTCGCAGGGTCAAGCACAAGGTGGAACTCTCGATCGACCCTAAGAAGCTCACTACGGAGCCTGATTGCCCAGAGTTGCTTCAGCCTCCTGTTCTCTTACCCACGTATTTTTAATCGGAGAAATCCCACTTCACGTGGACCTATTTCATGGGGCCAACTCAGAGTAGTGTATAGGAACTCTGTGTGGTATACTTGTACACTAAGGTATCGGCTCGCCGCCGAATCAGCGATTTTAATTGACAACCATCATCGGGCGAAGGGAGCAACTTGGCTCAATGGAGTCAAGGAGTGAATAGTTCGAGTGAGTTTTGAGCAGTTTTTCCTCGACCAGCGTGTCCTCTCCGGCATCAAGTCAGTTGGATACACCGCACCCACCCCGATCCAGCAGCAAGCCATCCCAATCGCCCTCAATGGTCGTGACCTGTTGGGCCTCGCGCAGACAGGCACCGGTAAAACCGCAGCCTTCATCCTCCCAATTCTCCACCGACTGAACAGCAAGGCCGCTTCGCGTAAGGTGCGTGCCCTTATCGTTGTACCCACCCGCGAGCTCGCCCAACAAATCCACCAGGCTACCATCGATCTAGGCAAATACACCAGAGTTCGCAGCGTATCCATTTATGGTGGAGTGAGCAAGCTCCCTCAGCTTGCGGAACTGCGGCGAGGTGCGGAGATTGTCGTTGCTTGTCCCGGTCGCCTGCTTGACCATATCAACGATGGAGGCATTGACCTGTCTGGGGTTGAAGTGTTGGTGTTAGACGAGGCCGACACTATGTGCGATATGGGCTTCCTGCCTGATATTCGCCGCATCCTCAGCCGTCTACCGTCAAAACGCCAGACGCTGTTATTCTCTGCCACCATGCCTGAAGACATCCGCAAGCTGGCAGTCAGTATTCTCAACGACCCTGATACGGTACAGGTCGACCCGATCGCGCCGGTGACAACAGTCTCCCATGCGCTCTATCCGGTGCCGGATAGCCTCAGGAAAAACCTGATGCTGGCTATGTTGCAACGAACACCCACGGGACGCGCGCTGATCTTCACGCGCACCAAACATCGAGCGCGCAACCTTGCGCTAGACCTGTCAAAGCTCAAATACCGCGTTTCGGCGTTGCAGGGCAATCTGTCGCAGAACCGACGGGATGAGGCGATGAACGGATTCCGCTCCGGGAAATACGATATTCTGGTGGCCACCGACATTGCCGCTCATGGTATCGACGTACCGGAAATTTCCCATGTGATCAACTTCGACATGCCTGATACTGTAGATGCCTACATCCACCGAATTGGACGCACTGGCCGCGCCCTCTTGGCCGGTGAGGCGTTCACACTGGCAGTAGCGGCAGATGCCCCGATGGTTCGTGAAGTTGAAAAAGCGCTGGGCGCCAAGATAGAGCGGCGGCGGTTGCCCGATTTTGACTACGGCGACTTCACGCCGGAGACCCAATTCCCGCCGCGACCCCCGAATCAGACTCGCCAAACCCCGCCACGTCAGAATGCGTGGCAACACCGCGGCAGTCCAAGGGGACAAGCGCCGCGCGCCACGAATAGGCCAAGGCGACCACATGCCGAGAACAGGATTGGTGCAAGGTAACGGCTTCACGGCAAGTGCGGTCCTAAAAGGTTTATGCCGGACGCGCGCCCTCTCAGGCCCCATCCCGGCGCTGGCGGAGCCTCGCGATCGCAGAAAGCTCCTTCTTTCGCATACGGAAGTTCTGAGGAGTGACCTCAACAAGCTCGTCGGAGGAGATGAAAGCCAGCGCCTCGTCCAGGCTCATCTTTACTCGAGTGTTCAGGCGCTTCGCGACGTCGGCTGTCGATGACCGCATATTTGTCAACTTCTTCTCCTTGCACACGTTGATCACGATGGCTTCTTCTCTGCTGTGCATACCAACAATCATTCCCCTGTACACCGCCGTTCCCGGTTCTATAAATGTGTCACCCCTTCCCTGAGCGTTAAGGAGGCCATAAGTGACGGCGACGCCGCTCTCTGATGCCACTAGCACACCTGAGACATCAGACTTTATCTCGCCTTCCATCAGCCTATAATCAGTGAATACGCTGTTCTCCATGCCACTCCCCCGCACCGTGCGGAGGAACAAGGAGCTGAACCCTATCAGGCCCCGCGTGGGTATATCGTATTCAAGCCGCACATTGCCTGTGCCATCATATCTCATGTCAGCAAGCTCGGCCCGACGACCAGACAGGTTTTCAGTTAGCTCGCCAATGAACTCCTCAATAGTATCGATGGTAAGATGCTCATACGGCTCGTATACCCGTCCGTCAATAACCCTGGTCACGGGCTCTGGCCTGGATACCTGGAACTCGTACTGTTCACGTCTCATTGTCTCTATAAGTATGGCAAGATGCAGCTCTCCACGTCCCGAGACGAGAAATTCGTCCGGACTGGATGTTGTGTCTACACGCAGGCTGACATTTGTTCGAAGCTCTCTGAGCAGTCTTTCGTGTAGCATCCGAGATGTGCAGCGTGCGCCCTCCTGGCCCATGAACGGAGATGTGTTCACCCCGAAGGTCATCTTGACGGTTGGCTCGTCTATCTTGATGGAGGGCAGCGCTTCAGGATGGTCACGGGAGGCTATGGTATCTCCAATTGACACATTCTCAACTCCAGCCACGGCAACTATATCCCCGACCGGAGCTTCTGGGACCTCCAGACGTTCAAGGCCCCGAAACACAAACACTTTTTCCAGAGTGTGTGGCACAAGCTGGTTGTCCCTGGCGATCAGGGCCACCGAATCCTTGAGGTGAATGTTCCCCCGAAACACGCGGCCTATGGCTACCTGTCCGAGATAGTTGTCGTAGTCCAGGGCAGCCACGAGCATCTGGAGTGGAGCGTCCGGGTCCCCAGAGGGAGGCGGAATGACTTCTAGTATGGCGCCGAAGAGTGGCTGCATGTCCAGTCGGGGGTCATCGAGGTCTGCTACGGCGTAGCCCTGACGCGCCGACGCGAACAGGATTGGAAAGTCGAGCTGCGCAGACTCGGTAGCGAGCTCCAGAAACAAGTCTTGCACCATCTCAACCACTTCAGGGACCCTGGCCTCAGGTCGGTCTAATTTGTTGAGGACAACCATCGGTGTGACTCCTTGATGCAGCGCTTGTTGTAACACGTAGCGAGTCTGAGGCATGGGACCGTCAACCGCGTCCACGACCAGCAAACACCCATCAACCATATTCATGATACGTTCAACTTCACCGCTGAAGTCAGCGTGACCAGGTGTATCTATAATGTTGATCTTCACACCCTCGTAAGTCACGGCCGTATTCTTGGCAAGGATCGTGATACCGCGTTCCCGCTCAAGCGGGTTGGTGTCCATAATAAGCTCTCCAACCTGCTGATTGGCGCGAAAGACCTGACCTTGCTTTAGCAGAGCGTCCACTAAAGTGGTCTTGCCGTGGTCAACGTGAGCTATGATCGCGAGATTGCGAATACCTCTATTAGCGTAGTTCCCCATGTTGGTCCAATCTATCGTCCTTCCTGATACC
>CBDDDW010000011.1:0-26462 GCA_965226805.1 Dehalococcoidia bacterium
ACACTCCCTTGACCGTGCCGGGGGAGGCACCTACAATGGCCCTTGTCGAGGCGCGGGCCTTGCGCGCCGGGCAGGGTTCTGTTCGCTGAGGCGTGGTTCAGGGGAGGCGTGATGGTCATTAGCAGGCGGGCTCCTACCCACGAGGTGGCCGACTCGGTGGATGCCATCGAGGAGTGCTACCAGCGGGGATGGACCGACGGCCTCCCGGTGGTGCCTCCCACGGCACGCCGCGTCGCCGAAATGCTGGACTACGTGGGACTTGCGCCGGATCACGTGCTGGGCGAGGTGCCGGTGCGCCGGCGTGGCCTCACCGCTGAGCAAGCGGCCGCCAATGCCGTCATGGCTGGCTGTCTGCCCTCCTACTTCCCCGTGGTGCTTGCTGCCATGGAAGCCCT
Organism: Dehalococcoidia bacterium; assembly: GCA_965226805.1. Lineage (GTDB taxonomy): Bacteria > Chloroflexota > Dehalococcoidia > Lucifugimonadales > JAGWBF01 > CBDDDW01. The sequence continues at coordinate 396 of CBDDDW010000011.1, forward strand.
GTTCCGGTATAACCCCAACTGCGTGCACCACGCCTCTTGCACCACCAACTGCGCGGCCCTGCTCATTGTCGTCAACGGCCCCATTCGCTCCCGGATAGGGCTAAACTGCACCAACGACCTCCTCAGTCCCGGTAACCGGGCCAACAGTACCATCGGGCGAGCGGTCCGCTTGATCATGATCAACGTCTTCGAGCAGCGCCCCGGCCTGCTCGACCAGGGGTGCATGGGCTCGCCGATCAAGCATGGCCTGTGCATCGGTGAGGACGAGGAGGGGAGCCCCTGGCCTCCGTTCCACGTGTCCCGGGGATTCAGGCCGGAGGAGTCGACGGTATCGGTGGCGACGGTTCAGGACCCGGAGATGGTGTGCAATCGATATGGCCTGACGGCGGAGAGCGTTATGGACGGTGCCGCCGAGGTTATGGCCTCTCACGGGATGGCTACCTTCGGAAGCCAGTGGCTCTGGATCGTCGGCCAGTGGCACGCTAGAATGTTGATGCGCCAGGGCTGGGACCGGCCCCTGATGCAGGAATATATGTGGAAGAGGGCCTGGCGCACCAGGGCCCAGCTGAAGAGGGTGGGCGCGGTCATAGGCGACGTCACACCGGAGGATGAAACGGCTCGCGTATACTCCGCGTCCTCTCCCGGGGACATCCACATCATCGCTGCGGGGGGGGGCAGCGGCGGCTACAACGAGGTTGTCATGGTCTACGACGGGGTCCCCGTCACTACGGTCCTGGCCTGGGAACCGGGTCTGGATGATGGAAGGAGAGATTAGCATGGCCAACCCAGTGCGTCCCACGGTCCTGCTGGTGGACCCTACCGGAGCGGACGCAGGCCTCCGCCCCCTGGCCCTTGCCCACCGCCCCATCGACCTGAGGGGTAAGCGGCTGGGCCTGCTGGACAACTCCAAAGAGAACTCGGAGTTCATACTCCGGGCCATCGCCGGAATCCTCGACGAGGAGTTCCGGTTCTCCGAGGTCTTCTGCGTCAGGAAAACACTCGTCGGCGATGCCTCCCAGGCCGGAGGTGTTAGTCGAACTCCAGAGGCGCGCCGACGCGGTGATAACGGGTGTAGGGGACTGAGGGGGCTGCTCGTCGGGCAGTCTGCACGACGGAGTTACGCTGGAGGAGCAGGGGCTTCCCACGGCCACCATCATAACCGACGTGTTCGTGAGGGCGGCGCAGGCATATACTCGGCTTCTGGGTATTCCCGAGTTTCCCTACCTGGTGTGCCCTCACCCCATCACCGGCATCAGCCGATCGGACTTGGAAGCCAGGGTCCGGGAGCTTGCACCCCAGGTGCGCCGTCTCCTCATCGAAGGGAGGCTCTGACCCGGGACCTCGCTCCCCGCGCGAATACCTCGGCCGACCTGCTCTCAGGCTATCCCTGGGAGCGGCCGTCTACACGGTTGGACGCCTCTACTGCTTCTCTTTCCTCACCACGTTGTAGACCTTGCGAAGCATGTAAAGGGTGACCGAGAGTACCACGACACTCGCAGCGGCAAATCCCACCGCTATAGACTCACCAAGCGACATCCCATTCTCCCATTGCACTGCGCTGTGAAGCAGTATAACGTGGGAACGGCCAGCGATTCCCAGTGGAATCGCCCGGCGATAGCGAGCATTTTTGCAGCGATAGGCGGAAGTCTTGGTAGGATGAATCAGTGTGGGATTATAGCAGAAGCTTTTTGGGGCTTTGGCGGGAGTGGGAGGGAGTCGAACCCACCTACCCCGTGCTTAACGAGGCACAACGGATTTGAAGTGCTATGGGCGTCGTCCCGTTCTATCCCGTTGTATCTGTGATGGTCTTACCCCGTTTGACCCTACGCATCAGCAAGCACAACAGCACAGGCGGAACCCAAAGCCACTTCATGCTGCCTCCGATGGGCTGTATTCCAGCATTTGGTCCGCAAGAGAGGCCTCAAGTTCGGTCCCTCCCCTTGATGCCGACCGCTAGAAGACAACCACGGACCTGAGGACCTCACCACGCTGCATTCTCTCGAAGGCTCCCTCCACATCCTCCAGCGGGATGGTCTCCGATACAAACCGGTCCAGGTCCAGGCGCTGCTGAAGATACAGGTTGATAATGGTTGGAAAATCCCTGGTTGGCAGACAGTCGCCGTACCAGGAGGATTTGAGGGCTTCCCCTCGTCCGAATACCTCCAGCATGGGCAGCTCGATCTTCATCTCCGAGTTGGGTACCCCGACAAGGACCAGGATGCCAGCCAGGTCCCGGGAGTAGAATGCTTGCTCGTAGGTCTGGGGGGTGCCCACGGCCTCGATAGCTACCTCAACACCTCTTTCCACTCTTACCCCGACGCCTGTTCCAACTCTTACTCCAACACCGACGCCGGTTCCACCGACACCGACGCCGACGCCGACGCCAACAGCTACCCCGACGCCGATGCCTACCCCAACGCTGATGCCTAACCCAACGCTGACTTCCACCCCCAGTCTGGATTTAGAGACACTGCCTGGTGCTCCACCTGACCCGACACTCATGCAAGCCACCTTCGAGCAAGCCATGGGGATACCAGCACTGGGTCGGAACCCTTTTGAGACTTGGCTGGCGAGTCAATGGGACGTACCTGCGACTGAATATGTACTCCTGCGCCGAGAACTTTTAGGGGGCCTAGGGGAAGGCAATGAGGACCAGTCTTTTCGGGAGTATCTCGCAGGACGGATTGATCGGCCTGTATCGCGTCTGCAGGGCGACTTTCTAGGTGCCCTGACCTCCATGGGCTCCAATGAGCAACTTGCTTTGCTAGAAGGCCTGGGAGACTTCAGGGAACAAGCAATGCAAAGTGTCTTTCTAGGGGCCCTAGAGGAGAAGTACCCGGCGTTCATTGCAGAGAACAAGGTCGCCCAGGCTTTTAGCGGTCCAGTACGAAGGGAGTTTGAGATAAGCGCAGAAAGGGCAAGTGGTACTCCGTTCTTGAACTACCTTCAGGACAAGTATCTGTCTGGCGACTCAGCCCTCCCCCTGGGGCTGGCGTCAAAGGGTACCACGCTGATTATCAGCGTCCAGGATATCAAGAGGGTCCAGGAGATAAGGTACCTGGGAACGGACGAGCTCCACTACCTGGTAGTCCCCTCCAACGTGGAGAACCAGCTGGTCGCTTTGCTGCTCAACATACATAACTAGGATGCGGCCAGGGTGCTCATGACGGTAGACGAGGAGGCCGCCGAGCTTCGAGGTGAGGGGCCCAACGAGAAGTACGGGGTTGTGGACGTAACCCCGGAGAACCAGGTGAACGTCTCGGTGGTGGAAGAGTCCCACCCCTCAGAGGACCTGATCCTGCCCTTCATAGCGGGCTCCATCGCGCTGGACGGCGTCCCAGGGCTCCCCCAGGGCCATTCGGTGGAAGGCTGGGTCGTGTTTGAGGTGCGTAAGGGAGCTAAACTACAGGAATTGAGATGGCCGGCAGGAGACAACGTATGCATACCTCTCGTCCCGGGAAATGACCCTTGCCAGCTAGAGGTCGAAGGAAATCTACTGACGGCAACAATCTCCACCAATATGGGCTCCATCGTCCTTGAGCTGCTGGCAGAGGAAGCTCCCAAGACCGTTGAGAACTTCGTCAAGCTCGCCAATGATGGTTTCTACGACGGGGTGATCTTCCACCGGGTTATCAAGGACTTCATGATCCAGGGAGGAGACCCTACGGGCACAGGGACAGGTGGACCGGGCTACACTTTCGAGGACGAGATCGTTCCGTCTCTGGTTTTTGACAAGCCGGGGATTCTGGCCATGGCCAACCGGGGTGGGGGAACGAGTACAAACGGCAGCCAGTTCTTTATTACAGTAGTTTCCACCCCCCACTTGAACGGCAACCATACTATTTTTGGCCGTGGCTTGGAGGGGCAGGACGTGGTAGTCGCTATCTCTGAGGTGCCGATTGGCACCGGTGATAGGCCTCTGGAGGACGTAGTGATCCAGACTATCGAAGTGGCGCGGATTTCGCGCTGACTACATAGGTTGACTTGGCGATTACACGACCGAGCGTAACGGCCTCCTCCCGATGAAACGTCGTGCTCCACACGACGTCGGTAAGAGGACCTGCCTGGTGGCGTCGCGCACCGTGTCACGGGACAGCCGTTCCCTGCCCGCCTCCATGAACTCCTTAGGTCCAGGCGTAGTAGGAGTGTGGCTTGATCCCCTCCCGCCGCATAGTAGTAGAGTCCCAGGAAGTGGTGTAACAAGAGGAGAGGGTCTGGATGAAGAGAGACCACCACGTCATCCTTAGCGGGCAAAGACGAGCCTGAGAAAGGAGGACAACGGTGGTCAAGGAAAGGATGGACCTGCTTGAGCTAATGCGCAAGAGGGGAGTCGACGGTGACGTGGACTTTCTACGAGAGGCACTGAGAGTGCTGGTCGAGGAGATCATGGAGGCTGATGTGTCATCGAGGACCGGTGCTGGGTATGGAGAACGCAACCCTGAGCGGGTGACCCAGCGCAACGGGTACCGGTCTCGAGCATGGGACACTCGCGTAGGGACCATGGAGTTGCAGATACCCAAGCTGAGGGAGGGGAGCTACTTTCCGAGCCTGCTGGAGCCACGGCGTCGCAGCGAGCGAGCTCTGCTGGCGGTGATCCAGCAGGCGTATGTGGAGGGTGTATCGACGAGGCGGGTGGATGATCTGGTCAAGGCTCTTGGGTGCGAGGGTATCTCAAAGAGCCAAGTGTCGCGTATCTGCCAGGAGCTGGACGGGGTGGTGGAGAGCTTCCTGGGTCGGCCGCTGGACGGCGGATCATATCCCTACCTGTGGCTGGACGCACTAACCCAGAAGGTCAGAGAGGCCGGTAGGATAGTCAACGTCAGCGTGGTGGTGGCGACGGCGGTCAATAGCGAAGGCAAGCGTGAGATCGTTGGGATGGACGTGGGTACCAGTGAAGACGGCGCCTTCTGGCTAGCCTTCCTGCGCTCACTGGTCGCCAGGGGCCTCGGCGGGGTGGAACTGGTGGTATCGGACGCTCATCAGGGACTCAGGGATGCCATCGCAACTGTCTTCGGTGGGGCCAGTTGGCAGCGGTGCCGCACCCACTTCATGACCAACCTGCTCACTCGGGTCCCCAGGAGCGCTCAGCCCTGGGTGGCCACCATGGTACGCACCATCTACCAGCAGCCGTCCCCTCAGGAGGTGCATGCCCAACTCGAGCGGGTGATCGCTCAGCTCCAGGACCCGTTCCCACAGGTCGCCTCTCGACTGGACGAGGCTGGACCCGACGTCCTGGCCTTCTCCAGCTTCCCACTCGCCCACTGGAAGAAGATCTGGTCCAACAACCCCCTGGAGCGTCTCAACAAGGAGATACGGCGCCGCACCGATGTGGTGGGCATCTTCCCTAACCGCCCAGCTGTCCGTCGCCTGGTCGGCGCCGTCCTAGCTGAGCAGCACGACGAGTGGGCCGTCGGCCGTCGATACATGACACAGGAGGTAACCACCTCCAACGAAGCTCTACCCAGAGCCGAACTCGCAGAGGCAGCGGCCTAGACGATATCAACAGGATGACATACTCTTACACCACTCTATGGGACGTGACCATCGTTGGGACCCCTAAACATCCTGTAAGTGTAAACACACACGCCGTCCACACGAGTCCTCTGAATGATCTTACGAACACCATTGATGAGGGGAGCGTGATCCCAATCGTGTCTGATAACACCCGGCCCTTCCAGCGTTACTTCATCAGGGTCCTTAGTGGAGCCTGACTGGCCGAGACTGCGAATGCTCCTGAAGATAGCAAAGGCGACCTGCTGTTGCGCTGGAGTCAGGTCTTCCCCCCACATAGTCAGCTTCGGTCCGCCCAAGTGCTTGAAGTACACTCCGGTGATGCCACCTGATTCGCCGGTGGGGGTAACCAGCTTCGCTTCAACGCCACCTATGGTGTCGTAGAACACAGAATAAGGGGCCTCCGGGTCGTTCCCATAGTTTAGCGGAGGTGAGTAGGCGCCATAGTCAAAAACGAGCCTTACTCGGTCCCCTACTACTTCGCCGACGTATGAGTCAATGCCCTGGAGTTCATTCAGCTTCCATCCAGGGGGTAAGCGTAGGGAGAAGCCCGGTACGCCTTCCCAGGCTGGAACTTCTAGGAACCTCCAGTCCGGCGACGGTTCCGCATCGATTGCCGATAGGGCACCCCCCTGCAACTCAGGGCCTGCGCTCTCGGTTCCTTCCGGCGTGGGCGATGGCGTTGCCGTGGAGCAGGCTGCTAGCGCAAAGGCCGCTACCCCAATGGCAATCGGAACCAACCAGGGCACGATGTTGCCTCTATTCGAGAGAGTCTCGCTCATATTCATTTGGGTAAGACGTTTTGGCGTGAGAACAAGTTCCCGAGTCTCTTAGTATATCTTCCGTTGGGAGGGTCAATTAGCCAATAAAGGCCAGGATCAACGGCCAGACCACCAGGGGCCGGCCCCGGACGCTTCATGGTACGGCAACACGAGGCTGCCGAGGAACGCATACAGGGCCGACATCCCACCAGTGTGGGAGAGGACGAAGACTGTCAACAGCCATGGCGATGTCACGCGCCGACGCCGGAATGCCAGTAGATAGCCGAGGCCCGCGAACAACGCCCAAGCCCAGAACAAACCCCAGCCCTGGAAGACATTGGTGATGGCAGGAAGCTTGGCAATACTTCGGGGCTCCACTTCCCTGCCTGTCTTGAGCACGGCGCAATCGACAATTACAACATCCTCTCCGGATCGCGACTCGCTTACCCGACCTGCCACAAGCACGGGCAGTCCACCTGAAGGCAAGGGTTCCGAAAGCTCGCGAGGCATGGAACCCCGTGGCCGCTCGCACAAGACACTGGTCCCCGAGGTGCCTTCCAACACTACCACCTGCCAATCCCTCAAGGCGTCCGCGCGAACAGCGATGCCGGTCACGATGACATACCGGTCGAGAAAATATGCGTGCTCCACTCCACCTTAGTCGAAACGCTCGGCGAGATGGCGTGCGCGGGTGGTGGCCGCGTTGCGATTGGTGGCTGGCGCTGCATTCGGGTCGACGCCTCTCACAGGCGTCGGTGTGGGCGTTGCTGTTGGGAGCGCCGTTACGGTGAGGCTAGGGGGGGGGACACACATGCGGACATCAGCCCGACCAGCAGGCAGGCCACCGCGATGTATGGAATCCAAGTCCGCATTTCGACAGTGAAGGATGCTCACGAAAATCGGATGCAACTCCTCACTAGCTGCTGCCTCCGGCTTCCAGGTGCATTAGTTGTGTCTGCTCCCATGTCAAGTCGAGCGTCTAGGGTCATCGGAAGCGCCTCCGGGTCCGGGTCGCCCAGGACGGCCTCGACGCACTCTATGCTCCCACCAACATGGTTGTCGTACAGGTCGACGTCCGTAGCCACACACCAAGCCCTGTCCGCAGGCCACCAGATGTTTGGTGGACCAGGACAAAAGTGAGTAGCCCAGCGCAGATCCACATGATTCTGTTGGCCGGAAGTATCCGTCCCTCCGGTTCAATCGCACGTCGGGAGGTCTAGGTCCAAGCACGTTGGCTATAGATCGTGTCATCGCATCTACTCTAGGATCACCTCATACGCGGTCGGCCCCGGAGACAGATTCCAGTTGTTCGCAAGGTTGATTCCTTCGTAGAAAGGCCTGTTAGAGATGGACCCTGGAGTGCGAGGGTGTCTGGCAGGGAGGCGCCACGGGCTGTCGGCTGCTGACCTCACCGCCCTTGGGGCTGCGCTCAGGACAAGCAGGATCCCGTGCAGTACCCCTTCCGTGGCTCAGGGCGCCCGATGGAAGTTATGGAGCGGGGCCCTCACGCGGCTGCGACAGCAGGTACCGTCCCGGCCTCCGGCTGAGCCGTGTTTTCCATCTCCACCAGGCGTGCATGGACCATCCGCTTGAAGTTGCACGCCAACGCCTTGAGGTAGACGGCAAGCCGCACCCGACGGCCCCCTCGCACCCGCAAGCGCCCAAGCCCGTGGGCGCGCTTCAGCTCGGAGTTTGTCCCCTCTATCCCGGCCCTTATGGCATACCGCTTGCGCCACTCCTCGGTGGCCTCGGCCCGCCGCCGCCCCTCGATGTTCACCTTCACCAGGTCCGCCTTGAGGACGTAGGCCCTCGCACGCCGGTCCAGCTTCACCGGGCAACGGGACCGCAAGGGGCAGGGCTCGCATGTTGCCCTGGCAAAGTGGACCTCTACCCGCTCCGGCGCATCCTCCAGCTCGTACTCCTCGACGGACCGGTGCCCGGCGGGGCACACCGTGGCCTGCTCCCCGGTGACGTCGATCTGGAAGTCCGCCCCAGTGAGCGGCGGCGGTCCGTCTCCCTCTCCTTCGTGGGAGTTCCCCGGCGCCGACCCCGCCACCGGGCTCACCAGTTCCGTCCCCCGGCGCGAGGCCTCGAAGGCGTTGCGGCCCGACCCATACGCCGTGTCCGCGAAGAGCTCGTCCGGTCGGACCTTCCGCTCCGCCAGCCCGTCAACCAGCGGCACAGTCACGTCGGTGTCGCTCCCGCTGGATGGGGTCACCTCTACATGAGTGATCAACTGGGTGGCGTTCTCCGCATGGCAGGTCTCCGCCACCTGTACCTCGTACCCCTTGCCTTTGTGCCCGCTGTAGGTGGCCTCCGGGTCGTGGGGCGATTGCAGGGAATCGGACCGCACCTCCTTCGGGTCCCTGAGGGTGATGGGCACCGCCCCTTCCCCTGCGTCGTCATCGCCCTCTCCGGGGCGCTCGTCCCTCTTGTTGCCCACCACACACTGCTCCCGCAGCAGCCTCTCCAGCAGCCGGTACTCCTCCAGTTGGGCGGCAGCCGTGCCACGGAAGCCGTCCACCAGCCGGTAGAGGTCCCGGGCACACACGCCAAGCCTTCGGCGACCCTCCCCCGAGCGGGCGTCCTCGTAGTCGGTCGCTTCTGCTTCTTCCTTCAAGTAGCGCCTCACAAGGCCCTCTGGGACCACACGGCGAAGCTCTGGGTGCTCTTGGCTCACGGCCCGAAGGAACAACCGCATCGTCTCACAGAACAGGCCGAGGCGGGTGAGGGTGGCGATGTTGCTCATGATGTGGGTGGAGTCCAGCCGCTGCTTTCCGGTGCGTATACCCAGCGCCTGGATGATCCGCTCCGTGGTCTCCTGGAAAGCCAGCCGGCCACCGTCGTGCTGCATCAGGCGAACTCGGAAGTTGTGTAGCGTCTTCTGGGGGAGGTGGGTCTCCTCCATATTCAGCCGCAGGGCGTGGTGCCAGAGCAGATTGAACTCCAGCTGTTCTAGGGCTTCATCGTCGGTGAGGTTGAACATCTCTTTGAGAAGGTGGACCCCGAGGACGGTCTGCACCGCTCGGTTGGGACGGCCGTTGTCCGCGCAGTACATCGGAGCAAAGCGCTCCTCGTCAATCAGGGGGAGCGCCTCGTTCCGGAAAACCTCGGCCCAACTCCGCTCCAAGCGCCTGGCCTTCTTCGGCGGAACCAGGAACTCGGACTGCCACAGGCTCACCTGTGGGTCTCGCTCTCGGAACATGCTCACCTCCCCCGCCCAGGTGCAGCACCTCGCCGCTTCCCCACATTATCCCTGCCTTGCCCCAGCTTGGCGAGGGGTTTTTACGAACGAATCAAGGTTGGCCAGGTGAACATGTGCAACGTAGTGTCCTGGAGTTGCCCGGCCGCCCTCGAAGTGCATCTGGTCCCAGGTCATGGTGAAGGAGGCGGTCTCGTCGGGTTGCAGGACGCGGCGCTCGTCTCCGTGGCGCAGAACAGCCACGTCTCGGTTTTCCAGAAGGCTGTGGATAACCACTCTCGGGGGCACGTAATCCAGGGGGACGGGCCAATCGTTGGTGTTGGTGAGCGTAAGAGTCAGCATCACCGGTTCGCCCTTGACGTATACCGATTTGTCGGTTTTCAGTTCCCACCCGTAGGGGTACTGGTAGTCATCACTGGAGTCATAGCCCGGCGGGCGGAGACGCGCAGCGGTCACCATTGAGTGCGGCGAGCTGGAAGGCGCTCCCTCCATGAGCGCCTCGAACGAGCGCAGGCCACGGGTGGCAAAGGCGGCTCCAACGTGATTCCTCCCGTCTTCTGTGCCGCAGAGGACGAGGTCGTGCGCGCCGCCCTCCCTATCCCACCAGAGCGCGATGTATCGGGCGCTGCCCAGCAGCTCCCCGTCCGGCCCGCGCAACTCCTGGGGCGTGGCGTAGAGCAGCTCCAGTATCGTGCCCAGCTCAGGCGGGCGCGTGGACCCCGGCCGCTTGCTAAGCCCGAATCCACCGAAGGAGGGCGTCGGGTTAGCGTCCTGAAGCGGCAAGAAGGTGCTCCTGTGCTTCTGGGATAATGGTTTTGTAGCAAAAAACCGACCCCGGAAAAGGAGCACCCAATAGATGCTGCCACGCAACCACCCCGACCGGATCCAAATCACCTTCGACGACCGCCGCTTGGTGGCCAATGCCGGGCTGCTCCTTCCGGCCACCCTGGCGCGGCACCTCGGCCTGCCCGAACTCGTCCGGCAGCGCCTCGACCTGGGCGATGCCCCGGGGCGGGCGAACACGAGCGACAAGATGATGACGCTGGTGGCGTCTGCGCTGGCTGGGGGCGACTGCATTGACGACGCCGATGTGTTGCGCACCGGGGGGACGGCCTGCACCCTGGGCGGCACGGTGAAGGCGCCATCCACCCTGGGCACCTTCCTGCGCAGCTTCCGGTGGGGCCACGTCCGTCAACTCGACCGGGTGAGCCGCGAGTTGCTGGCCCGGGCTTGGCAGGCCGGGGCGGGACCCGGCGACGGGCCCCTGACCATTGACCTGGACTCCACCATCTGCGAGACCTACGGACTGGCCAAGGAGGGCGCACGCCACCACGGCTATACCGGCAAGCGGGGCTATCACCCGCTGTTGGCCGTCGCCGCCGGCACCGGCGACGTGCTGATGGCCCGGCTGCGCGAGGGCCGGGCCAACACCGCTCGCGGCGCCGCCCACTTCCTGCGTGAAACGGTGAGCCGGGTTCGCTACGGCGGGGCCAGCGGGCAGCTCACCATGCGTGCCGACAGCGGCTTCTATACCCACGCCGTGGTCGCCGTCTGCCGCCGGATCAATGTCCGCTACTCCATCACCATCCGCCAGCACAAAAGCCTGCACAATCTCATCGAGGCGATACCCGAAGATTCCTGGACGCCGATTCCTTACTGGATGGACGGTGCCGCCGATGTGGCCGAGACCACCTGCACCCCCTTCCAGGCCGAGGCAGACGCCGCGCCGGTACGGCTCATCGTCCGGCGGGTGAAGCCGACGCCCGGTTCCCAACTGGCCCTCTTCGCCAAATACAGCTATCACGGCTTCATCACCGACCGGGACGGGGAGTTGCTCGAACTGGAGGCTGACCATCGCCGCCACGCCGAGATCGAGAATGCCATACGCGACCTCAAGTACGGCGTCGGGCTGAACCATCTCCCCTCGGGCCGCTTCGCCGCCAACGGCGCCTGGCTGGCCGTCCAGACGATGGCCCACAACCTGGCCCGCTGGACGGCGCGGATCGGTCTGGGAGAGCGGATAGCCACCACCAAGACCCTCCGGCGGCGGTTCTTCTCCCTGGCCGGACGGCTCACCCGCTCGGCACGCCGGTTGACCCTGCATCTTCCGGATCGCTGGCCTTGGGCTGAGAAGTTCAGCCGCGCCTTGGCCCGGCTGCGAGCCATTCCACTCCCGGCCTGACGGCACCGTCGGCGACCCACCCACCGGACAACCGAAGATCCCCGCAGACTCGCGCCAGCCCGGTCCGAGAGAGTTCCCTGCTGCGTATTCTCTCGCCATCCCGCGCATCGCAGCTCCCGCAGACGGCCATAGGGGCCCCTGTGCGGCGATGAAGACCGTCCGCCGACCTCCCTACCCCAAATGGAACCCAGGCTATTTCCCCTGTAGCTCCCTCACCCCCCCTTCCGCTTTCCTCACGCCGTCCATCGGTGTCCTTCGGTGGATTCGGGCTTAGGCTTTCCAGTGGAACCGGCTCTCCCAGGTCCTTGAGCGCCTCCTGCACGGGCACCGCCAACAGCTCCCGGGCCACCGGCCCGTCCATGAGCCTGGTTACGTCCGGCCCGTAGTAGGCGACCGCGGCGGGGGGTGATGCCAAGATGTGAAAGAGGGCGCTCCATCAGATGGATCGCGGAGTCCAGTAACACGGCCGGTAAGTACCTAAGAGACAGCCCGCCCCAAACGACGGACTGGCCATAGAAACGCCCGGCGTGGCTCGCAAGACCGATGGGTGTGCCATCAGCTGCCACCACCACAGTGCCCCGTTGGTAAGAGGGTGTGTAGTCCCCGTGCAGCGCAAAGAGATGGTCCGGCGCGTTGAGACTGGGGCTGGCGTAGGTCTCCTTCACTACGAGCTCACCGCCGTCCTCGTCACGGATCAGGAGCAACACTGGCTCCCCATGTTCTACTGTCCTACCGTCCCCAGGCGCCACGGTCAGGTCCTCGGCCTCGATGGCAAGCAGCGCAGCGCCGGTGCGGACGTCGAAGCGCTCAAGCTCAGCGGCGAAGACGCCCCGGCCGGACACCTCCACAGACAGCGAAACGATCTCCCACCTGTGATCAAGCACGGTGAGCACAGCGCCATCGGCGACGACCAGCCCCTGCTGGTTCCTAGTGCGGCCGCTGGCCTGTACGACGCTGACATGCACCACGGCGTCCTGCCAAGCTTCGACGGATGCTGGCAGTGCTGGAGGCGGCAGATCGGGGTAGGCCACAACCTCCGCCGAAGGGCTTTCTGTTGGGTAGGGGATGGGAGTAGTGTTTGAGAACGGTGTGGCCGTCGGCGTCGTCAGGTCCGGTGTAGGGGTCGGCTCCGGGACGCGGTACGTGCAGGCGTTCACGAGGGCACCGGACAACGGTGGCGTGGCCTCTTCCGAAGGCGGCTGCGTATTTGGAATCTGTTGGGTTGCAGATGGCGCGGCGGTGGAGCAGGCGGCCAGCACTAGCACCGCTAACCCAAGGATGCTGGGGATCAGAGGTGACATGATCCTACTTTCACGATGCACTAGGCGCACGGTCTCCATTCGACATCCAAGGGCCAGGGGTTGAACTGTATGGTTCGGCCGCTTTCGGCGGTGAATACTGCCAGGTTATCGTTGACCAGTTCCATGATGCCCACACTATCGTCGTCAGTCCAATCCGAAGGCGGATTGATTTCCTTGCCACTTACCGTTGGATCAGCCATCCATATACGCCCGTCGAACTGGGCATCGCGAACACCGCAGTGGACGTATAACGTGTATGGGTAACCTGTCCCAATTTCCACACCTGGCCCCTGTGGTGGCTCCTCAGGACGATCCCGCTCCACCGCGGGCATCGGCGTGGGTGTCAGAGCCCAGCGCGCGCCACACGGAGAGCGTCACGGCGGGGTCCGTCATGACGCCCCGCGAGATCTCGCCCGACTCCAGCCAGAAGGCCCGCACGACGGACGTGCCGTCGGCCTGACGAAAGTCTAGGAAGTAACGCGACCCTTCACGGTCGCGGTTACCCTGATCCACGGGCGAATCCAACACCATTTCGACGAAACGTTCGATGGCGCGTTCTTCCTCTATCTTGCCGAGGACCACATCTTCCCCATTTTCCACTTTCGTGCCGAGCACCTTAATCGAGTTCTTGGTGCTGAGGACGTCGATGGACGTGACCTTGCCTCGAATGTCCAGCAAGGCCTCGCCACTCTCCGCCTCGGGATGTGTGTCGGCCTCGAACAACCTAGGCGTACCGCCCTCCAATGCAGCGAGTCGGAACTCCGGCGAGTAGCCCTTGACGGCGTAGATTGGTGTGCCAGGGTTCAGGTAGGTGGCATCGCCGTCTTGATGAGAGCCGCTGTAACCTTCGATCCTGAAGGCGACCCGGTATATCTCAGAGCCCAGGTCTTCAATAGTTAGGGCACGCTCTCCCTCGGTGATGATGGGTCCAAACCAACTGCCCTTGGCCAGGTAGGTGATGCCGCCGAACTGCACGGAGTGCGCCCACTCGGCAACCGTCTCGCGGGGCCGCAGGTCATCATCGCCCTGGAGACCCTCCACGATTCGATCCACGGTGGCATGATCCGCCAGCACGGCGTCCAGGCGGTCGGGTCCGTCGTCTCTCCCATCGTGTCGGTCGATGATTTCCCCCTCGGGGTCCAACACCAACTGGGACCCGGTGGGAACGTGGGTCACGTAGGCGACCTTGCCTGAGAACTTCGGCGACAATCCCTCCACGAAGGCCACCACTACACCGGGGCCAAGGTCCAGTCGATAGGTCTCGGAGGCTGGCACTGGCGTGATGGAGCCGGGGATTAACGGAGTAGGCGTGGCCGTAGGTGTGGGCATCTGTTGGGTCTGGGCGCCGGGACCTGGCGAATCCTGAGTCGTTGTAGCGGTGGGGGTCGATTCCACGCCTCTGCAGGCGGCTACAAAGAGCAGACCAATGACCAGCGCTCCGATAAGAGCGGCGGCGTATCTCACTTGAGCACTTCCACCTTCTGGGCCGTCGTAATAACCACGCCAGGCGGCCCCGCGTTGGGCGGCCCCAAATTCAATCCACCACGCACCAAGTAGACCCCAGGTGGGACGGGTTCTCCCCGGTTGTCCACCTGCTCCCACTCGCCAACGAACTCCAGCTCCTCACCGGGTTCCAGAGTTTTGCTATCCAGCGGCGAGAGGGTGATCTTGGCGCACTTCCAATCCCATACCTGCTCTCCGCCAGCCGTCGAGACCTCGAAGTCATAGGGAGGTCTGCCACCGAGGACAAAGCTCACCGTCCTATCACTGACGTTCCACAACGTCAGTTTCATCTGCACCGTCTCTCCGTAAGAGGTCTGGGACACCACCTCCAGCGAGTAGTCGACGGCGCTGAGGAACGCCTCGTCTGGAGGCTCCCCAGGATCAATAGGCCATGGGTGAATGTCGTCACATCCAACCTCGATGACGATGGCCCCGCGTGGGACATCCAGTGTCGCCAGGGCAGCCTCCCATTCCTCACGAGCCCCGCGCAGTGGATATATGCCTATTTCAATGCGGTTCCTAGCTTCGTTTAGATTGGTCCACGCAATGCCGGGGACCCTCCAGGTGACATCTACTAAGCGCTCATACCATCTAGCCAGATCGGCCGCGCTGTATTCCGACACTGAGCTTGTGAACTTTTCACGGCTTAGGGGTTTCGGTGACGGGGATTAATTTCATTGATCCGCTTCTTAGCTGGCCTCCAGGGCTATTGGATGGGGACTTCAATGCAGGCTTGGACCCCTTTACTGCCCTACCCCTCGGCCGGGAGTCTGGCATCCGTGCAGCTTCAACCAGTCAGCGCGGCCCAGCGCAATAGGTTATGGGTAATAGCCAACAGCAGGGCGATACCGGTGACCTTGGCCACACCACGCACCTTGAAGCGTTGCACTCCGTGCCTCTCCCGAGCCAGAGCGTTGACACATTCTGCCGTAGATGCCCGGTGTTTGTAGGTGGCCTTGCCCTCCTCAGTCTCCATGCGCTCTCGCCAAGCCAGCACCTCTGGTTCAGTGCCGGGCTTCCAACGCACCCGCTGGGCGTCCTTCTGCCCCTTGGGTGGCGCGTAGACTTGGACCCCACGCCCCTCCAATGTCCTGATGTCCTCAAGGTCTACGAAGCCTCCATCCACCAGATAGGCACCCGGATGGCGCCCCGTCCGCTGGGCCACCTGCTCCTCTACTGCCAGCCCCTCTCCCTGATCGGTGCCCCGATTGGTCACTGCCACCCCGACGATGACCTGACTCTCCACGTCCGTAGCCAATTGGACGTTGTAGGCTGGCCGAAAGCCCCCGTCCGGCATCTTCATCACCCTTGCCTCGGCGTCGGTGGTAGAAACCCGCGCCTCCCTCAACCGGGACTGCCGCGCCTTCCCCGCATGCTTGGCTTGGCGTTTCTTGGCTGCCTCCATTGCTGGCATTTGGGCCAGGGCCTGCTCCACCCGCTCCAGGCGCTCTTGGGCCGCCCGCTCCCGGGCGGCCCACTCCCGTCGGGTGACCCCTGGGTCTGGGTGTTCTCGCTCTTGGGTCAGCCGTTCTACCTGCCTCTGTGCCGCTTCCAGGTACTCCTCCAGCCCCCCTTTCCGGCGAAAGGACCCACTGCCAGCGCTGGCGCGGACTCGCAGACCATCCTGTGCTACTTCGTCCAGGGTCACCAGGTCCTGAGCCATCAGAGTGGCCACAATCTGGGTCAGCAGTTGATCCAGGGCTTCCTGGTATTCCACTCTAAAGTCCGAGAGAAGATGGTAGTCCACCGGCACGCCACCGCACAGCCAACGGAAGGCATCGTGCTCCCGGCACAGCCGGGCCAGCTTCCGTGCGCTGCCCACCCCCTCCACCGTGGCGTACACCCAGATCGCCAGCAGTACCTGAGGGTCACTGGCCGGTCGACCCGGACCACCTTGAACCGCCTGGATGGAAGCATAGAAGGCCGACAGGTCCAGTCGGTCCAGGAAGTCCCAGATGGCCCGCGCTTGGTGATCTTCAGGCAGCGTCCCGTCCAGGTCTTGCATCAGGAATTGGATTTGGTTGCGCATCGGCCGCACTACCCGCGCATCTTGAGGCCGAGTGGCCTCTACCGACTTCCCTTCCGACTCTCCCGGCAGATCAGAAAACAAGCTCGATTGTTCCACCACACACCTCAGTAGTCCCGGATACCTTATTTTACTTCACCGGCCTTACATTGGGGGATTTATTCACAAGCTCTCAGCCGGCGTGGGTGATGGAGTCGTGGCACCTGCGGCAGTCGATATTGTGACGGTGGTTGACACGGTCAAGCCTACCACCTCTTCCGCGCCCTCGAAGACCCGCATGGAAACGATGGCGTAGCCAGTGGGGGCCGTCTTCGGGAACTCCCCATCCCAACGGAAGGCGCCATGGTCCAGCGGCACCTCGCCGAGAGGCAGCTTACTCTGATCTATGAACTCAATGCTCAGTTCGACTCTATCGCCTTCGTGATAGCCCGCTCCGGAGATGGCGAACGGCTCACCCAGGCGTATCTGGTCGGGCACGCCGTAGTGTTCGACACTGGGCATGTATTCTTCGACGCGCTCGAACCACTCGGTCAGCGCCGTCGACACGACCACCCCGTTGCGGTGGAGCAGCTCCCAATGGTCCGGCACAGGCAGGCATTTCGTCTCCCTTCCTTCCGACGTGATGTCGCACCTAATCGCCGTCCGGACCGACCAGGTTGTGCCGTTGCGGAACCTGAGGTTCATGATCAGGCTAGAGTACGGGGTCCAGATGCGTTCCTCATCTATCTCCATAATCTCCACAGGTGTTCCACCCGCTATCGCACGGAGCAACCGGTCAATTATCGGCGCGTCTGTGTCTAGGTCTCCCCATAGGGGGTCGTAGTCCCCCTGATCCCAAGGTAGAGGATATGCAGAAGACGCGTAGACGATCTCAACGTCCGTAGCGTCGGCAGGCGTCGGCGACGGAGGTGCAGTAAGTGAAGGCGAAGGAGTCGCGACTTGTGCTGATGTGGGAACGCGGGGCACTCCCGTAGATTTAGGCTCAGCGTCGGCACATCCTGCCACGGCCACCATTAGGAGAACTACCAGTCCTCCTATGATCGTGCGGGTCCAGACTCGGAGCCCCCGTTTCATTCCTGTTCTCTGCTTTGAAGCCTCATCGAATAATCATCCTATTCCTCTGAGAAAATTGAGTCGCAGCAGGAAAGTCCTCTGCCCTGACGCACCGCTCACCCATCGCGTGGGAGTGGTCCTACATTGAATAGGACGTATCGGCTCAAGCAAAAGCTCCCCGATAGCAACGAAGCCCGCGCGATGCCAACAGTCCTGGATTGTTCGTTTGAGCCCATACTTGATAGTACGCTTCAAACCAAGAAAACGTTCCCTCACAGGGGCGATCCGGCGGGGTCGGCGCAGGTGGTGACCGGACTTAGCTGGCAACCTTCCTGGGGAACAGAGCATAGACGTCGGTCCTTCCGGCTTGATGAGATTCGCTGCCTCGCCGAACACGTGACCTACACCACAGCACTTCCTCCTGACCATTCAGATTCCTGCTGATCAGGAACAACGCGGCAGGCGGGACCATTGCGAGCCACAGTGATGCTGTCATCGGCTACGAATCACCCAACGCAGCTCTTTCGTCGCCTTACCTCCATTTCAGAATGTTCCATACCGCAAGCCCTACAAGGACCAGCGCGACCGGGCCATATAGGTGTGCAGTTGTGAGAAAGACAGGCGGCGCGACTGATGCTCCCAGGTACAGCAAGGACAGTCCCAGCCCCAGGACACCCCAGCGCCCGCTGTTGCGATCGCTCCAGATGATCGCAGATCCCGCAGCGACCCCTATCAATCCAATCGGCGCCAGGATAGCGGACCAGTACGGGCTCGCGTTGAAGTCAACGAAGCAAGCGGTGTAGCGATGAAGAGCACAATGAGGGCTATCGAGCAACAGACTGCCAGCAGCGACGCTATGGACAGGTGGCTCACGGGCATCCTATGTCCTCGCAATCGGCGAAGGTACTGCCTCGCCATCCAGGCGGCACAGAATGCTACAGATGCCCCTCCACCATAGATCAACGTGAGCATGACGACGAACGCTATAGGCTCAGAGTCTGATGAGAGTGGCCCATAGATGGCCGTCGCGACGGACAGGCCGGCCAATACGCTGATCGGGAAGAACCAGGCGTGCTTTAGCCCTGGCGATAGCCAACCTGCAACGAAGGGGGACAGCGGGATTGCCGTGGCAAGGATGAGAAGCCAGCTGCTCGTGGCGCTATCATGCACCGTGAAGCCCAATGCGACACCCGCGCCTGTGATAGCGGCCAGTCCAGCCGTCACCACGGAGTGGCCTTTGGTGAGAGCCAACGTCACGAAGTCTCCCTCATAACGGTAACATCAGAGCAGGGTCGCCATAGGTCTGCTGCTACCGCGTCGTCTGATTCCGTGTATGGCCTAATCTCCATCTCCATCATGTCCTTTCTCTCACAGGTCTGGGGCATTGATGGTGTCTCCGTGAGGATCTAACCGTGCATCACTGGTCGTAGGAAGCGCCTCGAGATTCGGGCTGCTTACCTCCACCAACTGGACAAAATGAAAAATCTTCACGCTGAGGTTCACGTTCTCGGCTTAGCCTGTGACCACCCGACAGATCTTCCATAGTTAGGACACTGGCGTAGCCCAACCGGGCCTATACCATAGCCAGAGCTAGTTAGCTGTCAGGCTTGTAGCTAGTAGTCAGTCCAGATGATTTTGCTGGGTAGGATAGAGATGACGCAAAGTGGTCCGTGCAGCCGAGGTGGTAAATCGCCAGGCGATAGTGGCGTGGGCTTCATTGCGGCGTCTCACCAGGGCTGCCAGTTCGCGGGTGAGGGTAGCCCCATCGGGTATCCTCCGATTGAGACATTGGCGACTGAACACGCTCAGCTCGATTTCTGCCATGTTAAGCCAACTGCCATGTTTGGGGGTGTAGTGAAACTCCAAGCGCTTCAGGATCCGCCTTGCCTCCGCAGGGTCAAAGGTTTCGTACAACGACGCAGGCCGGTGGGTATTTAGGTTGTCCAGCACCACACGAATCTTCTCCGCCTTGGTGTAGGCCTCGTCCGCCAGCCACCGCATCTGGTGGGCGAAGTCCCCCATCCTACGTCGCTCGGTGACCGCCACATGGCGCCAACCCCGCAGTGGCTCGCAGAGCATGAACAGATTACGGGTGCCGTTGCGCCGGTACTCATAGTCGAACCGCTCTCGCCGTCCCGGCCGGGCTGGGAGAGGTATGCGACTCTCCCCAATGAGCTGAGTGGAGGTCTCATCAAAACAGACCGTAGGTCGCTGGGGGTCGTAGGGCTCCTCATACAGGTCCAAGACATCCTCCATGCCCGCTACAAACTCTGCGCTCACCGCTGGAATGCACCACTCCTCCCGTTGCCAGGGCTTCAGCTCGTTTTTTTGAGCATCTGGCGCACCGTCTCCGGCGAGATGGACGGGGCGAAGCCCAACTCCACTACTTTCCCGGCTAAGAGGCGCAGCGTCCAGCGCCCGCGTCCTTCAGGCGGGGTACTGCATGCCACCGCGATCACATGGGCTTCTTGCTTCCCACTGAGCTTCCGTCGCTGTCCCGGTCTCGGCTGTTCCCTCAGGGCATGCTCCAGTCCCTCTTCAACAAGGCGCTTGCGAATCCTGCCCACCGTAGCAGTGGCCACCTCCAGGGCGGCCGCAATCGCCCCATCCGTGTACCCTTCGTCTGCCTTCAACAGGACCCGTGCCCTGGTCACCATGCGAACGGAAGCTTTGCCACCCCGCAACAGGGACCGCAGCCGCACCCGCTCCTCCTCGGCCAACTCCACGACATACTTCGCCCTTCCCATGTCTGGATGTCCTCCCTCCAACTCTTTTACCATCCAGACTAGCCAGATTCTTAAACTACCACCAAGGTATATCAGAACCAGTTGGACTGACTACTAGTATCCCCTCTCTCACGTAACGTTTCAGGGATTCCACGTCGGTGTAGAAGCGGAAGCCCGCCTGACTCGCTATTCGCTTAGTGTCCTGTTCTTCACCTATCAGTAGGGCCGCCGGCTGGCTGTACCCAGCCTGGAGTCCATCAGGCCAGGCCAAATCCAGGGTGGCGAGGAGTTCCCCTGTCACTTCATCGACCAGCTCATAGTCAAACTCTCCTTCTGGCAACCCCTGCTCAATCACCCATACATTGGCATCCAGAAGCAGTTGCTCCTCGTCTTCACTTTGCGGGGCACCGAACACAGCGCTAGACCTATCCAACACCGAGTCAACAGGTTCAGGCTCTGGAACCGAACCTTCGAGAAGTCCGTTCAGGAACTGGTTCGCGGCCTCAGCCAGTAGCGCCCGTCTTGCCTCCAGGAAGGACCGGTAGTTCTCAATCTTCCAGAGATCGGCATCGATGGGAATCCAGTGGCTTTCGATTAAGCGGGGTTGCTTCTCCACAAACTCTCTAATGTACTCGGCCGGGTCTCTGTTGGATACCTTGAGGTTGGTATCCTGGGTAAGGAAGGTAAAATTCGCTAGAGCATTAACTTCGTGGCGCTCATATCCGTGCTCATAGAGCAGGGATTTGGGGAATATGTGATGAAGTTCCAGCCGGTTGAGACTGCCGAGCATGTGGTTCGACAGTTCGATGCCGGTGTCCCAGTCCTCGGCGTGATATACCCTGGTCAACATGTACAGCAGAGGATAGAAGCGCGCCCCTTTGCTCCAACCTGAGAAGTCATTGGGAGACACTCTCAGGTCTCCCCTCTGCCTGCGCACGCCCTCCAGGAGTCGGTCCAAACCTCCGTGGGCGTCTTCGATAGCCGCCAAGTCCTGATTCAATACCGTCTCGGTTGACCCCGAGTAGCGACCCCAGAGCATGGCGTGAACATACCAGTAGAGAAGCCGGTCGCGTCCTGCGGGATCGGAGAGCTTTCCCTCTCTATCTTCAACATACTTGACCATCAACGGGAAAGCATATGGACTTCCCAAAACCCGGTCATGGTCGAGGCCTAAGCGAGACGAGAGCAGATTGAGCAGATAGTCCACGTGCTTTTCGGCCCGCAGCAGACCTTTACGGAAGGCTGAAGGCTCAATGCCGGAAAGTGCTGAGAACATCGCCTCTCCGGTTATCAAGCTGTTGACACACCGAAGAAGCCATTCCAGCTTGAAATGGAACCCCGCTCCCTTCCATCGCTCCAGCCGGGAGTTCATTTCTGCCCGGGCCTCTGGCCAACCGGCGCAAATCTTAGCAAGTGCTAGGTCTCCCTTGGAGAGCTTTGTTCCGCCGCTGTTGACGCGGTTGAAGATGTCCACCACCAAATCAACAGTTTTCTCTTCTCCAGTGACGTCCTCCACGTGCAGGTCCACATCTCTAATCGTGTGGATCCTATTCAGCCGGTCTATGTACGTGGCGACGTTGTGCGCGAGAACCGGATTTTCTTGAATCTGGCCAATGAACCCCCCGATGCCCCGCTCCATCAATTCCGTGACGCTGATCCAACCCTGTTCCTGACTCATCCGAACGGGAGCGTAGAACTGGAAGTGTTCCGTTTCCATGTTGAAATGCAGGCCGGTGAAGGTATCTAGGCTTCCCTCGAAGAATGGGGGACCCTTGCCCCGAACGATGCCGTAAAGGGTTGTTATGCGCTGCTGACCATCCAGCAGGAGTTTAACGTATCCCGGCTGGAGCGGAGAGTCGCCGCGAGAGTTGACTAAGGTGGACCCCATTATTAAGACAGCACGAGGGCTAAATTAAGAGAGTCTCCCACCCCTGCGCTAGGTTTCACCAAGCCCGATGGCAGCCCTGCTTCTTCAGCTGCTGCTTCCCTTTCTTTCTGGCCATGTTGGTACACCTCTGCTGGGGTCCGGTAGCCCAAAGCCTGGTGAGGCCTCTGCCGGTTGTAGAACTCCAGGTAGGCATTGATCCCAGTTCGGGCCTCGGCGACGGTCTGGTAAGCTTTCAGATACACCTCCTCGTACTTGATGCTCCGCCACAGCCGCTCCACGAAGATGTTGTCCAGGTACCTACCCTTACCATCCATGCTGACCTGGACCCTCTGCTCCTGCAACGTCTGGGTAAAGGCCTCACTGGTGAACTGACTCCCCTGGTCGGTGTTGAATATCTCCGGTCGTCCCTTACTCAGGGCTTCCTCCAACGCCGCCACGCAGAAGCTGGTGTCCATGGTGTTGGAGAGCTTCCAGGCCAGCACGTGCCGGCTGTGCCAGTCCATGATGGCCACCAGGTACAGGAAGCCCTTCGCCATGGGGATGTAGGTGATGTCCGCGGCCCAGGCCTGGTCGACCCGATTAACCTCCACTCCCTTCAGCAGATAGGGAAAGATCCAGTGTCCCGGCGCTGGTTTGCTGGTGTTGGGACGCCGGTAGATGGCTTCCAGACCCATCAACCGCATCAGCCTTCGAACCCTTTTTCGGCTCACCAGATAGCCCTGTTGCAGCAGTCAGGCCTTCATCTTCCTGGAGCCGTAGAAGGGGGTCTTCAAATACTGACGGTCCATCAGGGCCATCAACTCCAGGTCTTCTGCCCTGGTCGGTACCGACCGGTAGTACACCGAGGCCCGGCTGACGTCCAGCAGGATACATTGACGCACCAAAGACAGCTGCTGGTGGTCTCGGTCTATCATGGCTCGCCGTATGCTGCGACTCATAGACCGGACCTTTCCGACAAAAAATCGCGTTCCACCTTCAGCTGGCCGATGTGCCGGTAGAGGTGGTTAATCTGAGCTTCCTTGGCTTTCTCCTGGGATTTCTGATTGGTGGCAAATAGCTCCGGGGCTCCTTCCACCAGGGCCCTTTTCCAGGCGTGAATCTGACTGGGATGGACCTCAAATCGGCTGGCCAGCTGGGCGATGGTCTCTTCCCCCGCAAGGGCGGCCAGGACCACCTTGGCCTTGAACGCCGGACTGTGCTTATTCCTCGTCTGCTTCATGTCCTGCTCCTTCACGTCGGTTAGTTGCCGGTTATTTTAGGAGCTGGACTCTCTCTTAGCCAGTTGTCTAGTTTTTGGGTACCACCTCAGACATTCTCCGTCTTGGTCACCCATGTAAGCAGCCTGCCGACCGGGTGCCTACGATAGAGCGACTCCATTAACTCCCTAACTTGGTCCCTGTTCCAGACGTACCCTCGTTGAAAGACAGGAAGGGCAATGGCCCCGTCATCGATCTGGTCCAAAATGGTACTAATCTTCAAGTCAACTCCTTAGCAGCTTTCCTACCGTGCTGAGACAATGACATCACTCTCCTTCACTCTTCTGGCCAATTGGCTGACAGCCCCAGCGCTCTTCCAACGCTCTCTCCTTGCCGAATCACGCCGGCAGTCTGTCTCGCCATCCTGGCTCATTTGTTGGCGGTTCCAGTTGTATCCCTTTCTCAGCATCGAGGACGCCATCAAGCTTAGGCAGATTATTCCTATAGGAGCAAGCCCTATCTAACTGAGCTTGAGTTAAACCTATTGCCGGATAAACACCCTCCACAGAGAAATGGGCGCCGGACAAATCCGCTTCAAGGAGATTTGCATTACTTAATGTGGCGCCTTGGAGCTGGGAGTTGGACAGGTTTGCCTCAATTAGTGTCGCATCCGACAGATCTGCAAAATTCAGATCCGAGTTCGACAGGTCAAAGCCATGCAAAATTGCTCCCGGCAGTTTGATGCCATTCAGATTGAGCCTAAAACTCTTCGACCGTTCAATACGGATACCCTCCTTGCAACGAGACCCGATGGCTTTCAACACAGCCCGGACATCTTCACGTGAGCTTGGCTCAATTACTTCGTCCTTTGTCGGATCGCGCACGAAAGCACAGAACAGCTTCATGACCAGGATGTGGTATTGAACAGAATCGTCTTTGGCCAGGTGTTCCAGTGCGTAGATGCCTCCCAAGCGGACAGCGAGTACATTACTGCCGAGCATTTCGGCACCCTGCTGGAAGCGCTCGTTCAGTAGGCTTTGCTGAGCTGTATTCGCCTGCCGCTCCGCAATCCTGCTCCTCCACACAGCGAGAATGATGGCCAATAGGGCTCCCCAAAGGAGTCCCAAATTGCGAATCGTCGTGCTGCCGGAATCGTTGCTGCTGAGCCAACTCCACAGACGCTCAATCGGCCAGTCGCACACAGCCATTACTGCGAAAACAATAAGAGATAATGCCCACAGTACGATCCAAGAGAAAACAGATCGGTGAATGCTCCTGATCTTCACCTACACACTCACTTGTTAGTCACCAGTTTCACTATCGCCGCGATGCGGCGGGCGGAATCCGTGAAGTGCTGTACCTCTTCGGGCAGGAGTGCGCGGTCGAGGATCTTGCGCTCACGATAGGACAGCCACTTTTTGAGGACCTGGTAGCCGCCGAGCTTGTAGCTCCAGACGGCGGCGGGCACGTTGCGCCAGTAGGCTTGGTCGTTCAGGTATATGTCGAAGGTGGTCTCGCCTAGTATTCCTATGAGGTCGCCCAACGCGGCTGATTCAGTCGCCGTGTAGGGGCGCTCCTCGACTCTGCCTTGGCCCGGCATTACGGCGTCACCCGTCCCAAAGTGTCCCCAACCCGCCGTCACCGAAAAATCTTCGCCAGTCATATTGTGACCACCGGCGGTGGCGGGAACTGCGATGGGTGCGACCTCAGCACGGAGAGCTCCCGTGGTGACCCTAGGAACAGGTGTATCTGAATCGAGGAGTTGCGCCAACTTTCGGCCCCGCTCGGCGGAAGCCGCAAGCTCTACTGCGACACCTGGGGACTCGCCTTCAGGCCAGCCCGGCAACGGGATGCGCGGCCACTCCATCCGCAGCGCTCCCGCGTTGGCCTCCCGGTAGGTAGGGTCGTGCAGCGCGGCGAGGACGTGATAGAACAGGTCCTCCACGCCCAGGCCAAGGCGGTCGAGGTAGCGCTGGGCGGCGTCCGATAGATTGGGACGGCGCCCGTCCTGAACATCACCAAGCCCCAAGCCCTCATCTCGGAGCCAAGCTGGGAACATTGCAGCCCCACGTTCAATTAAGTGGAACGATCCAGCACATCTAGCTAAACATGCCTGTGGTTCTGACGCTCCCTTACGTAGGTGTTGAGCTGAGGAGAGCCATACGTTCCCTTCAAACAAATGCGGCCAGTAATCAGGCGAGGGAGCAGTCAGCAAACCGCGGTCTGATTCCCAGTAGAGCCATCGGTTGTCAAATGGTCGATATGAATCTTGTACAAAGCCGGCTTCTAGTGGGCCTCCCCGCTGGAGGAGGGCCTTACGCACCATACGTGCGTCTGAGGGATTGAAAGCAGACGAGTTTCTCATCGCCGCCGGATAAAGACGAGCAATCGCCTCATCGCTCAGCGCAGGGTTGAAGTAGTCAGCCATTCTCACTCTAAGACGGTCCAAGTCGATATCGACGAGAAAGCGGTCACGTCCGGTATGAACTCCAGGGAACGATTTCGGGAACAGCTCGGGCAACGACGGCCACTTGTGCCACCTGTCGCTCACTGACATCCGGGCGAAGGGCAGGCCCAGCTGCAGACTCGGCTCGAAGCTGTCGTAGAGTACGCTGGGCTCGCTTTCTGCCGATGCCGCCAGCTCCTCGCGCTTCCTCCCTCCCCAGAGATGGCGGAAGCTGACGGTTCTTGACGGCGCGTGGTCGGCCTTGCGCACGA
>CBDDDW010000012.1:0-11473 GCA_965226805.1 Dehalococcoidia bacterium
GAGGAATCCTCTGCTGGATGTACTGACAAGGGACGGCAGGTAGATCTGGCGTCCTTCACCTCTTCTGATGATGACGGAGAACGGGTCTCCGCTGAAGACCAATTGATCGGCCTGATATTCAGTTCCGCTCCATTGGCCTCCCCGTTCTATCTGGACTCGGAGCTTATCTTGGTCGATGACGTACTCGAGTTCCTCGTTGTGTTCCACCATTTTCATCCACCCTGTGGGTTCCCTCAGGAAAGCAAACGTGTGAAGTTCAGGTTCCTGACCTTCCTGGAGTTCCGGTGTCCCTGCCGGAGCGACATAGAACACGCCGAAGGTTCGTGTACTGCCCACCGGAGATGCCAGTGGTTGCTCAAGGGTCTGCTGGGCTTTGTCAAGGGGACCACCCATTAGCCTCTCCACGATGATTGTGGCCATCTGTTCGATAGTCTGGTCGGACGAACTCATCAAGTTAAGGCCGACAAGGGACGGACTGTGTTCTCTTATCTCTTCGAAGGTGATTCCGTGACGGATTGGAAAGATTGACATCCCCGCGTCCATTATCCTTTGAAAAATCCCGTCCAGTTCGTACTGGGTCCAGTACTTGGCGAAGAAAGGCCTGGATAGGATCACTGTCGCGGAGTGGCAGTTTGCCAGCCCTATGTCTATGTTCTGACGGATGCTTTCTCCGAACGGAATGTCGGACTCGTCTAACCATGCGTGTAGTCCCAAGTCCGTAAGGGCCGTATGAAGTGGGCGTGCCAGTGCTTCCTTGTCCTCACTGGCATGGCATATGAATGTGTCGGGCTGGATTCTTCTACTGGCTCTGTTCAGCACGGTTAGTGATCTCGCCTCCCGTCGCCTTGATGCTCTACATTATTGTCCGGTGGGAATACCGGTGCTGGCAAGGCTGGAAAAGGTCAACTACCCAGCAGTCCTAGACCGAGCCGGACGGTGTTGACAATGTGCAAGAGCCTCAACCTAGAAGGGGTAGTCGCACAGGATTGTAGTCTCTTGTTTTCAAGGAATACCCCCGTTGACACGGGGAACCACGAGAACGGAACCTGCTCACGCTAATGCCGATATGGTGGTCAGGTCAAGGGCTTCGGCTCCCAGAAGTCTGAGCATCGAATATTGGTTCAATTCCAAGTTCGTACGCCGATTGAATCAATACACACACATTATGGCACAGGATTTTTGCCAGAACCTCGTTAACTTGAGTTGCAGCCGTCCTCGTTCTAACTCTTCCCCCGAATTTGGCCAGCAAGCACAGGAGCGATGGAATTGGGCCACAACAACACGGCGTCGCTGGCCGACTCCTGTGAGACGACGTACTACACCAGCTGTCCGCTGCGCGTCGGTAATACGTTCCACCTCGTGAGGTGCCAAGCAGGAACGGTTATAATCAAGCTTGAGGACATAGCCAACAACTATGCGCTCATCCGGGAATACACCGTCACGGTGAGCGGAGGGCCTTAGAACCAGGTAGCAAGACCTGATGCGGGACCAAGCCACCACGAAAAGTGGGGGCTCTTTTTTCGGTTCCGTTCGGAAATGGGGTGATGGCCTTAGCATCACCAGCATGTGCCTTTTTCAACCCCCTTTCGGTTTCCTTTTCCTTTATCGCTACCTTTACAATAGCTGATGGGAATGTCCCTTGCAAACGCTAATTCCGACCGGAAGGTAAGGCTAGGTTCCCGCGAGGAATATAACGACTTGGTGTCTGAGGTTATCCAGAATCCACGCTCGTTGTGGTCCGTCCTCTGGAGTCCAAGTCTTCCACTGATTCCCCTCAAGTTGTACAGACGGGTGGGCTCCAGCTTTCGCCCCAATTATTGCCTCTCTGAGCCTGTCTCATAAAGCTGAGAGTTCCAGTATGCTATCTTTCTGGATTCCCGCTTTCGCGGGAATGACGGCTAATTTTGCAGTATTTCATACTCTATCAGGGTGGTCGTGATCGCTAACCGTAGGACTGCCTCCACCCAAAATCCTGGCAGGAGACTTCTGAGACTGCGATGATGAATCCCGGGCCACCTCGGCTCGGGCCTGACCCTTTCTGAGACTGGCATCATGCCTTCAGCCTGATCTGTCGACTCGATTCGAGGTGGCGCCAGAAGTGCCCTCGGCAAGGCGAGCAGTGACCTTATAGGAGCCTGGCCCCACTCCCATCGCAGTCTTGTCCGCTCACCTGGCCGGCGCGCAATCCTCCGGGAGGTAGAAATGACAGGAGTCGTCGGTCATAAAGGTAGTCGTGGTGTTGAGCTGGTCGTCGGAGTCGACACCCACCAGGATGAGCATGTGGCGGTGGTCAAAGTCAGGCTCAAGCCCAACTAACCAGCGCATATAACCCTCGCGCCAGTTAGTCCTTTGGCAATCAGCTTCCACTGTGCGATCAGGGAAACGAATCTTCAACTTCGCCCCACCGTCTTGACATCGCCTCGGAGACCCGGAGGCCTGCGCGCCACATGACCATCATCTCAGATGCGCCGGCTGGTGCGGTGCAGCCTCGGGGAGCGCCTCGATCTCGCTGGCGGTGACGTACTCCGGGTAGTGTCCCATTTCCAATGGGGTTTTGGGACATTCGCGGCCCAACTCTCCTCCGGCGGGGGTTGGTAGCCTATCTGGGGCCGTCGTCACGTCCACCGGCTGCGTCACCTTTTGCCCTCTTTCGGGTCATGCTGCTTCTCACGAGATGGGCGCAGATTCTGTTCGTGGATGAAACTTCTCCAAGCTCAAATATCTCCAAAGAACAGCGGACCTGGTGGCTTCTCAGGAGATGGAGGGCGATGCTGTCTAAAATATACGTGAGCCAAGGGTGAGCCCGGACAGACTCGGACTATCGACCGGTCGCTTATGGGCCGACTTCGAGTACCGCTCCCATCCCTGCGCTAACAGGTCAGGCCGGGGCGACCTCGTTGAGCCGGCCGGTGGCGCAGTCGTATATGAACCCACGGACCTGGTCCTTGCGAGGGATGAACGGGCTGGCTTGGATGCGAGATATAGACTGACTCACATCCTTTTCCAGATTTCCGAACGCCTCCAATGCAAACGCTGGCCGAAGGCCGGTGTCCGCTTCGATTGTGTCCTTCACGTCGTCGTCGCGGAAGGTCAACATTCCACAGTCTGTGTGGTGGACTTGATCGACTTCCCAACCCTGATTTGGTACGAAACTGATTACAGCGTGTACACGATGCGGCAGGCGTCGCGCCGGTCGTGGCGCATCGGGCAGACCAGGCCGGTGAAGGTGGTGTTCATGTCCTACCGGAACAGCCTCCAGGCAGACGCCCTCAAGCTCGTGGCGAAAAAGCTGCAAAGCTCGCTAGCGGTGGAGGGGGAGCTGCCCGAGGACGGGCTCGCCGCATACGGCGACGACGGCGACGACATCATGATGGCGCTGGCGCGGCAGGTCATAAGCGGGGAGCAGGACGACGCTGAGACGGTGGAGGCGGTCTTCGCCCAGGCGCGGGACGCCGAGGCTGTCGCCGAGGAGATGCTGGTGGACGACGGGTGGAAGGCGGTCGAGGTCAACGGCAACGGTCACGCCGCCAACGGCGTCGAGCCGAGCTTCGAGTTGGTCCCGGGCGGCAACGGACACGCGGAAGCCGTGGTCAATGGCAACGGGAAGGGCCACGCGGCTTTCCCGGTCAACGGCAACGGCCACCAGGACGAGGCCCCTGAGCCGCAGCAGTTGCTGTTCTCGTGGGCCGAGTTCATGGCCGAGGAGCCGGTGAAGCCGAAGAGCCGCAGCCGCAAGCCGAAGCCCTCGTCGCCGTCCCTGTTCGATTGGGCGCTCACGCTGGAGGAGGAGCCGGTCGGCGCGGGGCGCTAGGCCGGAAAGCTACAGGGGAGGCCATCGCTGTAATGGCGGTGGCCTCCCCTGATTGGACGATGTATCCGGCCCTTTTTGTGTTTCAGCAGGTCAAGCCCGTGTCCGGGCCGTGCAGAGGGGACTAACTGACGTGGGTGCGCCACGAGAGTTAGTCGGTAGCATTGTTATGCCCGTATCCGGCCCGTGCAGAGGCGACTAACTGGTGAGTCCGGCCAAGGATGTATGCTCATGGTGAGGCGTGTCGTATGGATCAAGGCCGGATGGCCACTGGTGCGTATTGCTCGGTCGGTAGCATGGTCCGGGAGACTTGCGACTGCATCATTGGTGACGCCCCGACCGGGCGATCCCGTTGGGGAGATTGTTTTACAGTCCGCGACTCCCTCCGGCGATGCGCCTACACGGTAATCGTGGAGGTGATGATGAGCAGACGCAAGAGCAGCCCAAAACCGGCGGGACTGTCCCAGTTGAACCTGAACGCGGCGGGCATCGACGTGGGCGCCACCAGCCATTTCGTCGCGGTTCCCGCCGACCGGGCGGAGCAGCCGGTGCAAGAGTTTGAGGCCTTCACGGCGGACCTGTACCACCTGGCCCACTGGCTGACAGAGTGTGGCGTGCAGACCGTGGTCATGGAGTCGACGGGAGTGTACTGGATACCCCTGTTCGAGGTGCTGGAAGAGCGGGGTTTCCGGGTGATGCTGGTAGATCCACGGCGCATCAAGAACATGCCCGGGCGCAAGACCGATGTGGTGGACTGCCAGTGGCTACAGCAACTGCACACCTATGGACTGCTGTCGGGGGCCTTCCGGCCCGAGGCAGAGATACGACGCCTGCGCAGTTACCTGCGGCAGCGGGCGATGCTGGTGGAGTACGCTTCTCATCACATCCAGCATATGCACAAGGCGCTGACCCAGATGAACGTGAAGCTCCAGCACGTCATCAGAGACATCACGGGCAAGACCGGCATGGACATCATCGAGGCCATCGCGGGCGGGGAAAGGGACCCGCGGAAGCTGGCCCGGCTGCGCGACCGCAGGATCAAGGCAGACGAGGCGACCATCGCCAAGTCGCTACAGGGCCACTGGCGGGAAGAGCATCGAACTGGCCCAGGCCGTGGAACTGTACTGGGTATATCAGGGCAAGATTGCCGAGTGCGACCGGGAGATTGAAGCCCAGTTGGAGCGGTTTGAAGACCACAGCGACGGCGAACCTCCGGCTCCCAATGGCAAAAAGCGCAATCAGGGAAACGCGCCCCGCTTTGATGTCCAGAGCCAACTGTATCGGATGACGGGGGTGGACCTGACCCGGATCGACGGCGTGGACGGTTTCACGGCGCTGAAGGTGGTCAGCGAGGTGGGCACGGACATGACGAAATGGAAGAGCGCCAAGCACTTCGCATCCTGGCTGGGGCTCAGCCCCAACAAGCGCGTTACCGGAGGAAAGGTCATCAGCTCAAAGACCAAGCCCAGCGCCAACCGGGCCGCGGCGGCATTGCGTTTGGCGGCCAATGCGCTGCATCGCTCCGACAGCGCCCTAGGAGCCTTCCTGCGCCGGAAGAAAGCCCAGTTGGGAACTCCCAAGGCCATTACGGCCACGGCACACAAGCTGGCCCGCATCATCTACTCCATGCTGCGCTACGGGCAGCAGTACGTGGATGCCGACGCGGAATACTATGACAGCCAGTACCTGCAAAGGGCGCTTCGGGCGGCAAAACGGCGGGCCGCGCAGCTCGGCTACCAGTTGGTGCCCCTATTCAGATGCCTTGGCATCGGCTGTGCCCCACGCATCACAGGTCGCGCCAGCGTGACAGTTGACGTTAGTGGGGAGCACCCTACGCGACAGGGCCGCGAAGCCCGGTGAACCGGCCCCGCCGGACCATTCCTCGGGACTGGATGATTGACCATAGACCCGTGTATTGGTAGTGTTGCTCGTCGGCTTGGGTGGTATCCCTGGTTCCAATGGAGTCCGGTTGAGGTGAGGCCAGTGGCTGGTGGCACCGTTATCTACACGTCTCAATCTTGTCATATTGCCTCCTTCGGTAGTATATTGCTCTCGGTAGCGTTATCACAAGGATTATCGCTAATGCTTACGACAAAGGGTGTCAAGCTCACACTGACCAAGAACATCAAGTCCGCCCTGAGGAAGGAACCAGGTCTGACTGTGAAGGACCTGGCCGATCGGCTGGAGGTCAATCGCCAGTTCATGGCCGGGGTCCTCGCGGTCCTTGAAGAGATGTCTGAAGTCTACCACCGCCCGGTCGGACCAGCAAGGATCTACTTCAACTCGGAGAATGGAGAGCGCTCTGATGGAGTCGAGTAGTCCAGATTTCCATATGGCCCGAGGCACAACTAAGCTATGGGTCGCAGAGCCATGAGGTTCATAGACCTCTTGCCTGAGCATCCTGAGCTGCTCGACGGACAGCAGATCCAGCTAGGCGACCCTGGATGATGCACCCTTACACCGCTTGATTGGGACGTGACCCAAGGAGGCTATTCGTGCCAGAAACCGAAGACATGTACGAAATTCTGAACCTCCACCCGTCCGCCCACCCTGGCTTCATTGAGGCAGCATGCCAGCGTCTGGCTCTCCTCTACTATCCCGGCACAGACCCATCCCCGGAAGCCGCCGGGTTGATGGCCGCAATCAGCAGAGCTTATGCGGTATTGGGCGACCCGGAAAAACGAGCCGCTTACGACCTTCAGCGTCGTCATCCGTTACTCGCAACAGTATTGCGTGACCCTAAAAAGCGGACCGTAGAGCGTGTCCCATAAACCCTCTTCCCGGGGGGTTGGTGAAGCAGTAAGCTGATAGAAACAACAGGCAGGTACGATACTATGGCTTATAACCTTCTGCGCTGGGAGCGAGACCAGAGCTACTTGACGCCGTCCATGAGGGATTGGTTGAGCGAGGGTCACCTGGCCTGGTTCATTGTGGATGCAGTAGGCTAGATGGAACTGAGGGAGTTGTATGCAGCCTACCGAAGTGATGGCTGGGGTGCAGCGGCCTACGTCCGGGAATGATGGTGGCCATCCTGTTGTACGCCTATTGCCTGGGTCTACGCAGTTCCAGGCGCATAGCCCGTGGTCTCGAAGAAGATCTAGGTTTCCGGGTGGTGGCCAACCGGCAGCCAGACCAGCGACCCTTTCCGTCCGGCGTACACGGTGGAGGAGCTGAGGAGCATTACAGACGAAGCCCACAGACGCCGGTAGGGTGGTGGCTGCCCATTGCCGTTGCGTACAGGGCATGGCCAACGCCCTGGATGCCGGTATAGATGTCATCGTCCACGGCTTCTTCGCCGGCGAGGACGGCGTCAGGAGATTTGACCCACGGGTAGCGGAGCGGATGGCAAAACAGTCGGTGCCGGTAAATCCCACCCTCCATTTGGCCCGGGGCCAAATATGGCGTCTCAGAAAGAAAAGGGAAACGGAAAGATTGACCGAGGATGAAGCTACCCGTTTGGGCAGGTCCGAAGCAGGCTACCCTCAAGTCTTGAGGAATGCCGCCAGTTAATAGAGATGGGCGTGAAACTGGTTGCCGGGTCTGACTGCGGCTGGGGCTCTTACCCCTTCGGCCAGTTCGCTCACGAAATAGGTTCTCTGGCCGAGGCGGGTCTGACTCCCATGGAAGCCATCGTGGCCGGTACCGCCAACTGCGCCGAGGCTTTCGGAATCCTGGACCAGGTGGGGACCATTGAATCCGGGAAGGAAGCCGACCTACTGGTCGTGAAGGGCGACCCCAGCGAGGATATTACGGTCCTCAATGACGTGGTGGCGGTATTCAAGGGAGGCCGGAGAGTCGGTGCCCAGGGTCCCTCTTAACTTGCACGGACCGTCCTGACTAAATATAATTGGAGGGTCGCCAAAAGAAGGGGCGGTTAGCTCAGCGGTTAGAGCGCCTCGTTCACACCGAGGAGGTCAGAGGTTCAAATCCTCTATCGCCCACCATTTCCGAAACTTCAGGAGGTGACCCGGGCAGGGGAAGACAATATCATGAACGGGTGTCCCGGAATAATTTGGGGGTAAGCCAGGCCGAGGTGGCGGAACGGCAGACGCGCTACGTTCAGGGCGTAGTGCCCTTACGGGTGTGTGGGTTCAAATCCCACCCTCGGCACCATAATATGGCTCAACAGATGCGCTTGTAGCTCAGCTTGGATAGAGCGCAGCCCTGCGAAGGCTGAGGCCGTGGGTTCGAATCCCGCCAAGCGCACCACCTTGAATCAGATCTTCGGCAGATCTCCGGAAGATCTCCGCGTCCAGGCTGGAGGACGGTTTTAAACACAGGCGATAATCCCGGTTTTGGCAGGGGCGGTTAGCTCAGTTGGTTAGAGCACCTGCTTTACACGCAGGGGGTCAGAGGTTCGAGTCCTCTACTGCCCACCATCGTGTACGGTAGACAGAACTGAGCCGTTCAGGGCCACCTTTTCGGTGGCCCTGCCGGGTATCAGGCTGTCGTCTGGCATAGGCACGGTGTATCGCATGAGGGCGTCGCCCGGCATGACGATGATCTCCTTGACGAACGACTCGATGAAGGCCCTGCGCTCGGTCAATTCGCTCTCGTTCAGGAAGTCCCTCATGTCCTTGGCGTAGGCGGAGATAGTCTTCACGTCGTCCAGGTGCGCCCTGCGCTCGGAGAGGATCGCTCTCGCATCCGCCGCCGCGTCCTCAAGACGCTCCTTCCGCTCCCGGTGCTCTTTAATCCTGTCTGAGGCGTCGGCCATATCAACGTCGCTCGTCTCGATGACGTTCCAGATGCGACCCAGCCGCCGCTTCACGTCCTCAAGCTCATCCTCAATGATCCGAAGCCTCTTGCGCTGATCTTGGGCTATGCCGTCCATCTCCTCGTCCACCACCTTTACCAACTCGGTGATGCTCCCCTCGGTGAGGATGTTGGTGCGAATCTTGTCGACGACGAGCTCCTCGAAGCGGCGGGCGTTGAGCCTGGGAGTGTCGCAGGCATCCTTGCCGCGCTTCATGATCGACTGGCAGACGTAGTAGGCAAACTGTCCGCTCTTGGCGTCCTGGCCGCTGAGCGCCCTGTTACACGTCTTGCACTTGACCAGTCCGCTGAGCAGATAGGTGCTTCCGACCCTTCGGGGATGGGACATCTTGGGTGCGCGAGAGCGCAACAGCTTGTTGACGCGGCTGAACTGGGCCTTGGTGACGATGGCGGGGAACGCCTTCTCCACCCGCACTGGCTCGGCATTGTCCTTTGAATGCGTGCCCCAGACCAGAGTCCCCGTGTAGGACTCGTTGATGAGGATCGTATGGATACTGGTCTTTCCCCAGAGCTTCCCCTTGGGGCTGGAGATGCCCTCGTCGTTGAGGGTCCTGGTGATGTCCGTCATTCCGCTGCCGGCCTCGGCAAGGTCGAAGATGCGCTTGACGATGCGCGAGGCATCCGGGTCGGGCTGCAAGGTGGGGCGCTTCTTAGGCCCGTCCTGCACCATCACCCGGTTGTAGCCGAAGGGGGCGTAGCTGGTGACCCAGAAGCCGCGAGAGGCAGACTCGCGCATCCCTCTCGTGACCTCCTGGGCCAAGTTCTCGCTGTAGAATTCGTCCACGCTCTCGATGATGGCCTCCATCAGCTTGCCGGTGGGGGTGTCGTCGGCGTGCTCGGTGATGGAGACTACGCGAACGCCCTTGCGCCGGAGCATGGACTTGAAGGCGACGGCGTGCTCCCGCTTGCGGGTGAAGCGGGAGAACTTCCAGACCAGAATCTCCTTGAAGGGAGCCTCGGGCTTGGCGGCCTCGTTCAGCATCTTCTGGAACTCGGGCCGGTCGGCGATGCGGCCGCTCTCGGCCTCGTCCACGTACTCGCGGGCGACCAGGTAGTCGTGCTTCTCGGCGTAGTCCCGGAGCGCCCTAAGCTGGGCGGCGATGGACAGGTCCACGTCCTGGCGGTCGCTGGACACTCTTGCGTAGAGGGCCACTGGCGTCAGATCGAGTCGGTCATTCATCAGTCTCTCCTCCTTGTGTTTCACTCTGTCCTGTCCGGCGGGAGCGCAGCCGTTCCAGCCGCTCCCGTCTGCGCCACTCCCGCTCCTCCATGAAGATGCGGATGGCCTGCCGGAGCAGCTCGCTCACGGAGAGGTCATCCTCCTTCATTACCCGCCGCACCTGCGCCTCCATCTCCGGGGGCAGGGAGAAGGTGAGGGTCTTGGACTTCCTGGGAGTGGTCACTCTCTTTTTGCCTCCTGATGTAGTGTATTGTCTTACTATACACTATCAGGACACCGGCCTGCAACTCCTACCAGGGGCCAGCCGCCACCGGCCTGCGCCTGCGGCCGGGCATGTCCGAGGCGACCATCTGGGGTCCGAGGACGGAGGCGTAGCTTTCGGGCACGGCGATGACCACGACCTTCGCCAGCTTCCCCATCCAGATCACGGGCCTGGCTATGGCGGCGCAGCCGCCGTCCTGGGCGTATCGCGCCGTGCCGTAGCGGGCGGCCTGCTCCGCCAGGGAGCCGGGGGGGATGGGCCTGCCCCTGCGGGGCAAGCCTCCCCGCTCGCCGCAGATGGGGAACGTGGCCGGCGTGCCGAAGCCCCGCGTCCGGCGCACCACCTTCGCCCGCAGGTCGAGCGGGTCGGTCCAGCCTGCGGGGTCGCTCTTGTCCTCCCGCGCGTACAGGACGGCCATGAAGGGCGGCTGCCTCAGCACCTCAGCCAGCCGGATGGTCACGGCGGCGTAGGAGCATAGGAAGGCCCGCTGCAACTTCAGCACGTCCAGCCCCCACTCCAGGGCCAACGGCTCGAAGGCCCTCGGCTGCATCAGCACCGCCGCCGCGAAGCGTTCGGCCTGTGTGCACACGATCCGGTCGGGCGGGGAGCCTGAGTCCATGTCGCAGAGGGTCTCATAGATGATCTCGTAGGTCTCGTGGACCACCGAGTAGTCCTGGGTCCCGGCCCACAGGTCCTCGCGGTAGTGGATGTCGTAGCCGCCCCCCGGCGCGCTGTAGTGGATGCCCTTCACGTCCAGGTGCCTCCTGCCCGACACCTCCCCGAACCCGGCTCGTTTCAGCAGGGCCTTTATCTGCTCCATCGTGGGCCGGGCGGGAACGTCGAAGTAGCGCACGAAGCGTGCGGCGAGCCGCTCCGGGTCCAGGGCCTCGCGGGGGGAGTCGTCCAGGAGCAGGCGGCAGAAGTCCTCTCTCGTCCTGTTCATTCCAGCAGCCTCTTGTTGGCGAATCGCTCGTACATCTCGACGATGAACCGCTTGGTCTTCAGGGTGATGGGGCCGTCGGGCCGGGTTCCCACGCGGAAGACGGGATCGGCCAGCACGTACTGGTAGGCCCGCTCGATCTCCATCGCCTCGCCGCCGTAGGGGTCGGGCTGGTCCACGCGACCGGCCCGCTTCATCAGCTCCTGCTCGTCCAGGTTGTAGAGGGCGGCCAGCTTGTGGAGCATGTTGGAGCCGGGCTTCCGGCCACCCCGCTCGATCTGGGAGAGGTAGGAGCTGGAGATGCCGGTGCGCCGGGTCACGTCCCGCAGGCTGAGGTCTCCCCTCAGCCGTCTGAGCAGCGGGCCTATCTCGTCATCGCCCTCGATTGCCTCTCGGTCCTCAAGGTCCCGGTAGTCGTCAGGCTCATCCATGATGTCTCCCTCTTGCATCCGTAGTTGCGCACAGCGTCGCGCACGGCGTGCCTGCTACATTGCAGCTACATTGTTG
>CBDDDW010000013.1:0-10183 GCA_965226805.1 Dehalococcoidia bacterium
TTCACCGAGGACGTGTCTGAGGCCCGGTGGGTGGAGGAGAGCTTCTCAGCCTTCGGGACGCTGCGTTCCGTGCTGCCCGACGGGTTTGCGGCGTACGCCCGGATTTTCCACCCTGCCTACCTGAATAGAGATGAGGAGAGGCAGGTCCGGTGGTCTACGGTGGCCGAGTGGACGGGACGTACTGTCCATCCGCTGATGCAGTTCGAACGTATCGCAGGTCTGAGTGAGGACCCTCACGACATGTACAAGGACCCGCCGTGGGGTTCTCTTCCGAAGCACAGGTCCATCCCGGAACGGGAATGCCGTACCCTGGTCGAGGTGCTCAGGGGTTTTACCTCGACCCCTGACAGTTGCTACTTTTGCCTTTGGGAAGGCTATGGAAACATCGACACTCGCCTCTACAAGGCTAGTTCTCGGGTGAGAGCTCCGGGGCGGGACTACCTGCTATTCCGCGGGCCTATCGATGCCATCATGGCATTCATTACAAGGGATGGGCCTTTCTGGGGGCATTCGCCGAGCATCTGGTGGCCGGAGGACAGGGCGTGGTGTGTAGCAACGGACATCGAGCTGTTCGACACCTATGTTGGTGGGAGCCGAGAGTGCATCGAGGCGGTCCTAAGCAACCCGGACCTGGAGGCGTTACTTACAACTCTAGACGCTCGACTTGATCTGGGTGGAGACACCATCAATGCCAGGTACGTGTCCGGAGGTTGTGGCTAGGGACTAGACTATACGAGGCCGTAGGAGTGTACTGATAATTACCGTCATATCGGCGTGGACGGCCCACCTATTGGCCTGGGCAGCCAGTATCTGGCTGGTGTTCGGGCCAGCGTACCAAGGTGTGTCGGGAACGATCGAGGGGACCACACGGGTCTGGGCTACCCTCATCGAGACAAACGGTCTGCACGTTATCTGGGTGCCGATCGTACCCGTCCTGCTGAGCGGTATCGCGTTGATGGCCGTCAGGCGAACCGGTCCCGGGCCGACCGGACGCAGGCTGCTCCTTTGGACAATCTCTGTCGGGTTCCTGGGGTTCTGCGCACTGGGGTTATTTTCTTTCGGCTTCCTCTATCTGCCGGTGGCGCTCGCACTGATCATCGTGGCGGTGACCGACTTGGGTCGCTCGCGTGGGGCTCGGGCCGCCGGTCGTCGGGGCTGAAGAGAATGATGTCCAGATGGAGGCGAGGCAGCGAAAGAGCCGCATTAGGCGATTTGTAAAAGATGACAGCGCTACTGTGGCTTCTCGCAATGGTCCCGCCTTCCGCGTTATTCCTGATCGCGGGAATCTGGGTGGTCAGGAAGAAGTATGGCGGTGTCCGTCACGTGCTCGGCATCGTAGCGATTGTCGTGGGGGTGGCGCTAGTTGCGATTACCCTGATTGCGCTGCCGGGAATTGCCACAACCACCACGGTTGAAACGACGGTAACCACTTCCAGTTCCTCATCTCTGGAGCATGAAGTCTTAGTCGGCGGCGTTGGCATCACATTAGGCCGAGCTGTGCTGCATCCCAATGAACGGGTCACCCTGTTCTATGTCGCAAGGAACACGGCTGAAGAGCTCGACGGGGCTGTCATGATCGACAATGCAGAGGTAGAGAGCTCTGATGGACGCTCGTGGCTGGCCGACGGGCATGGCGTCGTGCTCGAACGGCCTCCGCTTACCCTTGGATGGTTGACGTTTCCTGTGTCAGATGCTACTCCGGGGAGCTTCAAAGTCACAGTGAACAGCGTTCAAGCCGACGGCAATCACGTAAGGGGAGCATGGCAGTTGCCGAAGCTCCCTGGCCTTGAAGCTCGGAGCGACGTGCTGAAGCCGATTGTCATCGACTCCGACCTGTGTGTCAGTAGCGGCAGTGTGGCATTTGGCTTTCATGATAGGGCCTGCGCCCAGGAGTTCGTTGACCCCCAATCCCTTCGTCAAAGTGGAGGTACACCCGAAACTACCGGCGTTACGCCACGGCCGACGCCTACTCCCACGCACACTTCCACTTAGCCGACTCCGATTCGTCCTCCTCAGGTAACCAAGCCCCTCGCCGTGGAGGACACTCTCCGATTACTGTTCGCTCTTTGTACACCTTGGCACTTCCAGGATATTATGTACGCGCAGTGGTATGGCACTGCATACGGCTATTCGTACACATGCGACTTGACCGAGGGAGCCCTGCCCATATTTTGGGAAGAGGTCTGTCGGGGCGGGAAAGTTCAGCAACCGTAATAGATCTGAACGGGCTGAGTTACGTTGGCTAGATTTATCAGACACTTGGAGCAATTGACGCTCGTAGGCAGTGGGGCGCTAGCACTAGCGGTCAGCGTAGGCCTCTTCGTCTCCCTGCTAGTCCACCCGACAGCAGAAATAAACCTCCTTAACATGGCGACGCTGGTGCTAGCGTCCGCCGCGGGCATCGGACTGATCCTCAGGCCCAGTAGCCCCAAGTGGCTGATCCCAGCGAGTCTTTGTCTTTTGTGCTCGGTGATCCCGACTGTATTCGGAGCAGTTTTCGTGCTGTACGCTGCTCCCGTCACATTACTTCTAGCCGGGGTAGGCTTGAAGGTTTTCCGTACCCTAGCCGGAGTACAACTGTTGAGGGCAGGTCGCTGCTCCCGAGGGTGGTGTCGGAAAAGTTGAGAGGACTGAATTTGGCGTTGCTGATGAAAGGGTCCACGCTATGAAACGATTTAAGTTCAAAAGGCTCGAAGGGCATCGTATAGGTGGCACGGGTGATGAATTTGAACTCTCTTATCAGTTAGCTCGTTCGCCTTCAGGAAAGCTATACATGTACTCGCCTAATCCAGATGCGGTTCCGCGCCTATTCCTGATCGGAGACGCACCCGAAGTTCGCAGTATCGCTCCCAATGACCAAGCACGTATCCGACTGAACCCTGGGTCTGGCGAGGTAGTTTGTCCTTCTTCGGGCTATGTCGCCCCGCAAGAGGATTTCGTACATCCCAAAGACAAGGATGATACATGTAAACGGGCTAAACACGATGCCATCGCTGACATTCAGGATAATTTGAAAGGCTGGGCCCGAGATTTCAATCGTAGGCAACCAAAGGGCGGGTTAATTTCCATGCAAATGAAGTACAAGAAGGGGTCCAATCCCGCACCGATCGCTATTCGTGAGGATTTGCTTCGTAATCTTGTGTGTGACGTATGCAGCCGCTCCTATGGTGTCTACGCGATTGGATTGTTCTGCCCTGACTGTGGGCACCCAACGTCCAACTGCACTTTCGTCGTGAAGTTGAGCTTATTCACAGACAGATCAAGATAGCTGAGGGGCAAAATGCTTTAGGTGACGTGGAACTCGGCTATCGTTTGATGGGCAACGCACATGAAGACGTCCTCACGGCATTCGAGGCTACGCTCAAAGCCGTCTATTTTGACTAGGCTGTCTGAGCCTGTGGATGCAAGAGCGGATGTCGGCAACGAGTTCCAAAACGTGGAGCGGGCACGAAAGCGGTTTTTGGAGCTCGGCATTAATCCGTTCGACGGCGTGTCGGAGTCTGACCTTATTCTTCTAATGGACTGCATCCAGAAACGACATGTCATTGGACATAATCTAGCCGGAATTACCCATATCAAGCTGCCTGGACCCAAGCAAGGTACCATCCTCGACGAGAGCCATCGTAGTATCACTCACGGATGCCGTCAGCCATCCAATCAAGCTCACAGAACCATCTCTCGGCGTGGTGAACTGGCGTTCGATGGGCAGCGGAGGTGGCTTTCACCACGTTTGCACTCCCTTCCAATCCCCGGGCGCGCACCTCGCCCTTGGTTGCCTCTCTTCACCTCTGATGACCTCAAGGATAATCGCTACCCTGGTGCTGGATGGAGCCCGGCGATACGCTCCAACACTTGCCGGAATATCTCCCGGGACACTGCCACCTCGGCAAGTTGAAACACCAACCTCCTGGCATGCCGCACCAGACGTCCACCCATCTTGATGAGCTTGGTCTGCACGCTTCGCAGTGACCAGTGTTTCACTGACTCTGGCAAAGTCAGCCTTCTCATGAAGTTGCCCAGGTTGTAGGCCAGCACAAACAGCCACAGCCTCACCTGGTTAGCAACGAACCTGTGACACGAGAGCCGCGTCCAGTTCAGGGCGTACTTACCTTCCTTGATCCACTGCTCGGCCGTGCCCCGCCCGTTGTAGAAGTGGGTTACGCCTGCCGGCGGTAGGTTGAGGTTGGTGACGACGAACCCGACCCTCGGGAATAGCTCACCCTGGTGCCACTCCACCTTGGCGACCACACGCCGGGGAATGTCCCAGCTCTGGGCCTGGTAAACGAAGTCGTGATACCGGACTACGGGCTACTTAGGCGGCCTGCCCACGGGCCGCCTAAGTAGGTGCCGGATGTTTCCTTGTAATACCTCGTTGGCCGGAAGCCGCCCCGATGGGGCATCGGGGTCCCTTGACTCCAGGTACTCGTACACCTCGGGCTTGGCAAAGGCAGCATCGGCCCGGAACAGCAGCCGGACTCCTTTCTCCTGGTATCGCTTCACGACTGGCTCCAGAACCTCCCGCCACCGCTCAGCGCTGTGGACGTTGCCCGGGCGAAGCATTGCACCTTCGCAATCTCCGAAATGGTTGAACAGGAAGAGCGGGTGATAACATACGGACTCGAAGTGGCCGTTGTAGGCGACTCCCTCTTGCTGCCCATGCACCGGGCTTTCAGAGCTGTCCATGTCTAGGATAACTCGCTGGTGAGATGTCTGGGCCATGGCCCTGGCCACCCACTCAACATTCAGGCGCGCAAGCCCATCCAGGTTCTCCTCTTCGGTTAACACCACAGTCTCAAATCGGCTCATAGTGTTGGTGCTGGCTGCCTGCTTATCAGTACCTTGCCACCCGACGATGACACGCATAGCCGGGTCTTGGGCAAGCCGTTCAGCGTCGTTGGTGTCCTCGTAGCCAGCGAGACTGCTATACACCGATTGTCTGAGCAAGGGCAACAGCGGGTGTTGCACATTGCGGCCGGTGCGGCTTTCATGGATATAATCGTTGGCTGTCTCTGTGAGCCCCAGAGCGGCATCAAGCTCGCGGCATGCCAGGAGTCCGGCGTCCGAGGTGATGGTAGCGCCACGAAAATCCAGGCGGACTCTGCGGTCGAATTGGAGCTTCAAAGGGGTGTCGGAGCTTTCACCCATTGGGTGTCTCCAGCGAGATTGCGGTATCCAGAACTAGACCCGCTAGCTCGGCCAGTCTAGCACCCACACTGTCCATAATGCCCAGGTATGCGGCTCAAATAGGCAGCACTCTTACCGGATTACGACGCTCCCACGCGGCTGATCTGGGAAATGTGGGCTAAGAAGTCTGAGCATGGCGATGTCCCCAAACCCTGCCTGGTAGGTAGGGTCTTTCGGTCTTCCCATATTGGTGGTAATTTTCGTCACCCCTGCGAAAGCAGGAGTCCGGTGTGCCGAGTGGTGGATTCCCCGCTTTTGCGAGAATGACAGGGTGAATCCTTGAAAACCAAAAGATTCTGGGGGAATACTCACAGATACTTTATCAAATACGCCCAGGTCCCCATAATAGATGGGCGTTCTGTGCTAAATCAAGTTGGGATTGACGAATATGTGGCAGATGACAACATGGCCTACTCCCCTGCGTCTTGCGGGTTGGGGGCATGGGTGGCGTTGCTGCCCCCCATGCAGTACCATCACAATTGCAGGGCGGCAGATCCTGGGAGGCTCACAGGGCCATGAACAACTCGAAGATGGTACTGCCTACTGTCAAGTCTGGCCCAGCAAGCGGTCTTCGAGGCCGACGTGATCGGCTCATTGCAACTGTCTTCTGCCCCCAAAGACGGACGAGGGTGAGACGCTAATGGAGCGGCGACGGGAGGCGGGAGGTCCGGAGACGGACAGCCGGAGCAAACGAGACTCATGATGTTCGGCATGCCGATAGCAATAACCGGCGGGGTATTCCAGATACGGGCTATCGGCGCCAGAGTAACCGTCGTGGTCGAGAGCGGCGAGGCGCTATTGATAGACGCGGGGCTCCGTGGAAGCTCGGGCACGATACTACAGGGGCTGGAGACCCTGGGACTGTTCCCGGAACAGATAGGAATGGTGGTCATCACCCACGCCCACCCGGACCATTCGGGCGGCCTGAGTAGGCTGGTTGCAGGAAGGGAGATCGCAGTCGCCGTGCATCGGCTGGAGGCCGACATCATCGCAGGCACGGCGGGGCCCCCGAGCCCGCTGCAAAACGGACTGATCGGGAAGATGACACAGCCCGTGTTCAGCAGGCT
This sequence comes from Dehalococcoidia bacterium, assembly GCA_965226805.1. GTDB lineage: Bacteria > Chloroflexota > Dehalococcoidia > Lucifugimonadales > JAGWBF01 > CBDDDW01. The sequence goes on from CBDDDW010000013.1 coordinate 6,252, forward strand.
CATGGGAAGCCCCGTCCCTGTTGATGACCGGCTTGAGGACGGCGACGTTATTCCCTTCGGGACCGAAGTGCGTGTGGTCCACCTTCCCGGACACACCGAGGGCAGCATTGCCCTCCACCTGCCAAACAAAGGGACCATCATCGTTGGAGACGCACTGCAGTACAAGTTCGCCCGCACACTCGGCCCGCCGGCGCTTGGAGTCACCCAGCGACCGAAGGAGGCTATGCGGTCGGTTGAGAAGCTCCTAGGCCTGGACTTCGATACCATGTGCTTCAGTCACTTCCCTCCCATGCGTACGGAGCCTCGCGAAGCTCTAGGAAGGCTCATTCAACAACATGCTGCATGACTGGTGTGGTGGGTAGTGGTAGTGGATGTGATGGCCCGGAGTTTACCGGGCCGGAACGCTGCTGTACCGCGCACCTGCACAAAGGACTAAGAATACTCTGAACAAGGGCAGCGAGGGGTTTTCTGGCGGTTACTGGGGGAGTTTCGCGGAAATACTCCGGCCTCCAGGGCTGTTTTCCCAGATGTGCCGCCCTCTCATTGCGCTCCGGCGGGGCCGTTGCAACCTTTGACCGGCCCTTCCGGTGGCCCCCGGCCAGATTTGGCCCACTGCGCCCATGTCAGCCAGTCAGTTGGCCCTCCGCCGTCAGCAGGTTGCCCAAGCCAAAAAGCAGCGCCAGACGCTCCGTGTTCTTCGCCAGTCCCCGGTAGCGCACCTTGGCGTAGCCAAACACCCGCTTCACTTTCAGGAAAGGGTGCTCCACCTTGGCCCTAACCGATGCCTTGTTCCTCTCCGCCAACGCTTCCGCACTCTCAGGCTCGAGTTTCCGGCGTTTCCCCGGACGCATCGCCACCTGCCATTCCACCCCACGCCCCAGGTTCTCCTCCCGCTTGTGGACTCCCTGATACCCAGCGTCGCACCACACCTGTGTCTCACCGCCGTGCAGCAGCCCGTGCGCCTCGGTCACGTCGTGGACATTGGCCGCCGTGGTGCTCAGGCTGTGCACTATCCCGGTTTCGGAATCCACTCCGATGTGCGCCTTCATCCCGAAATGCCACTGGTTCCCCTTCTTCGTCTGATGCATCTCCGGGTCCCGCTCCCCGGCCCGGTTCTTGGTGGACGACGGAGCCTCGATGATGCTGGCGTCCACGATGGTTCCCTCCCTCAGCCGCAGTCCCTGCGACTCCAGGTGGGCGTTGATCTCATCGAGCAGCCCTTTGCCCAGTTCGTGGCGCTCCAGGAGGTGGCGGAAGTTCAGGATGGTGGTCTCGTCCGGCAAAGCCTCCGCCAGACTCAGACCCGCGAACCTCCTGACCGATTCGGCCTCGTATAGCAGGTCCTCCATGCCTGGGTCGCTGAGGTTATAGAACAGCTGGACGCAGTGAATCCGCAGCATCACCGGCAGCGGGTAAGGCCGGCGGCCCTGGCCCGGCTTGGCATAAAACGGGCGGATGCGCTCTTCCAGCTTTTGCCACGGAATGAGGCCATCCATGCGCTCCAAGAAGATCTCGCGGCGGGTCTGGCGTTTCTTGGCGTCATATACCAGGTCGGCAAAAGTCGGCTGCTCCATCAATTCTCTCTCCGTCCGGCACCGGCTGCTCCAACTATACTATGCCACAATCAGACGGGCTTGTTCAGAGTTTCCCTAAAACCATTGGCTGCCTGCAGCGGCTAGGAAGTGGCTATGAAAAATGCTCGTGTGTCCGGTGCACCGGTGGGTGAGACGGTTATAGACTTTCTCCGGGGAGCGGTCGAGAGGTACGGGTCCCGCGATGCTCTCCTGTTCAAGCCGGCATTCCGGTACCAGCGATGGAGCTATTCACGGCTGTGGAACGAGTCCGGACAGGTCGCGACCCTTCTCCAGCGCCGGGGCCTGACAATGGGGGACCAAGTCATCCTGTGGGGACCCAACTCTCCCCACTGGGTGCTCATTTTCTTCGGGTGTATCAGGGCGGGAGTCGTATTGGTCCCCCTGGACCTTCGCAGCGCGCCCGACTACGTTTCCAGGGTCATATCCAGGACAGAACCGAAACTGGCGTTCACGTCGCGGCTCACTCCGAAGGACGAGGTTGACCTGGGGGTCCCTGAAATTACCTTCGAGGAGTTGGAAGCCGCCATCCAAGGTTTGCCCCAGCCGGAGCATGTGGACATCGCGCCGGACGATCTCGCCGAGATCATGTTCACCTCCGGCACGACGGGCGACCCAAAGGGCGTCATGCTCACGCACCGAAACCTGACAGCGAACATAGAGGGTGTATCCCAGTACATCTCCTGCAACCCCTCGAGCCGGCTCCTGTCCATCCTTCCCCTCAGTCACATGTACGAGCAGATGGGCGGGCTGTTCATCGTGCTGTACCACGGCGCCAGTGTCACATATCCGACCAGCCGCCAGCCGACCGTTCTGGCCCGGACGATGCGTGAGCGCAGGATAACCATCATGCTTCTCGTCCCCCAGGCGTTGGAGCTGCTGATGAACGGAATTGAGCGGGAGGTGAAACGGCAGGGAAGGGAATCCCTCTGGAACCGGCTTCTCAGGATAGCCGCGGAGACACCCTTTCCCCTGCGACGCCTTCTGTTTCGCCGGGTCCACAAGCAGTTTGGCGGAAAGCTCGACTTCATCGTGTCGGGAGGGGCTGCGCTGGACCAGGACCTGGGACGCAAGTGGGAGCTGCTGGGGGTCAAGATCGTACAGGGGTATGGGACCACCGAGGCATCCCCCGTCATCAGCAACCACAGCTTACGAGAACGTCGCCTCGGCTCCACCGGTCGCCCGCTGCCCAACGTAGAGGTAAAGATCAGCAGCGAAGGCGAGATTCTGGTGCGCGGGGACAACGTCACCCCGGGTTACTGGCGCGCGCCCGAGGAGACTGCGGCAGCCTTCGACGGGGACTGGTACAAGACGGGCGACCTGGGGTTCTTCGACGACGAGGGGTTCCTTCACATTCAGGGCAGAAAAAAGGATATGATCGTCCTCCCCAGCGGCCAAAATATCTTTCCGGAGGACATCCAGGCGGTCCTGGCAAAGCACCCGAACGTTACGGATGCGACCGTGGTGGGGCTTACGAGAGGCTCGTCGGTTGAGGTGCACGCGGCCTTGATTCTGGACGACGCCGACACCGCTCAAGAGGTTGTTTCCTGGACCAACGGCCAGCTGGCCGAACAGCAGAGGATCAGAGGCTTCACTGTTTGGGCTGACGAGGACTTTCCTCGCACCCACACCCTCAAAGTAAAGAAAGGGGTGGTGATCGATACCATTCTCGGCAGGATACAGCCGGACTCTCCGGCTGTATCACCGGCAGGCGGAAGCCCGGCAGGAGAGGCCAGGAGCCTGCGCCAGATCATCGGCGAGGTGAGCAGACGAAGTTTTGAGGAAGTGCGGGACGACGCAACCCTGGGCGGCGACCTGGGCCTGGACTCCCTTGGCCGCGTCGAACTGCTTTCGGCAATAGAGGCGGAGCTGGGTGTCTACATGGATGAGAGCCAGTTGAGCCCGGGAATGACGGTCCGGCGCTTGGAGGCTCTCGTCGAAGAGGGGTCAAGGAACCCGCCGATGATGAGCTTTCCAGGTTGGGGCATGCAATGGTGGTGCCGTATCCTTCGCGGATTCCTCCAGCGGGTAGTCATCTTCCCGGTGGTCAGCCTTCCCTATAAACTGAAGGTGGTGGGCCGCGAGAACCTGGAAGGCATCATCGGCCCCGTGCTCTTCGCGTCCAACCACAACCTCGGCCTGGACAACCCGTTGATCATCAAGGCGGTTCCCCTCAAGTGGCGCCGCCGGATGGCGGTGGCCGGGGCCGCCGATCTCTGGAAGAATCCGATATGGTGGATCATGAACCCCCTATTGGGAAACGCCTTCCCGCTGGCTAAGGAGGGGTCCGTCAGGCCCAGTCTCGAGAACATGGGGAAGATCATGGACGACGGCTGGTCG
>CBDDDW010000014.1:0-16588 GCA_965226805.1 Dehalococcoidia bacterium
GCCTGTTCCCAAGATAGACACAGCGGCGATCAGGCCGCTGGTGGAGCAGGCTGTAGTGGCTGCCGCTCCCAAGGGGGTCAGCTCGGCCGAGATCGGGGCCATGGTGGAGGCAGCCGTGACCGCGGCGACGAAGGATGTCCCGTTGAGGGGTGAGTTGGAGGCGTCGATAGCCAAGTCGGTAACAGAAGCCGCGGCCGGCCAGCTGACCGCTGCTGAGGTGCAGAATATCGTTGCTGCGTCGCTGGTGGCAACCGAGAGGGCGATTGGGGAAGCCACCAAAGCGGCCCAGGATGCGCAGATGGCAGCGAAAGAGGCTGGTAAAGAGGCAATAGCCGCGAGGACGGAGGCCGCCGCCGTCAAGGCAGTGGTTGCAGAGGCGCCGAAGGTGCCCGAAGTCAGATACGTGCCCAATCAGCAGGTAGCCGGCGTGTACTGGGACTTCAAGTACGATGGCCCTAGGCCAACGACCTTCAGTGAGTCTCCCGAGTTGACGAAGCTGGTGAAGGCTGGCCTCCTTCCGCCGGTGGAAGAGCGTCTGCCGGTGCCGGAAGACGTGCTGATAAGGTCCATGCCGGATGAGATAGGAGTCTATGGAGGCACCTGGCGGATCACTTACCGCGGCGCCGTGTTCCCGGGTTACTTTGGGGCCCTCCACAAGAGGGAGAACGGAAACGGCGAAGAGTGGCTTCCCGACGTGGTCAAGAATTGGAATCTCAGCGAGGATGGCAGGGTATACACCTACAGTCTCCGTAGAGGCGCGAAGTGGTCCGACGGTGCACCCATGACGACGGAGGACTGGCGCTTCGCTTGGGAGGACCTCAGCAACAACCCGGACCTGGGCCGCGCGGTTCCGTCTAACCGGGACGTTGATCCCGTCACTGCGAAGGTGCAAACGTTCACATTGATAGATGACTACACCTTCAGCTTCAGCTTCGAAAACCCCAACTTCAGAGCCCTCGAAGGTGACCACTGGCCCTCTCCCTATTGGGGCAAGTTCGGCTGGGCTTGGTACGCGCCGGCCCACTACATGAAGCAGTTCCACCAGAAGTACGCCGACCCCAACGAGTTGGCCGCACTGGTGAAAGAGGAGGAGGTGGACGACTGGATCCAGCTGTTCAAGCTAAAGCTGGATTACGGTCACGCGTTCCTGGAGAAGGGGTTTGGCGCGCCGATGATGTCGGCGTGGGTCCCGTGCGAGCGGACTGAAACGCACGCCAGGGCTTGCCGCAACGCCTTCTATTACGGGGTGGACCCCGAGGGCAACCAGCTCCCGTACATAGACAGCGTCTACTCGGTTGCTGTGGAGAGCAACGAGGTGGCCCTGTTACGGGCCATGTTGGGGGAATCGGACCTGGTCTCTCGTCTATTCCAGATTCAGCACATGCCCCTGCTGGTCAAGAACATGGAGAAGGGCGACTATAGCATCTACCACTGGAAGAACGCGGCCTCGGATGCGATGCTCGCCATAAGCCAAACGTACAACGAGGACCCGGAGATAGGGAGGTTGCTGAGGACCAAGGACTTCCGCATCGCCTTGTCCCTGGGTATCGACCGAGAGGGGATCAACAATACGGTCTACGCGGGATTGGGACTGATCGGTAACTTCCTTCCCTTCCGCAATCACCCTTACTACCCGCTGGATGGGGACGAGCTTAGTTACCTGGATGCCACATTCGACATCCCCAGGGCCAAGCAGATCCTGGACGACCTCGGGATAGTCGACACGGATGGCGACGGCTTCAGGAACCGAATCGGTGACCTCACCGGTAACAAGGGAAACCTTGAGCTGTTCGCGGAGTATGCGCCCAGAGGGCGAGGCGACGACAACCTGAATGTCGTGCGGTTGGTACAAGACACTTGGGCTCAGATGGGCATCAAGTTCGAATTCAAGCTGAACCCTAGTGCGTACACAAACATCGCGAACGAAACGTTGTACTTCGACTTCTCGGAGGGTGGCAACCGCGGCGGCGCCGACCCGCCCAACCCCTGGTATACAGGCAACACTTTCGCCGCTGGCTACAGCAACAATGGTGTGGCTCCGTCGATCGGTGTGTGCGTGTCCACCAGAGGCGCGCAGGGACACTGCAAGGGCGTGGACACATCATACCTTCCGCTGGCGGCTCCGGGCAACTACCCCGCCGACCCCGCCGGGGCAGATACAGAAGATGCAAGAAGTCTGGATCGAGGGCGCCCAGCACCCTCAGTATAGTCCGGGGCGCATCGAGGCTGCCCACGAACTCTACCGTCTCCATGCGCAGAACAAATTCCAGATCAACATCGTCAACGGCGCGGGCGCGGCTCGGAGCTTGGTGCTCAAGAGGAACAACTTCAGGAATGTGCCCATTACAAATGGGACAACTAGGCTGATCGGCTTTTGGCCGGCCCTCTACTACTTCGAAGATGGGATCGATAACATGACCAACCAGGGTAATCGGTCTAGGCGGTACAAGAGTGTGAACTACGTAGCAGGAGAGTAAGGACCTAATCTAATGCCACCGTCCCCTTGAGACCGGTGAGACCCGCGAGGGGACGGACCCGAAACACCTTGAAACCGTCGGCACCTGCCCATATGAGTAGGTGCCGACGGTTTCAGTACGCGAGACGATCCCTTTCCCTGACAGGCACCATCCGTTCTTTCCTTGCGGCGGTGGAGACCGGCAGCAAGCCGTGGATTATCGGGGCATGCCCTGCGACAGGCACTGGAAGTGGTGATGGCTGCCACGCTGTCGGCGCGGCAAGGCAGCGTGCCCGTAAAGCTGCCGCTGGAGGATCGGTCGCTCACGCTGTACCCGCGTCCCAACCGCTGGCTCGGCGGGGATGAAGTCGATTCGGCGCGCAGGAATATCCTCGTTTACGAGAGAAACTGACTATCTTGGCTTTCTCTCCAGCCAAGACTTGCTACTTTAGCCTAGAAGCCGTCCGCAAGCACGAGGCACCGCCGCCGCTTCAGTGCGTCGCGGAACGCGGGCTTCTCGGCCACCGTCTCCGCCCTGGCGTTGATCATCCTGCTCCCGATGGAGGCGTTCTTCGCCCACCACGGAATCAGCCCCCAGCGCATGAACCCGCCGCGTCTCGCCTCGCCGCCCACGACGGTCAGGACCTCCTGGGTAGGAGCGACGTTGTACGCCGATTCGAAGGCCAGCCAGTCGCCGTCGAACTCGAACCGCTTCGCCAACTCTCCGAGGTCTGCTATCAGGCTGTATCTTCCGCACATCTCACACCCATCATGTACCCGTCAGCAGCAGTCGCGCAATCCCCAGCCGCCGCGACAAATGTCAATGCCAGTCGTGGGAAGCCGGCATGGTTACGCCTGACCGGACGTGTTGATGTTCAGCGATTCTGTCCTCCCTAACTGGTCAGCGAAAATGTCCGATCATGGAGACATTAACGTTGACGCAGAGAGAACAGGCAAGACTTCAGGTGCTCAACAGCCTGCTGGCAGGGCATATGACTATGGACCAGGCGGCGACTCTAATGGGAGTGAGCACACGCCACACCAGGCGCATCCCGGCGGCCTACCGTGAGGAGGGCGCGGCCGCACTCTCTCACGGTAATCGTGGACTGCGAGCGACCAACGCAACGCCGGAGAGGACGAAGGCCGAGGTGCTGCGCCTTGCTAGGTCCCGCTACTCGGAAACGAATCACACACATCTGAGCGAGTTGCTCAGGGAGCGTGAAGGCATAGACATCGCTCGGACCACGCTGCGGCGCATACTGGCGGGCGCCGGCCTGAAGAGCCCGCGCGGCCGCCCCAGCACCGTGTACGCCGGCAGAGGATGCCCCGCGAGGGCATGCTGATACAGGTCGACGGCAGCCATCACCGGTGCTTGGGACACCATGTCTCGCCCTTCGCGCTGCTGCTGGCCGTCGACGATGCCACGGGCATCGTGGTCAACGCCCTGTTCTGCGAGCAGGAGAACACCCGCGACTACTTGCTGCTGATGAGGGGTCTGTTACAGCGCTACGGCATACCAGTTGCCCTCTACACCGACCGGCACTCCGTCTTCAAGAACGTGCCCGGGTCCGGACTCGCCCGTGCTCCCACACAGTTCAGTCGTGCGATGGACGAGCTGGGAATACAGATGGTCTTCGCCCTGTCGCCGCAGGCCAAGGGTAGAGTGGAGCGCACTGCGGGAACGCTCCAGGACTGCGATGATGAAGCCCGGGTCACCTCGGCTCGGGCCTGACCCTTTCCAGGACTGGCATCATGCCTTCAACCTGATCTGTCGACTCGACCCGAGGTGGCGCCCGAGGCGCCTTCGGCAAGGCGAGCAGTGACCTTATAGCAACCGTGTTGAATGTCAAGAGGAATGAGTAACGACTGTAGATGTTCAATGATTATGTCAGTGTCTAACTGTTCAATGAAAATGTCAGTCTATGAAAGGACTGACGTTGACTACGAAGGAGCAGACGAGGATACAGGTGTTGAACGGAGTGATCGAGGGCAAGGTGACGGTGGCGGTGGCGTCTGGGCTGATGGGAGTGAGCGAGCGCCATGCGTGGCGACTACTGGCAGCATACAGAGGGGAAGGACCTGCTGCCGTGGCTCACGGGAACAGGGGCAGGAAGCCCGCGACCACCACGTGCCCGCAGACACGAGAGAAGGTGAGGGAGCTGGCTGAGGGCCCCTACGCAGGATTCAACCACACCCATCTGACCGAGATGCTGGCGGAGCGAGAGGATATCCATCTGTCTCGCTCTACCGTGAGGCGGGTCCTGCTGGCTGGCGGACTGCCCAGTCCCCGTCGCCGCAAAGCACCCAGGCGATACTCTCGACGGGAGCGCTATCCCCAGGAGGGGATGCTGTTGCAGATCGACGGGAGCCGGCACGACTGGCTGGAGGGCCGAGGACCCTACCTGACCCTCGTCGGCGCTGTGGACGACGCCACCGGGACAATCCCCTTCGCCCTGTTCAGACAGCAGGAGGATGCCCACGGCTACATGCTGCTGCTCAAGGACATCATCGAGCGCCACGGAGTCCCCCTGGCCCTGTACAGCGACAGGCATGGCATCTTTCAGCGCTCCCCCAAAGAGCCCGAGAGCCTCGACGAGCAGCTTCGGGGTAGACGCGACCCCACCCAGTTCGGCAGGGCGCTGGAGGAGTTGGACATCCGCCTCATCATGGCACACACACCTCAGGCGAAGGGGCGCGTAGAGCGCGCTTGGGGCACCTTCCAGGACCGCCTCGTCTCTGAGCTCAGGCTCGCTGGCGTCACTACCATCGAGCAGGCCAACCAGTTGCTCTGGAACTTCATCCCGCGCTACAACCAGCTTTTCGGCGTCCCACCAGCACAGCCAGGCTCGGCCTGTCGCCAACTCCCATCCGCAGTCTCCCTCGACGCCGTCCTGTCCTTCAAGTACATCCGCACCGTGGCCAACGACAACACCGTCCGGTTCAACGGCTCCGCCATCCAGATACTCTCCGATGACTACAGGGCCAGCTACGCTCGCGCTACTGTGGAAGTCCAAGAACGACTCGACGGCAGCATCGTTGTCGTATACCAGGGCAACACCCTGGCAGCAGAGCCAGCCACCGGAGAGACCGTCGTGCTCAGAGCTCGCAACGGCAGACGCTCCAGCGGCCATCTCCCTGCCGAGACGCCAGCGCCCACCTCCAATGACCCTCACCTACACCCTGTAGCAGCATCGCGACGGAACGGAGCCAAGCTCCTACAGAAAACCCGACACCGCAACCCATCCAAGACCAGGGACGGCTCTCCTAAGGGGCCGGCACCCAACCACCCTGGAGAAGACCACTACTGACATAATCATTGAACACTGACACTGACATTTTCACTGGACAACGACAGAGGAATGAGTAACGACCTTCGGAGTCACATCGCGCCAAGGGGAGCGATGCTTGAGCATAGAGTTGAGGATGACCAGCAGTTTGCGCATGCAAGCGACAAGAGCCGCCTTCTTCGGCTTACCGTAGGCCAACAGTCTCTGGTAGAAGTCCCGTATGACTGGATTGAAGCGGCTGGCTGTCAGCGCTCCCATGTACAGGGCGGCACGAACCCGGGCGCGCCCACCCCATACGGTACGTTTACCCCGCAGCGTACCGCTGTCCCGGTTGAAGGGAGCCACTCCCACCAGGGCGGCGATCTGCCGACGATCCAGCGTACCCAACTCCGGCAGGTAGGCCAGAAGGGTGAGGGAGAGCTGCTCCCCCACGCCTGGAACGGTGCGTAGGAGGTCATCCTTCTCCCGCCATACGGGACTCTGACGGAGAGTCTGCCGCAGGTTCTTGTCCAGGTCGTCCAACTCTCGCTCCAGCCACGCAATGTGGACCTCGATGCGGGGACGGACGGCGACGGTGGCGGCGGAGCTCAGGCGGTTCTTCTCCGAGACCAGCATGGTGATCACCTGGTGCCTGCGGGCAACCAGGGAGTTGAGGAACTGGGTCTCGGCGTCCCGCAAAGGACGCACGGGCGGTTTGACGACTTCAGCGAAGTGGGCCAGTACCGCTGCGTCCAGAGCGTCGGTCTTAGCCAGCTTACCGGTGGCTCTGGCGAAGTCCCTCACCTGTCGAGGGTTGACGACGACCACTGGTACAGCCTCGGCTGCCAGCGCAGCTACCAGAGCCAGTTCCAAGCCACCCGAAGCCTCCAGCAACACCGTGACCGGTTCAAGGGCCTTCAGGTGGGATACCAACTGACGGACTCCTGCCTCGTCATGGGGGACCTCCCAACTGTCGCCCGACGGACGGACGGCAACGTCCAACTGGGCCTTGGCCACATCAATGCCTACGTAGGTCGTTTCCTGATCCATCAGCACCTCCTGCGAATTACTGGCCCGTCCTTGCAAGATGCGGGCTTGGTTGGCCCAGGCAACCGTTCGGGCTCTCTTCGGGGTGGGTGCGGCGACCCTCGCTATAAGACGGCCTTCCATGACCAAGGAGCCTTCGGTCTGCCGCACCCCAATCCGACCTTGTAATGATTGTTTCATCCCAGAGCCAACATACAAGGAGCCTGGCCTCACGCCCCATCGCAGTCCTGTCCGCTCACCCAGCCAGAGCGCTATCCCAGAGAAGGGGGTAGAGATGACAGGAGTCGTAGATCAAGAAGGTGGTCGTTCTGTTCGGGTAGTCGTCGGAGTGGATACTCACCAAGACAAGCATGTGGCAGTGGCCATTGACCGTCAGGGTGTACGGCTGGGGGAGCTTCACGCACCGGCGACTATGCATGGCTATCAGGATCTCGAACGGTGGTCACGGAGCCTGGGAGAGATTCACGCCTTTGGGATTGAGGGTACGGGTTCCTACGGGGCCGGAGTGGCTCGCTACCTCACCCGTAGGGGACATACCGTTGTGGAGGTGAATAGGCCCGACCGGTCAACCCGCTACAGGAAAGGGAAGAGCGACCCCACCGATGCGGAGATGGCAGCTCGATCAGTATTAGCGGGAGTGGCCGAAGCCACACCCAAGTCGGGGGAGGGAGAGGTGGAGATGATCCGCATGATCAAGAGCGTCAAGGACTCAGCTGTCAAGGCTCGCACCCAGGCCATCAACCAGATGAAGGCTCTGGTTGTCACGGCCCCGGCCGAGCTTCGCGAAACGCTCGATGGTCTCACCACCGGTGCTCTAATCAACCTGTGCAAGGGCTTCCGGCCCGGTCGTCCGGACGGTCCCACGGCGGCGGCCAAGTACACCCTGCGCTCCCTTGCCCGCCGCTACCGTCAACTCAGCAAGGAGATACGTGACCTAGAGGGGGAGCTGGGACGACTCACTCGTACCATATCCCCAGCGCTGGTAGACAGCTACGGCATAGGACCCGACACGGCAGCCACTCTACTGGTGGCTGCAGGGAGCAACCCTGAGCGCCTCAACTCCGAGGCTTCTTTCGCCTCCCTGTGCGGCGTCAATCCCATACCTGCTTCCTCAGGCAAGACCAACCGCCATCGACTCAATCGCGGCGGCCACCGCCAGACCAACGCGGCTCTCTATCGCATCGTTGTCGTCAGACTTCGTCATGATGAACGGACCCAGGCATACATGCGTCGTCGCACCACCGAGGGGATGAGCAAGGCTGAGGTGATCCGCTGCCTCAAACGCTATGTCGCTCGAGAAGTCTTCTCCACCCTACGGAACTCAGCCCTATCCCAAAGCACTCCTTGACATCTATAGGAGCATCAGGCTGGTCACGGAGCTGAGACTCGCACGTGCAACCACCATCGATGACGCTAACCGCGTGCTCGATGACTTCCTTCCCCGCTTCAATGAACGCTTTGGTGTGCCGTCGCGGCACGCAGAGACCGCGTATCGGCTCCTGGAGCCGGGGATGTGCCTGGACACAGTCCTATGCCTGAAGTACAGGCGCAGGGTTGGCCGGGACAACACGGTGAAGTACCGCTGGCGTACCCTGCAGCTGCTTCCCGATAGGGGTCGACCGAGCTATGCTGGATCGGTGGTGGATGTGCTCGAAGGGCTGGACGGTCAGCTGGCTGTGCGGTACCAGGGAGAGATCATCCCCAGCCAGGAGGCGCCGCCCCGTCCTGGCATACTCAGAAGCTTCAAGGGCTCTTCCTCGCACGGGCCACCCCCACATGGCGGTCTCAACGGTCTGGGCAGGCGCTGGGAGGCGGCCCTGGCAGCACTCGACGCAGAGATGGACGCCGGCGATGCTGACGACACGGCCGTCGATAACGGCACTGTCAGAGTCCGCAAGGCACCTGCAATGCAGCGCAGGAAGCCCACTCCACTTCAGTCCGGAAAAGCCGCCAATCCCAAACAAACCGGAACGCTTCCCAGTTTCGAGGCGGGTTGCTACTACTCATACCAGCCCGATCCAAATAGCAGCCCGTCATGCCGCACAATCCAAGTGTGTTTCTGACGGTTCTCGCCCGATTCCGGGTTGAGCAACACATAGTCGACCCAATGACCCGCCTCAGTGGCGCTCAGCAAGTCGTCGCCATAGAAATACCCCGTGGCGTCCACACGGAGGCTGGGATCACGCCCTCGAAACTGCGGGTTATGGTGGGCTATCGTGTAGCCGTCTGGGTCGATGATGAAGACGTACCACTGGCCGTCGATGCTCTCCTTGATGTTGTAGTAGGCGACGGTCTCCTCCAGGCCGAGGGCGTCGTAGAGGTTCATGGCCTGCTGGACGAAGGCCTTGGTGTAGGCGGGGGCGTCGGACTTGCCGGGGCCGCGTTCGTACCAGCCGGACCCGAAGGTAATGCCGTCGTGGGTCACCACCCAGGAGTGCTTGGTCTCCACAACGCCAGAGGCGGGATTGGCATACGTGTAGTCGAACCAGGCGCCGTCCTGGTCGGCAGAGGCGGCGACGGCGGACCCCGTGGGGTAGGAGTTGGGTCCGAGGGCCTGGGAGACGTGCTTGCCCACCAGGTCCGGGTTGGGGGCATGAGCGATGATGGTCTGGTTCTTATCGCTCATGAAGACATACCACTGGCCGTCGATGCTCTCCCTGGCGTTGTAGTAGGCGACGGTCTCCTCCAGGCCGAGGGCGACGTAGAGGTTCATGGCCTGCCGCACGAAGGCCTTGGTGTAGGCGGGGGCATCGGACTTGCCGGGGCCGCGTTCGTACCAGCCGGAGCCGAAGGTAATGCCGTCGTGGATGACCACCCAGGAGTGCTTGGTCTCCACAACGCCAGAGGCGGGATTGGCATAGGTGTAGTCGAACCAGGCGCCGTCCTCGTCGGCGGAGGCGGCGACGGCGGACCCCGTGGGGTAGGAGTTGGGTCCGAGAGCCTGGGAGACGTGCTTGCCTACCAGGTCGGGGTTGGGGGCATGAGTGATGATGGTCTGGTTCTTATCGCTCATGAAGACATACCACTGGCCGTCGATGCTCTCCCTGGCGTTGTAGTAGGCGACGGTCTCCTCCAGGCCGAGGGCGACGTAGAGGTTCATGGCCTGCCGCACGAAGGCCTTGGTGTAGGCGGGGGCATCGGACTTGCCGGGGCCGCGTTCGTACCAGCCGGAGCCGAAGGTAATGCCGTCGTGGATGACCACCCAGGAGTGCTTGGTCTCCACAACGCCAGAGGCGGGATTGGCATAGGTGTAGTCGAACCAGGCGCCGTCCTCGTCGGCGGAGGCGGCGACGGCGGACCCCGTGGGGTAGGAGTTGGGTCCGAGAGCCTGGGAGACGTGCTTGCCCACGAGGTCGGGGTCGGGGGTATGAGCGATGATGGTCTGGTTCTCATCGATGATGAAGACATACCACTGGCCGTCGATGCTCTCCTTGGTGTTGTAGTAGGCGACGGTCTCCTCCAGGCCGAGGGCGACGTAGAGGTTCATGGCCTGCCGCACGAAGGCCTTGGTGTAGGCGGGGGCATCGGACTTGCCGGGGCCGCGTTCGTACCAGCCGGAGCCGAAGGTAATGCCGTCGTGGATGACCACCCAGGAGTGCTTGGTCTCCACAACGCCAGAGGCGGGATTGGCATACGTGTAGTCGAACCAGGCGCCGTCCTCGTCGGCGGAGGCGGCGACGGCGGACCCCGTGGGGTAGGAGTTGGGTCCGAGAGCCTGGGAGACGTGCTTGCCCACGAGGTCGGGGTCGGGGGTATGAGCGATGATGGTCTGGTTCTCATCGATGATGAAGACATACCACTGGCCGTCGATGCTCTCCTTGGTGTTGTAGTAGGCGACGGTCTCCTCCAGGCCGAGGGCGACGTAGAGGTTCATGGCCTGCCGCACGAAGGCCTTGGTGTAGGCGGGGGCATCGGACTTGCCGGGGCCGCGTTCGTACCAGCCGGAGCCGAAGGTAATGCCGTCGTGGATGACCACCCAGGAGTGCTTGGTCTCCACAACGCCAGAGGCGGGATTGGCATACGTGTAGTCGAACCAGGCGCCGTCCTCGTCGGCGGAGGCGGCGACGGCGGACCCCGTGGGGTAGGAGTTGGGTCCGAGAGCCTGGGAGACGTGCTTGCCCACGAGGTCGGGGTCGGGGGTATGAGCGATGATGGTCTGGTTCTCATCGATGATGAAGACATACCACTGGCCGTCGATGCTCCCCTTGGTGTTGTAGTAGGCGACGGTGGCATTGAGTCCTTCCGATTCGTATCTGCTGATGGCGTCCCCTACTAGGAACTTGGTGTAGTCCCCGGGCGTCGACTTGGGAGGTACGGCCGCCGTGGTATAACTCGTGTCCAACTGCTCCTGCATCTGCTCAATGAGAGACGCGACGGTGGCCTCATCCACGAGGGCGGGTGCGCCCGCGGGGCCCTGCGGCCCGGGAGGCCCCTGCTCCCCGGCAGGCCCAGCGTCTCCCTGGCAGGCAGCAATTGACAGGACAAGAGCGATGATCGAGGTTACTGTGATTAGTGCGCGCATTGTCAAACCCCCTGGTTGCGACGGGCGATGCCGGACCTCGCGAAAGCGGATACTACCGCTGCGCCAGAAGTGTCCGAGTCAAACTTCAGCCAGCGGAAGCGCATGCGCCGCTGCCAAGTCGTACGGTATCGGCGGTTACCATTTGCCGGACCGTTCAGCGTGCGCGTGGTCAGGCAGCCGATACGATAACCCCGCGTCGTCGTAAGCCGACACTGCGAGAAGGGTTGAGAACCGACATTTCCCATATCAGACTGCGGGTGTCCAAAGAACCCGCCATCCTTCACGACGGTTATGGTAGGGGCATCCACGAACGCCGTCAACTATCCCATCGGGCTCACAAAACCATCTCCCGGTGCCGTGAATTAGCGTCCGCCAGGCAACGGAGGCAGCTTTCAGCACGTTTGCACACTCTTCAACTCATCCAGGCGCACAGCTCCCCCTTGGCTATCCTCGTCACCTCCGATGATCCCAAGGATACTCGCTACCCTGGTGCTGGATGGAGCCCGCCGATACGCTCCAGCACTTGTCGAAATACCTCCCGAGGCACTGCTGCCTCGGCTAGCTGAAACACCAGCCGCCGGGCGTGGCGAACTAGCCTCCCCCCTTATCTTGATAAGTTTGACCTGGAGGCTTCGCAACGACCAGTGCTTGACCGCCCTGGGCAGGCATAGCCTGCGCAGCAAGTTCCCCAGGTTGTAGGCTAGGATGAACAGAGCCAGTCGCACCTGGTTGGCCACGAACCTGTGGCAGGACAGCCGGGTCCAGTTCAGGGCGTACTTGCCTTCCTTAACCCGAATCCACCGAAAGACGACTTTGGGGACAGTCCTTGAAGAAGCCAGAGGGTGCTCCTCTGAATCTGGGAGAATGGTTTTGAAACAGAAACCCACCCGGAAACAAGGAGCACCCAGTAGATGCTGCCACAGAACAATCCCGACCGTATCCGCGTCGTCTTTGACGACCACCGCCTGGTGGCCAATGCCGGCCTGCTCCTGCCGGCCACCCTTGCACAGCACCTGGGCCTGCGGGAACTCGTCGGCCATCACCTCGACCTCGGCTGCGCCCCGGGGCGGGCGAACACGGGGGACAAACTGCTGACGCTGGTCGCTTCCGCGCTGGCGGGCGGCGACTTCATCGACGACGCCGATGCGCTGCGTGCTGGTGGGACGGTCGGTGTTCTCGGCTGCGTGGTCAAGGCGCCATCCACCCTGGGCACCTTCCTGCGCAGCTTCCGGTGGGGGCATGTCCGTCAACTCGACCGGGTGAGCCGCCAGTTGCTGGCACGCGCATGGGCCGCTGGGGCCGGACCCGGCGACTCGCCCCTGACCATCGACCTGGACTCCACCATCTGCCAGACCTACTCTTGGACTGGACAAAGAAGGGGCGCGACACCACAACTACACCGGCGCGCGGGGCTATCACCCACTGCTGGCCATCGCCGCCGGAACCGGCGACGTGCTGATGTCCCGGCTGCGCGAGGGCCGTGCCAACACCGCTCGCGGCGCTGCCCACTTCCTGCGTGAAACGGTGGGGCGGGTGCGCTGCGGTGGGGCCAGCGGCCAACTCACGGTGCGCGCCGACAGCGGCTTCTACGCCCACGCTCTCGTCGCCGTCTGCCGCGAGATGGGTGTCTGCTTCTCCATCACCATCCGCCAGCACAAAGGCCTGCGGGAGTTGATTGAGGCGATCCCCGAGCAGGACTGGACGCCGATTCCCTACTGGATGGACGGCGGCGCCGATGTGGCCGAGACCACCTATACCCCCTTCCAGAGTGAACCCGGCGCCGCGCCGGTGCGGCTCATCGTCCGGCGGGTCAAGCCCACGCCCGGTTCCCAGTTGGCCCTCTTCGCCACCTACAGCTATCACGGCTTCATCACCGACCGGGGCGGGGAAACCCTGGAACTGGAGGCCGATCATCGCCGCCACGCCGAGATCGAGAACGCCATTCGAGACCTGAAACACGGCGTCGGACTCAACCATCTCCCCTCGGGGCGCTTCGCCGCCAACGGCGCCTGGCTGGCGGTGCGGGTGATGGCACACAACCTCGCCCGCTGGACAGCGCGCATCGGTCTGGCCGAACGGACCGTGACCACCAAGACCCTCAGGCGGCGGGTCTTCGCTCTGGTGGGACGGATCACCCGCTCGGCGCGCCGCCTTACCCTGCATCTTCCCCAGCATTGGCCTTGGGAAACCCAGTTCACTCGCGCCATGGCCCGGCTGCGAGCCATTCCACTCCCCGCCTGACTGCCAGCCTGCAACTGACCCAACTTCCCCGCAAACTCGTGCCACCCCGGTCCGCGAGAGTTCCCTGCTGCGTATTCTCTCGCCATCCCGCGCATCGCAGCTCCCGCAGAGGGCCATAGGGGCCCTATGCGGCGACTGAAGACCGTTCGCCGACCTCCAATCTACCCCAATGAGCCCAGCCATCTCCCCTGTAGCTCCCTCACCCACCCTGCCGCTGTCCTCACGCCGTCCATCGGTGTCCTTCGGTGGATTCGGGCTTAGCCTATCTGTTTCCCGATGCTAGAATCCCAGACAACTCACTGGCGAATGAGAGGCCTTGACATGGCGAGAAGACGAAAACTCTGCTCCCCGTACGGCAGATTGCCGCGATGCGCTTCTACTACTTGAAGGGGCACCGCATTGCGGAGTTGGCCAAGCATTTCGGTGTCCACGAAAGCGTGGCAAGCAACATCTGCCACGGCCGGACACACCGCAGGGTGCTCCCCGCAGAGGATCTCCCGCCCTTGCCCGTGCGGCGTACGCCAGAGGAGCAGGCCCGGATGGCGGAAAGGGCCACCCAGATGGCCCAACAACTCAACGCGAGGCGCCGATGAGTGGCTAGCTGTGGCTTCACCGGCCGCGCTGTAGCCTAAGCGTCCTGGCTGAACACCGGGGCTGGGGATCGAGCGTAACGCTTTTGGATTCGCAGCACGGACTTCCTGGCCCGCTTGCCCCAGGTAGCGCCGCAGACCCTGGCTTCCACCCGTGAAGCTGTTGCTTCCAACGGAGACTTCGCTCCTTCCACCGACTTGAACCGATTCGTCCCTGAAGTGGAAGTAGTGGAGGCAGTGGAGGGAAATCTGAACTCTTTCCCCTGTAGTGAGGGACGACCGGGAGAGGCTGCTTACGGGTCAGCGGTAGAGAAGGAATCGGAATTGGCACCCAGCCTCATGCGGCACTAGGGTTCTCTTGAAGATGAGGGGAGGAAGCGTCTAGGCGCTTCAGCGCGTGCTCCTTGAGGTCTTGGATCATCCAAGAGGGCTTCAGGCAGATTTGTTGGATTCTGGACGGTGATAGAACCAGGACCTTCCCCACGACCTTGTGGCAATCTTCCTTGGGCATGCCCACTTTGGCTAGCAAGTCGACCGTGTGCCGTATTTCGTTGTCCCTGAACATGTAACCCAGTTTTCTTGGGCGATTGCTAGGAGCTGACCCACCGTCAGGACGCTTCAGGAGACCATGGGTGGCTCTGAACCACCACCGCAGGAGCTCTTCAGGTGGGTCCTCGCCTCTAACCGCCAGTGCATAGCAGATATGTTCGAGGACCTCCCATTCAGTCGGGCTCCACTCAGAGTCATCGACGCGTTCCTGAAGTTTGCGCGGGTCGCGGTTGTCCATATACATGGCTACCGCGAGTCTCGTGTAGATTTCTCCGTCCCAGTCAGTCTCCCAGAGCTTTTCGTTCTTAATGAAGTCAGCTAGCAAAACACGGGCAAGCCTGAGACCTTCTTCGAAGAAGGGGGCTGGTCTTCCATCGTGCAGGGCCTTCCGTTTTGCCAGTTCAAGATACGTCTCGCTGGCGAGTGGGAGGCCCCTTGAATTCCTGTAGGGTCGCCGCGAAGGCCCTGAGAGCAGTGTCCTCTTTCATACCTTCCTCAATCCTGTGCACTACCCATTTGAAGTCTTCAATACTGATTAACCCTGACTCGACGTACCAGAGTTGGTAACTAATGTTCTCAACCAAACAATCGTCAATGCGCCTCCCTAGTTTTGCTGGAGATGTCCAATCGTCGCATGGCCTCAAGATCCACCTTAGGCCAATTGCTTCCCGCAGCTCACTAGACTCAACGACCAATGGTGCGTCTGGCTCAGTCAAGGACCCCAATATGACGATTTCTCGTGATAAGCGGCTCATCAGCTGCTACCTCCTTCCAGGAATTCACTCCATTCGTCCATCAGAGGACGACGCTGATCGAGGAGGTCGGATCGGAAGTAGGCCGCCTCAGTAGCGTTGCCCACCGTATGCGCCAGGGCCTTCTCCATAACGGCGTGGGAAGCGTTGGTCTTCTCTGCAGCCCAGTCACGGAAGCTGGAGCGAAGCCCATGAGGGACGAAGTCCAGGTCCAGTCGCCGGAGCAGCTGGGTGAAAGCCATGTCGGATAGGACCCCGCCGGAGCGCGGAGCGGGGAAGACCAAGCCATTTCCTTCACTCAAGCTGCGAGCCTCTCCCAGGATGCCCATCGCCCGGCTGGAAAGCGGCACGCGGTGTGGCTTCCCTGCCTTCATCCTTTCCCCGGGGATCGTCCATCTCGCCTCCCGGAGATTCACCTCATCCCACGTCATCCCACGAACCTCGCTAGAGCGGCAGGCCGTCAACGCCAGCATCTCAAGACCCAGCTTCACCGACGGGCTGGCGGTGGACTCTCGAACGGCCTGAAGAGCTGCCGGTAGCTCTCCATAGGGGAGGGCTCGATGATGATCTTTGACACGTCGCAGTTTGGGAAGCGCGGCCTTGATAGCGTCCGCCGCCGGGTTGAAGTCAACGTACTCGAGGGCAACGGCCCGGTCCATTACGGAACGCACACGTTGCCGGACACGCCGTGCCGTCTCCGGCTTTGTGGTCCAGATAGGGGATAGCACATCTACCACCTGCTTGCGTGTGATCTCGTTCACCTTCGAGGAACCAAGAATCGGAAAGGCATAGGTCTCGAGAGTGGAGAGCCATTGAGCCCTGTGCTTGATATTCCTCCAGGAGTGACGGTTCTCGTCTATATGTTGCCGGGCCAGGGCCTCGAAAGTGGGGATGGCCGCAAGTCTTGCCTCTTCCTGCTTCACCGCCAAGGGATTGCCACCGGACTTCACTAGGGAGAGATTCTCCCGAGCCTTCTCCCGGGCCCGAGCCAGAGACACCGCCGGATAGGGGCCCAGACCCATGTCGGTGCGCTTTCCCCTGATGGTGAGCCTCTGCACCCAGGTCTTTCTTCCACCGGGCCAGACTTTCAGATATAGAGTCTCGCCAGCGGAATACTTTCCCTTAGCCTTTGCATTCTCGACCGCCTTGGCTGATCCCACGCGCTT
>CBDDDW010000015.1:0-66528 GCA_965226805.1 Dehalococcoidia bacterium
ACCCAACAGTCGTAATGTCCAGGTCCAATTGGGCCCGGAAGCTTCCGATATCCTTGCTGCGCTCATGTGACTGCTGAAGAATTCCTAGCGGAGACAGGGGCTGAGGAGTAGGAGTAGAGGTAGGAGTAGGAGTAAGGCGTGGGTGTCGACCCCGAGGCACAACCAGCACCAACCGTAACTATCACAACCAGGCAACCGAAAACGAAATATCGACTCAAAAATAAATGGAGAAACATGGCACGCTCGCTTTGTAAGAATTCTTTTATCAGCCTTAACCAACTGCCATTATACTCATGGTCGGTATCTACGCGGAGGAAAGTAACTATTAGTACCCATCTACTCCCGGCCTTGGAAAGTCCGGGGTTCTCTCCAATCCCACGTCCGCCGTCCCTCATTTTTCCGTTGACCTGAGCCTGAAGAGGATCGGGTCCGCATCAACGACAGCGGCGCTCGATTCTTGGAGGCCGGCGCAACCCAGACTATAATACGGTGACTATCGGCAATGGAAAGGAGCAATACAGATGTACGTCGTCAAGAGGACCGTCAAGACCCAGCCCGGAAAGGCATGGGAGGTGGCCGGCTACCTCACCAAAATTTGTGGGGCTTACGAGAAGGAGCAGGGACGGAACGAGGCACAGGTCTACCTTGGAGGGCAGGGCCTTCCAGGGGAACAGAATGTGGTTTATGCCCCAGTGGACTCAGGAGCGGATAGAGCCTATCGCTCCGGGAGGTGTTCCCGAGGAGGTGAGCGTTAATCACCTCAAGATGGCTCCCCTTATGACGGGAGTATACCATCGAATTCTACGAACTAGCGACTCAAGACAATCTCGAGTACAGAGGGCTCGCCTAGTAATGGTGGAGCAGCTGTATAGCTGGCTTGTAGGTGGATGTCGGCAAATCGGATGCTGGAGACAAGGGAAGAGGGCCAAAGGCCCTCTTTTCGTATCTATTTCTGGCAGGAGCGGGAGGACTCGAACCCCCGACCACCGGTTTTGGAGACCGGCGCTCTACCAACTGAGCTACGCTCCTGTGTGAGTGGTACCCCCGGGTTATCCGTTTCAATAGCTACAAAGCTGAAAATCAGCCGCTAGGCGGTGATTATACCACACTACGCTGGCTGGCCCCTTGCCTGCGCCGAGCTGGTGCGCGAGCTTTTGCCCTAGCTAGGGAGGCGGTCTATCCCCGCGTGTGCGGGGGAACCAATGAAACAATAGGGCAGGGACTAATCATAACCGGTCTATCCCCGCGTGTGCGGGGGGAACCGGAAATGTACCCTGAGCCCGCATTTCTGGCACCGGTCTATCCCCGCGTGTGCGGGGGAACCGCATTGATACGGTCATCGGTAGCACCCGTTCCCGGTCTATCCCCGCGTGTGCGGGGGAACCCATGCCGAACACTGCGTATACCGTCGTCCTTTGGGTCTATCCCCGCGTGTGCGGGGGAACCATCTGCCATGTTCTAGTCCTATCACCTCGTCGAGGTCTATCCCCGCGTGTGCGGGGGGAACCTTCGTCCTCTTCTTCGGGGTGTTCCCCGAGCCCGGTCTATCCCCGCGTGTGCGGGGGAACCCGTCCTGTACTCTCGAACCACCCTTTTAGTCGGGGTCTATCCCCGCGTGTGCGGGGGAACCTAGGAAGGACCCATTTCGCCCGTTTTTGGGTCCGGTCTATCCCCGCGTGTGCGGGGGAACCTTTGAGGGAGGCCCCATCCGTTCCCTGTTGATGGGTCTATCCCCGCGTGTGCGGGGGAACCTTGGAAAGCGAGATAGACCGCTCAGACACCACGGGTCTATCCCCGCGTGTGCGGGGGAACCGAAAGCATGGCCACTATTGGATACCCGGCTCGGGGTCTATCCCCGCGTGTGCGGGGGAACCCGCAATGTCCACACTCTGCCATATTGTCCCTCCGGTCTATCCCCGCGTGTGCGGGGGAACCACCGTCACGGGCGGCAGTGCGGAGATATTGCCGGGTCTATCCCCGCGTGTGCGGGGGAACCTCCTTCCCGTGCCGATGCTGCGCCGCCGCAATCGGTCTATCCCCGCGTGTGCGGGGGAACCGTCGTCAACAGTAGATACTCCAGGGACGTCGGGGGTCTATCCCCGCGTGTGCGGGGGAACCGTTTCGCGGAGGGCCTTAGCCTCGAATCCAGTTGCGCAAGGGTCTATCCCCGCGTGTGCGGGGGAACCCAATCTACGATATGCTCCATGCCCACCTTTTGCACATTTAGGGGTCTATCCCCCGCGTGTGCGGGGGAACCTATAAGTGGAGTGCATCATGCGATGGTGTTTAGGATGGGGTCTATCCCCGCGTGTGCGGGGGAACCGTCGCGATTCGCGCACTCTAGACCAGCTTTACCGGACTAACGGTCTATCCCCGCGTGTGCGGGGGAACCGATGCATCTGGCTGTCCAAGTGCCTGATGCTAAAGGTCTATCCCCGCGTGTGCGGGGGAACCGACGGCTTGGTGGTGGCGCGCACGAGGTACTGCGGTCTATCCCCGCGTGTGCGGGGGAACCAGTCCGTAACGCTGGTATGTCACAGCTTCACAATGCTCGGGTCTATCCCCGCGTGTGCGGGGGAACCCCTTACAATCCCATGATAACATATTGCGCCGCAGGTCTATCCCCGCGTGTGCGGGGGAACCGAGCACCGCATCCAACTGGCCCGCATCGTAGTCGGTCTATCCCCGCGTGTGCGGGGGAACCGAGCACCGCATCCAACTGGCCCGCATCGTAGTCGGTCTATCCCCGCGTGTGCGGGGAACCCCATCTGGTCAACGTCCTCTTCGTCCATCCCACGGTCTATCCCCGCGTGTGCGGGGGAACCACTTCAAATCGGATGGTGGACTGGTAGTTCTCCCCTGGCGTACCTTCCGACTCCATCTTTAGTTCGGGTATGCTCCGGATTATACCACTTGCCCCTTTCGAGGGGCCTTTCCTTTGCCCTTCGACCCTCACCCATGGCGGCCCTTGCATGTGGCTAACATTTGTGTTAATCTTATGGCTAGACACAACATCTAAAGGAGGCTCCGATGCGACAGAAGCAGAATCAAGTCATGGTGAGGCTGTCAGATAAAGAGGTTGCGGCCCTGGGAGTCCTAACCGGCGGGGGAAGCCGTGAGGAATGGATTAGGGCTCAGATAAGGGGAGCTGTCACGCGGCGGCTCATCATCAACGAGGCGGCCATAGCGCAGTTTCACCAGATAGCAGGGGAAGCGTCGAGGCGTGCTAGTGACGCCATGTTATGCGGCCAAGCCGAGGAAGCCGCAGACGCCAAGCGGGAAAAGGCGACCAACCTTGCCCTTATCGCGGAGTACGAGTCGGAAAAGGCAATTCTCTACGGTGCCATGGGAGGCGTGTAGTATGCGCGGAAATGAAAGCACCCCGGCTGTCACTAGGCCAGGGTGCTTTCGGCGCGAAATGAAGGCGGAACCATGATACCACAAGACGCGGAAGAATTCAAGGTGAAGCCCGAAACGGCAGAGGAAACCGAGGCCAGGTTAGAGCGGATAATAGCGGCATGGGCCGAGGACGACGAAATAAACCAGCGCCGCCTAGCTCTTGTGTTCGAGCTTCGTTTCGACGGCCAATTATGGCCGGATGAGTACCGTTTCGACCCTCAGCGCGGGCGCTGGATGGAGTTCAAGGGGTCGAGGTGGGCCGGACACTGGACGCCAGCGCGGACCATCCTTGACGGCGTGGGCGGGCTGATTGACCGGCTTTGCGGAGAAAAGCCTAGCCTTTGTTCCAAGTGGGGCAAGGTCGCCGTCTATCGGGACGTGCTGGCCCTGGCAAAGGAACACATGACCGTTGACCAATGGGACGCCGACGGCGAGCTTATGGGGCTGCCCAATGGCGACGTTTGGGACTTGGAAAGAGGGTGGGGTGAGCCGAATTTCAGGCGCTTGCCTATCACCAAGGCGACCGGGGCGGACCCTGCGGAATATCAGGGTAAGAGGTGCAGGCGCAATTGTGGGTGTCTCTGGCATGAGTTCCTAGAGGACGTGACGGGCCAGGATGAGGACATGGCCGAGGGCCTGCAAATCAGCGTCGGAGCCTCACTGTTCGGCGGGAACCGTGACCATCGGCTGAACGTGGTCACTGGCGATGGTGGGACGGGTAAGAGCGTGTTTCTGAACACCATAGCCAAGGCGCTCGGAGACTACGCCGGAGCTATGCCTGCGTCTGTGCTGGCCTCTAAGGGCAACGATCACCCGACCGGACTAGCTGGCATCGTTGACAAGCGTTTCGTGGTGGTGCCCGAAGTGTCCGGGCGGTATGTGGAAAGAGGAAACCTTGAAAACCATTACGGGCGGAGACGCAATTCCAGTCCGGTATATGAGGCAAGACTTTTTCGTGGTCCAGCCGGAATGTACGCTTTGGGTGAGCACGAATTCGCCGCCAGCCCTTCGCATGGTGGACGACGCCATAAGGCGGAGAATCCGAATATGGCCCTTCACCCACAAGCCAGTCGAGGTTGACCCTCGCCTGGGTGAAGAGCTACAGGAACCGGCCATGTTGGGGAACGTCCTACAGTGGGCGCTTGAGGGCGCGGAGATGTACGCCAGGCTCAAGGGTGAGCTAACCGACTGCGACGCCGTGCTTGAGGCTACAGCGGACTACTTTAGCGACGTGGACACCATCGGGGCATGGCTGGCTAGCAGCACCAGCGAGTCTCACATACCCGAGCATGACACCGGGGCGGCGGCGGCGTTCAAGCATTACTCGGCATGGTGTGAGGCGGAGGGCCAGCGGCCAGCCAGCCGCACGGCCTGGGGTATCTCCATGGGTAGGCGCATGGAGAGGCGGCGGGGCAAGCGCGGCCATGTTTACCCGATAGAGCTAGAGGATTGTGCCAGCGGTGTAGGGTTAGTGCAGGGTCCACGGACCAACCATACACCCCAGGCGGACCCTGATTTAGCTACGAAACAGGGGAGCTTTTAATGGCTGGTGTAGGGTATGTAGGGTTATCTGGACATGTAACCCGTAATGCGTGTGCGCGTAGCGCCTAGGCCTAGGCCTGCGCGCGTGGGCCGATATAGGGTGAAAAACCCTACAACCCTACACCCGATGGAGGGCCGGACCAATGATTTTAGCTACGAAACAGGGGCAAAACAGCATGGCACAGCCCGACTCCAAACCCTACACCAACCCTACACCAGGGGGCGGCGCGGGGAACCCCTGTCGCTAAACTTTTCGCGTGGGGCTCCAGCATGGGCCCACTCTTACGTGCATAGGGGGATCGGATGAATCTAAGGCCATTTCAAAAGCGATTCGTGAAAGGCGCAATGGCACCGGGTGTTGACGTGTCGGCCCTGAGTATCCCAAGGGCGAATGGGAAGACGTGGCTGGCGGCACATCTCTTAGAGCGGGGCCTTACCCCTGGCGACCCGCTTCACGTACCGGGCGGCGAGTACATCTTGTGCGCCACAACGCTGGAGACGGCCCGAATGTGCTTCCGTTTCGTGCGGGCGGCGCTGGAGCCGAGGGGCGGGTATAGCTTCGTGGACGCCAGCAACAGAATTGGGATAAGGCACACGGCGAGTAAGGCCGTGCTCCGGGTAATGTCCAGCAACGCCAAGTCTGCTTTCGGGATTGTGGGCTGCCCGCTGGTGGTGGGTGACGAACCTGGGGCATGGGAAGTTCTAGGCGGCGAGATGATGAATGACGCCATAGTCACGGCGCTGGGCAAGCCTGGGTCTCCGATGCGGGCCATCTTTATTGGGACGCTTGCCCCTTCGAGTGGGGGCTGGTGGCATGATCTGGTCAAGGCCGGTTCTACCAGCTCGACCTATGTCCAGTCCTTGCAGGGCGACGCCGAGAAGTGGGCCGAGTGGCGCGAGATCAAGCGGGTGAATCCCCTGACTGCGATCTCCCCTGAGTTTCGCAAGCGGTTGAAGTTGGAGCGGGAAGAAGCAAGGGGAGACTCACGGCTCAAGGCGAGGTTCTGGTCATTCCGGCTAAACCGGCCAAGCGGTGACGAATCCACCATGCTCCTGGCCGTTGACGATTGGAAGATGGTGCTGGAGCGGGAGACACCACCACGGGAAGGGCGGCCTATCATCGGCGTTGACCTCGGTGCGGGCCGGGCCTGGAGCGCCGCGGTCGCCATATGGAGGAACGGGCGCGCTGAGGCCCTGGCCCTGGCTCCAGGGATACCCGATATCCGAGCGCAGGAGCGCCGGGACCGGGTGAGCGCTGGCACCTATCAAAAGCTGGTAGACGCCGGCCTGCTTCACGTTGCGGACGGTCTGCGGGTACAGCCTCCCGCTATGTTGGCCGACCTGATAACGGAGACCTGGGGCACGCCTGCGGGTGTCATTGCCGACCGGTTCCGTATCCCTGAACTGGCAGACGCTGGCCTCCCTGGGCTGGAGCCAAGAATGATGCGCTGGAGCGAGTCGAGCGAAGATATCAGGGCGCTTCGTAAGATGGCGCGGGATGGGCCGCTTTCGGTTGACCCAGGGAGTGGGCCGCTGCTTGAGGCGAGTCTTGCCGTCGCGGCGGTCAAGAACGACGACGCGGGCAACGTGAGACTTCAAAAGCGTGGGAGCAACAATCAATCTAGGGATGATGTTTCAGCGGCCCTCACCCTCGGTGCCGGGCTGCATCAACGCCGCAGCAAGCAACGGCGCGGAGGGGTGTACCGTGGGAAATCATCGTCCTGATCTACAGACGGCGCGATGGCGTAGGCTCAGGCGGCACATCCTGGACCGTGATTCGTGGACGTGCCAGACGTGCGGAGCGCTGCTGGGGGCGGCCCAGGTGGACCACATCAACCCAGTGGTGAAAGGTGGGAAATCGTTCGACCCTACGAATCTTCAAGTACTATGTGTCTCCTGCCACATTGCCAAGACTCACATCGACAAGGGGGAACTGCCCGACCCTGAACGTGAGGCGTGGGCAAAGTACCTTGCCCGATAACACCACATATGGTAGTAGCCTTGCGAAATGAAACTCTATATGGTATAATGGCTGATTAACAATAAACCTGGAGGTTTGGAATGACTGACAAGCAAAAACTAGAACTTCGACAAAGCGTCATCCGCAGCCGCCTTGCCGAGCTGGGCACGGCGGATAGTACAGACGCAGGAAAGGCGGAGATCGACACACTGGCGGTCGAGTACGGCGCCAACGAGTCAAAAATACGGGCCTACATGGTCTCCGGTGATGAGCCGGTCGAGACCACCACGACCCGCAAGGAGTCCAAGGAGCGGGCGGAGCTGTACGCCAAGGCCAGCGTTGGCGAGTTGGTGTATGCCTTGATCAACGGGAAGTCTAGCGTCAAGGGCGCGATGGGGGAGCTTCAGCAAGAGCACGGCCTGGCCGATAACGAGATACACGTCAGGCAGCTCACCCCGGAGAAATACAACGTGACACCGGCTCCGGGCAACACTGGCGAAGTCCAGCAGGAGATCATCCCCTACGTGTTCCCGCAGGCTTGCGCGGCCTTCCTGGGTGTGGATATGCCGACCGTTGGCGTTGGTGAAGCAGTCTATCCGGTTTTGACCAAGAAGCTTGACATCAGGGTGCCTGCCGAGAACGCCGACGCCGACGAAACCACCGGCCAGTTCTCGGCGGACGTTCTTTCGCCGTCCAGGATTCAGGCATCGTTCTTCTATTCGAGGGAAGACCGGGCGCGCTTCATGGGGATGGACGAGGCCCTCCGCGAGAATCTCTCTATGGGCCTGTCGGACGGCCTCGACGATGCGATTCTCTCCGGAACGAACGGGTTGCTGACGGGAACGAATCTCGACAACCACAACGCCAACGCCGAGACCTCTTTCGCCAGCTACATCAGTGACTTCGGGTACAGCAGGGTTGACGGGCGATACGCCAGCATGACAAGCGAACTGAGAATCGTCATGGGGAGCGATACCTACGCTCACGCAGGTGGACAGTATCGTGGTTCCAACAGCGAGGAAACGGCCCTCGATCGGCTCATGCGGGTTACGGGCGGCGTCAAGGTCAGCGCCCACGTTCCTGATGCAGCTGGCACCCCCGCAAAGCAGAACGCTATCATCCGCCTGGGGATGCGGCGCGACATGGTAGCGGCAATTTGGGAAAATGTGGCCCTGGTCCCCGACGAAGTGACCCTGATAAAAAAGGGCCAACTTCAGATCACAGCGATCATGCTTCATGCGGTCAAGATTTTGAGGGCGGCCGGCTTCTACAAGCGCCAATCCCAGCACGCCTAGATGGGCGGCACCGTAATAAGTGGTCCGAGTGGAGCAGGGAAATCCCAACTCGCCCGCGAGATGCTGGCCCAGGTGCAGGGGCCCGGCGCGATTGTGGACTTCCAAAGCATCTATGCGGCCATGCTCATGCTACGGCGTGGGGATGATGGACGTTACCCTGAGCGCGACCCTGCCGATGCCCACCTGCTAGCGCTGGCTGAATACGTCCGCAAGGCCATGATCTCCGGAGCTCGGGAGATGGACGTGGAGATCATAGCGACGAACAGTGACGGCTCGCCTCAGCGCAGGGAGTACCTTCGGGGACTGCTTGGCCCTGGGGCGGTCGAGACCGTTTTGGACCCTGGCCGTTTGGTAGTCGAACAAAGGCTTTCAATCAACGGCGCACTTTCCCAGCAATGTCGAGATGGCATTAACAGATGGTATGGGAATTTGCCCAATGGATAACTTGCTTTTCTACGCTGCTATTGAGTATGCCGTAGACGAAACGAGGGAGTCACCCGGACGTATCTCTGGCGTGTTGGTCACGTATGGTGAGCAGGCCAAGGATAGGCCCGACGTGTACGAGGCGGGATCACTGGACTGGCCGGATCGCGGCGTTGTTCTCAACGAGATGCACGACCGCCAGCAGGCAATCAAGCGATTCACGCCTTACCTGGACGGCGCGGAGCTGCGGGTTGACTTCCCTCTCCCGCCGACGCAGCGCGGGCGGGACGCGGCCTACATGGTGAAGGACGGCACCTATACCGGCCTCAGCATCGAAGTGGTTCGGTCCAGCATCGTAGCGACCTACAGGGCCGGTGTACGGCATATCACACGTGGGACGCTCGTGGCGGCGGCCCTGGTCGATGAAGCGGCTTTCCTCGGCAGCACGGTAGAAGTCAACAGCAAGCGGGAAGTCAACCGCCTGGGAGTATTGGCATGGCTGTAACCTTGAGCGTTGCCGACGTTGCGCGCTCGCTTCGAGCCGTAGACTCTCCCGATGTCTCGGCGGAGCTTACGGAGCTCCTTAACTATGCCCGGGCCGAGGTGCTGAAAGTTGCCGAAGCGCCGAACGAGATTCACGACATGGCGGCGGCAATGCTCGTTCAATACCTCTACGACCGGCCAGAGGCATCCGCCGGTGAGGATTACGTGAACAGCGCCAGAAACAGCGGGGCGCTTGCCGTTCTGCTCCCATACCGCAAGCACGGCAAGCCTCAAAGGGTCTTTACAGGGCGGGGATTCTCCGATGGATTCTCAAGGGGATTTCGATAAATGGCTGTAACCTTCACGGTGTCCGAAGTAGCCCGATCAATCAGGGCCGTAGAATCCCCCGACGTCTTGGCGGAACTAACGCGGCTCTTGGCCTACGCCAGCGCCGAGGTAACGCGGATATCTCCTCTGGCCCCTGATCAGGTTCATAATCGTGCGGCGACACAGATCGTGGGCTATGCCTACGATCGACCGACCGCTAGTAAGGGAATGGCGTTCGCCAGCATCCTTCGGAACAGCGGGGCGGGCGCGGTGCTACTGCCCTACCGTTTTCACCGGGCCGGGAGTACGGCTACGGGAGATAGCGATGAGACTGCCCTGGACTAAGGCAACCGAAAACTACCAAGACACATCGTATACCGATGCCCTCATTGCTGCCCTGATAAGGCAGGTTAGGGGCCGGACGGCGAATGTGTCGTTGATCTCCGAGACTGGCGCACTGGAAAGCGCAGCGGGTTTAGTCGGCAGGAGTTTCGCGGCCTGTGAAGTCTCCGGCGATCCCGTCCAGGTGGCGGCGCTGTCCCCGCAGATCATGGAGCTTATCGGACGCTCATTGATTCGACGCGGGGATTCCGTCTTCTACCTGGACACCAGCGACGGGCTAACCCTGCTGCCCGCTCAGACTCACAGCATCGCTGGGGGGCCTATGCCCGCGTCCTGGACTTACGACGTCTCCCTGGCCGGGCCTGGCGAGCTGAAGACGCTGAGGCCCGTATCTGCGGCAAGTGTTTGCCATTTCCGCTACGGATGCGACGTTGAGACACCCTGGCGAGGTAATGCACCACTTGGAGTTGCACGGGCCATCGGTGACCTGGTGGCGGAGGCGACCACCTACTTGACCCAGGAATCAGGCAAGCCAAGAGGAGCGTTTCTTGCTACCCCGAAGGATGGCGATGACGACACCATCGAGCAACTGAAAGCCGACACTAAGACGTCGGCTGGCTCGATGTTGTTCGTCGAAAGCATGGCGAACAATTGGGAGTCCGGTGGCCAGCCTGCGGGTGATTGGGGTGTCAAGCACTTCGGTCCCTCGGTTGGGCCTGGCATGGTCGAGGTGGCGAAGATGGCGCGGTCTGAGGCCCTGGGAGTCCTGGGGCTCAATGAGGCGCTATTCGGGGGCGCGGACTCGGCGGCCCTTCGTGAGGCTTGGCGGTTGGCATTGTTTAGTTTGATTGCGCCACTGGGACACCTCGTGGAGTCCGAGTTGCAGGCCAAGATCGACCCCGGCATAAGCCTATCGTGGACGGAGTTGAGGGCCAGCGATTTGGCGGGCCGGGCGCGGGCCTGGCAGAGTTTGGTCAAAGGCGGCATGGACCTTAAAGAGGCCAGCGCCATTGCCGGCCTCTTGCTGGAGTAGGACGTGACTACACGCGAATTTATCCCACGGCTGGACCGGCAAATCACCCGCATCGTCATGGGTCCGTCACCTGGGCTCAACCCCCTGGGACAGCCATTGCCGCCCACGAGTGAGACGGGCGTAAAGTTATGGGCCGGGAGGCGGGACTTCTCCGGGCGGGACTTCTCCCAGGTGGTCGAGGGCGGCCTTATCACGATCCGCGACACGCGGTATATCGTGCGGTCCGAAAGCGGCCCCTGGGCTGCTGGGGATACCTTCACCGATGAGGATGGCGAGACGCTGGTGGTGCAGGGTGTCCAGCAGATCGGGCGGCGATACCTGGAACTGCTGGCCCGATCTGGCGGGCTGTAGCCGTGTACGCCTGCCCTCGGCCTGGTTGTGGTGGGAGCGTGGGGATTACGTGGGGAGGGGAATGCACCCTCTGCGGCAGGAGTCGGATCATAGCTCGACCGCCGACCGACCAGGAGTCAGCCGGTGAAGTTGTCCGGAACGTTGACAAGCTGTGGCGGCTCAAGACGAAGCGCCGCCGAGAAGCCGCAGCCCGAAAAGCAGGGCAAGCCGCAGGGTAGCCAGGGCGCACCAGGAGCCACACACAGCCACGTTTCGGCCTCTACCCATAGTCTGATACCTCTTGCCCCTTAAACGGGGCTCTTTTTTTGCCTGGCCCAGCTGCTGATCAACGACGCCGAGAGTGCCATAGCCGAGGCGAATCCGGCGATCAGTCGCCATATGTGGGGAGGGGAATGCACCCTCTGCGGCAGAGGTGGTCGATGGGTCGCGTGATCGGGATGATGGGTCGTATGAAAAGAAAACACCCCCGGCTGTCGCTAGATGACCGAGGGTGTTTCGGAACGAAGTGACATGAGGAGGCCCACTCCAAATGTCACCCTCAGTATACCACGCCAAGGGTCTCTAGTGAGATACCACCAGGTAAAGCCCGCTCCCGTCGCCGTAGCGTCCGGGCTCGGAGATTTGGGTAACCCTTTTCGCCGTTAGCTTGCCCATCCAGTCCTCCAATTCTTACCACACTTACCACGCGGTTTCTACCACACTGTTAACCCTGTGGTAAGAATTAAAAGGCATAGCTATAGCTAAATCAAGTCCTTTGTGTGGTAGATGGTACCCCCGGGGAGATTCGAACTCCCGCCCCTGGCTCCGGAGGCCAGTACTCTATCCTCTGAGCTACGGGGGCGCTCCAGGTTAAGGATAACACGCGCGCAAACTGCGGGACAAGGCGCCTCACTTCTCACTCCGCGCATGTATTTCGCTGCAGCTGTCGATTCAGGAAAAGGTTCATTCGCTCTTCGTCGCAGCTTCCGGGCTGGCTTGGCCGCCGTCCTTGACTTTAAGAGCATATCCCGCCACGAATGCTATCAACGCGACGCCGCCACTGAGGACGGCTCCCATCCTGGCCGGTTCCTGGAATGGGGGGCCGTCGAACGCCTTTCCCGCCAGGAACAGGGCGACTGTGAGTCCCAATCCAGCGACGAGCGCCGCCACTGCGAGGTGCTTAACCCGCATGCCGGTGGGGAGAGGGAACCCGAACCTGATGGCCACCGCGGAGAACGCGGTGATTCCAATGGTCTTCCCGATGATCAGTGAAAGAAGGACGATCACAGTCACTTCGTTAAACTTGGAAAAGACAATGCCGGCATTGGCAAAGGCGAAGAAAAAGAGGCCCATGTCCACAAAGAGCTTGAGCTGATGCTCGAATTGTTCTAAGGGGCCGTGCCCATGAGTATAAGCCCGTGCGATCGGATCGCCTTCGCCGGCCACGCCGTTAACGGGGTTAGCCTCACTCGATGGAGCCGCTCCCGCCTTGCCACCGAGCACGGGAAGGAAAGGCACGATAACGCATAGGGCCAGCGCGGGCTCAATGGACGCCTTGATCAGGCCTACCCAGCTCATGACCCCGCCTATGGCCACATAGGGGACCCATGACCCGACCCCCAGGCGGCGCATAGCGTATGCCACGGCCATGCCGCCGGCGGTCAGCAAGAGCCAGGCCGGCATCACCGGGTGATCGGGGTCGGGATAGAAAACCGCAATGATCCCCAGCCCGATGGCATCGTCGGCCACTGCCAGAAGCAGCAAGAAGTTGACCGCCGGGTGCCCCTTGCCAAATACCAGCCGGGCTACGAGCCAGGCCAGAGCGATGTCTGTCGCCGTCGGAATTGCCCACCCGTCGGCGACTTCCGAGAAGTCGTCGGTGCCCCCATAGAAAATCCAGGTCAACAGGAAGTAGAGGCCGGCGGGGCCCACCACGCCACCGAGAGTTCCGAAAAGTGGATTAATCGCTTTTGGGACCGGGTTCAGCGCCCCGCCCGGAAGTGCTGACTCGGTGATCTCCTTGGTGGCGATGCCAAAGAAGAACACCATAAACACGTAGTTTATGAGGAAATGGGCAGTGACCTTATGTCCGAACACCGCCGCGTCTTCTCCGAAGAGGTGGTAGTCCACGAGTTTCTTGTATAAGTCATTGTCGACATTGGCCACAAGCAGGGCCGCGAACACCCCGAAAATGAGGGGTAAAGAGAACTCCTGTAAGATATTGACGAGCTTCCCGACCCTGTCCAAGAAACCTCCCATGTCCTACCGCGCCCAGAGACATCTCCACAGGTGTTTGAGGCGACGGTTTCGAGATTATACCACCTGCCTCCCCTGACTCAAAATGGAAACAGGGCTGAGAAATTCAGAGAACCCGGCCTGATTCTTTCCCATGCCACGTTCATTACTCGCGGTCGTGCTTTACCTTGACCGAGTGTTGGGTGTCAGCGGTTTTGGACAGTTCTGGGTCCGAGAGATTGGGGTGAAGAAGCTCCTGGTTTGAGGGTTTCTCTGACCTCCTGATTGTACCGCCTCCGCCGGTCAAAAGTCTCTCGCTGTACCTCCTTCCTCTGGGCTAGAATTGCCTCCAGACGGCCTTCCAGCACGTCAGCCGGAGTTACAACCCTGAGCGCCTGATGATATCTTCGGTAGTTGTAGAACTCGACGAAGTCCCGGATGGCCGCCTCCAGGTCTTCCACCACCTCGTATGGCACCTGGTTAATGTCGTCTTTCAGGGTTCGGTGATATCTCTCCAGCTTCCCGTTGGTCTGAGGGTGATAGGGTGCTGCCAGGACGTGGCGAATGCCCACCACCCGCATGTACTCGCGGAAGGCCCGCGATACATAACCTGAGCCATTATCTGAGAGGAGCTTGGTCCGATCCTCCAGAGGTACATCAGTCATACCAGTAGAGTCAACAGCTTCCTGGACCACCTCTATGAGGGAGTTGGCCGTCATGTCCCGTTGCACCTTCCAGGCCAAGATGAACCGGGAGTAGTCGTCCATCACCGTCACGAGGTAGTAGTAGCCCCATCCCACTACACGGAAGTAGGAGGCATCGGTGGCCCACAGCTGGTGGGGCCCTGTGGTCTTGTGCTGGTACTCTTTGCTCGCTGCCAACTGGTATTCGATCCGTTTCACCAGACCCTCCCGTCTCAGAATACGATAGACTGTGGAGGCGGAGACCGATAGGCCTCTGTGGTCGGTGAGCGAAGCCGCCAACTGCCGGCTTCGCCAGGTCGGCATCCCACGGGCTGCCGCCAGCACTACTGCCTCCTCTTCTGGACGCAGGCGATTCCAGGGCCTCTCAGTTCCTTCCGTACCCTCCCAACTACCCTGCCGGTGCCTCCACCTCCACCAATAATACGTGCTCCTGGAAATGCCAAGCTCCCTGAGTCGCCTGTTCTTCCCTCTACCATGTCGCTCCACCTCAGCCACGACCTTCGATTGTTCCACTACGCT
Source organism: Dehalococcoidia bacterium (assembly GCA_965226805.1). GTDB lineage: Bacteria > Chloroflexota > Dehalococcoidia > Lucifugimonadales > JAGWBF01 > CBDDDW01. The sequence continues at coordinate 14,593 of CBDDDW010000015.1, forward strand.
CATGCGACGGTGCCGTTGTCGTGTAGGGGCGGCAGAGCTGTTTTTTTGAAGCGGTGCAACTCCAGGGACAACTCACCCACCAGCTGCTTCAGTTCTCTGTTCTCCCGCTTGAGCTGCTCTATCTCTTGCCGGGTCGCATCACGCACACTGTCCCGAGTCAACCTCTCCTTCCCAGCTTCCATGAACCCCTTCGTCCAGGCGTAGTAGAAGTGGGGTTTGATTCCTTCCCGTCGGCACAGGTCATTAACGGTAGTCTCCCGTCTGAACCCCTCCAAGACGATGCGGATCTTCTCTTCAGGGGTATACTTACGGCGGGTCGCTGCACGGACCTGACGCACGAAGCTTCGTGTCTCCTGGCTTCGCTCCTCAGCTTGGCTGGCCTGATCCTCTACCTGGGTCATCAATGACTCCTTTCACTTAGGGTTAATCTACCCCTCTGAAGGAGCCTCTACCACCCCCAACCTCTTCGGTTTTCTAGGCCTCAATAGTGTCCAATTGCGCTGACACCCTACACTTGACCGAGCTTGGCCAGCCCAATTAACATTAGGCTACTTTGTGTGTGTAGGTAACGTGTCGATCGTCTAGATCGCATCAATGGGAGTGAACGCGATGGAAAAGTGGGCTGGCGTAGTAATGGCAGCGGGATTGGGCACAAGGATGAGGTCTAAAGTACCGAAAATTCTTCATAAAGTATGCGGCCAAGCGCTCGTGCTTTACCCTGTCCAAGCCCTCCAGGCCGCAGGAGTAACCCGCATAGGGGTGGTGGTCTCACCCCAAACCGAGGAGAGCGTTAGAGAGCTGCTCGGTGAATCAGTGGAATACGTTCTCCAGGCCGAGCCCCTGGGCACGGGTCACGCCCTCCTCCAGGCCGCCCACTTTTTGGAAGGTCAGACGGAACACACAATGGTGCTCAGCTCAGATGAGCCACTCGTCCTCCCTACCACACTCGAGAAGCTCTCTGATCAACATCTTTCCACGGATTCCACGTTTACGCTCCTTACTGCGACCAGCGGGCCCCAAGAGGGCAGGGGCAAAGTGATCAGGGAGGCTTCGGGCAGTGTGGTAGACGTTGTTGAGGCCGCCGAGCTAGATGCCGGGGAGGGCAACGCTGAATACGAGGCGAACAGCAGCGTCTACTGCTTTCAGACACCATGGCTTTTGGCCAACTTGCCACGTATCGAGAGATCGCAGTCCGAGGAGTTTTACGTCACGTCGCTGGTGGGCATGGCGTCCTCCCAGGGCGTACGCGTGGAGACACTTAAACTGGAAGACCCAATAGAGATTCTTGGGATCAACGACCGCTCACAGCTCGCCAGGATAGAGGCAGCCTTGAGACATCGGATCCGCGCCCACTGGATGCTGGAGGGCGTCACCATGACGGACCCCGCCACTACCTACGTGGACGCCTCCGTGGAGCTGGGTCAGGACACCGTGATATTACCCAACACCATGGTCCTGGGCAGCTCCAGGATTGGTAGGGACTGCACTATCGGTCCCAACACGGTGATTCGGGACTCGATTATCGGAGATGGATGCGAAGTGGTGGCTTCCTTCCTGGAGGAGGCCACCGTGGAGGGTTCGGTTGACATAGGACCCTTCAGCCATCTGAGGTTCGGTACCTATCTGGAGAGCGGAGTACACATCGGCAACTACGCGGAGATCAAGAACAGCCGGTTGGGCCATGGCGTCAACATGGGGCATCTGGGTTACCTCGGAGACGCGACCATAGGAGCCAACGTGAACCTGGGAGCCGGTATGATCACCTGCAACTATGACGGAGTGACCAAACACCGTACAGAGGTAGAAGAAGGGGCCTTCATTGGCTGCGATACTATGTTTGTAGCGCCGGTCAAAGTCGGTCAGGGCGCTGTGACGGGCGCTGGAGCAGTGGTGACCAAGGACGTTCCCCCCTATAGACTGGCGGTGGGCGTACCTGCTAAAATAAAGGATAGTAAGAAAACTCGCCATTAGGCGCGGATCAGCTCTTTTAAAGCCTCTTTGCCCCGAAAAACGTGGGCAGGGAGGATGGAAGGACTTGGATACAAGCGGTTTAGCGTCGGGTCTGTCCCTGGCAGCTTTCCTCACGGTCTTTGGGTACCTGAGCATCTTAGAGATGGCCAGCTCACCGGGAACCGGTTTTCTCTGGCCTCCCTATCAGGCCAGCCGTCTCCAATTCACGCTTAAATTCCTCAAACTCGCTACGGTCGTAGCCGTCGTTCTGTCGGCGCAGGCCGTGGTGCTGAGCCAGGGCGACCACAGCGTCGGCCTGGTTGCCCTGCTCTCTGTGGCGTTGGTAGCACTCCTGGTTGCAATGGATAGAGGATCCAGGCTCCTATCCGCCCGTTTCCCCACCTTGGTGACTACGGTGGCGCTTCCTGGGATCGCCGCGTTAGTGCGCCTCGTTCGATTTCCGAGGAGGCGCATGGGAGAGGTTGTGGAGGTCGAGGGAGACGGTCGAGATCGCAACGGGGCGGAACAAGCGACGGCGGACCCCGCCTCCATGGTCATCACCGAGGAAGAGCAGGCAATGATCCGCTCCATACTCCGCCTGGACGAGTCCATGGCCAGAGAGGTGATGGTGCCCAGAGTGGATATGGTAGCGGTGGATGCGGACACGCCCCTTACAGAGGTGTCACGCGTGATGCTGGAAAGCGCCCACAGTCGCCTTCCGGTGTACACAGAGACCCTTGACAACGTGATCGGAGTAGTCTACTCGCGTGACCTGCTCCCTTTTCTTGGTGAGACTCAGGAGCATCCTGACCTGGACCAAATCATCCGGCCGGCCTTTTTCATCCCTGAGTCCAAGCGGTTGGATGAGCTCCTAACGGAACTCCAGGAAAAACGTATGCAGATGGCAATCGTGGTGGATGAGTATGGAGGAGTCGAGGGCCTGGTTACCCTTGAGGACCTGCTGGAAGAGATAGTTGGTGAGATAGAAGACGAGTTCTCTAGAACCCATGAGCCCCGTGTGGTCCGGATGGCCAATGGGGATATTGTCGTTGATGCCAGGGAAACTCTAGACTACCTCTCGGGTTTCTATTCAACTGCCATTGGCAACGAGCACGTGGATACCGTGGGTGGACTTGTGTACAGCGCCCTTGGGAAAATGCCGCAGGTTGGTGATGAAGTAGTTTCGAACGGCCTGCGCATACAGGTCGTGTCATTGTTGGGAAGAAGAATACGCAAACTGCAACTCAGCAGGGCGGAGACCACCACGGACCATTAGCATAAACTCTTCGTGAACATAGAGATAGGGACCTTGAAAAAGGTCCCTATCTTAGTCTTACCAGCAGAAGCGCGCTTGCTATTTGCCTTGCGGGCGAGGCGGCCGATTCTCAGGCAACCCGCCAAACACGCCTTGATAACTCGATGGTTACTCGGCAGGACACTTGGGCTCCGACTGTTCGCATATGATAACCGGTGAACTGGCCACGTGAACGCCGCCTATCACGATCGCTCTAATGGTGTAGAATCCGGCGCCAATTGCTTGTGGGAGTTCAGACTCAGCCAGGAAGGCGCCCGCAGCATTCGCGAACCCTCCTTCGATAGTCACATTGGGGCTACCACTGCCGATAACCACCTGGAAAAGCACCACCTCTCCGGGCGCGAAGCCCCCACCAGCAACGCGTACCGTACCTCCGACAGGAACGTGAAGGCTCAGAGGGGTAATCTCTACGACAGAGCTAGTCAACTGGTTAGCTGTGCTGGAGTTTGGGCCTGTATTCGTAGCCGCCCACGCGACTCCAGTGATCAAGGTAACGATTGCAATGACGAGAGCTACGACGGTCATCTTACTACTAAGAACTCGCTTCATCGGACCTCCTTTTACGCATCCCAACGCACACTACAGCCTGTAATGTGCCCCTTAACAATTGCGGTTGTCATATCCGGCACAAAGTCACGCATAATCATATTAGCACCACTATCAGATGTCAAGGGCTTGGGGGCTCTTGTAGCTGAAGGTTTTTGGAGATATTCCTCGGAGACCGGCCGCTAGATGACCTCACCTGCCCGAACCTTGAAAGGCAACGGACCATAGGATATTCTAAGGGGGAGTCGCCCATTCGGGTTTATGGGAGAGGTGGCCGAGCGGTTGAAGGCGCCGCTCTCGAAAAGCGGTATACGGAAACGTATCGTGGGTTCGAATCCCACCCTCTCCGCCGCTCTTTAAATACGACTTTACCGGATTTTCGACGAGTAAGCAAAGAGGCTACAATCAAATTGCCGGCATTTTGCTGACATTCATTTTAGCAAAACCTTCTAAACGCGGATTAGCCATAGAGGGAAAATCGGCTTGTCCAGGCCTTCAGTTTTTGTTACCGCAAGATTTCAAAAGGACATCGCTACGATTTTCCACGAGTCGCCCTCTTTGACCAGGGTGACCTCGAACGGAGTTCGGGAACCGTCGGTGTGCAATACGAACCCCTCGAGATAGACTGAAGAGCCTTCGGTGGAATAGTCGATTTCAAACCCAATGACACTGATATCCGCGTACCCTTTCCATTGTCCAACTCGAATACTTTCGACGACCTCGTCTTGATAAGCATAGCTCGACGAAACATACTCAAGCGCAACCTCTGCGCGCCCTGCCGTCGCAGCCTCAAGAAATGCCCTGACGACTTCTTCCGCTTCCCCTTTTGCACTCAAGCAAGAGGGGACAAGCCACGCGAGTAATGCGACGAATACAAGGACTACAGCTACGGGTATTATGGTCCTCTTGCGGCTGTACCAGTGTCGCCCACGTCCAGCCACTCGCGCAGCTTCCAACTCGACGCCGCAGGATGTGCAGAATCGGGCGTCAGCAGCGTTGTCTTGACTGCACTGTGGGCAGAGCATCAGGAAGCGTCACTTTTGCCCAGGTACGGAGTCGCCCCAAGCCAATCGCACAGTGGGCATCGCCAACGGGGCCTCGGCTATTGCCTGAATGTATTCCCAATATTGCATGGTGACTGTCGTATCATCATCAGCTCCCTGCACCCACTGGAGATATCCCGCAGTGCCAAAGTCCAAAAACGACTGCAACTACCTTCGGTAAGAACCCAACACCCGCACGGGGCACTTGGTCTGCTTAAGGTTTCAGGTGGGTTCAGTATATAATAAGCGGGCGTATGGTGGACATTCAAAGGTGGGCTGCTGAGTCAACACCCGACAAATCTATAGGACGAATTAATATCCCGAGAGCCCAGGTAGATTTCTCGCCCAATAGGCTTAGAGTACTAGTAAAGCAACTGAGACTCGCAGCCAAAGCCCTCCGCCCATGAGCCAGGAGACTTACCAGCCAACCAGGACTCACGGAACGTGTCCCGCAGTTCATAGTGAAAGTGATCGCCCTGATCCCAGCCTTTAACGAGGCCCGCCACATTGCGACCGTCGTGGCCCGGGTATCTTCCCAAATGCCGGTTTTGGTGGTGGACGACGGTTCTTCGGACGATACCGACTCCCTGGCCCGGGAGTCGGGAGCTACGGTTCTCAGCCTGGCCCCTAATCAGGGCAAAGGGGCGGCGCTCCAAGCCGGATTTCGCCATGCCCTCGAAGCGGGATACGACGCGGTGATTACCCTGGACGCCGATGGCCAGCACGAGCCGGACGAGATACCAAAGTTACTGAGCGCATCCGCCACCGGGCACGCCGACCTAATCATCGGCGCCAGGGATTTCAACCAGATGCCCCTGGTCCGTCGCCTCGCCAATTCTCTCGGCGGATGGACCTTTTCGTGGGCGTTGGGGCGCCCGGTCCGAGACAACCAGTCAGGGTACCGCTTGATTAGCCGCCGGTTGATGGAGGCGACGCTCACCAGCCGCCAGGGGGGATTCGAGTTTGAGGTCGAGATGATAGTAACCTGTGTCCGAAGGGGTTTCTCGCTTGATTGGGTTCCCATTAGCACGATATATACCGGCCAGAAGAGCCACATCAACGGCCTGGAGCATCTGATCAAGTTTCTAAGGCTGGTGTGGCAAACGCGTCGGGAAACCCGAAGGTATCGGTAGTTTCTTGCCAGCAAGATTTCGATAGCGTGTCATATCGAGGGAGTCCGCCTCACGGGGGTCCTCCCTATATCGCATGGCTCTCCTGATGCGTCCTGGCCCTCTTTCGAGCCCAGAGCACCCCGATGGCAGACGTGAGTATGATGGACACGACCATTACGAGGATGTATTTCGTCGGTACCGGCACCCATGCGCCTCCCAAGGCCAGGAGGTAATAGCGGGGTATCCGGCCGAGGGTGTAGGCGGACACATACCTCCAGAGGGGATATCCAGAGCTGGGCGCCAGGAGCCGAATTGGGTAGTAGGGCAGGGGCGAGACGGCGAACACCGCGATCGTCACCCAAGGCCGCAGGTTGAAATAACGGACCGCCGTTTTGTAGATGGCCGTCTGTTTTAGCGGGGCAACCCTTCGTAGCTCGAACACGTTCTTGACCACGAAGTAGTCCACAATCGCCGCGATCATGGTAGCGACTCCACCGACGACTGCTACAACCCAGGCGTCGTACAAGGCCCCGGCGTAGACCACCGCCGGCTCGTGAGGGAGATAGGCAAAGCTGTTGCCGGGGATGGAGTACCAGAAGTAGCCCACCAACTGCCACCACTCGGGGTAGAGGATCCCGGCCAGGATGGTGAAGACCATGGCCGGGATTAGAGTGCCGATGAGAACCCATGTCGCGGGGCTACGCCTCACGCGGTGGAGGACGGAGGTGTCGATCACAAAAGACCCCGGCCGTACTGCATCTTCCCCAGCTCGAGCCCCAGGGACTTGACGATAGTGGCGAAGATATCCACCGTGCGGATGGGCCCTCCTCCGTTCAGAGGCCTGTTACTCAGCAGGGGCACCAGCATGTGGTCCCGGCACAGGGCGCCGTGGGAGGAATGATGCTTGGGCCACTCATACCGCGCCCGTAGATCATGGCCCGGCCTGGCGGTCACCACGATGTCGCCAGTTCTCTCGGAGCGAAAGAGGTGCCAAAGCTGCTCCAGGGCATCTGGGAACTGGGAGTCTACCGTCTGGGCCAGGGCCTGGTCCTGTGGAATAGTGAGGCTCTGAAGTCCGAGCTGAAGGGGGTCCTTCCCTTCCCAGTGGTAAGTATAAGCGTCGCCTTCGAGGTTCACTAGTGCCCGGCCATCACTGGTGTCTATGGCTACCCGACCCTCGTTCTCCCGATAGGCTATGAACTCGATCTCCCCTCTGCTCTTGAGCCGCTCCAATAAACCTCCATGCTCGCGACGAAGTCTCTCCCCCGGTAGGGGGCCTTCCCAACGTCTTCCAGAGGCCAGATACACGTGGGCGAGGGCGTTTCCGGAGACCATCACCGCGGCCGTACAGTTCCGCCGGTGGACCATTGGGTACTCAAATACCTTGTAGCCGGATTCCTCAACCAACGCCGATAAGTCCAGATGATTCGAGGTGGGGGTGTTCCCGTGGTCGCTGCTTATAATGAGGTGCGTCTTGGACCATACACCTCTCCTTTGCAGAGCGTCAACGATGGCCCCGATACCCTGGTCTATTCCATGGTAGGCTTCGATCACCTGGCGGCTCATGGGCCCGAAGCCGTGAGAGCGGGTATCCACGCCAGCGAGGGGCAGGAAGATGAACCGCGGAACCTCTACGTCAATTCGGCGCAGGTCGCGGCACATCCCACGGAGAATCCACCGGTCTACGGGACCCGTCGTGCGAGCGTAGTGGCCTATTGCGTACGGAAGACCGCACAGATGCCAGTACCGGTTTCGACCAGGCGAGAGGCCCCGCTGAATCTCCGACCGAAACGCCAGAGAATCGGGGCATAGCTCAAAGACGGTCTCTATTTCCTTGGAGAGGTCCCCGTTGAACCGGGCCATCCCGGGGCCGACGTAGCTCCGGTGACCGGGGTGAAGGAACCCCAGATTCCCGAAATTCTCCTTTTCGATCCAGCGGGTTCCAGGCACGTCCGCGGTCCCTGGATATTGGCCCGTCAGCATGGGCAGGTAGGCGAGGCTCGTGGAGCTGGGGAGGCAGGTCACAGCTGTAAGGGTGGACCCCTCGCGGTCCAGATACCGGCCGATGTTGGGAAGCTCGCCCGCCTGTACCATCTCGTTCATGACGTCGGCGCGGGCACCGTCTACCAGGACGAACAGGCAAAGCTCTGTGTCTGAGGTTGGAGCGCCGGCATCTTCCATGTCAACCTGACCAAGTCCCTATTGAACATTCTCCGGTGGGCAGGAGTGGGTGCCTATCTGATTGGAGGTCGCTCATCAGTCGTCCGCGACCAAAGGAACTGTTCACGTGTCCCCGGTCGACCGTCTCGTGATGACCTCAAGATACCCGCAGCTACGGGCAGTGTCAATCCGCCGTGAACCGGACATGAATCCATCGCACCCCCACCTAACGATGGGATGATATAATGGCCGCGAACCTAAGCCGACATAGCTGGAGAGGTGCTGGAGTGGCCGAACAGGCGCGCCTGGAAAGCGCGTAGGGGTCGCAAGGCCCCTCGTGGGTTCGAATCCCACCCTCTCCGCCATCGGATCCGGGCTCTCGCCGGGCGCGTGCTCCAATCTGCCGGGACTTCCAGCGACAGCCTGATTCGGAGTAAAATACACCCATGCTTGATCCACAGGTCTCATTGGCGTTCGCCTTGAACTCCAACCCGGGCGCCTATGCCGCGCTGGTAGGCTCCGGCGTGTCCGTGGGTGCCGGCATCCCCACGGGCTGGCAGGTAGTGCTGGACCTGATCTCCAAAGTGGCACGGGTTCTCGGCGAAGACCCGGGGGACGACGTGTCCGGCTGGTATCAGCAACGCTTTGGGGAGGAACCTGACTACAGCAAGCTGCTTGATACTCTCGCCAAGTCTCCCGCCGAGCGGAGCGCCCTACTACGAAGCTATTTCGAGCCAACGGCTGAGGAACGTGCAAGAGGTGTGAAGGTACCAGGGGCCGCACACACGGCCCTGGCTGAGCTGGCTGCGACCGGACACGTTCGCCTGTTTGTCACCACCAACTTCGATCGTCTTATCGAACTGGCGCTCGAAGCCGCTGGTGTAACCCCGAGGGTGCTCAGCACGCCTGATTCCATCCTGGGGTCGCCACCCCTCTCGCATGCCGGATGCACGGTGTTGAAGCTGCACGGAGACTACCTGGACACCCGGATCAAGAACACTCCCGCTGAGCTCGACAGCTACGACGAGGTCGTCGACGCGCTGTTGGACCGGATCATCGAGGAGCATGGTTTTATCGTCTGTGGATGGTCGTCCGCCTGGGACACGGCCCTTCGTCGAGCCTTCGAGCGGTCCAAGAGCCGCCGGTACACGACCTACTGGGCCGATGTCGTTCTTCCGGGGGAGCACGCGTCGCGCTTGATCGAGCTGCTCCACGGAGAGTTCGTGAAGGTGGAGGGCGCCGACCCATTCTTCACCGGCATGGTCGATAAGCTAAAGGCACTTGGTGACGGTGGCGGCGTCAAGACCGAGTCCAGGGCGCCAACGAGAAAAGCGAAACATAACCTGCCTGTGCAGCTCACCAGTTTTATCGGCCGAGAGGATGAGGTCCAAGAAATCAACAACCTCCTCTCCAAAGCATCCCTGCTCACTTTGACAGGCAGCGGGGGATCAGGTAAGACCCGCCTGGCGCAGGAGATCGGCTCGTCTAGCCTGGATGCGTACCCCGACGGGGTCTGGTTAGTCGGACTCGCGCCGCTGTCCGACCCGAGATTGATTGTCGAGGAGGTGTCATCCGTATTGGGGGTAGGAGAAGAAGCGCTCTCCGACTACCTGGAGGACAAGTCAACCCTTCTGATCCTGGACAACTGCGAGCACATGGTAGACGGATGTGCAGAATTCGCCGGCAGCCTGCTTCAACGAGCCCCTAATGTCAGGGTTTTGGCGACCAGCCAGGAGGCGCTGGGGATCGCCGGCGAGACAGTGCATCGCATCCCGTCTCTACTCGTCCCGGACTCGCCCCAATCGCCCATGGAGGCCCTGGCCAAGTGCGCGGCGGTCCGTCTCTTCGTTGAGAGGGCAGCGACGGTCCAGCCCAGCTTCGCCCTCACCGATGAAAACGCCGTTGCGGTCACCCAGATAACCCAGAGCCTGGATGGCATTCCCCTGGCTATCGAGCTGGCTGCGGCTCGGACCAACGTTCTGTCGGCAGAGCAGATCGCAGACCGGCTGGACGATTGCTTCCGCCTGCTGACTAGAGGACGTCGCACGGACCTTCCCCGGCACCAGACCCTTCGTGGCGCGGTTCAGTGGAGCTACGACCTTCTCTCGCAACCTGAGAGCCTGCTGTTCGATGGGCTGTCGGTCTTTCGCGGTGGCTTCACCCTCGAGGCCGCTGAGGAGGTCTGCTCGGGAGACGGACTGGACAGCTACGAAGTGCTGGACGTGCTCTCTCAGCTCGTTGACAAGTCACTGGTGGTGGTCGAGGAGGGTCCGGGGGGAGGGACCCGCTATAGACTACTGGAGGTCCTACGTCTCTACGGTGGGGAGAGGTTGGCCGAGGCCGGACAGGCTGAGGATGTGCGCGGCCGCCATGCCGCCTTTTTCCTTAGCATGGCGGAGAGGGCCGAGTCGGAGTTGATCACTTCTCAACAGGCGGCGTGCCTGAACCGACTGGAAGGCGACTACGACAACTTCCGGGCAGCAATGGCGTGGGCGCTGGAGTCAGACCATGGAGAGACTGCGCTAAGAATAGCGACGGCGCTCACCTGGTTCTGGATCTTCCACCACCACGTTGGCGATGGGCAAGACTGGCTCGAGCGGGCCGTGCTGAACGGCGGCGGTACACTTCCCCAGGTGAGAGCCGCCGGACTCACGAGAGCTGCCATGCTTCACGGGAAGAAGCTGAAGGATTTCGATCGCCTCCACGGGTGGTTGGAGGAGAGCCTGCGGCTATGCCAGGAAGCGGGGCGGACCGAAGGCATGGCTGAGGCGCTGTTCGTAGGGGGGGTAATTGCCTGGTTCGAGGGTGAATTTGAACGCATGTCGAAGTGCTTTGAGGACTTGTGGCCCCTTCTGGAAGGCGTTGAGCACACCCCGATGGTAGACGCTTTCATTTCCGTAGTTTATAGGTTCGAGGGTTCGGCGGCCGCATCGCGCGGGAATAACCAACATGCCACCGACCTGTTTGAGCAGAGTCTGGCCTCGGCACGTAAGGCTGGTGGCCACTTTTTCACCGCCTACGAACTGGTCACGCTGGGAGGTCGCGCTCTGGACGACGGTGACCACGAACGAGCAGCTTCCCTTTACGAGGAGAGTCTACCCCTGTTCCATGCTATTGACGACCTCACAGGAGTTGCCTGCGCCCTCGCCGGGCTGGGTAACGTAGCCTGGCTGCAAGGCGATCATGAGCGAGCCCTTGAATTACATCGGGAGGCTCTGGCCAACTTCAGGGACTCACGCGAAGGGTCAACCATCGCCTTTTGCCTTGAGTGCCTAGCTGGCGGTGCCTATCCTCCTGAAGGCCTTCAGAGGATGGTGGAACGCCATAGTGAGAGCCTCGACCTGCCTCTTGAGGTCTGGTCCAAAGAAATCATTGCCGAAGCAGTCCATCGTTCAGGGACGGCAGGCTGATCGATAACCTAATGCGGAACGAGCTAAGGCCTGGTTACGGGTGGTCTCGGGCTCGCACGCTTCGCCGTTGACTAGATATTGCAGGAAGGTGTCACCGGCGGCGTTGTCTACGACTTTCTCCTTATGCTAGAATCCGAAGTATGGACGTTACCAAATACTGGGTCGCGCTCCACCGCGTTCCAAATTTAGGGGCCGTCAAATTCAGACTTCTGGAGAGCCATTTCGGTACACTGGACCAGGCTTGGACGGCGGCCGCAGGGGAGCTTAAAGCCGCAGGATTAGATAACAGAACCGCCCAGTACATCGTGTCCCATCGAGATGGGATCTCCCCCGATGGGGAGATGGAGAAGCTGCAACGGGCCGGGGTCAAGGTAATCAACTGGCACCACCCCATGTACCCTCCCAGGCTGAAGGAGATATACGATCCGCCGCCGATGCTGTACATGCGAGGCGAGGTTCTGCCCGAAGATGAGCGGTCGGTCGCCGTCGTGGGTACGCGTAAGGCTACGGCTTACGGTCGGGAGGTAGCGGGCACCCTGGCCGGCGACCTGGCAAGGAATGGGGTCCCGGTGGTGAGCGGCCTCGCCAGGGGCATTGACGCCATATCCCATCGAGCGGCCCTGGATGCCGGGGGCAGGACGATAGCGGTCTTCGGCAGTGGGCTGGACATAGTTTATCCCTCCGAGCACGCGAGACTCGCGCGGGAGATCGAGGCGTCTGGTGCATTGCTGAGCGAGCATCCCCTCGGAGCAAAGCCGAACGCCGCCCACTTCCCAAGGCGCAACCGGATAATTAGCGGCATGACCCTGGGTACGTTGGTCATAGAAGCTGGCAAGGAGAGTGGGGCCCTGATAACGGTGCGCTGGGCCCTCGAGCAGAACAGGGAAGTCTTTTGCGTCCCGGGGAGCATATTCTCCCCCGCCAGCAGGGGCACCAACTCCCTCATTCAAGAGGGGGCGAAGCTGGTGATGAACTGCGAGGACATTCTGGAGGAGCTGAACCTCACCGTCGTGGCCCATCAGATCGAGATGCGGGGTATCCTTGAGCCCCAGGACGACACCGAGGCGCAGCTCCTGAATTACGTCTCTCACGACCCCATTCATATAGACGAAATCAGGCGACACGCCGAGCTACATATCACAGCGGTCAGCAGCGCGTTAGCCCTAATGGAGCTGAAAGGTTTGATAAAGCAGGTCGGCGGTATGCATTATGTTCGCGTTCGGGAGGTAGCAGCAGGTTATGGCAGCTAAATCCAGCCGTGGAACCAAGCCGGAGGGATCCGGACCTGAAAACGGCTCCCCAGTGCCAAGGGCGACCGCTAAAGGCGGAGGCAAAACAAACAGGAGCCGGCCGAGCCGGAGCAAAGGCGGGTCCCCGGCCCAAGGCCGGAAGGGCCGATCCAACAGCGATGGCGCGTCGAAGAACCTCGTGGTAGTCGAATCCCCGGCCAAAGCGCGGACAATCGAGCGGATCCTGGGACCCGGCTACGTGGTAATGGCTTCTCAGGGCCACGTGCGCGACCTCCCCAAAGGCAAGCTGGGAGTTAGCATCGAAAAGGGATTCGCGCCTTCCTACTCGGTGGTAAAGGACAAGAGAGAAGTGGTCCAGCAACTGAAGGACCTGGGAGAGAAGGCGGCGTCCATTTACCTGGCGACCGACCCTGATAGAGAAGGAGAAGCGATATCCTGGCATTTGGTGAAAGCGGCGGCATGGGACAAGAGCGATAAACCCCTGCGCCGGGTCGTGTTCCACGAGATCACCGAAGAGGCCGTGAAAGCCGCCTTCGACCATAGCCGCAGCATCAACATGGAACTGGTCAACTCCCAGCAGGCCAGACGCATCCTGGACCGGCTTGTGGGCTACCAGATCAGCCCCATATTGTGGCGCAAAGTACAGCGGGGCCTCTCGGCCGGAAGGGTCCAATCGGTGGCGCTACGGATCGTGGTAGACAGGGAACGGCAGATCGAGGCCTTCGTGCCCAAGGAGTACTGGACCATACAGGCCAAACTTCAGAAGTCCGGGCCCAGCAGCGGCAAAGGTGCCGGCTCCTTCACCGCGTCCCTGCAGTCCCTCAAGGGGCAGAAGGGCAAGCTGGCCATTCCCGATGAGAACGAGGCGAGAAAGATCGAGCATGAGCTAGAAGGGGCAAGTTACACCGTAGCCCAGGTCAAAGCGAGAGAAGTGAAGCAGTCCCCCTCGCCTCCTTTCATCACCAGCACCCTCCAGCAAGAGGCATGGCGCAAGCTCCGATTCTCCGCCAAGAAGACCATGGCCGCTGCGCAGAAGCTCTACGAAGGCTTGCCCATCGGAAAAGAGGGCTCTATCGGACTTATCACATATATGCGAACCGACTCGACCAACGTGGCCTCCTCTGCCATTCACGACACTCGTGACTACATTCGAAAAAAGTTCGGTGACAACCATCTGCCGAACCAGGCCCGAACATTCAAAAAGAAGGCCAAAGGCGCTCAGGAGGCCCATGAGGCCATCCGGCCCACCTCCGTAGACCGGGAGCCGGCGGCACTGAAGCCACGTCTTACTTCTGATCAGTATAAATTATACGACCTGATCTGGCGCCGTATGGTGGCGAGCCAGATGGCCGATGCCCTTTCGGACGCCACTACTGTGGATACTGAGGCCACTTGCCGCCAAATCTCCCGGGTGTATGTGTTCCGCGCCTCCGGATCGGTGCTTCAGTTTGCAGGCTTCCGCGCACTGTACCTTGAGAGCAAGGACGACACCGACGAGGATGGAGGCAAAGAACCCTTGCCTCAGGTCTCAGCTGGGGAGAAACTCGCCTGCCTTGGCCTCAATACCGATCAGCACTTCACCCAACCACCTCCGCGGTACACTGAAGCGAGCCTCATAAAGGCGCTGGAGGAGAGAGGTATCGGCAGGCCCAGCACCTATGCCCCTATTATCTCCACCATCTCCGACAGGAACTACGTGCTCAAAGAGCAAGGAAAGCTAAAGCCGACCGGCCTCGGCACCACGGTGTGTGACCTCCTCATCCAGTTTTTCTCCGACATCATGGACACAAACTTCACCGCCAGGATGGAGGAGGAGTTGGACGAAGTCGCACGAGGTGAGCGTGAATGGGGCCCTATGCTCAAGGAGTTCTACGGTCCTTTCCGTAACGCCCTGGACGTAGCCACCGAATCGATGCCCCGGGTGCGGGTCGAAGAGGCCACTGACGAGGTGTGCGAGAAGTGCGGCGAGCCTATGGTCATAAAAACGGGCCGCTTCGGCAGGTTCCTCTCTTGCTCCAACTTCCCCACGTGCAGAAACGCCAAGCCTATCCCTTCAGAGAGTCCCCCAAACACAGCTGGGGGGACTTCGGATCCCGTTCCGGACGAGGCGACAGAAGAGGTTTGCAAGACGTGTGGCCGGCCTATGGTCATAAAAACGGGCCGCTTCGGCAAGTTCCTCGCATGCTCCGACTACCCAACCTGCAAAGTGACAAAGCCCATACTGAACAACATAGGTGTGCCGTGTCCGAAGTGCGGCGATGATCTCGTGCAACGGCGGTCACGGGGCAGGGGAAGAATATTCTACGGCTGCGCCCGTTATCCGGCGTGCGATTTCGTCGTAAACCAGCGTCCACAAACAGAGCCATGTCCAGAATGCGGAGGCCTGATGGTCTCTTCCGGCCGCGACGCAGTTCGCTGCACCAAATGCGTCTGGAAAGGGGATGCCCCGGCGCAGGAATTAGCACAGGCGACAACGTGATGTTGTGCGACCAAAGTCCCCTGTCCCTCAGCCGTGAAGAAAGGGGCCTCACCCCTCCTCGGGAGACCGTTTCCCTTGCACCCAAGGGATGAGAGCGTAGGAACTCTAGATACCGAACTCAAGAGGATGCGTTGACTGAACAGGACCAATACCATCTTGAAGAATTGATCTCACGGTACAAGGGATCCCTGAGGGGCCAGCGGGGCCGGTCTGATAGCACGGTACGAGTATACTCCACCGACCTGAAGCCCTTTTTCGAGTTTTTGGCCAAGGAGGACTTGCACGTCCGCGACCTGAACCGCCACCATCTCCGCCGTTATCTCGCGTGGATCTCCACCTCGGCAAGAGGCAAGGATGGTGGATACGCGCGAATCAGCGTGGCCCGAAAACTTATATCCCTGCGTTCTTTTTACCGGTTCCTCGTCGAGGACGGCGTCGTAGCCACCAACCCTATCCCCAAGGGACGGACGTTCAGCATCAAAGTCGAGAAGCGCCTGCCCGTTTTCCTCGGCAAAGGGGAAATGGACCGGATCCTGGCGGCGCCCGACTTATCCCAGCCTCTTGGAATTCGAAACCGTGCCATGCTGGAGCTGCTATACGCCTCGGGCGTCAGGCTGTCGGAGCTGCACGACATGGATGTCGCCAGCCTGAACTTGGACACATGCGAGGTGAGGGTACGAGGGAAAGGTTCCAAGGAGCGTGTCGTCCTGCTCGGCAAACCCGCAGCCCAGTGCCTTCGCATCTACTTGCGATCGGCCAGGCCCCAACTGAATGAGGGCGACACTCAGGCTCTGTTCCTAAACCGCTATGGGGGCAGGCTGTCTCGAAGAAGTATAGAGAAGGTAGTCAGCCGTTGTGCGATGCTGGCATCGACTCGACCCGGAGTTCACCCCCACACACTGAGGCATACCTTCGCCACTCATATGATGGAAGGGGGAGCAGATCTGCGGGTATTACAGGAGCTCCTGGGCCACTCGAGTCCGGCCACGACTCAAGTTTACACCCACGTAACCCAGGTGGAGGCACGAGCCGAATACATGACTACCCATCCGAGAGCCCGCCTTCAGGAGGAGCAGGTTGAGAGGCCGTAATGTCTAGGTTTCTCGTCATCAACGGGCCTAATCTTAATTCTTTGGGCGAGCGTCTGCCCGATATATACGGGGCCGACACGTTGCCTGAAATAGAGGCTTTGATCAGCAAGAAGGCCGAGGAGCTAGAGGTAGAGGTAAGCCTGTTCCAGTCCAATTCAGAGGGCGCGATAATTGACCATATCCAGGACAATTCCCGGAAGGCGCAGGGCATAATCATCAACCCCGGGGCCCTCACCCACTACAGCTACTCGCTCAGGGATGCCCTGGTAGACTCCAAGCTCCCGATAGTCGAAGTGCATCTCAGCAATATACACGCCAGGGAGGAGTGGCGCCGGCACTCGGTCATCGCGGATATCGTAACGGGCCAGATTTCGGGACTCGGTTGGAGAGGCTATACGGCGGCTCTTCAGATTCTCGCCGCCCAGGCCAAAGAGGAGGATGGCTCGTGAACCACCGTGTAGAGAACCTGCGCGCAACGCTGGACGAGAAGGAGCTCGATGCGTTGCTAATCTCCGCGGCTGAGAACCGGCGGTACATCTCGGGCTTCACAGGCTCGTCGGGTTACCTGCTGGTCTCGCGGAATGATGCGTTCCTCGCTACCGATTTCCGCTATACAGAGCAGGCAGGCAACCAATCTCCGGGTTTCCAAGTACTGAATGCAAGCCGCGACTGGTCATGGCTCATCGAGCTGTTGAAGGACACCCCTCTGGCCAGGATCGGATTTGAGAGCCAGCAGATGACAGTGGCAGCCTATCGGCAGCTATCCAAGGCGCTAAAGGATTTGTCTGCTCCTCACAGACCCTCCCTCGTGGCGACAACGGGAACCGTAGAGGCACTCAGGACTGTAAAGGACGATCAGGAGGTTAACCTTCTCAGGAAGGCCATCCAAGTGGCCGACTCCGCCATGGAGTCGGTAGCTCCAACTATAGAGCCGGGAGAGACCGAACGGCAGGTGGCGTGGCGGCTGGAGAAAGCCATGCGGGAGCTTGGAGCCGATTCCCTCAGCTTCGATACGATAGTCGCCGCCGGGCCTAACGGCGCCATGCCCCACCACAGACCTACGGAAAGGCCCATAGCCACCGGCGAACCCGTAGTTATAGACATGGGGGCAATGGTAGGCGGCTATTGTAGTGACATCACCCGGACCGTCTGCGTGGGGGAGCCTGACGACAAGTTCCGGAAGGTTTACGACATCGTGCTCGGGGCCCAGATGACCGCCATTGCCACTGTACAACCCGGTATGAGCGGAGATCAGGCTGATAACCTGTCACGGGTCGTAATAGCGGAGGCGGGCTACGGTGAGAACTTCGGCCACAGCCTGGGCCACGGCGTGGGGCTGGTGATTCACGAGCATCCCGGAGTCGGTCCCAGGTCCAATCACCTGCTGGAAGAGGGCATGGTATTCACCGTTGAGCCGGGAATCTATCTCTCGGGTTGGGGCGGTGTAAGGATCGAGGACGTAGTCCTGCTTGGGAAAGATGGGGCCGAAGTCCTCAGCACAGCCGCCAAGTAAGAGGTATCCAGGTATCCCCAACCACGCCTTAGCGAGTTTGCTGATCCCATGTTAGACAGCGTAGGCAGTATTATGACAGGCCGTACAGGTCAATCGCCGCAGACCAGGAGGTAAGATGACGGTTAACTTCGGAGACCTAAAAAAAGGGTTGGCTATAGAGCTGGAAGGGCAGCCTTACGAGGTGGTTGACTACGAGCGGCATAAGATGCAGCAGAGAGCCCCTGTCACGCGCCTAAAGCTGCGGAACCTCAAGGACGGCAAGATGATTGAACGGACCTTCCAGAACTACACCACAGAGTTCTCCCTGGCCAGGGTAGAGGACAGGCCCGCTCAATACCTCTATACCGACGGCCACTTCTACAACTTCATGGACATGGAAACTTATGAACAGTACCAGATCACCAGAGAACAGCTGGGCTCCGCTACCAACTACCTTAAGGAAAACAACGTAATCGAGCTGATCTACTACAAAGAAAACATTATCAATGTACGCCTGCCGACCTTCGTGGAGCTAGAGGTGGTGGAGACGCCGCCGGGGTTCAAGGGAGATACGGCCCAAGGCGCCACCAAGCCGGCGACTATGGACACGGGGCTCATCATACAGGTTCCACTTTTTGTCAGCACTGGGGAGAAGATCAAGGTCGATACACGGAGCGGCGATTACATCGAACGCGCCGGGTAAGGTCCTCATTTTTATTCTGACTGAGAGGTAGGCAGGGGACGGCGAAGAATGGCGGTGTTCACGGTAACCCAGGTTTCGCGGTACGTCAAAGAGTCGCTGGAGCTGGACCCTCTTCTGGCGGACCTATGGGTAAGCGGGGAGATCTCAAACCTTCACACCGCCCCATCGGGCCATCATTACTTCACCATCAAGGATTCCCAGAGCCAGCTCCGTGCGGTGATGTTCAAGGGGGGACGCGGAGAGGAGCTGCTACTCAGCGGCAGCCTGGTAACGGCCCACGGACGGATCTCACTTTACGAAGCCCGGGGCGATATGCAATTCATCGCCGACCTTGCTACGCCGGAAGGCGCCGGCCCCCTCTTCCTGGAGCTGGAAAAGCTCAAGATGCGTCTCGACGGAGAGGGGCTATTCGAGGCGTCGCGTAAAAGGCCCCTACCCAGGTTTCCCAGCTGTATCGGTCTGGTAACATCCCCGTCCGGCGCGGTGCTGGACGACATCCGAAACGTGCTAGGGCGGCGCTATCCCCTGGTGGAGGTACTGCTGGCTCCCGCCCAGGTCCAAGGGGAGCAGGCCGCCCTCGAGATCGTATCCGCGATCCGGATGATTAACCAGGACAACCGGCCCGACTTGATGATTCTCGCCCGAGGAGGCGGCTCCTTAGAGGAGCTCTGGCCTTTTAACGAGGAAGTCGTGGCGCGGGCCATATACGCCAGCCGCATTCCAGTGGTTAGCGCCGTCGGCCACGAAAAGGACTTCACCATCGCCGACTACGTGGCCGACGTAAGGGCGCCCACACCATCGGCCGCTGCGGAACTGGTTGTCCCAGACGCCGCGGCCCTGCTGCAAGAGGCGCGAGCGGCCGGCGATGGCATGTTCCGCGCATTCTCCTATCTCATTTCTTCCCGCTCCCGGGAAGTGGACACCATCGCTCACCACCTATGGAACATCGCCCCGGACATAGACACCCTGCGCCGGAACGTGGATGACCTGGCGAAAGCCGCCTCCGGCTCGCTGACGATCTGGTTCTCCCGCTGGTATGACCGCCTGGATGAATTTGGCCAGCGCCTCAAGATCCTCGAGCCGGCCTCTATCTTGGACAGGGGCTACGCGATACTGCAAAAGAGCTCTAACCGCCACGTAGTCTCCAGCAAGAAAGATGTGGCGACAGGAGAAGAGCTTGCGGCGACTGTCAGCGACGGATCCTTCCCCGTAACCGTGGGCAGCTCTACCCGGAAGCGACGCCCTGGGACCCCAAAGCCCGAGAGGGCTGGAGCACGCCTGATTTAGGCACCCTTATCCAGAACCGGGAAATGCCTCCCTCACCGCGATGGCGTAGAGGAGCCGTGACCAATTAAAAGCGGCTATCTGGACACACCGGAAGGCCAGGTCCACTATCTGGAGGAAGGACAGGGGGGGCCGGTCCTGCTCCTCCACCAGTCCCCGCGCTCCGCCCGTATGTTTCTTAAACTGATCCCTCTCCTGTCGAAGGAGTATCGAGTTGTCGCCATAGACATGCTAGGCTATGGCGACTCCGCTCCGCCTCCGGGCGAGGGGGACGCCATCATGGCTCTGGCGCAGAACGTTGTTCATGTTCTGGATGCGCTGGAGATAGAGAAGGTCCACCTATACGCTTTGCATACCGGGTCAGTCGTAGCAGTGGAAGCGGCAGCCGCATGGCCGGAGAGGATCGGGACGCTTATCCTCTATGCCTTCAGTGTGTTGGACGAGGCGGACCTTCAGATCAATCGGGATAACGCCAAAATGATAACTTCAAAGTTCCAGTCATCCCCCGACGGGTCTCACCTTACGGCACTCTGGGTAACTGCCTACGGCTATGCTCTGAGGTATTTGATGCAGACGGCGAATCGCCCCTCCGTAGACTGGCACAAAGAACCAGAATCACTTACCAGCCCCGTCTTTCATCCCACCCCAGCGCGGGGTCCTGAGCAGTTCCTCACGCCGGAGATGATACGGTTCATTGACGATTGGGTGGTCGACGCTTTGCGGTGCAAAGAAACGATGAAACCCGTTTACGCATCCCTCTACCGCGACACCAAGAAGCCGCTTCCCCACATCAAAGCCCCGACCCTCCATATCGAGCCCGGCAGTCCTTACGAGGTCTATTTCAACCTGCGAGGCGGCAGGGCGGCGGAGTTGATCCCCAACTGCGAAAACATCGTCTTGCCCGGTGGCGACGATAACGTCGCAGAGTTCAATCCCAAGTTGCTGGCGGATGCGATGTTGGACTGGCTACGAATCCACCCCCTATGAGGTCGGCCGATCGCGTCGACAAGGACTGCTCACGGTGACGTGTCCGGCACATCTGCAAGCTCTACAGCATTCTTTCGCATCATCTGCATGTCGCGTTCAATTACATTTCACACGGGTAAGTTTCGCACTGGCTCCGACGTGGGGGCTCTATTTCATGTAGAATGGAGTTGGCTGGCAAGGCTCGTCGCCTCAAAACTGAAATCGGAAATTTCATCCTCCCGATACGGGACATCGGACACAATAGCTACGGAGACATTATCGTGACCCAGGACGGCCCGGATAGGTCCGAAACCCATGACAAGCTCTCCTTTGAAGAGGCGTTCACGCGGCTGGGAGAGACAACGAAAGCTCTCGAGTCGGGCGGGCTGACCCTGGAAGCGGCAACGGACCTGTACCAGGAGGGTATGCGCCTGGTGCGCCTTTGTAACCACCTGCTGAGCAGCGCCGAGCTGAAGATAACGCGGCTCAAGGACTCTTACTCCGACGAATCGTCCGACTCGCCGGCCTGGGAAGATCTGTAGAGTGCTGAAAGCAGACCTGCACATGCACACTCATTTCTCCCACGACTCTGGCGCACCCTCCAAGTCCATCGTGGAGCGGTGCATCAAGACAGGCGTGAACTGCATCGCCGTCACCGACCACAACAATATCCGTGGCGCCCTGGAGGTGCGCAGCATCGCCCCTTTCCAGGTCATTATCGGTGAGGAGATAAAGAGCTCGGCGGGGGATATCATAGGCCTGTTCCTCGAAGAGGAGATTCCCAGGGGGCTCTCACCTCAGGAAACGGTGGAGGCGATCAAGTCTCAGGGAGGGCTGGTGATGGTGCCTCACCCTTTCGACCGCCTCCGGCCCTCAGCCATCAAGTACGAAGCATTAAAAGAGATCCTTCCTAAAGTGGATATCATGGAGGCCTTCAACGCCCATAATCTCCTTATGCGGGACAACGACAGGGCCGAGAAATTCAGTCGGGACCACGATCTGGTAGCCGCCGCCGTCAGCGACTCCCACACTCCTCTGGAGCTGGGGCGCACATTTATGGAGATGCCGGAATTCGATGGTACCCCAGAAGGATTCAAACGGTCTCTCCTCCAGGCGAGGCTGGTGAAGAAGAGGGCTAACCATGTCCTTCGCTTCACTACCGTCTACATAAAGCTGAGGAGGCTCCTTCGCCTTCATGCTTAACGTCGGGTGGTTCTCCACGGGAAGGGGCGAGGGCTCACTGGGCCTGCTGCGGTTCGTGCAGGACCAGATTCTCGGCGGCGAGCTTGACGCCCGAATTCAGTTCGTGTTCAGCAACCGAGAGCCGGGAGAGGCCGAAGGCAGCGACGGATTCTTCCGGCAGGTCAAGCGCTATGACCTCCCCCTGTACCATCTCTCCTCACAGAAATTTCGGAAAAGACTGGGCGGTTCTTTCGCGGATCACCGTCTGGAGTACGACCGAGAAGTGATGGAGCTTCTCAATCCCTTCACCCCCGACGTGGTCGTATTGGCCGGGTATATGCTCATCGTTGGTCGGGAGATGTGCCACCGCTACAAGATGCTGAACCTTCATCCGGCGTTGCCGACGGGGCCCATCGGCACCTGGCAGGAAGTCATATGGACCCTGATTGAGTCAAGGGCGCAAGTGACTGGAGCGATGGTCCATCTGGTCACCGAGGATGTTGATAGAGGCCCGGTGGTCAGCTACTTTACGGTACCGATAGTTGGAGGAGCCTTCGACAGCTGCTGGCAAGAGATCGAAGGACAGTCCTCTTCGGAGCTAAAGGCCGCCTACGGCGACGACCTGCAGCTGTTCCGTCTCATACGCCAGGAGGAGTACAGGCGGGAGCCACACCTCATAGTGGCTACCCTTGATGCGCTTGCGAGAGGGGCCGTCGAAGTGCGCGGCGGGCGGATTCTTGATGCCACCGGCAGCTCCGTAGAGGGGCACTGTGTGGACAGAGAGATAGAGGCGGCGATTGGCTTCAGCTAGGCAGATCGCCTGAACTCTATGGTTGGCTCAATGCGCTGACCCGTGCCAGTCAGCAGGATGGGAGGTCCCTGGCCGGAGATAGCGTCCTCGTCCACGATGCATCGCTCAATTCCCTTGACGGACGGAAGCTCGTACATCACGTCCAGCAGAGTATCCTCGATTATGCTGCGCAACCCTCTCGCGCCAGTATTCTGTTTCAATGCTTCGGTCGCAGCTCTCTCCAGGGCCTTAGGAGTGAAGACCAGCTCCAGGTTGTCCATGCTGAACAGCTGCTGGTATTGCTTTACAATGGCGTTCTTGGGCTCCGTAAGCACCCGTATGAGGGAAGGCTGGTCCAGTGCATCCAGGGCTGCCGTGCCCGGCAGGCGGCCCACGATCTCCGGTATGAAGCCGTACTGCAGCAGGTCGTCCGGGATCATCTGAAGGAGGATCTGGGAGTGGTCCCCGCTGGACGGCGGGCCGCTCCTGTCTCCGCTGTGCTTGGCCCAGGAGCCGCTGGACTTGAAGCCGAGCCTGGAACTGCTACTGGAGATGCGTCGGTCGATTATATCGCCCAGCCCCTCGAAAGCGCCGCCGCAGATAAACAGAATGTCGTGGGTCTTGATCTGAAGGAACTCGTGATAAGGATGCTTCCGGCCCCCCTGAGGCGGCACATTCGCGACGCACCCCTCGACTATCTTGAGCAGTTCTTGCTGGACGCCTTCACCGGACACATCTCTGGTGATTGAGCGGTTGTGGCCCTCTTTCCTTGCAATCTTGTCTATCTCGTCGATGTATATGATGCCCTGCTCCGCCGCGGCTATGTCCCAGTCGGCCGCTTGAATCAGCCTGAGGAGTATGTTCTCTACATCCTCCCCCACATATCCCGACTCTGTAAGGGATGTGGCGTCGGCAATGGCGAAGGGCACGTCCAGGATTCTGGCAAGGGTCTGCGCCAGAAGGGTCTTACCGCATCCCGTTGGACCTATGAGCAGGATATTGGTTTTTTGCAGCTCGACATCGGATGCAACGCTCCGATTCCAGACCCGTTTATAGTGGTTGTAGACGGCGACGCTCAGGGTCTTCTTCGCGCGTTGCTGTCCAATGACGTAGTTGTCCAGCAGCTCTGTCAGCTGCCTCGGTACCGGAGGCCTGCGCCGCCTAACCTTGGTCCGCCTCGAAGCCGCCGCGGCGTTCTGGTCGATAACCTGTTTGGTGGACCTGACGCACTCGTAGCAGATAAACACTCTGCCCGGGCCGGCGACCAGACGGTTCGACCTGGTCTCGCCCTTGCCACAGAAGGAACACAGATGACCTGGGGAACTGCCCTTGTTGTTGGGCACAGGCTATCTCCGCTGATGAGGATCTAGTGTACGGTCTTAACCCTTCTTGGGTTTCTTATCACTGGGTTTCACGTCACTGGGTTTCTGATCGTTGGCGGTCGCGTCCGCCTGAGGGATTAGGACCTCATCGATAATCCCGTACTCCAGGGCCTGCTCTGCCGACAGATAGTAGTCCCTGTCCGTATCTCGAGCTATCTTGTCGTAGGTCTGGCCGGTGTGAGTCGACAATATCTGGCGGATCTTGTCCTGCAGGCGTATGATCTCCCGCGCCGCTATCTCGATATCCGACGCCTGGCCCTGGGCGCCGCCCATGGGTTGATGCATGTGGATCGTGGAGTTAGGCAACGCATACCTTTTTTCCTTTTGCCCCCCACTGAGAAGCACGGTGGCCATGCTGGCGGCCATACCCATACAGATCGTGGATACCTGGGGGCGTATCAGCTGCATGGTATCGTAGACCGCAAGCCCCGAGCTAATGACTCCACCGGGGCTATTGATGTAGAGGCTTATGTCCTTTTCCGGGTCCTCCCGCTCCAGGAACAGAAGCTGGGCTATGACCACGTTGGCTATGTGGTCGTTGATTGGCGTCCCCAGGAAGACGATCCTCTCCTTGAGCAAGAGGGAGAAGATGTCGAAGGCCCGCTCCCCTCTAGGGCTGGTTTCTATCACCATAGGTATGATATTATGCGGGTTCATTACCACTTGGGTTGACCTCCTCTAACCCTGACGGCCGTATCGACTGGGCCGCCGTATATCATCGGGCGTAGATACCAAACTAAGGAGGAGACGGCTCCCCCTCCGTCATGGTCCCCGCCTCCGTTACGGTCTCCTCCTCAGCTGTGGTCTCCTCCACGTCAGTCTCTTCCTCTTGTTGGTCTTCCTCAGGCTGGGAGGGTTCCTCTTCCCGGGCGACCGCCGAGTCCTCGACTTCCCTCTGGACTATTTCCACGAGGCGCTCAAGCACTTTTCTTTGCAGGATCGCGTTGCCAATCGAACTCCTCGCATTCTCCGAAGAGAACATCTTACGCAGTCCGTCACCAGACTCACCCGAGTGGGATACCAGATCTTCGATCTGCGTATCTATTTCCTCGTCGGAGGCCTCGAGCCCCTCGTCTTTGGCCAGCTTGCGCACCACCAGGGCTCGGGTCAGGCGTTCCTGGGCGGCCGGGCGCAAGCTCTCTCTCAGCTCCTCCTGGGACTTTCCGACGTCCTTCAGATAGGTATCCATGTCCACCCGACGCCTACGAATCGCCTGGAGCTGTTCCTCCAGCATGTGGTCTATCTCTCGATCGGTGATGAGACCAGGTACCTCTACAGAGGCGCCATTGATGACCTGGGTCAAGGTGTCTTCCTGAAAAGCCCTTTGAGATGCCCTTTCGGCCTGCTGTTTCAGATCCTCCAGGATGCTTTCCCGAAGGCCTTCCAGGCTCTCATACCCGTCCCCGACGCCCTTGGCAAATTCATCGTCCAGTTCGGGCAGTGCCTTCTCCTTTATCTCCAGCACCTTGATGTTAAAGCGACACTCTTTTCCTACTATCTTATTGTCGGCGTAGTCCTCAGGTACTTGTAAGGTGAATTCCTTGGAGTCATCCTTCTTCAAGCCCTCGATATGGACGGAGAAGCCCGGTAAGGGAGATGGGTTATCCTTGTCTGGGATGAACTCGATTCCCCTGTCGTTGGCAACCCTCTTGCCCTCTATGAAGGCGTCTACATCCAGGTTTACCAGGTCCTTGAACTTCACTGGCCGGTCCACCGGCTCCCAGGGAGCTGAGTTGTAGCGGGTCTGTTCCAGCACCCCATCGATTTGTTCCTGGGTCACCTCCACCGGCTCAGGCTCCAGGTGAAGACCGCTCAAGTCGCCGAGCTCGACAATAGGCTCGAGGGGCACTACCGCCTTGAAAGAGAGGGGGTCGATCTCAACCACTTCCACGTCGGGCTCCCCGAAGGCCTCCAAATCCTCTTCCTTGAGGGCCCGGTCAAGGGACTCCTGCATAATAAAGTCCAGGCTCTCCCGTACGAGCGCCTCCCTACCCACATAGTTTTCAACGAGGTATCTGGGAGCCTTGCCGGGACGGAAGCCTGGAACGTGGAGCCGGTTAACGACTCGCCTGTACGATCTATCCAGATAGGGCTCTATATCGTCGGAATCGAACTCAATATTGAGAACGACTTCCCGAGGAGCGGTCTCTTCTCTGGTGATCTTCAACTACCCACTCCCATACGTTTAACCTCAGGGATTATACCATATCACAAGGCCTAGGTTGTGAAAAGTTTCTCTATATCCTATGGGACCAGTCCATGCCCCTTGCCCCCGGCGCTAGCCAGGCGTCGATTGACCTGAACGCCATGGCCTATTCGATAAGTCTCAGGTTCAGTTCCCGGAGCTGGTCCTTTCCCACAGGCGAGGGGGCGCCGAAAAGGAGGTCCGCTCCCGTCTGGGTCTTTGGAAACGCAATGACGTCCCTGATGGAAGCGGAGCCCGTCAGAATGGCGACCAGCCGGTCTATCCCAGGGGCGATCCCCCCATGGGGCGGTGCCCCGTACTCGAGAGCCTCAAGGAGGTGACCGAACCTTTCGATTACATCCTCGCGAGCGTAGCCCAGAATTTGGAAGATTCTCTCCTGTAGTCGCCTATCGTGGATCCGGATGCTACCGCTGGCCAGCTCATTGCCGTTGCACACCAGGTCGTAGGCCTTCGATTTGATCTCGCCCAATCCTGTGTCTTTCCCATCGCCCACACGTTCCGGGTCGAACTCGCTGGAGTGCATGAGCTCGATGTAGCTATCCTCGGGCGAAGTGAACGGGTGGTGGGAGGAGTCCCACCGTCCGCCTTCGGCACTCCAATCGAACAATGGAAAATCGACGACGAAAGCGAAGGCCAGTGCCTGTGGGTCCGCCAGCCCAAGGCGCTCCCCCATCTCATTTCGCAAGGCATTCAGAGGTGGATGAATTTCCTTTAACGGGCCTGCCAGCAACAGGATCAGATCACCGGGGCCCGCTCCAACGACTCGAGCCAGCTCCCTCACCGTCTCGGGGTCCATTCTCAGGCCCTGAGAGAAGAGGGTGTCTCCCTCGGCCAATTCCGCAAGAGGACGCTCGGGGCTTATCCGAAGGTGGCTCATGCCCTTCGCTCCGTGGTCGCGGGCGTATTGCTCCACTTCACGGAGCTGCATACCGCTGTAGCTGGCTAGGCCCGGCACAGCGAACCCCTTGACGATGCCACCCCTGTCCGCGACGCCATGGAACACTCTGAAATCGGTCTTCAGAGCCGTCTCCGTCACGTCTGCCATCTCCATACCGAAGCGCAGATCGGGTTTGTCAGTGCCGTACCTGGATATCACTTCCTCGTAAGTGAGGCGAGGGAAAGGTTTCTGGAGCTTTTTCTCCGGCACAATCGTCTCGATCATCGACGTGTAAAGCTCCTCCGTCAGAGTAAGCACGTCGTTCTGGTCCACGAAGCTCATCTCCAGGTCCAGTTGAGTGAACTCAGGCTGGCGGTCCGCTCGGAGGTCCTCATCCCTGAAACACCGGGCTATCTGGAAATAGCGTTCCACTCCCGCCACCATTAGCAGCTGCTTTAGCTGTTGGGGTGACTGAGGCAAGGCGTAGAAGCTACCCTTCTGAAGGCGGCTGGGCACCAGGAAGTCCCTGGCCCCCTCAGGGGTGCTCTTTATGAGGATTGGAGTCTCAATCTCCAGGAATCCCCTAGCGTCCAGAAAGTCCCTGATGAACTTCACCACCCTGTGGCGGAGCAAGAGATTCTCCTGCATCTTTGGCCTACGGAGGTCCAGATAGCGATACTTCAGACGCACGCTCTCCTCGACCTCTGACTCCTCGTTGATGTAGAAGGGCGGAGTGGGCGAAGAGTTCAGGATATGGGCATCCTGAGCGAATACCTCTATCCGTCCTGTAGGGATGGCGGCGTTCTCGGCATCCGGGGGCCTCTTGGACACCCTTCCCTTTACCTGAAGTACCCATTCGGTGCGCACCTTGTCGGCTACCTTGTAGGTGTCGGGAGATAGCTCGGGGTTGAAGACCACCTGCACGAGCCCAGACCGGTCCCGAAGGTCCAGGAAGATGATTCCGCCGTGGTCCCTCCGGCGATGTACCCAGCCCGCAAGGTTGACCTCTCTATCTATGTCCTTCTCAGCGAGCTCTCCGCAGTTTACGTCCTTGAGCACACACGGCCTCCCTATTTATTCGGCAGAAACGAGTGTAACCAAAATCCCACCACTTGTCACCCGGCCTCGCCCCCTCCCATCCGGTTGGGACACGGGACACAGGGCGGTAGCACCCGAGAGTGTAGGTGTGCCCAGGCTTATTGCTCCCAAGTGATATAATGAGATTCGCCTTCGCCCGAAACGAGAATGCTGAGGTGTCAATATGGACCTGGGACTAAAAGACAAGGTCGCCCTAGTTACCGGGGGCAGCGATGGAATCGGCAAGGCGGCGGCGTGGCGTCTGGCAGCGGAAGGCGCTAAAGTGGCCATCTGCGCCAGGCGTAAGGACGTCCTGGAACAGGCGGCCCATGAGATCAGGGTCGAGACGGAAGGAAAAGTGTTTGCCATACCGGGCGACGTCACTGTCGCGGAGGACGCGGCACGAGTGGTCGATGCCGCGGTGAGCCAGTTTGGCACAGTGAATATCCTTGTGAACAACGCCGGCGTAGGTGCGGCGGCGCCTTTTGAGAGCGTTACCGACGACGTATGGCAGGCCGACTTCGAGTTGAAGCTTTGGGCCGCTGTTCGCTTCTGCCGCGCCGCCATCCCCCACATGCGCAAGGCCGGCGGCGGCAGGATCATCAACGTCACGGCCGTAGGCGGAAAGGCGCCCTCAGGGGGCTCGATTCCGACGTCCATCTCCCGGGCGGCGGGAATAGCCGTCACCAAGGCGCTGTCCAAAGACCTGGCAAGGGACAACATCCTCGTCAATACCGTCTGCATAGGCTTGGTCAAGAGCGGCCAGTGGCAAGCACCCTATCAGAAAGCCAAAACTCAGGACCCCAATTTGACCATGGACGGGTTTTACGAGCAGCTGGCGAAGATGCAAAACGTGCCCGTCGGAAGGACGGGGGAAGCCCAGGAGGCGGGCGATGTTATCGCCTTCCTGGCCTCGGAGCGGGCAAGCTATCTTACGGGAGTCGCCCTGAACATTGATGGAGGCGCTTCTCCGGTGGTCTAGCTCAGCGCTGCTCTGTTCCACACCGTAGAACCTGTATGGCTTATCCCGCGGGTCACCAGCAGAAGCGCATCTAGAAAAGAGTAGGCATCGCCACATTCTCGAGAAGGCCCGGCATGCCAGGCTCCACCTGTTGAGGACCAGGCGCCGAAGAGAAGGAGCATGGGAGAATATTTGAAGGAGTTCAACCCCCCTGAGAGGATTCTCATGGGGGCCGGCCCCAGCAACGTGCACTCCAGGGTCCTCCGGGCCATGAGTGCCCCCATCGTGGGCCACCTGGACCCCTCGTTTCTCGGGGTGATGGACGATGTGATGGGAATGCTGAGGAACGTCTTCCAGACGTCCAACAGGCTTACATTTCCCATCTCCGCCACCGGCACCGCCGGCATGGAGGCGGCCATTTGTAACGTGGTCGAGCCTGGCGACACCGTCGTCGTGGCCGCCAACGGCTACTTCGGGGGCCGCTTGGCCGATATCGCCTCCAGGTGTGGGGCAACGGTGGAGACCGTCGAGTTCCCCTGGGGCAAAGCCGTTGACCCGTCCGCTCTGGAGACCCACCTGCGGAGACACACCAAGATCAAGGCCGTGGCCGTTGTCCATGGAGAAACCTCGACTGGTGTCCTGAGCCCTTTGAAGGAGCTGGCCGCCCTCGCCCACCGCTACGACTCTCTCTTCATCGCCGACGCGGTCACGTCCCTGGGCGGTGAGGAGTTCTTCCTGGACCAGTGGGAGGTGGACGTAGCCTACAGTGCCAGCCAGAAATGCCTGGGGGCGCCACCCGGCCTCGCCCCCATCAGCCTTGGGCCGCGGGCGGAAAAGGTGCTTAGAGACCGCAAGACCCCGGTCCAGAGCTTCTACCTGAACCTGGCCAACCTGGAGAGCTACTGGTCCGAAAACCAGAACCGTGTGTACCACCACACCGCTCCCATCTCCATGATCTACGCCCTCCGGGAAGCCCTTCGCATGGCAATGGAGGAAGGGGTAGGGAACCGCATTCGCCGCCACGCTCGAAACGCCACTGCCCTCCGAGCGGGCCTCCAAGCTTTGGATCTGGAGCTTTTCGCCGACCAAAGCCACCGCCTCAATCCCCTGACGACGGTGCGTGTGCCCGATGGGATAGACGAGGCCCAGGTGCGCCGCCGGTTGCTGGCTGAATACGGCATCGAGATCGGTGGCGGCCTAGGAGAGATCGCCGGCCGGGTATGGCGCATCGGCCTCATGGGGGAGTCCTCCAAGGAGAGCCACGTCCTACAGCTGCTGTCCGGTCTAGAGCGTATCCTGCCGCAGGAGGGCTACGAGGTGGCCCAGGGGTCCGGAGTGGCCGGCGCCCAGCGAGCTCTCGCTTCGGCCTAGATTAAGGCCGAGGAGCCCCTGTCTGACCCCCGCGAACCTTGCGTGCGACATCCTGGACCGACGAACCGGGAGGTGGGGCAATGACCATTAAGCTAACCCTGAAAAGTGGAGCCCTGTTAGTGGCCGCGCTCCTCGTCATGGTCGCGGGCATAGCGTACGGCGTGACCGTGATCTCCCGAGGAGTTGAGGGTTTTGTGCGCGTCACCGCCGATATAAGCGTGGACGAGGCGCTCGCGCTGTACCAGGCCTCAGGCGACCAGCGGGGCGCGCCACTGACCCGCATAGACTTCGGGACCGTCGGCCTCGACCCATTCGGCAACCTGACCCGAGGCAGCGTAGTGACCTTGTGGGCTGAGAACGGCAGCGGCTCCGTTTACAAGCTAAGCATTGACGACCAGGCCACGGGTGACGGCGCAATAGATACATTCCCAATCGGCGAAGTACTCTTTGCCCGCAGCGGCGAACCGCTGTCCACCATGCCCGCTCCCGATATAGTCCTGTCGCCGGGCCAGTTTGTGCTCATCGACCTGGGCCTGGAGTTCACCGAAGTCGCAACGGGAGACTACACATTTACAGTACGGTTCCAGGCTGAGGAGGGCGCTCAAGGCGGGCTCGTAGTGACCAAAACCGAAGACACTAACGACGGTGTTTGTGACGCCGACTGCTCCCTGCGCGAGGCTGTTTCAGCGGCCAACACCGGTGACAGCATTCTCATTCCTGCAGGTATCTACACGTTGACTCTGGGCTCCGAGTTATCGGTGGGCAAGGACCTGACCCTGATCGACTCGGGAGCTACTGACACGATTATCCAGGCAGCCGCATCCTCCGCTGACGCAACCTCCCGTGTGTTCTTGATAACCACCGGCAACGTTTCGATATCCGACGTGACCATCCGGCATGGGAGGAGCAGTGGCAACGGCGGCGGTATCCGGAACGACGGCACGTTAACCCTGACCAACAGTGTCGTAAGCGGCAACACTGCTAATGTCTCCAGTGGCGGCGGCTTGGCGAATTTCGGCACTCTAACGCTGGCCGATAGTACCATTAGCGGCAACAGCGCCAACTCGGGTGCTCACGGCGGCGGTGGCATCAGCAACGACGGTCAAATGACCATCATCAGCAGCACCATCGACCATAATATGGCCTCTAATATCGGAGGGGGCATCGTCAACAACGGCACAGGCGGGCTAAACCTAATCAACAGCACAGTCAGCGGCAACAGCCGAGGAGGCATCTACAACGAAGGGGCGGTGGTACTGACCAACGGCACAGTCAGCGCCAACACTACCTTCGGTGTCGGCAACAACGTGGGAGGCACACTGACTCTGACCAACAGCATCATTGGCAGTTGCTGGGATCTCAGCGGCATCATCTCCCACGGGTACAACCTAGGCGCCAGCTGCGGCTTCAACGTCACTGGCGACCTTCCCGGGGTCAATCCGCTGTTAGGCCCCCTTCAGGACAATGGAGGACCTACTTTCACCCACGCGTTACTACCAGGCAGCCCAGCCATCGACCACATACCCGTGGAGAACTGCGAAGTCGCTACAGACCAGCGTGGCGTCGCTCGGCCTCAAGGCGCACGCCGCGACATCGGAGCGTATGAGCTCAAGCCCTGAGGTGGGCCCTCGAGCGAGCGGACTATGCGGTAGCGACGGCTAGATAACGCGGACCTAAGCCCGCGCTATTTACACCTTTTTCTCACAAGCCCTCGTCGGGCGGGAAGCGGTTCCGAAATCGCTTGAACCTGACCCTGTATCTACGCATGTTGTACAGGCTGACCAGGCCCAGGAGTATTAGTACCACCGGCCAGTACCTGCTGACCAGCTCGTCGGCGACCCCGGTGGTCTCGAGGAGCAGCAGCACTCCAAAGAAGACCAGGCTAAGGCTGACTAAATATGAGCATCCCATGACTACGTGTTGTCGATGCGCCCAGGAATGGAAGGCTGCGCCTGCGTCGTTCCAACTTGATTCGGGCGATCCTGCCTAACTCCGGCGGTATTCAGCTACTCCTCCCGACGGTATGACTCATCCAGTAGGTCCACCACGTGACATACCCGTCCGGGCAGACCTGCCCGGCGTACACCCGCCTCCAGCTGTATCGTACATCCTGGATTGGCGGTCGCCACGGTTTCCGCTCCCGTGGCGGCAACGTGGGCAACCTTGGTATCCAGTAGCCGGCGGGACATCTCCCTCTGGGTCACTGTGTAGATTCCGGCGGCCCCGCAGCACTTGTCCGAACCTTCCATCTCTACGAGCTCCAGTCCGGGTATTGAGCCAAGGATCACCCTGGGAGCACGCGTGATGCGCTGGGCGTGGGCCAGGTGGCAGGCGTCCTGGTAGGTTACTCGCTCCGGGACCTCCCCTTTTGGAGGGTCGAAGGGGAGGCTCGCGAGGAACTCGGTGACGTCAACGGTCATCTCGCTGAAACGCTCCGCCGCGATCCTGTATCCGGGGTCGTCCCTCAGGAGCTCCGCGTACTCTTTCATCGCGGAGCCGCATCCCGCCGATGCAACCACAATCTTTTCGACCCCGGCCTTCAGGAAAACGTCTATGTTCTTGCGGGCCATTCTGCGGGCCATATCGATATCTCCGGCGTGGACGTTAAGAGCGCCGCAGCATCCCTGAGACAAGGGGACGGCGACATCGCAGCCGTTCCTGGTCAGCACCCGCGTGGCCGCCTCCATCGTGGGACCCTGGACGAGGGGCATCACACATCCCGACAGCAGCCCCACCAACATCCGCGCTTCGCCCTTCGCCCGGAGAACATTGGAGGTCGGCCCGAAGAATTTCCGTGACAAGGACGGAAGCCCGGCCTCTAGATCGGCCGCGTTGCCTGGCAATAGCATTAGAAGACGGGACTTACGCACCAGCGCCCGGAACCCCCATCGTTGGTATAGCCGAATGAGGGCAGCCCCCAACCTCAAGCGCCAGGGATGCGGCAGGAGGCCCCTGAGGAACAGCGCCCTTGCCAGTCTCAGACGCCACGACTCCTTACGGTGCTGTATGACCTGGGCACGGGTGTACTCCATCAAGCGGCCGAAGGGTACCCCCGAAGGACACACGGTTTCGCAGGCGCGGCACTGCAAGCACATCTCCCAATGGGAGACAACCCTCGGGGTTATGCCGAGACGGCCCTCGTTGACCGCTTTCATGAGGGCGATGCGACCCCGAGGCGACTCGGTCTCCAGGCTCGACTCGAGATAGGTCGGGCAGGAGCTGAGGCAGAGGCCACAATGAACGCATCGGTATAGGTCCTCTTCCCTTGGGATGTCGGTTCCCTCAAATCCGGGGCCTAGATTCAATGGAGCGCTGGTCTTGGCGTCCATCCCTATATTCCCCCGGCGAACCGGCCAGGATTTAGTATCCTATGAGGGTCGAGCTCCCCTTTGATCCTCCGCATGACATCCAGGCCCTCCGGCGGGTCACCCCATACGTCAAGATGCGGCTTCACCTCAAGAGGGCACCTCTCTACGATGACGTGTCCGCCCTTTCGGCGCGCTGCGTCCCGCAGTCTGTCGATGGCGCCTGTCACCCCTTCCCTGGTGACCGGCACGGCCTGATCACCCCACCACAAGAACCGTATCGTGCCCGAACCCGTGTCCGCTAGGAATCCTGGACTGATCGAAGAGACGTTCAATAAGTCGGCCATCCCTAGCATGCCTTCTGTCAGGGACGGAAGAAGGCTGACCTTCGCTACCAGCAAAGGGGGGTCTTCTTGACTCCAGGGCAGGTCCGTCAACGCCTGCCAGACACTGTCAGACTGCTCGGCGGGGACCCTCTCCACGGACAGGGCGCCAGTGCTGTGCATCAACTCAGCCGCGCCGTCGAGTCTCCTCTCCAGGGCTGTCTTTCGCCCGGAGAAGCTGGCGAGGATGGCGACTTCACTTTTCGCGACCATGTCCAGGGCGGGTAGGCGCGCCGACGTCTCACGGCTTATGACCTCCAGTGCCTGAGGGGCGTAGCTCTGATGAAGGAGTCCCGATGCGGAGTCCATTGCCTCACGCAAGGAAGAGTAGGCGGCAGCCAGTGTGCCTTTGTGGGGTGGGATGGGAGCTACCTTGAAGACCGCCTCGACGATCACTCCCAGGGTCCCCTGAGACCCCGTATAAAGTTTGTTCAGGTCGTAGCCGGTCACATTTTTAACGACCCTGCCTCCGCTTTTCGTAACGGTGCCATCGGAGTGCACCATTTTGATCCCGATGAGCCAGTCTCTTGCCGTGCCGAATGCCAGTCTGGAGGGACCGATGGCATTGGACGCCAGAATGCCCCCGATCGTCGCCTTGGACGGCAGTGGGGCCTCCAGTGGCAGGAACTGACCGCGCTTGGCCAGCTTCTCCTGAATCGAGCTCAGGGTCATCCCGGCCTCGAAGCATGCCACCAGGTCCTCGGGCTCGTGAAAGAGCATACGGTCCAGATGTTTGGTTCCCAGGACGAGGTGTACATCCCTGGGAACGTTCCCCAGGGCCATCTGGGTCCCGCCGCCCCATGGCGTCACGGCTTTACCTTCTCTTGCCGCCAGGGACAGCACTTCCGAGACCCCATCTACGGACTTCGGGAACGCGGCGGCCTGGGGAGCAACCCCATCTACAGAGTACTCGCCCAGGTGGCCCAAGGGAGCTACTTCGACGTCGCCCACCGCAGTCAACGTATCATACAGCCCGGACATGGCCTATCTAAGCCGCTTCTAGCAGCAGGCTCCGGCTCGTTGTAGCGTACTCCCCCGTACGAGTCGCCATGTCGACTACCCCCTTAGATATAGGCGCCCGGCCCAGTGCTGGACACCGCCTTGCGCTGCAATTCGCGGTCATATTGGGGTCCGCCTGGGAAGATCTTACCTGGATTGAAGTCTCCCCCCGGGGAAAAGGCGTCCCGCAC
The DNA here is from genome assembly GCA_965226805.1 of Dehalococcoidia bacterium. Classification (GTDB taxonomy): domain Bacteria; phylum Chloroflexota; class Dehalococcoidia; order Lucifugimonadales; family JAGWBF01; genus CBDDDW01. Next base: position 50,118 of record CBDDDW010000015.1, read on the forward strand.
CTTCTTCATGGCATCCATGTCCTGCTCGGTGAACATCATGGGCATGCAGTCCTTCTTCTCGAGGCCCACCCCGTGCTCGCCGGTCAAAGCTCCTCCCAATCCGATGCACACCTTCAGCATCTCCTCACCCGCCTCCACCACCCTCTCCACGGCTCCGGGCTGGCGCTCGTCGAAGGCAATGCAGGGATGGAGGTTTCCATCTCCCGCATGAAAGACGTTGGCTACCAGGAGGCCGTACCTCTCGGCGATGGCGGCTACCTCTCTCAGGGCCTCGGAGAGTCGAGTTCTCGGGACCACTCCGTCCACCAGGTAGTAGTTCGGCGCGAGGGTTCCCAGCGCACCGAAAGCACCTTTACGGGCAGCCCACAGCCGGTCCCGCTCTTGAGGGTCCACCGCTCTCCTCACCTCACTGGCGCCGGAGTCGAACAGGGTGGCCTCAACCTCGGACCCAATCTCGTCTACCTCCTCTGCCAAACCCTCCAACTCGACCAGGAGCACAGAGCCCGCGTCGTCGGGAAAGACCCCCTTCATGACGTTGAGGATCGCGCTTATGCAGACTGCATCGATGATCTCCATGGCGGCAGGCACAATCCCACGGCCGATCACGGCCGACACCGCGGTACAGGCGGAGTCGATGTCTGGGAAGACTCCCAGGAAGGTCTTCACTGCCTCCGGGACCGGCAGAAGACTGACCACAATCTTGGTAGCGATGCCGAACGTCCCCTCTGACCCGATGAACACGCCCCTCAGGTCGTATCCGGGGATGTCATTCACTTTTCCGCCCAGCCAGGTCACCGAGCCATCTTCCAGCACCACCTCCATGCCCAGGACATGGTTGGTAGTTACACCATAGGCCAGGCAATGGGGTCCGCCGGCGTTCTCCGCTACGTTGCCACCGAGGCTGCAGGCCTTCTGGCTCGAAGGGTCCGGCGCGAACCGCAGCCCGTACTTCCGCGCGTGGTTGTCCAGGTCCAGGTTCAGGAGCCCCGGCTCCACGACGGCTAGACGGTTTGCCGTGTCCATCTCCAGAATCCGCTTCATGCGGGTTAGGGTAAGCTGCAGACCCCCATCGGCAGCTATGGCGCCGCCGCTCAGGCCGGTCCCGGAGCCTCGTGCCACAACCGGGACGCCCTCTCGGTGGGCCAGGGCCACGGTGTTGCTCACCTCTTCGGTGGAGGCCGGAAACACCACCGCCTGGGGAATGGACCTATCTATCGAGCCGTCATACTCGAATACCAGCAAGTCCTCGGGGTGATATATGACGTTGGCCTTCCCCACGATGCGTTCGAGCTCTTTGACTATGCGCCTGCTACCTTTTTTCAAGGCGCCTCCCGGACCGATGCGCTACACCGAATCGATCATAGCCCAATATGAAAACGGACCACAACCGGACACACCGCCTGACTGGTCTGTCTCTGCTTCCCTACCTATAGTATACTCCTGGTATCTAGCACTGGAGCGGTAAGGATCGGCTTTGAGTTTCTCAGACGACGTGGAGGCAAAAGCAGAACCAGTGCGCCGGGCCATTCTAGAGCACCCCTTCGTCACAGGAATAGGCGACGGCACCCTGGACGTGGACAAGTTCAAGTTCTACGTGCGTCAGGACTATCTGTACCTCGTCGACTATGGCAGGGTTCTAGCCCTGGCCTCCGCCCGGGCCCCTGACCTCGACACCATGGGCTGGTTCGCCAGCCTGTTGCACGAGACGTTGAACACAGAGATGGAGTTGCACCGGAGCTATTGCGCCAGGTTCGGAATCGGCCCACAAGAGCTCGAATCCACCAGGCCGGCGCCTACCACTCTAGCCTACACCAACTTCCTGTTGAACGTGGCCCATCGGGGCTCCTACGAAGAGCTGGCGGCCTCATTCTTGCCCTGCCAGTGGGGATACTGGGAGATCGGCGACTACCTGGCAAGGAACGGCGAGCCCAAAGAGGCTCCCCTCTACGGTGAGTGGATCAGGATGTACGCGTCCCAGGAGTACAAGTCCCTGGCAGACTGGGCGCGCTCCCTGGCCGACAGGCTCGCCGAGAAGGCCAGCTCAGACACGGTAACTCTGATGGAGCAGAGCTACCTCACCAGCCTGAGGTACGAGTACCTATTCTGGGACATGGCCTACAATCTCGAACAGTGGCCAGTCTGACGCGAACGCCGAATACGTCAAACCAGAGGGCGCGGTAGTCGACAACGACAATCATGAACCGAAAGATCACTCGGAACTTCGGTGTCCCACTTTTAGCCATAACGATCATCGCCACGTTGGGGGTCGTCTACGGGGTAGAGATCAGCAGGCAGGTGAGTGGGTCCACAATCGTAGGAAGAGTGGTGACTGTAGACGAGACCATACTGCTATATAGTCAAGTCAAGCCTTCTACAGCGGACCTGACCGAGCTCGGTTTTGGCGCCGTGGACATAAACGCCTTTGGACTCTTCAATATGCCCCCCAGGATTCCCTTGTGGATCGGGAACGGGGGCGGCGTTCCCTTCACCATAACCCTGGAGCAGACCGACGTAACGGTGAACGGTTCTGCGGTGACCGGAGATGTGTTGTCACTATTGTTGGGGCAACCGAATGGGGAGCTCCTTCCCTCTCCAGACCACGCCGCCCTAATCAATCCCGGAGAAGTCGTGGGTTTCAACGCTGGTCTGCGATTCCTGGGCACCCCTCAGACCCTGGATATCGGCACCGGGGACACGGTAACCTTCACGGCGCTCTTCATAGCCGAAGGTCCTCTGCCACCACCCACACCAACTCCAACCCCAACGCCAACGCCAACGCCTACTCCGACGCCAACGGCCACTCCTGTACCAGGTCAAGTCCACGAGGTACAGACGTTCGACATCCCCCTGCGCTACGAACCCCAGGACATCACCATCAGCGCGGGAGACAGCGTGCGCTGGGTAAACCCGGCCGTTGATCAGGGGGGAGACCAGTTCGAGCCCCACACGGCAACCGAAGGTCAAGCCTTCGAAGGGAACCCTGAGTGGAGCACCAGCGTGATCTTCCCGGGTGAGCAGTCAGACCCAGTTACGTTCAACACCCCCGGTGCCTTTCCATTTTGGTGCCAGATTCATCCGGAGGACATGACCGGGACCATCACTGTCGTCCAGTGAGGCACCGGAGGTGGACTAGCGCTCAGTCAACCTAAAGTCGATACATGTCATTCTGAGTTGTCCTGCCCCGGTGGGGCACCACCGGCAGATGAAATGAGTTGCATTTTCCCCATGGTTCGACGAGCTCACCATGAGCGGTAAGGGATGGTCTCTGCCCGCTCATCCTGAGCCAGTCGAAGGACGTACTAGTCACTGACAGCGGGTCTTACAGAGAAGAGTCGAGGCCCACGCAACCCGGAGGGTATTGGTTGCGTGGGCCTCTCCAGCCAGTATTCCTATGGCGTCTACCGGCGCCGTTCGAACCGGCGCTCGAAAAACCTCTCGAAGGGGATCTCATCCCCGAATCCCGGAAGCGAACGGAAGAACCGCTCACAGGTACGCTCATCGTCATCGCCGTTCTTATCGTCGCCTGGGTGGCAGAAAAACCCCCTGAACCGGTCTGAGGGGAAGTCACGGTCCTCGTCCCGCGGTGGGACCCTCTCGAATCGCCGCTCCACTTCCACCCTGTTGTTGTCGCGCCATTCGGCCAGGGTAACCACGACCTCGAGGGTTTCGCCATCCCTGAGGACTGTAAGGGTTATCTCATCCCCGGACTGTTTTGTGTTGATCTGCTCTATCAGGTCCGTGACCGAGCCTACGGATGCTCCGTCGAACTCCGTTATGATGTCACCGCCGGCTTCGGGCCCGCGCCCGCTGCCAACGCCCGAACCTATCAGCCCAGCATCCTCCGCGGGGCTATCGGGCATCACGGCAATCACATAGACTCCACTGTCTACGGGCAATTCCAAGCGCTCCGCCAGGACCGGGTCCACATCCACAGATTGGATACCCAGCCAGGGAGGCCTGACGACGCTCCCGGCTTTGAGTCTCGGCAGAACTCTTTTCAGGGTGTTCACTGGGACGGCGAAGCCTATTCCTTCATTGGCGCTCCCTACGGGTGACACCTGCATCGCCGTGTTGATCCCGATTACGGCCCCGGAGGAGTCGAGGAGGGGTCCTCCGGAGTTGCCGGGATTGACCAGCGCATCGGTCTGGATCACTCCCGATATGGGACGCTGCAGGGCGCTGGGCAAGCTGCGCCCCAGCTGGCTGACCACGCCCACAGTGATAGAACCTTCAAGGCCGAACGGGTTGCCGATGGCTACCGCCATCTGGCCGGGCCTCAATGTGGAGGAGTCGCCAAGGGCAACCGGCTCGATGCCCTCGACGGCCGAGGGGTCCACCTTCAGGAGCGCCAGGTCGTCGGCGACATCCCGGCCCAGTGACGTCGCTTCAACGGTGACGCCATTCGTGAAGGTCACGGTGATGCTGCCCGCTCCGGCTACCACATGGTTGTTGGTGACAATGTGCCCTTCAGTGTCTATCAGAAATCCGGAACCCTTACCCAGAGCCATCAGGTCCACCCCCGAGCCCCGGCCCGTATCGACCTCCACGACCGCCGGACTGACCCTCTCATAGATACTAACCACCTGTTCTTCGTCGAACAGGGCGGAGGCCGGCGCCGCGGTAAAAAGCGCCTCCCCTCCCGGCCCTAACCACAGGAATGCCAACAAAAATACCACCGCCACAGCCACTGCGGTCATCCCCAGGCTCACGCCCCTCGCCAAGCTGCTCATCAGATACCTCCTACCAGCCCAATCTATCTATCGATGGATCGATGCTAGCAAGAAAATGTGAATTTCTTATTAAGGTCGGCCTGACCAACCGGCGCGGTGGCGAGGTGGCGCAGAATGTTTAGGCTGCGGGCTAGGCTCGTAGCTGTGGGGGAAGGAGGTTAGGTATCGACTCTTCTATCGGATAGCTTTCCTTACATTGGGCGCAATCCAAAGACCCTCTTATCACATCGTCACCCTCCTCTTCTTCGATGATCAATTCCAGTCCCCCCTTACAGACCGGGCAGGCTAAAATGTCCATCAGGTCCTTCTTCATGAGTCCTCCATCCTGATCTGTCTAACTCGAATCACTCGTATGCCCGTCATTCATTTCTACGCCCCTCATCTTTGTCATCCTGAGGTGTCCGCCTGTGGGGGACGACGAAGAATCTCTCTATGGAGCGTCGATCAAGATCCTTCGCTGCTCTCAGGATTACACGCTAAAGCGGCTATTCGCTCCAGTTGGCCCTACGCTCCGATCTCATTCTCGATGAGGGCGCGTAAGATGTCGGCCAGCAGAAACACGATCACGCCAAGGACTAACACCGTGGTGGCGCCGGTAAATGCGGAAGTCAACCGCCGCAGGCCCTTACCGTTGGCGCTATCTGCCTCCGGGTAGGTCCGCGGTCTCAGGAACCTTACCAGATAGAACATGTAGAGGGCGAGCCCGATCTTTACTGACAGCACGGCGACATAGGGGATTCCGGCGTAGTTGGTGGTCAGCCTGCTCACCGTGAGGACGATCCCCGTAACGATCAAGACCCCTATGGCGGTGTTGACGAGGTGCCTGAACTGCCCACCAAGGCTCCTCATCAGTCCCGCCGTGGCCCCCTCGGAGGAGTTGACTGCGGGCCTCAGTACCAGTAAGTAAAACATCCCTCCCCCCACCCATGCCACCGCCGCAATGGCATGGAGCCACCTGATTGATAGAAGCAAGATATCACCGAACCCCATATCTCGACCGCACGCTGCTCCTTCTGTGATAGAGGGATTGTATATAGGACGGAACCCCTAGTCAATTCAGCACCCTTCACCGCGTGTAGCGTAATGGGTTACCGCTGACACCGCCAAGTTGACACCGGCCGGGGAACTAGCGTAGCCTAATAATCACGGTGTAGAACATACATTCTGGTCGGCATGAGGCTCCCGAAAACTGGAAACCGACTGCCCTCCCAGACAAATGCACACCAGTGGGACAGACCCCGAGGGGCCTGTCTTATTTTTTGGCCCAAGCCCCTGACCAAACTGGGGAGACTGGCGAAGATCGGCCTGCAATGAGCAAGCCCGGAAGAGAGGTACGAATATGGCGATTGACCCGGAGAGCTGGGAGAGGGAACGCTTGCTGGAGGCCCTGGACGCCTACAACGAAGGGCTGACCGACGCCCCGCACGTTCGGAAGTGGGGCGGAAGCTCGACCAATGGCGCGTCCGGCGGCTCTATGACCTTCGTCGTCTCCACCGATGAGGTAGACCGCCATGGGGACATGATCTCCGTCGGCGGCTGGCGCCTCCAGGCCTACATGAGGAACCCCGTGTTCCTCTGGGCCCACAACTACACCCGCCCAGCCATCGGCAGGGCCGTCGACCTGTGGAGCGACGACCACAGGCTGCTGGCAAGGGTGGAGTTCGCTCCAACCGAATTCGCCCAGGAGGTCGCCGCCCTTTACCAGAACGGCTACCAGAGAGGAGTCTCTGTCGGTTTCAGACCCATCAAATATGAGATCCGAAGGGACACTCAGACCGGCGCCTTTCTGGGCATCAATTTCACGGAGCAGGAGCTGCTGGAGATCAGCGCCGCGCCGGTGCCAGCCAACGCCAGCGCCTTAAAGAAGATACTGGAGGACAAGCCACGCATGAAGGGCTACTACGACCAAGTTAGCCCTCCCGTGGACACCACTCTCCAGGATATTCTTCAGATCCTGACGGACGTGAGGCAGTAACAGGCAAATGGTATTCCTCCCTCCCCTTGTGGGAGGGAGTTAGAGGGAGGGCCATGACACACCCTCACCCGAATGCTGTGCCTTCTAGGGAGAGGGTTGGAAGAACACAAATCAAACACAGGAGGAAGCTATGGCAATTGGAGCACAGGAACTAGAAACCATCAAGAAGGAGGTGGCGTCCAATCCAAGAGTTTTACAGCGCCCGGATGGACAAGGAGATACCGCCTCTGAAGGAGGAAGTGGACCGCATCGCCACTCAGGTGGACCGTATCCACGACAGGTGGCGTGAATCGGAGAAAGAGGCCATCCTGGCCAAGTACAACGGCCTGGACCGGCCGAGGGTCCTCTACGGGAAGTACAAGGGCCTCGACCTCCTCGACCTGGCGTGTATGAGAAGCCTTCTCGACGCTCAACTCCGGCAGCCCCTGGGCCTCAACCCCAAGGTCTTAGAGGAGTGGCAGGCTCATCTCAAAGCAGCTATGGATAGCACCACCGCCACCACCGGAGACGAGCTGGTACCCACCCAGGAGGCTGAGGCGCTATGGATGGACGTGAACCTGGAGACCATGATCGGCCCTCTTTTCTCCAGAGTCGAGATGCCGTCCAATCCCTTTGAAATACCTCTACAGCTCGGGGACATAAACTGGTTCCCGGGAACTGAAAACCTGGCGACCACCAGCACCGCCCTCACTACCGCGAAGCAGACCCTCACCGCATATGAGCTAGTGGCACAGGTGCCCTGGTCCCTCACCCTGGACGAGGATTCCATTATCGCTATGGCCTCGGAGGTCCGAGCGTCGCTGGTCCGGAACGCTGCCGAGATCATAGACGACCTCTTGCTGAACGCTGACACCGCCGCCACCAACAACATCAACGCCGACGGCGCCACCATTTCCGCTTCGGAAGCAGGGAAGGGCCATTGGCTGATAGGTTTCGACGGGCTGATAAAGCTGCCACTGGTCACTAATACCAGCCAGGCAAACAATCACGCAGCCGCCGTGTCGGACGACATGTTCAATGAAATACGTCTGAAGTTGGGCAAGTATGGCGTGCGGCCCTCGGAATGCGTGTTTGTCACCGACATCAACACATATATAAAGTCCCTCACCGTCTCCAACTTCCACACCCTGGACAAGCTGGGCCCGAACGCCACGGTGCTGACGGGCCAGCTGGGAGCGGTGGAAGGCGTCCCGGTGATCGTGAGCGAGCAGATGCTACTGGCAGACACTGACGGCAAAGTCACGGACGGCACCGCGGGGACCGTTGGCCGTCTACTGATAACGAACCGCACCCAGTGGAGGGTGGGCTTCCGGCGAGAGCTGTCCATCGAAACGGAGCGAGACATCCAGAAGCGCCAGAACATCATGGTGGTGAGTATGCGTCTTGCTTTTGCGGAGCGCAGTGGAACCCCTTCGAGTGCCACCCACACCGCCCTTCAATACAACATCACCGGGGTCACCTAGGTCTACGCTGCCGGGCAGTATTCCATAATGCGACCGAGCCTGGTGCTCTCTCCTCAAGTGGGAGAGAGCATCAGGAGACCCTGGACCCTGATCAACTTTCGATCGAGATCGAGCAAGATCCTCTCTCTCAAACGTGGAGAGAAAATCAACCAACAAGTCGTTCAGTGAAAGGAGAGCACAATGGCTAATCCACAAAAAAACAGCCCAGTCGCCGAGCAGGTCAAGGACCTCCTGAGCTCTGATACCACACCCGTCGCCCTCAAATGCGCGAAGGTAGCCCTGGCGACGGCAGACACAGCCGGCGGAGTCTTCGGCTGGCAGAATCCAGAGTCCAACGCCATCATCGTCGTTCGCGCCGTAATCGACCTCACGACTAAATCCACCTCCGCCTGCACAGTCGATATCGGCAGCGCCGCCAACGCGACCACCAGCTCCGACGATCTCCTGGACGGCCTCGACGTCAACGCCGCCACCGGGGTCTTCGACAACATCGCGGACAAGGGCACCAATGGCAAGGAGAAACAGCGGGTGGACGCCAAAGGGGGCACCACCGACCATGTCACCGCCAGCAAGGCTACAGGGGCGGCCGCCGGGCTCGTCGGGAACGCCTACATCTTCTACCACGAGGTATAGCCAACTATGAGCAGCGGATATCCCGAGGGAAAGCATGACGACCCCGCCGACACCTTAGACCGCCTCGTCAGGATCGGCACCAAGTATCAGGCCACAGCCCCGGCGGTAGCCGACGGTGACAACGCCTACCTACTGGTAGACGCCGCCGGCCGTCCTATCATCGTCGGCCCGGCCGCAGAGGATGCAGCTGTCGTAGGCAACCCACTCCTCGCAGGCGGCCGCTACGACGCCACCGACCGCACTCTAGACGATGGAGATGTCGGCGGGCTAGCCGTAGACGCTGCGGGCCGGCTCAAAGTCGCGGGTCCTTCAGCCAACGCACCCGTCGCCGCCATGGTAGGCGCCAGCGAAGTCAAAGCAACCCATGTAACGTCAGTAGGCCCCTCAACCACTCGGCTCACTGTCATTACTCCCACTTCGGGAAAGAAGATACGCATACTTGCCATCAGCGGCCGCGTTGCCTCCGCGACAGTCATTGACCTACAGTTCTACTTCGGCACGGGCGCCAGCATCACCACCACCCCGAGCAAAGCGATAGCCCAGTTCCATCCTTTAAGCAACGCAACCCAAGGAGGAGTATTCCGTAACTGGCCCGATGGCGTAGGCCCAGTGGGAGCCGTTGACGATGTGCTCTCAATCAAGACGGACAACGACATCACCACCACCGCAACCGTAGTAGTCCAGTACCGGGAGGAATAACCAATGGCCAAGATCATCACCGCCAAAGACTACGCAGACCGCATCGTCATCAAGGTCTGTCTGAACCCCTCTGACCCTGAGTCCACACACCCCGACGGCAAGCCACACACTGGCCAGCCTCCAACTGGCACCGACCCCGGCGTCAAGCCCTGGGAGTGGTGCCACGAGTGCCGATATAGCTGGGACGTACGCGAGTTCATATGGACCGGTGAGGAACGCTACACCCTCAGCTCAAAGGCTAGAAAACGCCTCAAGAGCAACGCCGAGCTCTTGGCCGAGATCAAAGCTGCCATAGCTACCCCAGAGCCCCCAAGGGAAAGGGGCACCCTGACAGGACAGGCTATCTAGCCCAATGACCAACTCCTACGCCGACTTGACGACCTTCAAATCCAGTGGGGTGTTGAATATCACCGCCACTGGATACGACACCCGGCTGCGTGAGCTTCTGGAGACGATTTCGCGCTTCATCGACCGGTACTGCAACCGCCACTTCTACATCCTGGTGGAAACCCGGAAGTTCGACGGGGACGGGAGCGCCAAGCTGAATGTCCCAGACCTGATCAGCGTGACAACGCTCAAGTCCGACGACAACAAAGACCGTACGTTTGAGACGACCTGGGCGGCTACCGACTACCTCCTTTATCCAACGAACGCAAGTCCCTCCAAGGTATGGGGCCGTCCCTACACTCGGGTATTGGTGGACGTGGAGGCTGGCAGTAAGAGCAGCTTCCCTGCGGGCATGCAGGCCCTTGAGATCAACGGTAAATGGGGATTTCGAGAGGTTACCGAAGACAGCGCCGCCGATATCAACGAGGGGGCCCAGTTCTCCGCCACCGATACGACCCTCACCGTCACGGATGGCTCGAAGTTCGCCGTTGGGCAGACGATGCTCATAGAGTCGGAACAGCTCTACATCACCGCCATCTCTACTAACGACCTAACCGTGACTCGAGGAGTCAACGGCACCACGGCGGCGGCCCACAACGACGGCAAGGATATCTCGATCTACAGGTATCCCGCTTCCATAGCTCGGGCATGCCTTATCCAGGCCTCAAGAATATGGAAACGCAAGGATAGCGGCTTCTCCACGAGGGTGGGATTGAGGCAAACCGGCGTCGTTGACACCTTCAGGGAACTGGACCCGGACGTACAGCAGTTTCTAAGCGCCTATCGCAAAGCCGCCGGTGGGGGTCGGTACATGGTAGCCCCCACAGCTGGCAAGCTTAAAGAGATCATTGACGACATCGCCACCCAGTTGGACGCCGTCGACGACCTGCGGGTCTACAAGTACCCAACCGACAGCGTCCAGGAGTATCCAGCCGCCATAATTCGGGACAACCATTCCTCCAACCAGACCTCACTGGCCGAGTACCGGTCCACCACGCCTGAGACCGTCTACCATCTGGAGGTCCTCATCCTGGTAGCCCTGGCCGATGAAAGTGAGGCTTATGACGAGCTAGAAAAGTATGTATCGGCCGACAGCCCGTCATCAGTCAAATCTCTCATGGAGAACGTCACCACCACGGGGGTCCAGACTGTGGAATGCACGAGAGCGGAGCCCAGGCGCCGTTACTCCTTTGGAGGCGCCGGCCTCTGGGGATGCTCCTTCTGGGTCAGGAACATCGTAACCTAGGTCGCTGACCAAATAGAAAGACCCAGAAGCGCTTTCTCCCTTTCCTGGAGACTCCGAGGCCGATCTGAGCCGCTAGCGGTATCCTTCAGATACAACCGCTCCCCCTTCCTTACCAAGCAACACCTGCACTGTTGAAGGCAAGGGGACAGGGCCGGTCGAAGGGGGTTTTCAGCACTTCCTTATAAAGCGGCGGCGAGGTATCCCCTTCTACTGTATTGTATAATTGCTCCGCCCTGCTGCCCCACCGGATTCGGGACGATAACAGGAGTCTAGGGGAGGTCTGCCAGCAATATGGTGGGATTGGGTTGTCTGATCGGCATTTTTCGTTTCTTCGCATCCCTCGTCCTAGTCTAATGTCTCGCAAATGCCTTGATATATAGTGGATATTGGGGTATGCTTGCTTCATGCCAAAATCAGCTGATCTCCTCACGATATCTCCCGAGCAACGCCGAACGCTGGAAGCCTGGGTCCGTGCCCAGAACACTCCCCAAAGCGTCGCCTTCCGGGCCAGGATCGCCCTCCTCGCCGCCGACGGTGTGCCCAATAGCCGGATTGCCCGAGAGGTGGGCGTCAGTCGTCCCACCGTCATGCTCTGGCGCCAGCGTTTCCTCCAGGGCGGCCCTAGTGCCCTCACCGAGATCGCACCCGGCCGGGGCCGGCGGGTGACCTACGGAGCCGACCGGGTGAACGAGGTGGTGCAGGCCACTACCCAGACCAAACCCCCCGGAGCAACCCACTGGAGCATCCGCACCATGGCCAAGGCCCAGGGCCTTAGCAAGGCCACCGTGCAGCGCATCTGGTCCGCTCACGGGTTACAGCCCCACCGGACGAAGCGATTCAAGCTCTCCAAGGACTGGCGGTTCACCGAGAAACTCACCGACGTAGTGGGGCTGTACCTCAATCCTCCCGACAAAGCCGTGGTCCTGTGCGTGGATGAGAAGAGCCAAATCCAGGCCCTTCAGCGTACCCAGCCCGGCCTGCCTATGAAGAAAGGGCGCTGCGGAACCATGACCCACGACTACAAGCGGCATGGGACCACGACCCTATTTGCGGCCCTCAATGTCTTGGACGGGCGGGTGATCGGGGAGTGCATGGCTAAGCACCGGCACCAGGAGTTCCTGCGCTTCCTGCGGCGACTGGACCGGGAGTTTTCCAAGGAGACGCCGCTCCATCTGATTGTGGACAACTATGGGACCCACAACCAGTCCAAGGTGAAGGCGTGGCTGGAGAAGCACCCGCGGTTCACCCTGCACTTCACGCCGACGAGCTCGTCTTGGTTGAACCTGGTGGAGCGGTGGTTCAGGGAGTTGACGGAGAAAAGAGTACGGCGGGGGAGTTTCGAGAGCGTCCCGGAGTTGATCGCCGCGATTAAGGAATACCTGGCGGCGTCCAACGCGGATCCCAAGCCGTTTGTATGGCATGCCTCCGCTCAAGCGATCCTCACCAAGCTCTCACGCTGTAAAGCTATTTACGAGACACTAGACTAGGGCTCGTGATCTTCTTCGGATTCGTGTTCTACCTGATGATCGCCAACGTCCGGGACAACTTCCTCAACGACGAGTTCTACACCGAGGCCCTCGCCGAGAACAACGTCTACGACCGGATCTTCGACGAGGTGCTGGTGGATCCCGAGTACAGAAGTACAACCGATAATCTGCTGGGCGGCGTTGACGTGGCCACTCAGGAGGACATCGTCTCGGTCGCGAGAGAAATCATCGACCCCGAGGGCTCCGACTATCTCCAGGAGCAGGTCGAGGGTGCGGTCAAGGGCGCCATCGACTACCTGAACAGCGAGACTGATAGGCCTGAGGTTTTCATAGACATTGGCCCCCCTCTGGACAGGGTCAAACCAGCGCTTTTCAGGTATATGGACGGCCGCCTCGATAAGATCGCCGAGGTGCCGGTGACCACCATAGAAGAACTGGAAGCGGACCTCACAGAAATGTTCGAGACGCTCGAGCGGGGCGAAATTCCAGCCACAGTCCCGGTCATAGAAGACCCAGAGACCCTGGTCAACAGCTATGTAGACGACACCTTGGCCGAGCTTACTGAAATTCCCGTGACGAACCAGGCGGAATTCGAAAAGGAGCTAGAAAACGTCTGGGACGATCTTGCGAAAGGGCGAATTCCAACCCAGATCCCCTCGATCGATTCGATACCCCTCGACGTCAGGAGGGATACTTTTGACGCCGCCTTCGCCGCCATCGAAAACGACCCCAATATCCCTGAGGAAGCCATTCTAGCTCTGAAGGGAGAAGCGGAAAACATCAAAAGGCAGCTGGAGCAAGGGAATATCAAAGACGCCCTTCAGGTAGCTTCTCGGCCGCTGACGGGCCCGGTAGTCGGGAAATTCGTCGACGACGCCTATGACATGGCTATCCAGACCCTAAGGGATACGAACTTCCCAACAGCCGCGCTGGATGGGCTGGACCAGAGGGCCGACGAGGTCAAAGCTCAACTGGAGAAGGGTAGTATAAAAGAGGCGCTCAAGATAGGAGCCCGTGGCCTGGCTGGTCCCCTGATAGACGAGGCTCTAGACGAGATAAGAGACGAACTGGACGACCAGGAACGGCTGGACCTGATCGATATCGCCGCCGAAAACAACTACCCAGAGGGTTGGCTGGCTGATGAAGATAAGACAAGAAACGAGTTCCTGGAAGACGTGGACTTCGTGAGGGATATCATAGAGCGGGGAGACATCGGCGTCTTCGTGGCCTTCATGGCCATCGTCGGGGGCTCTCTAGCTATGGCGTTCGTCCACATACCCCACATGGCTTCGGGCTTGAGGTTTCCAGGGATGACCCTTTTCTTTTCGGGCCTGATCTTTCTGATAATCGGGGTCGTCTTCAACTCTCAGGTAAAGGACCTGTTCAACGACCTTCTGGACAAAGGGGCCGAGAATTCGCCGATCCCTGGTTCCATGTTCGATATCATCACCGATGTCCTGACTTCAATGGCCTCGGACATCGCCAGCGGATTCGTCACGCCTTCCATTGTCATGATGGTGGTGGGAGGGGTCTTACTCATCCTCTCCTTCCTCGTTCGGATGCTACACATCCCATTCCTGAGTCGGTAAGCCGTAAGCAGACTTACCTAGGCTGCGAGTCCCAGCAAGGAAAGCTGGCATGCCGAGGGGGGAGACGCATGGACCCCGCCGAGGGCTACCCTCCGGGGGGTCTGTAGGTCAATGCACCCGCCTTCCTCATCGCCTCGATAGCATCGGACATTGAGATGAGGACGGTGGTCTTGAACGCCTTCAGCGCGCCGCCGGCCGCCACCGCCATAGACAGCGCCATCATCGTCAAGTTGTCCGGAACATCCGCGATGGCCACCACATCGTAGTCACCGAAGGCGTAATCAAAGGACTCCAGCTTGCCTCCAAGACTCTCCACCAGCCCCCTGACTGCCGCAGCTCGGTCCTGGGGACTTTTGATCAGCTCCGAGACCGCCGCGTTGTCATAAGAAGCCTGCACCAGGTAGCGTGCCATATCATACCTCCGTCGTCTTTGGTTAGCCCGTTGCGTCCAACCGGACCCTACTAGAACGTGGCCGAGCCGCACAACGGGAGAATTCTACTCGATGGGCAATCCGTGGTGCAACGCGCCTTCTCCAGCGCTCCCGCTCGGGTGAAGGCAGTGTGTTGGGTTCCGCCCCTCTCCGATCCGAGAAGGAACGATCGATGGGTCGGGGCTAGTGACACAGCTAGAGATTCTCTCCCTGGTACCTGCCCCGGTAGCCCTCCGAGGACGGCCTCGCAAGATACATGAAAACCATCTGCATGACCCGGGCGTCTCTCCCAACGCGGTATCCGGCCGGGTTATATACGGTTAGCATCGCCTGGGATCGACCACGGTAGCCAGCATCCCAGACCGCGGTATGGATGGCCACACCGCACCTTAACAGGCTCGAACGTGGCCTGGCCAGGGCCATGACATATCCAGGCAGATTCACTATCTCGTTCAGAGTAATCAAGTAAGATCCCGCTGGCAGGTGCAGATATCCCTCAGAATCGAAGGGCATCGCCGCGGAGTCGGGGAGGACAGCAGGCGCCGCCCCGGGCGGCATCTCCCCTCGCGACTTGAAGGTAAGCACTTCCCTCAGGGTCAAGTCAAATCCGTTGGGCTGTATCTGAGCTTCCAGACTGAGGTATCCCTCTAACAGAGGGTCGGGCATATCAGAAGTTCTAGAATGCTTTCCCGGTCCAGGACGCTTCCACTCATTCCTCCTCCAACGTCGCCCACCATGTGTTCATTAGTTCCAGCTGTGCCTGGCCCGCCAGGGCTCCTAGAATTCTAACATACCGGACGCGCGGGACCCTCGTGGTCCGGGGAAATCTTCCGGTAGTCCGTCCATACCCGCAGCGTTAGGTCTCTTGCTTTGGCACAGACGGGGGAAGAAGCTAGTGCGCCTGCTCTTTGAAACTCCGGACCGTACGTGTAAAATGCCTTTCAACGACCAAGTGAAAGTCGCCACGTGGTGCGAGAGGAGGGAGGGCGATGAAACTCGGTATCTGCATACCCAACCATTGGGGCGTAGAGGATGTCCGGTCCATTTTCAGTCTGGCGACCATGGCTGAGGAGATGGGCTTCGATTCCATTTGGGTAAGCGAGCACGTGTTCAACGCAGGCCCCGTACACCAACGGCTGGGCGGAAGGCCTTATTACGATCCTCTTGCTATCCTCAGCTACGTGGCCGCGATCACCACGCGGATAGGACTGGGCACCTCTGTACTGGTGCTGCCGTATCACAATCCTATCCGGCTTGCCAAAACCGCGGCAACTCTGGACGTGATGTCCGGGGGCAGGCTGATACTTGGTGTCGGAGTAGGTGCGCTAGAGCAGGAGTTGAACGCGCTGGGCGCCCGACTGGCCGAAAGGGGCGCCATAGTCGACGAAGCCATCGCTATCATGAAGGAGCTCTGGACCCAAGAGGACCCTACGTATCAAGGAAGATACCACAGCTTCTCAGGCATGAAGTTCTCGCCTAAGCCTATCCAAAAGCCCCACATACCCCTGCTCGTGGGTGGCAACAGCCCCGGCGCCATCCGAAGGGCGGCACGGCACGGCAACGGGTGGCACCCCACTGCCCTTCCACCTGCGGAGCTCACCAGAAAGATAGAATATCTCCGAGAGCAAGCAGAGGCTACCGGCAGAGACCTGTCGGAAGTGCCTGTGTCCATCAGACTGGACATGGACATCCCTCGCGGGACCCGGGGCGAACCAGCCGGCCAGTCTAGGTCGAGCGTGGCGGCGAAGAACATTTTGCACAGCGCTCAGGC
>CBDDDW010000016.1:0-82274 GCA_965226805.1 Dehalococcoidia bacterium
CGGCTTCGACCAGCGCGAGATGGGGCAAGAGGACCTGAAAACGGGCGAGATGTTCGGCGCACCCATTGCCCTGCTCATCCTGATCCTGGTTCTGGGCGCCCTGGTTGCTGCGCTGCTGCCCATGGTCATAGCCATCTTCTCCATTGTCTTTGCTCTAGGAATCGCCGCCTTGATCGGCCAGGCCTTCCAGCTCTCCTTCTTCGTGGAGAATATCGTTTTTATGATTGGCCTGGCCGTTGGCATCGACTACTCGCTGTTCGTTGTGGCCCGTTACCGGGAGGAGCGTGCCCGCGGCCATGAGAAAGCCGAGGCCATCGCCCGGACGGGAGCGACGGCCAACCGCACAGTGCTGTTTAGCGGCATGACCGTGGTCCTGGCCCTCATTGTCATGGTGCTGATCCCCTTCAATATCTTCATCAGCGTCGGAGTTGGCGCCATTCTCGTGGTGGTTGGCGCCGTGCTGGCGTCCATGACTCTGCTGCCAGCCCTTCTCAGCCTCATGGGTGATGGGATAAACAGACTGTCCATCCCGTTTTTCGGAGGTGCCCAGGCGACCTACGAGGAAAGTGGCACTGGTGGAGTATGGGACAGGATCTCACGGGGCGTGATGCGACAGCCATTGCTGGGTCTGGTCCTATCCGCGGGGCTCCTCATCGCCGCGGCGATACCCTTTTTCGGCATCCATACCGGCTTCGCCGGTATCTCCACCTTTGCCCGACCGCATCGAGTCCAAGCAGGGGTTCGAGATCCTTGACCAGAAGTTCTCCGCGGGTGAGGTCACCCCGGCAGAGATCGTGATCGACGGCGAGATCGACTCCTCGGCCGTACAGGCCGCCATCGACCAGTTGATCGCGGCGTTGGCCGGGGACGACGCCTTCGCCGAGCCGAGGCCCCTGGAGGTGAACCCCGCCCGCGACCTGGCGTTGCTCTCGGTGCCGGTGGCCGGTGACTCCTCCGCCGACATCTCCCTGGACGCCATCAAGCGTCTCCGCAAGGAGTACGTCCCCGGCGCATTCGACGGAGTTCCGGCCGAGGTCCACGTCACCGGTGACACCGCCTTCAGCATAGACTTCTTTAAACTTGCCAAGGACTCAGCCTGGATCGTCTTCCCCTTTGTCCTGGGTGTCAGCTTCCTGCTGCTCACCCTGGTATTCCGCTCTATCGTGGTCGCGGCCAAGGCCGTGGTAATGAACCTTCTGGCAGTGGGTGCTTCCTACGGTATCTTAGTGCTTATCTTCCAAGAAGGGGTATTGGCCGATACCCTGGGATTCCAGAAGTCGCCGATAATCGAGGCGTGGATTCCCCTGTTCCTGTTCACTATCCTGTTCGGCCTATCTATGGACTACCACGTCTTCCTGCTCAGCCGGGTCCGGGAGCGTTTCGACCAGACGGGGGACAACACCGAGTCGGTGGCCTTCGGCATACGGTCCACCGGCCGCCTCATCACTGGGGCCGCTCTCATAATGGTAGCCGTGTTCTGGGGCTTCGCCGCGGGTGACCTGGTCGGCATCACGCAGATGGGCTTTGGACTCGGGATTGCCATCCTTCTGGACGCTACTATCGTCAGGATGATCCTGGTGCCGGCCGCTATGAGGATGCTGGGTAAGTGGAACTGGTACCTGCCCGGATGGCTGGAGTGGCTCCCCGACTTGCGCATAGGCGAGGGGGGAGGGCCAGCCGGCGCCCGAAAGCCTGTCCTAGAGTTCGATCAGCTGAAAACCTACTGCGTACTTGCACCCCAGCGCCGTTGTGGCCTTCGAGGCCATCCTGCGAATGAGTTCCTCAGGGTCAAATCGGAAGGTAGGTTTTCCAGGTAGACTCGGTGCGCTAAGAAGCGTTGAGGGAAGGAGGGTAGGCCTTCAACGATTGCGTGAGGCCATCCAGTCGTCGTGGGAAGGCACTTCCTCGCCAACGACGTGAAGGAGGTAGTAGCAGCCCAGGTCGCCCATGAATTTGAACTCCTTGCGCAAAGACGCGACCGTGGCCTCGAAGTCCTTGTGGGACCGCAGGTAACTCCGAAAGGACCCATGCTCTTTTTCAAGCTCTATCATCCGGCCGGCGTTCGCTACGACAGCGTCCAGCTTCCGGCGATTGCGGATCACACGGGTGTCCTTGGCCAGTGCATCGACGTCTTCCTCGGTTAGGTCGGCAACAGTTTCCGCGTCGAAGTCGCGGAATGCTTCACGGGTACTGGGCCACTTGGCATCCACCACGCGCCACGACATGCCGCTCTGGAATACAGCTTTACTCATCACCTCAAGGTAGTCACCCAAAATTTTCGGCTCTATTTGCTCTGGCGCTTCTCCAGGCATATAGCCCTCCGATTGGTTAGTTTTTTATAGGACCGCTTCGGTCACACTTTCCAAGCCTGCCCAGTCGATATCCACTCCAAGGCCGGCCTTTTCTGGGGCACTAACGTACCCCTCACGGTCCACCACCAAGTCCTCTACGAGCCCAAACTGCATCGGCTCGGCGGGAATGGCCCATGGGAAAAGGTCTGTGTTGCTTATCGACAAAGCCAGGTGAAGAACGGCGACCTGCATGAGCGAGTTGCCCCCGTAGTGGGCCTGAAAGTGCAGGTTGTTAGCCTCACTTAGGGCGGCTAGCTTCCTTACTCCCGTTATGCCGTCCTTATTGGGATCACCCAGGATGATAGACGCGGCCCTTTTCTTGATGGCCTCGGCGGCATCGACGAATCTAAAGTCCTTCGAGTCACTAATAGCCAGAGGCGTATCCAGTCTTCGGCTCAGATCGGCGAGCGCATCCAGATCATGGGACCCCATGGGGTCTTCGTACCAGCGAAATCTGAGCTCGTCGAGGGCCCGGCCAAGGAATATCGCATCCCCAAGGGAGTACCGGCCGACACAATCGAACATCAGGTCCATGTCATCCCCAACGGCCCGCCGTACGGCGGCGCACACCTGGACGACCTTCCTCAGGTTGGGTACTCCGTGGTGAAGCTTATAGGCCACAAAACCCCGTTCCTTGTACATCAGGGCTTCTTCAACGTTGGCCTCTACGTCATCATGGTAAGGTGCGCTGGCACAAGCGTGGACTTTAGTCCGGCAAGTCCCCATAAACTGATATAGAGGAATATCGCAGGCCTTCGCCGCCAGGTCCCAGAGAGCCACGTCCACCGCCATGATCGTGGAGTCACGTACATCCCAGCGGGGGGCCATTTCCCTTAGTTGGCGCCAGGCCGGCTCACGGCTCCAGACATCCTGTCCGACCAGCATAGGTTTGATCTGTTCTACCAGTGGGAGGATGCCGTGAGTGTTGTCATTGAGCGGATGGCCTACGAAACAGTGCCCTTCCAGTCCATCGTTGCTGATGATTCGGAGAACGCCTATGTACCGATTTTTCTGGCCCGTGGGTCCGTGATCAGGGGAGTAACTAACCACTGGAGGCGCTATCCGCAGCACGTGGACCTTGAGATCTTTAATCTTTAGGTTCATGCTGATTGCCTCCTGTTCCTGGTCGTCGAGCTGAGTATAGTCAGCGCCCTATCCAGTGTCAACGAACGGACTAGGCGCGCCGGTAAAGGTGGCGATTCCACACACTCCCAAGCCCGTGCGGCCGTGCGGTTTACTTTCCCGCTTTGTGGAGAGTAGAATAGTGTGAACTTTTCCCTAAGGGGGCGCGATGGCTACCAGCAAGACCGTTAAGAAAAACCGGTTTAACGAAACTTTCGGATATCCCAAGGACGCGGCGGCGACAAAGTCCAGGGACTACCTCACGCCGTGGGTCCGGGAGTTCATCCAGCGCGCGCCCTTTGTTGTGATGGCTACTGGTGATGTCCAGGGTAGTATGGACGCCTCTCCGAAAGGAGGTAAGCCCGGCTTCGTTCAGGTCCTCGACGAGCGGCACCTCCTAATTCCCCGACGTGGCCGGAAACAAGCTGTTTGAGTCCTATCAGAACCTCGAAACCAATCCTCATGTAGGTTTGGTGTTCATGATCCCGGGAGTCAATGACACTGTTCGTGTGAACGGCAGGGTGACGTTCGTTGACAAGCAGGAGCTGGAGCGGCAGAACGTGGAGCTAAGCCTGTACAATCCCGACGACAACTCCAAGCACCTGCAGGGCGTTATCATCGAGGTAGACGAGTCATACCCACACTGCCCACGGGCCCTGAAGTTCTCCCGCCTGTGGGATGTCCAGGAGATCGCGGCCAACCAGGCCCATCGCCCCATACGGGAACGCAGCCTCGACGGTTAACAACGCGCAGCCGGAGGACCCCGCGATGCCTTACGTAGTGACGCCGGACGAAATCCCTATCTACTACATAGACGAGGGTCCAAGGGGCTCCGTGGGAATCTTCTTGATTCATGCGGAGCCCTTTAACAGCAAGTTCTGGCAGAAGAACATCCCGGAGCTGTCTCAAAGATTCAGAGTGGTGGCTATGGACGTGAGGGGCCGTGGGGAATCCGGGAAAACCGATGACGGCCACAATCTTACTCAGTTCGCGCGGGACTTCCGGCAGCTTCTGGAGGAGCTGGGGCTCGAAAAGGTCGTGGTTGTGGGCTGGTCGCTGGGCGGCTCCATAGTTTGGAGCTACATGGAACAGTTCGGGGACGACCGCCTCGCCGGATACGTCAACGTCGACCAGAGGCCCGCTCGGATCGTGCCGGAAGGGTTCCACGAGACGATGTTGGAGGCGGTGCGGACCCACCCCATTCAGTACTACAGCGACTCGGTTCGATGGATGTTGGGTCCAGATATGGCCCTGGAAGAGGAGGTGTTCAACTGGATGGTCTACGAGTGTATGAAGACACCCACCTCTACCCATTGCACCACCGTCACCGAGGCGTATCACTCCGACTGGCGCCCCTTTTTGCCGAACGTGCTGATTCCGACCCGTGTCTTCTGGGCCAAGCACGGCGGCATCAGGTCCGAGATGGCTCAGGATATGGTTCAGGCGATGCCCAACTCCAGGCTCGTGTACTTTGAGAAGAGCGGGCATCTGCTCCCTTGGACGGAGGCCGAGAAATTCAACCAGGAGGTGGTGGCTTTCGCCCGGGAGGTCCTTTAAGGGGACTTCGCCCCTTCGACTAGTCGTGTGTCTGCCAAATGGGTTTACAATACGTCAGCGCTCGACGTGGCCCCCCGGTCTGCCTCCTCTCCCTATGGGAGAGGATTGAGGTGAGGGTGAGACCGGGGTTCGCGGGGAGGACCTCCTCATATCAGCATTGTAATGCTATATACGAGACACTAGACTAGGGTGAGGGCCTAAAGGCGGCGAAGAATTCCAGTGGGGTCTGCGAGACTCTTCGTCCGCATTAAGTGGACTCAGAGTGGCAGAAGGACCGGAGTGACAGAAGAACCTGAGTGACAGAAGAACGCCGAAAATCGGCGCCCCAGAGGTTTGCATGCTCCCTTAGCGGGAAGTTATACTAGGAGGCCGATACTATAGCCGATACTATAAAGGAAAGGGTGGGGCGATACGCGTGATGGGACAAGCGGAAGAAAGGCGTGTGGTCCAGCCGTTCTCATTACTGCAACGGCTCGGTCGCGCCGCGCTGTTCGAGAGGGACCTGTACCGCGACGTGGCGGCAAACCCCGGGGCGACGCGCGAGGCGTTTTTTATTGTGGGTCTTGCCGCCGTTGCCACTGGAGTTGGTTCTCTCAATGATGGCTGGCAGGCGGCGCTACGGATGGGGATAATCGTCGGCCTCAGCGGCTGGTTCCTATGGACAGGTCTCGCGCTCTTGATTGGGTCGAAGCTGCTCGCGACTCCAGATACGACCGCTACCTGGATAATGGTGGCAAGGGCCCTGGGATTCGCCTAGGCGCCCGGGCTATTGCGATTCCTGGGAGTCGTCCCGGTGACCGGGTGGCTCATATCTCTGATCGCCCTCGTGTGGGTCTTCATGGCGATGACCGTCGCACTCCGGGAGGTCCTGCGTTACGACTCGCTCTGGAGGGCGGCTGCTGTGATCGCGATAGGGTTAATTCCCTACCTTTTGATTCAAGTCGGTCTCATCGTGCTTACGGGAGGCCCGTAGGTCTGTGTACGGGTTTTATGGTAAAGGCGTTTGCTCTTTGGCTTGACATATTAATAGGCAAATGAACGAATCTTACGTATAGTTCGTTTACATTCGTGGTGACTCGCAGACTAGATACATTGGTGTGCCCGGGATCACAGACATTGAAGTCAGAACAGTATATAGTGCAATGTAGGTCGAAATCGACATGGCGAAACGGGACTCGGTGTAGCCGGTTCCTGCAAGTGAAACAAGGAGGAGTAGAACATGAATAGGATAATAGGGCTTGGGCTGGCCTCCGCGGCAGTGGCCGTTCTGATGATCGGCGTTGCAGTGTGGGCTGCGGGCTCCGATGACGGGTCTGAGGGCACCACCAAGTTCCTTCCAACCAATAACGAGGGCGCCAAGCCCGGGGGGACCAAGGCTTCCTTCGGTATTTCGGGCATCATAACCTATACCGTGAGAAACGCCGACGGAAACGTCACCGATGAGGGGACCATCCACAACGACTGAGATAGGATGGGAAAAACGGACACCAAAGTCGGATAAGATAGAGCGACGGAGGTGTCAGTATGAAAGGTGTCCCTCAAGGAAGATACACGAGGGAATTCCGCCAGGAAGCAGTGAAGCTGGTAACGGAAGAGAGGCTATCATTGCCGGAGGCAGCCCGCCGGTTGTCCCTGGCGCCATCGACGTTAGGGTACTGGGTAAAGGCACAAAGGGCTGGCAAACTGGGAGATGTCGGCAAGACGTACAGGCCCTTGACTGAAGTAGAGATGGATTTGGCCCGGACTAAGAAGGAACTGGCGGAAGTGAAGATGGAGCGGGACATACTAAAAAAGCGGCCGCGTACTTTGCCAAGGAGTCGCTGCCCGGTACGCGGCGATGAATGAGTTGCGGCTCAAGTATCCAGTCCGGATGATGCGACGGATTATGAATGTATCGGCCAGCGGCTACTATGCGTGGGTGGACCGGCCGCTGTCCAAGCGGGCACAGGAGGAAGTGCGGCTGGAGCTGGAGATAATGGCGGCCCACCAGCGGAATAGACAGACCTATGGCCCGGAACGGTTACAGCGCGATCTGGCGGAGCATGGCGTTCGGGTGGGTGTTTGCCGGATCAAGCGGATCCGGCAAAAGCTCGGCATACGCTGTAAACAGAAGAGGAGATTCAAGACTACCACTAACTCCGCGCACAGACTGCCAGTTGCGGATAACTTGTTGGGCCAGCAGTTCAAGGTCAGTCAGCCCAACGCCGTGTGGGTGAGTGACATCACCTATATACCGACTGATGAAGGCTGGCTATACCTGGCGGGCCACAAGGACCTGTTCACCGGAGAGCTCGTGGGCTATGCCATGGGAGAGCGGATGACCAGGAATCTGGTTAGTCAGTCTCTATTCCGGGCGCTGAGAGCCAAACGCCCCGCGAGGGGACTGATGCATCACTCTGACCGGGGCTCTCAGTATTGCTCCCAGGAGTACAGAAATCTTATGGAGCGCTCTGGCCTGAGATCATCCATGAGCGGGAAAGGGAACTGTTTTGATAATGCGCCGATGGAGAGCTTCTGGGGAACACTCAAGCAGGAGCTAGTCCATCACCGTCATTATCGAAGTAGACAGGAAGCAATTCGAGATATTACAGAATATATCGAGATCTTCTATAACAGGCAGCGCCGCCAGGCCAGGCTGGGATTCCTGTCACCTGCGGCCTTTCAACAAAGATTCTATGCAGGATTACTCGCAGCTTGAAAGGTTTGGTGTCCACTATTGCCATCCGACCCCAGACGTGAATGATCCAGAAGCCCTCAACGAGATCTTCGACCGCATCACCGGGACCGCCTCAGGAGGCGCCTTCGACGGCATAGGCGCCGTGAACGTGTCCACCGGCATAACACCGGCGTAACTGGGGACGCACTCACCGACGACCTGGACGGCGACAGCGGGACCGGCGGGGACCAGAACCCGGCGGACGATAGCAGCGTTACGCGGGACTTCGGCACTGAGAGCGGCAACGGCCAGGTGGACGTGACCTTTACGTCCCAGGCCGCCAATATCAGCATAACCCAGATCTTCCTTACAAAAACCGCGCCGCAGGATACGACGGGGGCGACGACTAACATCACCGATGAAGAGATATTCGCCTACGTGGATGTGCCCGACATCCTGCTGAACACCAGTGACTCCGTCACCTATACCTGGACCGTCGACGTCGACTAGGCCCTTATAAAGGGTCGGCGGGAGCTATCGAGGTAGCGACAGGCGACTGTCGGCCGGGCGTCGATTCCGGCGCCGCTCCCGCGGACCCTCTCGCAACCAACCGCCGCCGCGTTGCATGTGAGGGCTGAGGATGCGTCGACTCTACAGTACCCTTCTTACCCACCGTCGCCGAGGGCGCCAAGCGCACTCGGCGACGTCTTCCGAAGCTCGGACGCATGGGACCTCGGTGGTCATGCTGTCCATCTCCCTCTTGGCCCTGGCGGCCGCTGTGGGGTGGCTGCTGATTCTCTTGAACGCCGGGCCAACCTATGCTGCCGCCGTTAAACTAGACACGTCCATAATCTCCTCTCAAACCGGCTGTGATCCCTGCACGTGGTCCCATACGGTGACGGGCGATGGGAGTGACAGGGCCATCGTGGTGGTTGTCACCCACACCCCCGGCAGCATAGTGGGAGTGACCTATGGAACTGGAGACCTAACAGAGGCCCGTACCGATACGAATGGGGTCGCCGCCGAGACTTCCATATGGTACCTGGTCAACCCGACCACTGGAGTGAACACGGTGTCAGTGGACTTCGGGGCGGCGGCTTCCAGAGCCATAATGATCTCTTACTCTTTCCTCAACGTGGACCAAACAACTCCCATAGACTCCTCCACCGGAGATGCAGCGACCTCGACCACTTCGACCGTCGACATAACGACGACGGCGGATAACACATGGATAGTGGACGCGAGCCGCGCCGCATCAGGTCACACCATGGTAGCTCACACGAACCGGGTTGAGCGGTTGAACATCTCCGCCGGGGGCAAAACCGGGGCAAGCAGCACAGTCGGGGGTACCGGATCTGGGGTAACCACCATGGACTGGACAATGGGAAACAAGGCTTGGTCTCTAAGCGCCATATCCCTGACCCCATTTGTGCTCCAGGTATCGACATCGGACACAGCCGTCCTGTCTGAGTCGATAACTGCCGCATTGGGGGTCCCACGTACCGATACGTCAAGCCTGGGCGAGTCTGTCCTCGCCGCGCTTGCCGGAGTGCAATCGGACACCTCTAGTCTAGCCGAGTCTATCCTAGCCGCCCTTTCGGCGGCCCGCACGGACGCTGCCAGCCTGCTGGAGTCAGCGGCCACGGGTATCGTACCGACGGACACCTCTACCCTAGGCGAGTCGGTAGCCGCGGCGTTGGGCGTCTCTCCCTCGGACATCGCCGGACTGGGAGACTCGGCGAAAGCGGCTCTCAGTATCGCGCGGACGGAGATATCTACTCTCTCGGAGTTCACCCAGAGCGTCTTAGGCAAGTCAGAAACACAGGTCTCCAGCCTCGGCGAGTCGGTAGCCGCGGCGTTGGGTGTCTCTCGCTCGGACACCTCTAGCCTGGCCGAGTCCATCCTTACCGTCCTTTCGGCGGCCCCTTCGGACATTGCCAGCCTGCTGGAGGCGGCTGCCACGGGTATCCTACCGACGGACACCTCCAGCCTAGGCGAGTCGGTAGCCGCGGCGTTGGGCGTCTCTCGATCGGACAT
This sequence comes from Dehalococcoidia bacterium, assembly GCA_965226805.1. Lineage (GTDB taxonomy): Bacteria > Chloroflexota > Dehalococcoidia > Lucifugimonadales > JAGWBF01 > CBDDDW01. Next base: position 9,724 of record CBDDDW010000016.1, read on the forward strand.
CGCCGGACTGGGAGACTCGGCGAACGCGGCCCTCAGTATCGCGCGGACGGAGATAGCGACTCTTTCGGAGTTAATCGAGAGAGGCTTCGGCAGGGCGGAAACACAAGTCTCCAGCCTCGGCGAGTCGGTAGCAGCGGCGTTGGGTGTCTCTCGCTCGGACATCGCCGGCCTGGGAGACTCTGTCCTTACGGCCCTTTCGGCAGCCCCTTCGGACGTTGCTAGCCTGCTGGAGGCGGTTGCCACGGGTATCCCACCGAAGGACACCTCCAGCCTAGGCGAGTCGGTGGCCTCGGCGTTCGGCGTCTCTCGCTCGGACATCGCCGGCCTGGGAGACTCGGCGAACGCGGCTCTCAGTATTACGCGGACGTAGATATCTACTCTCTCGGAGTTCACCGAGAGGGCCTTAGGCAGGGCAGAGACACAGGTCTCCAGCCTCGGCGAGTCGGTAGCCGCGGCGTTTGGCGTCTCTCGCTCGGACATCGCCGGCCTGGGAGAGTCTGTCCTCGCCGTGTTGGGCTTCTCCCGCTCCGACACCTCCGTCCTCGGGGAGTCTGTCGAGTTCGCACTCGGCAGAGCGGTCACAGACACCGCCAGTCTGCTGGCCGACGCCATTCAGAGCGTCTTCTCCCTGGGGATTTCGGACACGCCCAACCTGGGCGACTCCCTTTTCGCCGCGTTGGGTTTCTCCCGCTCCGACACCTCCGTCCTCGGGGAGTCTATCGAGTTCGTATTCAGCAGACAGGTCTCGGACACCACCAGCATCCTGGCCGACGCCATTCAGAGCGTCTTCTCCCTGGGGATTTCGGACACGCCCAACCTGGGCGACTCCCTTTTCGCCGCGTTGGGTTTCTCCCGTTCCGACACATCCGTGCTCGGGGAGTCTGTCGAATTCGCATTCGGCAGACAGCTCTCGGACACGGCCAGCATCCTGGCCGACGCCATTCAGAGCATCTCCTCCCGGATTTCGGACACGTCGAGCCTGGGCGACTCCGCGTTCGCCGCGTTGGGTTTCTCCCGCTCCGACACATCCGCCCTCGGGGAGTCTGTCGAAGCCGTACTCGGTAAGAGTGTCTTGGACACGGCCAGGCTCTTGGCCGACTCCATTCAAAGCGCGTTCTCCATGGGGATCTCAGACACGCCCGGTCTGGGCGACTCCGCTTTGGCCGCGTTGGGTTTCTCCCGCTCCGACATATCCGACCTCCGGGAGTCTGTCCAAGCCGTACTCGGTAAGAGTGTCTCGGACACGGCCAGACTGCTGGGCGACTCCGCTTTGGCCGCGTTGGGTTTCTCCCGCTCCGACATATCCGACCTCCGGGAGTCTGTCGAAGCCGTACTCAGTAAGAGCGTCTCGGACACGGCCAGGCTGCTGGCCGACTCCATTCAAAGTGCGTTCTCCATAGGGATCTCGGACACGCCCGGGCTGGGCGACTCCGTTTTCGCCGCGCTGGGCTTCTCCAGATCCGACGCATCCGACCTCCGGGAGTCTGTCGAAGCCGCACTCGGTAAGGGGGTCTCGGACAGGGCCAGGCTGCTCGCCGACTCCATTCTAAGCGCGTTCTCCATAAGTTTTTCGGACACGCCGAGGCTTGGCGACTCACTTCTCACCGTGTTAGGCTTGTCCCAGTCCGACGGAGCCAGCCTTGCCGCCTCCTTTGAGTTCGTCCGCGGTAGGCTGGAATCGACGGCCGTCAGCCTTGGCGAGAATCTTGCCACCTCTGTCGGAGGAGGGAAGCTTACCTTAAAGGTCGGGATGGCGGAGCTGGTCCAAGGTGGACTGGGGTTCACTCGTACCACTTCCACCTCGCTCGCGGAGACCATCACGACAGGGCTGGTCCAGTTGTTTAGCGACAGACCTCAGCTCGCAGACTCTCTCATCACCGCCCTCGCGCTCTCGAAAGATGATGCCGCGACACTCAAGGAATCTGCGACCGCAATACTCGGCGTCACCCACGCTGACGCCACAGCTCTCGCCGAGTCCTTACGCACTGCGTTTAGTAAGTTGCAGACAGACCCAGCTAGCGTAGGGGAGTCGATAATCACCGCCCTTGGTCTCCTGAAGGCGGACGCTGCCACCCTCGGGGAAACGGCGACTGGCGCACTGGGTTTCTCCCGCACCGATGCCACCGCGCTGGCTGAGTCGTTAAGAGCGGTCTTGGGTAGAACGGAAACAGACTTTGCCAACGTCGGTGAGTCGATAATCACCGCCCTTGGTCTCCTGCCGGTGGACGCTGCTACCCTCGGGGAATCGGCGACTGGCGCATTGGGTTTCTCCCGCACCGACGCCACCGCGCTGGCTGAGTCGCTAAGCACGGCCTTGGGTAGAGTGCAAACAGACTTTGCCAGCGTAGGGGAGTCGATAATCACCGCCCTTGGTCTCCTGAAGGCGGACGCTGCTACCCTCGGGGAATCCGCGACTGCCGCATTGGGTTTCTCCCGCACCGATGCCACGGCAATGGCTGAGTCGCTAAGCACTTTCTTGGGTAGAGGGCAAACAGACTTTGCCAGCGTAGGGGAGTCGATAATTGCCGCTCTTGGTTTCCAGAAGGCGGATGCGGCCACCCTCGCAGAGTCCACCGCCGCTGCCCTGGGACTTCCCCGTACCGATGCCGCGGCCGTGGCCGAATCCGTGCAGGCGGTCTTGGGTAACACGCCGGCAGACTTTGCCCGCGTAAGGGAGTCGATGATCACCGCCCTTGGATTCTTCAAGAGAGATACCGCCGACTTGCGAGAGGCTGTAGTAGCGGCCTTTGGTTTCTCCCGAAGTGACGTGGCTACCTTACACGAGTCCATCGAGGCCATCCGTAGTAGGGACCTGCTGGACCGGATCGGGTTGGGAGAGAGCTTGAGCGTGAGCGGGATCGACCCGGGTGAGAGAGTGGTGCAAGCTTTCGTATCTCTGTTCGATTCGGTTGTAGGCCGTCTCGGGCGCGATGAGTTCGATTCAACCGGCATAAGCGAGTTGATATTCGCCGCGCTGGCGGTTCCTCGCACAGAGACCTCTAATCTGACCGAGTCCATCCAGCTGGCGCTCAGGGCTGCCCTCGTGGACCCGGCCGTTATGAAGGAGTCCGCGCTGTACCTTCTCCTCCGGGCCGGGTTCGAGACCGATGGCTCCAGCCTGAGCGCGTCCATAGGGGCGGCGATGGGGATGCCCCGGACCACGCCCGCCGACCTACGGGACACTATCCATACAGCGCTGGTCCACAGGAATATCAACCCCGCCAACCCCAGGATCGTCGCCTTTCCTGAGTTCTCGATGGGCAGGGGAGAGCTGGCCAGGGCCAGCCTATCCGATCGATTTGCCTTCGTGGTGCACGGCGTAAGCGCCGACATGGCGATTGCAATGAGCCAGGTGTCCGATTCTGTGTCGGTAGGCCTCGACGCGATTTACACGGTAGTCGTAACGAACAATGGGCCGTCGAACGCAATCGGTGTAGTTATGAGCTACCAGTCGCCACCCAGCCTCGTACTCAAGTCGACGATAGCGAGCCAGGGACGTTGCACGGAGGATTCGGGACTAGTGGAGTGTGATCTTGGGACCTTGGTGAGGGGGCGCGATGCCAGAGTGACGATCACCGTGAAGGCCTTGGGAGGCGCCGGTGGTACAATTGTCACCAACACGGCCAATGTCCGTTCGGGCAGTGTCGATTCCGACGACGCCAATAATACCGTAAGCCTGAACACCTCTCTGACGAAGCAAGCAGACGTCGGAGTGACTTTGAGCAGTCCACCCAATGGTGTGATCGTCAGTGGTGACTTCACCTATACTGCGGTAGTGGCCAACGATGGCCCATCAGACGCTACCGGAGTGATATTGACCGGCGAGCTTCCCCAGGAAGTTGCCTTCGTGTCCGTCACCTGCAGCCAGGGTAGCTGCAGCGGAGACGGCGGCGCCCTCACGTGGGAGTTGGGCGACCTCGCCAGCGGTGCCGACGCTTCAGTAAACGTTCTCGTTACTGCCGTGATACCGGTAGCGACGGGGGACGTGGGGATCATTACGACCACTGTGGCGGTGGCTGCTGCGGAGACTGACTTAGTGCTAAGCAACAACTCTTCTACGGCCATAACCCAGGTGTACCACGACGAAGACAGCGACGGAATCGGAGATCAGGTGGAAGACGGCGCTCCCAATGGCGGAGACGGCGACGGAGACGGCGTTCTTGACAGCGAGCAGCTCAACGTGTCCTCCCTGAAGAATGCCGTGAACGGATCGTACGCCACCATCCGGTCGGTCGATGGCACTGCCCTTGCCGAAGTTGATGCGGCGGTGAATCCCTCCCCGGAGGATGCCCCGGATGAAGAGTTCCCTGCGGGATTTTTCGAATTTACGTTGCAGGGGTTGCCGACTGCCGACGCCACTACTATCGACCTCTTCTTCCCCCAGGAAACAATAATAGCCAGCTACTGGAAGTACGGCGCCACCAGCGGTGATCCGGTCCCACACTGGTACGAGTTTACCTTCGACGGAACAACCGGCGCGGTGATAAACGGGAATAGGGTGACCCTCCACCTGGTCGATGGGCAGAGAGGTGACGACGACCTGACGGAGAACGGCGAAATTTCCGACGATGGAGGCCCAGTGTTCGCCCCTGCCGACCTTTCGGTGACAAATATCGACTCCTCTGATCCCGTACGAGTGGGGAACCCGCTAACATACATTGTCACCGTCAGGAACAATGGGCCGTCTAATGCCACGGGAGTGGTCCTTACAGATACGCTGCCCGGCGGAGTGTCCTTTGTGACCGCCAATGCCGGTGGGGGTACGTGCGAGCACGTATCAGGAGAGGTAACGTGCTCCTTGGGAACCATCAACGTGGGTAGCCTCGTCGCGGTGGGAATTACGGTGACACCGGAATCGAATGCGGGAGGAAGTATTACCAACAGGGTGAGCGTGGAGTCTCTGGAAAGCGACCCGATCAGCAGCAACAACAGCGCAAGCCAGGATACGTCGGTCACACCTGTGGCCGACGTATCCATCACCATTTCGGACTTTCCCGGAACGGTGGGTGTTGGAGATGCCTTTATTTACACTGTGGTCGTGACTAACCACGGCCCTTCCCAGGCTACAGGATTAGTAGTAACGAATACCCTGCCGGCGGAGGTCATATTTGAGTCGGCGACGGCGACCCAGGAGAGCTGCATTCGGAGCGGTAGGTTCGTGACGTGCCACCTGGGGGCTCTGGACAGTGGCGCCACCGCCACAGTGACGATCCCTGTAGCGGCGGCCCATGTCTTCGGGACGCAATTGATCGACAATTTCGCGGATGTCCGTGGCCGGGAGTTTGATCCTCTTACTTTGAATAATGTAGAGATCGAGAGGACGACGCTGCAAGGTCCGCCGCCTCCTCCCCCGCCCCCGCCCAGGCCCACTCCTACTCCGACACCGACGCCTAGGCCGTTACCTACCCCGACGCCCACGCCAACACCTTCGCCCACGCCGGCGCCCTCGCCCACGCCAACCCCTACACCGAGTCCAACTCCTACTCCCACGCCGAGCCCTACGCCCACGCCAGTGCCTACGGCAACACCCGTACCGCCTACGCCGACCCCGACTCCGACGCCCGAGCCCACACCTACGCCTACGCCCACACCCACTCTTACGCCTACCCCTGCCCCTACGCCCTTCTTCCAGACGCCGGCTACCGGGCGGCCGACCCCCCGCCGCACCCCCACCACAAGACCGCCGCCAACTGGTACGGCGACGGCTACGCCAACGGTCACAGGCACGCCGGTACCTACTATAGGCGCCACCGCCACGCCAAGTCCCACTGGTGTGCGTCCTACTCCAACGGAGGCCCCGACGCCCGGGCTGACTCCCACACTGGCGCCAACCCAAACGGGGGTACCTCCCACGGATGTACCTACGCCATTACCGACTCCGACGTCCGTTCTAGAAGCTGAGCCAGGTGGAGGACTGCCCCTGGTGCCCATAGCCATAGTAGCAGGTGTCCTGGCCTTACTCCTGGCGGGGTTTGGTTTCTTCCGCATCCGAGCGGAGCGGAGAGCGTGGTAGACTTGGTGGGTGGGATGACAGCGACCAACATCTCGGATTTTCGTCCCACACGGTGTGGCCGCATCCGGCCTTGTGTCTACCCCAGCAGCAGGGAATGTGGTAGGAACCGTATTACGCGGAAGGCCTCCGCGTAAGGTAGGCCGCCCTCCTGCCCGATATGGCTGGCGTTGGTCCGGACTCTCTCCTCACGACCTTCGGGGTCAGGGAACTGGCTGAGGTGTTTCAAGAGGCTCTGTGCCTTCATCTCCAGGTTCTCGCTTATGTCCACGAAGGTATCAGGCTCCTCGCTGCCCCACAGATAGATCTCCCGCGCCGCATGGGGTAGAAGCCCTTCCACGCTGATCTGGTCGGGGAAGTACAGGTGGCGCCACGCGTAGGTACAGACCGCGTCGACCGTGACTTGGCCGCTGATCCGGTGGTCTCTGTGGGAGTGCCTACGGCTCCTCAGCGGGTCACAGCACATGACGACCTCAGGCTTGTGCCTCCGTATTTGCCGGACCACCTGCTCTCGGAACCGGCGATCGTCCTCCAGGCCGCCGTCGGGGTAGCCCAAGAAAACCACCTCTTTAACGCCGAGGACATCGGCTGCGTCCTGCTGCTCCTTCTCGCGGACGGAGGCGAGCCTTTTCTGGGACATTGTGGGGTCCTCGGTGCCTTTGTCGCCATTGGTGCAGAGAACATAAAAAACCTCGGCTCCATGCTCTATCCACTTTGCCAGCGTGCCTCCACATCCCCCTTCGGCATCGTCGGGGTGCGGAGTCACCACCAGGACCCTTTTCGGCATGTCAGCCACATTCATAGTTAGCTAACCCCGCGAACAGATTTTCCGGATGTCACCACTTCGGCATGCTCAATGAGATCCTACGGTGTACTCAGGGTAAACTCGGCGAAAGGTCTGATGGGATGGCCCTCATCCTGGCCTGGTGCCACGTCTCTCCCCAAGGGCCCTAAGGGAGAGGGGCCTGGATACGGGTTATTTTAGCGGCAATCACACTGTCGTGCGGTCTCAGGCTCAGAACCTTTCGCCCTGGGCTAGTCAATGCTCTCTGTCTGGAATCCTTGGAGTCGTGCATATCTGGGCAGTCGTCCTCCAATGAGGGGGCGGGCATAATCGATAAAGGCCCGGGTCATCAGCCCGGCGGACGCGTCCACATACTCCTCCGGTAGGAGCTTGACCTGGCCTGCGACGGCCGCCAGGGGGGCCAGTCCCGTCTCGCAGCGATACTTTCTCCCGGGACTGCGCTCCAACGTGACCATCGAGTCGCTATGTCCTTCGAGGGCGTAGGCGACAGCCTCGCGACCCACTTGATAGGCCTCCTGTGCGTCTCGAGCTGACACGCAAGACATCAAGGAGCGTTGAATTGTGCCGGGCCTCTCGTACCTGGCTCTTACCTTGAGCTTGCGGCTGGCCAGGGAGGACATGTAACGGCCTGCTCCCTCGAAATACTCGTGGCCGAAATCGTCGACGAAAACGGGGCCTCCCTGTGTCCCAAGGGGCCCAGAGGGGCCTCGGACATTCTGGGCCGTGACGGCCACCGCGAACCCCCACCGTCTGAGGGCCTCCTCAAGGCGCGCCATGAACCGGTCCTCATCAAAGAGTGTCTCGGGTACGCAGATGTAGTGAGGGGCATCTTTCTCTTCCCGTTTCCCTAGCGCGGAGGCCGCCGCCAGCCACCCCGCATCCCGGCCCATCACCTCCAGGATGGTGACTGGAGAAGCCTCTCCCATCGCTTCCGCGTCCATCCCGGCTCCCATCGTCGCCAGGGCCACGAAGCGGGCGGCGCTGCCGTAGCCCGGGCAGTGGTCGGTCGCCGGCAGGTCATTGTCGAATGGTCTTGGGAACGTGAATGACCACGACCTCTTGATCTGAGGCCGGGGCCTCCTCGGCGATCCTGTGTGCGGTTTCGGCCGAGTCGTTGCCCCCTATCGTAAAGACGTAGCGAATTTCGCGCTCCCTGAGAATGTTCATTACGGTCGCTGTTTCTTGGGGTTTTAGGCTGCGCCTCCCGGAGCCCAAAGCTGCTCCAGGGGTGCTGGCGATCCGGCGCCAGAGTTGGCTGCCCTGTTGCCGGCGAAGGTCCAGGAGGGAGCTGTTGAGCAGGCCCTTTAGGCCGTGGGCCGCTCCGTAGACCTCGCCAAACTCGCGGCGCCGGAGGACTTCTTCAACTACGCCAGCCAGGCTCTGGTTCATAACAGCCGTGCACCCGCCGGACTGAAGGATTAGTACATTCTTGTGGCTGCCTATCAGCGCCCGATACCTCTTTAAATAAAATCCCAACCGACTATTCGAGGCCCAGCTGGAGGGAGATCTCGCACTCGCCGCCGTCTTATTCTAGCGGCTGCCGGCGGGCTCAGCAATCCGTAATCCGTAGCCTTTGTTCAGAGTTGATGCTATTCTCAAGCCTGTAGTCTAATTGGTGAATTCAAGAGACGCTGGTGAAGGAGAACAGAAGCTATGGCCTGGAAAAGATGCCTTATCGAAATAGGAATGGGGGTAGACCTCCATGGGAGAGACTACACGAAGGCCGCTCAGCGGGCCCTTGCCGATGCGATGTCCCGAAACCGACTGTACTTCGTGAGCGCCGTAGGATCGAAGCCCCAATCCGTATGGGCCGACGTAACCATCGCTTCTCCAGAGCCGGACGCGGTGGACCCTCAGGCGGTTATGGGTATGCTTCCCTACGGACAGGGGCAGGTCAATGTAATAAAGGGAGGCCTGGAAATCGCGAACGAACACAACTCCGACGGCACCATCATCACCAACGCGGTGGTGATGGTGCGCTTGGATATGTAGGGGGGATTGGTCAGACCGCGTGCCTAGCTGAAGGGGTATGGTGTGATTAGATGCGCCGCGTCCCGGCGGCCGGAGGGAGCTATCGCTGCCGGGTGAACCCATAGACACGGTCGCTGGTGACCGTCACCACCGCCCTTCTTTCCTGCTTCATAACTCGGTCATATTCTTCCCAATCAGGGTGCTCTCCTCCCCCACACGCCCGGTACGCTTCTCGGAGCAGCAACCGTAGCTCTTCGGGTGGGGTGTTGTCCCATGAGTAGATCTGCGCTCGCCCCTCCGAGAAGGCGTATTCCGACCAGTCGGGCTTCACCGTCAGGACAGTGCAGCGGGGGTCGCGCGTCAAGTTGCCAAGCTTGGCAGTGTCGCCTCTTGCCACGAAGACGGCCTGGTCCCGGTAGATGCCGCTGGCAACGATGCTCATCTGTGCAGTCCCGTTCCTGCGGAATGTCGTGACTACCCCGTGGTGCTCGGCTTCCAGAAATGGACGAATGTCGTCTAGTGTCATCATGCCTCCTGACGCGGTGCTAGGGTCTACGTTTTCCCAAGACTAAGTCTTCGGGACTGGAGGGTCAAGTTACCGGCGGCCCCTGCTATTACCGTAGGCGCATTCCCTGTCTCCTTACAAACGCCAGCGGGATAGACTATAATGTGCACGAATTAGCTAATGCGATCCGTGCCCGTACTCCCGCAGACCCGTCATTGGGGGGAATCGTCGCGAGAGCGACCGGGATCGTTTCTGCCTCAACCTGGAGTGAGTCTCATATGACTGGCGTCCGGGGGCTCCTCAAGGGCCGGCTGAAGCAGGGCGCGCATTCGGAGGAAAGGGGATATCAATGCCTGACTACGAAGCGGGGATAAACTTCGTGCTAAGCGGCGCCATCGGCCCCAGGGTAAGGTCGGTGCTGGAAGAGTACGCCCAAAAGAAGGGGATGCCCGTGCAGGAGTACACCAGGACTCGTACCGGGTTCATGGCGGTGCTTCTGACTCTTAACAAGCTTTCAGGCATGCGGGTCTACGATGTGGTGGAGGATGAGGCCTTCGACGAGTCCGCCATCGAGGCCCGGCGCACAGGGCCCGACTTCGTCCTGGACGACCAGACCCACATCTTCTTTCGAAAGAGCGGGTACGACCGCGCCGACGACGAAGGGGTAAAGTTCCTCGGAACACTGGACGCGATGAGAAAGCAAATCTTCTCTGGAAGCCAGGGCATCGTTGAGATGAACAAGGACTTTTGGCTAAAGGAGATCTTCGTAAACTCCGAAACCGACGTCACCTTCCTTAATACCCTGGCCTTCAAAGATCACTTCGGTGGAGAGGACCTTTTCGGCACCGAGGAGTGCCTGGAGGTGGCGAAAGAGGTCAACGAGTTGTGCCCCGGGCGGGTTGTGACCCTGGGGACAGTGGAGCCGAATCAACCGGACCACCTGGAGAAACTGGAGCGCTACTTCAAAGAGCTTAAGATAGATGGCCTCAAGCTCTACCCGTGGGACGCCACATCCAAGCACGGCTGGTGGGCGGATGACGAGAAGCTGGCGTATCCTCTCTGGGAGAAGTGTATTGAGCTGGGGATCGACAAGATCCATATCCACAAGGGGATTCCCTTCTCTTTCGCCATGGCCAAGTACGTCCACCCCCAGGACCTAGACCAGCCCATCAAGGACTTCCGGAATCTCACCTTCATAATCTATCACGCCGGTTTCCCTTATATAGATGAGCTGACCGCGATGAACGTACCCGGGCCACGTCAGGAAAACATGTATGTGGACATAGGCGCCACATTCGCTCTATTGGTGAGCACCCCCGTGGCCCTGGCCCACAACATGGGGAAGCTGCTCAGATGGGTGGGCGCCGACCGCATCTGCTTCGGTACCGATGCCCCCATCTTTGCCTCGCCCCAGTGGCAGATCGAGGCTCTCCGGAAGCTGACCATTCCCGATGAGCTGATCGCAGGCTATGGGTACCCTGAGTTCACCGATGCCGACAAGGAGCTGGTGTTCGGGAGGAATATGGCGGGCCTTTACGGGATAGATGTGGATGCTGTGAAGAAGCAGGTGAGGAACGACAAGCTCTCCCAGGCCCGGGCCGCCTTCTAGGCCCTGGAACGTCCCCAGAGGTCGAAGAGGATCTCGACAGATATGTACCGGGTAGCGGGTAACCGCCAGCCCCCGGACAGAATGAGGAGGTAGGTCCCATGCCCAGGTATGACTACAAGTGCCGGGAGTGCAACCGGAGTTTCGAGGCGACCCACAGCATACATGCCGACCCCCTTGATGTCTGCAGGCTGTGCGGCGGCGGACCCGTGGGGAGACTCATCTCCCCTCCTATGGTGAACACTATCAAGTCTGGCAGCCCCACAGGCGCCAAGTATGAAAAGATGGGCCACAAAGAGATCATACAAAAGGAGTGGGAGCCCTTGGCGGCGATGGAGGCCCAGGAGGGGATGAGAGAGAAGATGCAGATCATGTATAGCGGGGCGCTGGACTGAACATCACAGGGAGCTACCTCGATGCCTGAGGAGTTCGTCAAGGTCGCCACGACCGACCAGCTTCCTCCAGGGAGGAAGATTCTGGTGGAGCTGAGCCGGTTCGAACGTATTCTGTTGGTGAATCTCGACGGCGCCTACTACGCCCTCGGAGAGATTTGCCCCCACTCTGGGGCGGCGCTGTCCGAGGGTATGCTCTATGGTGAAGAGGTTGAGTGCCCTCTCCATGGTAGCGCCTTTCGGGTGAGGACGGGCGAGGTGGTCAGTCCTCCGTGCCAGGAAGACCTGATTGTCTATCAAGTGCGGGTGGAGGGCGAGGACATCCTCCTGGGGCCCGAGGTTTAACGGCTCACAATAAGAATGGGTCGCCGCTGATGCATCTCCGCCACTAAAAGGCGTCTTCCGCCGCGGCTATCTCGTCGAGGTCGCCCCTGGTGTACGAGCCCAGGCTCCTGTAGTCTAGCTCGGCGTAATTCTTGATCCACCGCATGGCGATTTTCGTGGCCTTTCTGTAGGTCACCTCCGCCGGAGAAGGCCGGGCCGCACCGTCTCCGCTACTAGCACCCACATCCAATCGAGCCAGGATGTCCTCGCACTCCTCCTGTAGCAAGCCCTTTACCAGGGCAAAGTCGTGGGCTTGTCCCGTGTTGGTGTCTTTGGCCCGGTGCCGGATTCGCTGGGCAATCTGGGCGACGGAAATGCGGCCTGTCGCCAGGTCTTCCATCAGCGCTGGGTGAACTCCCGGCTTTCCCTCCAGGCTGTCAATCGCCTTGGCGCCCCTGCCATTCATCCACCCCTCGATGTATTCGATGAGCATCCTGGCGTTCCTGCGCGTCCCTTCAACGGTGATGGGACCTTCAGGGACCTTGATTTCGACGGGATAGTTTTCGGGGACCCTCATGTCACCGCTGGGCTCCCAGCCGGACGCACGGAGCTCCTTGAACGGATTAGCGGCGGTCTTCATGTGGAAGATGTGTGCCACCCAGGCCCGGATAAAGCCCTGGTCCGCCTCCCATACCTTGTCAGCCCTTATTGCCGCGCCAGCCACCTTGTTGACCTCATCGTCCCTGCTGGGGAGCTGGGTCGCCATTCCTCCGACGGCGACAGCGCCCCTCTTCAGGCAAATGGCTACAAGGCGCCTGAATATGTTTGCCAAGAACTCGGTGGTCTTGATGTCGACGCCAAAACGGTCCGGCCAGACAGAGTCCGGGTCGGCCATCACGAACTCGAAGATGCTTGCCTTCAGGTCCCACCTGGCGGCGTTCAATCCGGCCGCGTAGGGCCCCAGGGCATGTAGCATCTCCTCCATTTGGTAAACGGCTGGCAGTGACTCGACCAGGGGGATGGCTCTGATGACCGCGCCGTCTGGATAACCCAGATGGTCGGAGCTGAAGTCGAAGAACTCCCGCCACAGTCCCGTTTCTTCGGCGGACTCCAGCTTTGGAAGATAGAAGAATACACCCTGCCCTCGCTCCACCTGGGCTCGACCGGCGTAGAACAGGGTCAACGCGGTTCCCAGGACGCACGCCGGTATGGGGGCTCTGTCTACGGTGACGTCGGGTTCGTTCAGGTGTATCCCTCGTTCCCGGTGCATGAAGAAAGGAATTTCGCCCGGTTCGATCTTGTATTCCCTCTCCCGCTCGGGGTTGTAGAAGGTCAGGGTCCGCTCGACCGCCCTCAGCCGGTTATGGGCGGCTGTTACCGTATCGATAAAGCGATGCCCCGCTGAGTCCTCGTCATCGTCGAGATCTCCCTCCGCTCTCGTTCCCTCCGGTCCTGGATTCAGGGCATTGATAAACATTCCAGTGACAGAGACGGGGCCGGAGATCTCTATCCCTGGCCTCTTCAACTCCTCGGGCACCGGCGGGACCTGCCAGTCCCCCGAGTTGATCTCGCCGGCAGGCAGGTTACCCGGCATAATCCCACGGTGGAGGGCGTTTTCGAGAACGCCGGCACGCTTAGCGCGTAGCTCATGTATTTTGGGTGTGAACCGGTCGTGCAACAAAAGGAGATATTCCACGAACCGAGGAGTAAAAAGCTCCTCGGCGCCTTCTACACGCGCATATGTTACCCGGTCGGTTGCCACCATTCTGAACACCTCCTGGCTGGTCCAATATTCTTATGGGACTCTAATGCCTCGTCGAGACGGCCTCATTCGCTCCAGTGAGATAGGATTGAGGTGAGGGAATTCAAAGTGTGAGGCTTAGCGTCAAGCGCTCCCGGCCTCAGAGAACTCGGGCGACCTGAAAACCGCATTGGCGATGTTCATGGCTGCCCTCGCGGGAAGCATCCCGACGTAGAATGCCAGGTGCATAAAAATCTCCATCACTTCCCCTTTGGTAAAACCGTTACGCAGCGCCCCTTCAATCATCCGCCGGATGAAAAGGTCGAACTGCCCCTGGACGACCTGGGCAGTTAGAGCGCAGACTATGCGGCTTTTCGTATCCAACCCAGGCCTGGTCCAGATAGCTCCCCATAGGTATTCGTTCATGAGCAGGTCTAGCTCGTGCTCCTCATCGGTCGGCTGCACTGAATAATAGCCGAAAACGTCGGGGTTTAGCGCTCGGTGCTTGGCCACTCCTCTGTCATAGAGGCTGCCTGGCTCCTCTGAGGCGTCGAAAATCTGGGCAGGAATGTAACGAATCCCTCGTTCGTCAAAGACCTCTTTTGCGATTCCCAGGGCGTTGTGAGATGCGGGAATACCCGAGTACAGAGCGCATTGTATGAGCACCTCCACGACCTCATCAGGAGTCAGTCCCACATTGAGCGCATTGTTTAATTGGGTCCGTACCTGGGGCTGCGCCATCTGTGCCGCGGCCGCTGTCATCGTGGCGATCACGCGATATCTGATGTCTAATCCTGGCCTGCTCCAGACGGAGCCATAGAGAAACTCTGTGAATATGCGGTACATATCGGGCGACAGCTCGTAAGCGGTCGGGACGGCTCCCTTGAACAACTGCCCTTCCCCACCGAGGCGGGCGCGCATTTCTAAACCTTTCTGAAACCTTTCCTCCGAGGTGGTCATCAGTTCCTCCTTGTCTGTGTCCCATTGACCCTATCCCTTCCGTTCCGTTCTACTCGGGGCCAATGCGCCTGGGGTGTTCATTTTAAATCCCCACCACGTTCATTTCAACAAACGCGATCGACTGGGGCGTTGGGGCCCGCTCTTTGAGGCGAAGGTGCTGGTGCTTGGCCTTTCTTCTAATGGCCCAGGACTTGACTCCGGGCTCTCTGGGAAAGCATCATATCGGTGCTATCAAGGAATAATGTAAATTCTAGGAAAAACGGAGGCCGTGGAAATGGGCCAGAAAAGGATCGGTATTGCGGTGTTCGGGCCCAACAGCGGCGCGGTCCTTGATGGGATAGAGAAGGCGGAGACGCTCGGTATCCAGGCCGCCTGGCTGACGACGGGCGGAGCGGGTCCGGATGGGCTGACCCTCTTCGCCGCCGCCGCCATGCGCACGAGCAGAATAATGCTGGGCACAGCCATAACCCCCACCTATCCTCGCCATCCCGTGGCGATGGCACAGCAGGTACAGGTACTTTGCCAGCTTGCCCCTGGCCGCTTCCGTCTCGGGGTCGGTCCCAGCCACCGCCCGACTATGCAGGAGTTATTCGGAGTAGACTTCCGCGATCCCCTGGGACACCTGAGCGAGTATCTTCGCATACTCAAAGACCTGCTCAACGGTGGAGCCGTGGACTTCCAAGGCAGCTATTACGGTGCCCACGCCACGATCGCATCGCCAGTGGATGTCCCGGTGATGGCCTCGGCCCTCCAGCCCAGGTCCTTTGACCTGTGTGGTGCCGAAGCGGACGGAGTTATCTCCTGGGTCTGTCCGAGGGCTTATCTCCGGGACGTGGCCGTCCCGGCTATGAAAGCGGGCGCGGAGAGGGCCGGGCGGCCTGTACCCCCTCTCATAGCCCACGCGCCGGTCTGCGTTCACGATAATCCCGAAGAGGTCCGAGCCGCCGTGCGAGAGCAGGTGTCCAACCCCCAGCTGCCCTTCTACCAGCGGATGTTCGCCGCCGCCGGTTATCCGGAGGCCTCCGACGGCAGTTGGAGCGATGCCATGATAGAAGCCACTGCCCTGTACGGCGACGAGGCAACGGTGGAGAAAAAGATCGAGGGGATGTTCGCCCTTGGGGCGACTGAGGTGATGGCTTCCCCCATACGCGCTGGAGGCAATAGGGAAGCTTCCCTTGATCGAACGTTGCGGCTGCTGGCTAAGGTCTCCAAATCGATGACGGCGTAGTGAAAAGCGAGACTCTCCACATGACAGCGTCTCTCGTAAGGCGGGAAGTATGAAGACGGGCCCGAAAAGAATCGGATTGGTCGTCGCCGGGACCGACAGCTCCGCCATTCTGGCCGGTATAGACAGGGCGGAGGAATTGGGGATTCAGGCCGCCTGGCTGCCTACGGGCGGCGCTGGATTGGATGCCTTGACCCTCTTCGCGGCCGCCGCGGTGCGTACCGGGCGAATCGTACTAGGGACCTCCGTAGTTCCAACCTTCCCGCGCCATCCGGTCGCGATGGCCCAGCAGGTGCAAGTGCTGGCCCAGCTTGCGCCAGGTCGATTTCGCCTGGGTATAGGTCCAGGCCACGCGCACATTATCGAAGGCATATTTGGTACACAGTTCCGAGAGCCTTTGGGACATCTTGGTGAGTACGTGCATGTCCTCAAGGGGTTGTTGCAAGAAGGGTCGGTAGACTTCGAAGGCCGTCACTACACTGCCCATGCCAGAATCCCTTCGCCTGTGGAGGTCCCAATCATGGCCTCCGCCCTCCAGCCGAAGTCCTTTGAACTCTGCGGAGCGGAGGCCGACGGGGCCATCAGCTGGGTATGTCCCTCTCCGTACCTGCGCCAAGTCGCATACCCGGCGATGGTAGCGGGAGCCCAGAGGGCCAAACGCCCGGTCCCACCCCTCATAGCCCATGCCCCGATGTGTGTCCACGATGACCCCGCTGAGGTACGGTCTGCCGTAAGGGAGCAGTTCGCCACCCCCAAATTACCCTTCGGACAGCGAATGTTCGCCGCCGCGGGCTTTCCAGAGGCGTCCAACGGTGAGTGGAGCGATGCAATGATAGACGCCACCACGTTATATGGGGATGAGGCCAAGGTGGCGGAGAAGATCAAGGAGATATTCGCGCTGGGGGCGACCGAGGTGCTGGCTTCACCCGTACCTGCCGGAGGAGACAGGGCAGGCTCGCTGGAGCGCACCCTTCAGTTGCTCGCTCAGGTGGCCCGGTCCAGCGAGCAGTAATTGGCCGTCGACTCTCGGCGTGGCTGTACACGAGGTTTACGAACTCCGATGACAAGGGATATAATATGCTGTGACCGAATGCGACCAACGAGCGACTGCCATGGATAATCGCAGGGTAATCTCCTGCCTGAAGTGTAGCACCCCGAGTCCAATGGGGTGCTATCATCAAGATTCCCTATTGGAGGGCACGTAATGGCGCGGACCAGGGGAGCGGCCCCGGCCCAGGAAAAAACCGGAACGAAACATGAAAGTCTTGGGCTGACGGACCAGGAGATCGTAGATTTCTACAAGAAGATGGTTGTGGCACGTACCCTGGACGATCGAGTTCTAGCAATGAATAGGCAGGGTAAAGTCCCCATCGTCGCCTCGAGTCAAGGTCACGAGGCAGCCGAAATGGGCAGCGTGCTGGCGGCGCAAAAGGATGGCGACTGCTTCCTATTCCCCTACTACCGTTGCCTGTCGCTGAAGATTCAGGCGGGACTTAGCTCCATGGAGGCCATGCTCTCCTACATGGGCAAGCAGGGGGACCGATACAGCGGTGGCAGACAGTTCCCACTTCAGGGCGCCGACCTGGCGAACAAGGTGATCCAAATATCCAATGTGGTAGCGGCAGGCGTCACCCAGGCTGTGGGATATGCCCTGGGATGCCGTATGCTGGGCGAAAAGACGGTGGTGTTGACCTACTTCGGCGACGGTGGCTCAAGCGAGGGCGAGTGTCACGAGGCGATGAATTTCGCTGGTGTCCACAAGCTGCCGGTCATATTCGTGTGCGAGAACAACCGGTACGCCATCTCCGTCCCGCTGAAGAAGCAGATGGCTATAGACGACGTGGCGGATAGGGCCGCCGGCTACGGATTTCCTGGGATTGTGGTGGACGGCATGGACGTATTCCAGGTCATCGAAGCCACAACGGAGGCTATAACCCATGCCAGGTCCAAGGGGCCGGTGCTGCTGGAGATGAAAGTCGAGAGGTTCCAGCCACACACCACCGACGACGACGACCGGCGCTACCGGCCCAAGGGAGAGGTTGAAGAGATACGTAAACGTGATCCCGCGATAGTCCTCCGGAACTACCTGACGGAAGTGGGCCTGCTAACAGAAGACCAGGTGGAGGAGATCCGCAAGGACGCCCGGACCGAGATCAATCGGTCTACAGATATTGCAGAAGCGGCGCCATATCCCGACCCGTCGACAGTCTACGACCATGTCTATGCTCCTGAGAGTCCGCTCTGAGGGCGAAGAGAAGGAGGCGTCTCCCTGGCCGTTAAGTCCGTAATAGAGGCCATTCGAGAGGCCATGTACGAGGAGATGGAGCGGGACCCTTCCGTCTTCATATTGGGTGAAGACGTTGGGCTCAGGGGAGGCGTCTTCCTGGCCAGCAAGGGTTTCATCGAGCAGTTCGGCGAGGAGAGGGTGATAGATACCCCCCTGGCCGAGGCTTCCATCGTTGGAGTTGCCCTCGGGGCGGCCTTCCGAGGCCTGAGGCCTATCGCAGAGGTGGAGTTCGCTGACTTCATCTGGCCCACGGCCAACCAGCTGATCGGGGAGACAGCCCGGGTATGCTATGGCACCAACGGTGCCATACCGGTGCCCCTGGTGGTACGCATTCCCTATGGCGGTGGCATCCGCGGCGGCCTGTTCCATTCCCAGAACGTGGAGGCTTATTTCTTCCATACCCCGGGCCTCAAGGTCGTGGCCCCGGCGACTCCCTACGACGCCAAAGGGTTGCTAAAAGCCTCCATCAGGGATAACAATCCCGTCGTGTTCATGGAGCACAAGAAGAGCTACCGGCTGGTCCGCGGCGAGGTCCCGGATGAAGAGTACCTGGTCCCCATCGGCAAGGCGGACGTAAAGCGGAGCGGCACCGACGTCACCATCGTTTCCTACGGTCTGATGGTGCACTTCTGCCTGGAGGCCGCCGGCATCATGGACCAAGAAGGGGTCAGCGCGGAGGTCATCGACCTTCGCACGCTCAAACCACTGGACAGGGAATCCATCCTCAACTCGGTAAAGAAGACAGGGAAGGTGGTGATTGTCCATGAGGACAACGTCACCGGGGGCGTGGGTGCGGAGGTATCCGCCTTGCTGTCCGAGGAAGCCTTTGAGTACCTGGACGCTCCCATAACCCGGGTGTGCGGGCCCGACATACCCACGATGCCTTTCGCTCCTCCACTGGAAGAGGCGTATCTGCCCAATGCGGAGAAGATCTCTGAGGCTGTGAGGAGACTGGCTGCGTATTGATCGGATTCCTCTGTCGCTGTCCAGGCCCCTGTTGCAGCGTGTCATTTAGCCAGCTCACGGAACCGAACCAACTAGAGGACCGGTGAAATGGCCATTACGATAGATCTCCCTCAGGTCGGCGAGTCGGTTGTCGAAGGCACCATCGGCAAGTGGCTCAAGCAGCCCGGCGAGAGGGTCGAGAAGTACGACCCTCTCGTGGAGGTAGAGACGGACAAGGTGACGATGGAGGTGCCGTCTCCCGTAGATGGAGTGCTGACGCGCATTCTGGTCGAAGAAGGCACCACTGTCCCTATGGGCACACCCATCGCTGAGATTGAGGCGGCGGATGGGCAGGTCCCGGAACCGGAGCCGGCCAAACCAAAGGAAACCGTTGCTGAAAGAGCTCCCGAAGAGGTGGGCACAATCGGCTACTTCATGAAGGATGTGAAACCAGTTGGGCCGACGGGTGGCGGAGTGGAGGAAGCCGGAGAGCCGTCGGGTACGGCGCGCGGTGAGCCGAGGGAGGCCCAAGCTGATGTGGCCCCCCCGCCGCCGAAGAGCATGACGGCCTCGCCTTCACCAACGCCCTCCGTTGAACGCCAACGCGAGGAATCCGGCCGCCATTCTCCCGCCGTGCGCCGGCTTGCCAGTGAACACAACGTGGACCTGAGCCAGGTCAAGGGGACAGGCCTGGGCGGCCGCGTCACGAGAAACGACGTGCTGGAGTTTATAGAGTCCAACGGAGCGGTGTCCTCTGGACTCCCGCTGCCTGCTGGGGCGCCCGGTCCCAGAGGCGTAGGTGTCGAGGAGGAATCTGTACCCCTCAGCCGCATAAGGCGCTTGATCGCCGAGAACATGGTCAGAAGCGCCACCGAGATACCCCATGCATGGAGCATGGTGGAGGCGGATGTGACTGGCCTTGTTAAGCACCGGGAGGCCACTAAAGAGGCGTTCCGTGAACGCGAGGGGATCGGACTCACCTACCTGCCCTTCGTCATAAAGGTGGTGGTGGAGTGCCTTAAGGAGCACCCCATGTTGAGCTCCACCTGGGGCGGCGACAAGATCATCGTGAAAAAACGTGTGCACGTAGGCGTCGCGGTGGCCGCTCCCGACGGGCTTGTGGTCCCCGTGATACACGATCCAGACTCGATGGGCATAGCTGGACTGGCAAGGGCCGCCGCAGACCTGACGGCCAAGGCCCGGGATGGCAAGCTCACCCTGCCCGATATCCAGGGTGGCACCTTTACCGTGAACAATACGGGCGCCCTGGGCTCTATAGTCTCCCAGCCCATAATAAACTATCCCCAGGCTGCCATTCTCACCACGGAGGCTATCCAGAAGCGGCCCGTAGTAGCGGGCGACGGCATCGCCATCCGCTCCATGATGAATATCTGCCTCTCCTTCGACCATCGGATCATCGACGGCGCCCAAGCCGGCGCCTTCCTTAAGTCGGTGAAACTCCGCCTGGAGGCCATCGGGCCAGATAGTCCGATCAACTGAGGATCTGCCTTGCCGTCTCTCCGCGAATGTCACGTTGTCCATGCCGGGACGATGGAGTACCTCACCGCCTGGGAGCTGCAGCGGGATCTCTTCGGTCAGGTACTCGAAGGGACAAAGCCGAATACCCTTCTGCTGCTTGAGCATCCACCGGTCTATACCGTGGGCCGCCGTGGTCGGCGGGAGCAGGTGCTCCTCACCGACGCCCAGCTTGCGGAGATGGGCATAGCCCTCTACGAAGCGGACAGGGGCGGAGAAGTTACCTACCACGGACCGGGCCAGCTGGTGGCCTACCCTGTACTGGACCTGAAAGGATGGGGTGGCCCCGTCAAGTACGTCCGTGCCCTTGAGCAGATCATGATTAAGACCCTCGCGGACCACGGTGTCACCGGTAGCCTGGTGGAAGGGCTGACCGGGGTGTGGGTGGATGAGGAGAAGATGGCTGCCATCGGCGTGAAGCTAAGCCGCGGGGTAACCTACCACGGCATCTCCATCAACGTGAACAACGACCTGGCGCCCTTCAGCCACATAATCCCATGCGGCATTACAGACCGAGGCGTCACCTCGATTGAAGAGCAACTGGGAGGCCCGGTGGACATCGGCGCGGTGGCGTACAGCCTGGCGTACCACTTCGGCGCCCACATGGGCTTCCGCATGGAAGAGGTGGAGCAAGCCGCGTTTGCGAAGTCGATGTAACTCCGCTCACAGTGAGCCTGGTCTGTCGAACCATGAGCGGCTTCATTGGACCCATACCTAGGGAACCTCTGAACAACTCGGCGCAAGCGTGGATGGGCAGAGTGGTTCCGTTCTTTGGAGACGTTCAGGCATCTTTGTGACGTTCCAGGTCGTGGTTGAGGCGTTCAGACCGTGTCTGTTGTGGCCTCGAAGCGGCTTTTCGGAGCCATCGCGGCTCCCCGGCCCTGATTTGCGCACTGCGCCCCTCTCATGCCGCCAGACGGCGCTCTGCCGTCATCAAGTTGGCCAGCCCCAGTAGCAATGCCAGCCGTTGCGCGTTCTTAGCCAACCCTCGGTAGCGCACCTTGGCGTAGCCAAAGCGCCGCTTCACGTACAGGAACGGATGCTCCACTTTCGCTCTGACCGACGCTTTGCGCTTCTCCGCCAACGCCTCGTAGCTGCCAGGCTCCAGGTGACGTCGCCGGCCGGGCCTCATCGCCACTCGCCACTCCACATCCAACTCTCGATTCTCCAACCGCTTGTCCACTCCCTGATACCCCGCATCCCCCCACACTCGTTTCTCTCCACCGTGCAGCAATCGGTGCGCTTCTGTCACATCATGCACGTTAGCTGGCGTCGTAGTCATGCTGTGTACCACTCCCGTCTCAGCGTCAGCGCCTACGTGTACTTTCATCCCGAAGCGCCACTCGTTCCCCTTCTTCGTCTGGTGCATCTCAGGGTCTCGCTCACCCGCACGATTCTTCGTCGATGACGGCGCCTCTATGATGCTCGCGTCCACGATCATCCCCTCCCGAAGCCGCAGTCCCTGGGACTCCAGATGACGGTTGATCTCCTCGAACAGACTCTGCCCCAACTCATGCTCTTCCAGCAGATGGCGGAAGTTCAGAATCGTCGTCTCGTCCGGCAGCGGGCCCGACAGCTTCAACCCTACGAACCGTCTCACCGACTCGACCTCGTAGAGCATGTCCTCCATACCAGGATCGCTCAAGTTGTAGAACAACTGCACGCAGTGTATCCGCACCATCGCCGACAACTCATATGGTCGACGGCCTCGGCCCGCCTTGGGATAGAACGGACGGATGCGCTCTTCCATCTGTTCCCACGGGATCAGAGCATCCATGCGCTCCAGGAATATCTCCCGGCGGGTCTTGCGCTTCTTGCTCTCGTATTCCAAGTCCGCAAATGTTGGCTGGTCCATCAATTATCTCCCCGAACACAGTGCTATTCTCTATGCTACTATGCCCAGACTTGTTCAGAGTATCCCTAGTTCTCAGTCAACTTCAATCTGATATAAATGTCATTCTGAGCGAAGCGAAGAATCTGGAGTGGTTGTGGGGTAACCCCTCCCCAGATTCTTCGGTCGCTGCGCTCACTCAGAATGACATGCTATGGAAATCTTGTTGACAAGGTACTAGTCTATCTACCGGCCTCTTCTTCATCCGCTCATGGTGAGCCTGTCGAACCATGATGGCGCCTCTTCAGCTCACCCCGAGCTCGTCGAGGGCTCAGCTAGTCCGGGGGCTCCTGCCAAGTGACGCGGACCGCCTCGAAGTCCTTCTCGAACCCCTTCAGCTGGACCCTGATGGGCTCCGTGTGAATGCCCGGCCCGCGTAGCGCTTCCTGGACCCCTGGATCATCCAAAAGCGCGGCCCCCATCACAATGTCCCCACCCAAACTCTCGCCCTGGAGCCGTACCGCCGCGTTGACGGTTGTCCCGAAATAGTCGAGGCGATCATTCAGGTTCACGGCGATGCACGGCCCAGCGTAAACGCCGATTTTCAGGACAATGTCCGGGGACGATGAGCCTTTTTCGCTGAGAGACCGGTGTGCATCCAGACCCATAGCCACGGCGTCACCCGGTTCTCGGAACACTGCCATGACAGCATCGCCGATGGTCTTGACCACGGCGCCGCTGTGCTCTGCGACCGAATCGAAAATCACCCGGAAATGATCCCTTACCATCGCGTATGCAAGAGCGTCGCCCTGAACTCTATAGAGAGTAGTGGAGGACCTCAAATCGGTGAACATAAAGCAAAGGTAGCGCACCTCGAAGTGCTCCTCGGGCGCCAGCGCCTCTGAGGAAAACAGGTCTCGGAAGTCTTGAAGAGTGGTGACGAAAGCGGCCGTGACCGCGTCGTCGGGCCATTGGGTCGCCTCCAGTATTACCAGTAGCTCCTGTTCCCTGGTATTCTCCACAGAGAGGGCAGTCCTGCCCGGCGCGACCGCTGCCCTCAGAGGCGTCAGCTCGCCGACGCTACACGAGAAGCGTATATCTCCTGGGCCCGGATGAGACTGGTCCACTTCGATAAGCGCGGCTCCTTTTATCTGAGGTCCCCGCAGCCGGTACACTCCCGGAGAGAGGTCCACAGGCACTGTGAACCGGCCATCGGGGGCAATGGTCTGCTGCACTATGACATGTGGGGTGTTCCCAGGGCCTCCGACGCAGTAGCTGTTCTGTTCAATGCGCCGTACCCTCTCAGAGGGCCGGAAGGTAACCTCCACGGATCGGTCGAAGTTGGCGTCGAACCGGATGTTGCAGGAAGAGCAGTGGGCCTGGCTGCGCAGGTCGCTAAGGGATGAGACTTGGCCCTTAGCCCCGCGACACAAGGGACACATCAGGTCCCAGGTGAGATCGAGAAGCCCCAGGCGGGTGGCGTGAAGGCACAATCTGAGGACGGACTCCCGGCCTTCGCTCCAGCTGTCGGCCAGCCGGAAGGGTCTGATGCGACCACAGTCGTCATCGGAAGACGTGCGTATGAACCCGGCGAAGCGTTCCGCCACACCTGGTTCGAACCCGGCCTGGACAAGAGAGGATTCCCCGGCGCTGAGGCGGGCCTCGGCCCTGCTCTTGGTGTCGGAGGTCTGATGAGGATATGGGGTTGGTGCTTCCCCCGCCAGGTGGCGTGCCACGTTACGGAACGCCCTATTGAAGTTGCGATACGTGCTCACTCCCAAGTAGTAACGGGCCGGAATGTGCCAGAGGAGTGAGCGGACCTCCGCCTCGATCCTATAGGTCAGGCTCGTGCCGCCATCGTTGGGCTCCAGCTCGACCGTAGAGCGGACCTCTCGGAAAGGCCCGTTGTGGTACACGCGGAGGACGCTAAACTCCTTCCCGCCTACCCAGTGAAAGGGATTCTCATCCCACGTTATCCGCCTGCCCAGGGACTTGAAGGAGCCCTGCCGCCGGGAACCCCCTTGAGGGTTCGGGGTCTCGGTGAAGGTCCATGGGCCTACCCCGACTGCCCGATTAAAGCCGTGAGTGTCGGAAACCAGTGGCCAGACACGTTCCGGCGATGCTGGGAGATGCCATTTCCAGGTGTAGGCAAGTCTCCTACCTCCCATGTGGCACCTACTCGCCTAGTGCGATGCTGGCCTGGATTTCCAGGCGCCGCCAGCTATCGCCCCGGTTGTCGCTTCGGTACATCTCGTCGCTGGCGCCCGCGAACACCACGTTGGGCTCTAGCGGATGTACCGCGATCACGCGGACCTTCGGTGACGGTGGGAGGCCGGTGGTGAGCTCCTCCCACCGGTTATCGCCGGGGAGCTTTCGATACAAGCCGCCGGTCCCAGCGCCGGCGTAGACGTGGGGTTCCGGAGGGGCGGACTCCTGAGATGCCACGAGGGTTCCCTCCGAGGCGATTACGTATTGCTCAGTCTCGTTGATCAATTTGTCATTGGGACGAAAGTGTCATTCCGAGTTATCATGCCCCGGTGGGGCGCCACAGGCGGATGAAAATGAGTTGCATTTTCCTCATGGTTCGACGAGCTCACCATGAGCGGTAAAGGATGGTCTCTCCGCGCTCATCCTGAGCCTGTAGAAGGACGAGGGCTTATTTTCAGAGCAGCGCAGCGAAGAATCTCAGTGGCGTTCGTCAGACCCTTCACTCCGTTCAGGGTGACATCCTCAGGGGGGTTTTCATTCTTGGTGGCGCTAGTGGCGGGCCTAGTGACAATCTATCGAAGGTGGAAGTGCTTGAAGGCCTCGGCGTATGCCATGCCGTGGTGAATGCCGGCCTTTCGGCGCCATTCTCGCATCCAACCGTCTTGATCGTTTCCGTCTCCCACTTGGGACACGTGTTGCTTTAGCGCCTCAACAGCGGCATCGATGGTTCCTGAGACATCGATCCACTTGTCGGGCTCCTGGTTGTTCCCCACTAGAAGCTCCCTCACCTTGTGGGGCTCCAGCCCCTCCTCTAGGAGCTCGGGAAAGGTCAACCGGTCCCGGGCCGCGGGGAATACCGCCGACATGGCTGCCTCTCCGGCTGCGATGTGGTCTGGGTGGCCGATGTATCCGTTTCCGTCGAGGGTTCTGACCGGGCTCGGGCAAATCAAAATGTCTGGCCTGTGTCGCCTGATCTGCCGTACCATATCACGCCGTAGCTCCAATGTCGGCTGAAGCATGGAGTCCTCGTAACCCAAGAACACCACTTCTTTGAGCCCCAGCACTCTCCCCGCCGCCAGCTGCTCCTCCCGGCGTATCTCCACCAGGCGTCCGGGGGTCATCTCTGCGTCGCTGCTGCCCTTGCTGCCATCCGTGCAGATTACGTACACCACCTCCATCCCCTCGCTACACCATTTCGCCACTGTTCCAGCGCATCCGTACTCGGCGTCGTCGGCATGGGCAACTATCACCATGCCCCGCTGATAGGGTTCCTCCTCGGCCATCCGGAATTACCTCCGAAACTGGGAATTTCTGCCCAAAAGCAGAGTGCACAACTCTATTATAGCGGCTCTTTCAACAGGAGGTAAGAGAGTGGGACGCGGACGGGTTCGCTTGGCGTGGGGCCAGAGAGACGCGGGTCAGGGATGTCTCTGTTCGCCGGCTGAGACCAACAGGTCCTGTCGTTCGCCCCATTTCTTGAGGAAGCGCTTGAAGTTCTTGGCGCTGAGCTGGTCCCGCTCCGCCTCTCCAAGGCTGGCCCATTGACGGTGTTCGTGCCTGACCATTGGGAGGCTGGTGTCGGCCACTATTCTGAACCCTTGCTCCTTGAACTGGAAGCTGAAGTCGAGATCGAGGTTTCGGTAGAAGCGGAAGGTCTCCCTCATGAGCCCCACTTTCGGCAGGAGCTCTCGTCGGAAGGCCAGGCAGTACGCTTGCATGGCGTCTACATCGCCTGCTTCCCCATCCTCGTTGAAGTGGCGCACGTCGGGGGTTGTCAATCCCCAAGGGCCCACTACACCGACGGACTCATCCTCCAGCCACGTCGCCAAGGGGCCAAGAATGTCCCCCAGTATTTCTACAGACGTGTCAAGCACTACGACCGTCCTGCCTACACACTGCTTGAGGCCGATGTTTTTGGCCGCCCCCTCGCCCAGGACGTGGTCGCAGTGGAATACTCTTACGTGGTCGCGTCCTGCTAACAGCTCCTCGATCCACTCGGGAGTCCCGTCGGTGGAGCCGTTATCCACTATTATGAGTTCCGTCGAGTAGCCTTCGGCCCACTTCAGTATGCTTTCGATGCATCGTTTTGCGTCATTCAAGTAGTTGCAGGCGGTCACCACAAAGGAGAAATCCACCTGCGAAGGTGCGCTCAGATTTGACGCCGCCTCTTTAGAGGATGACAACGCCCTCCAGCGCTCTCGTTGCTTCTCCAAGACCGTCTTGGGGCGAACCCTCGTGCCGTCTGGTGTGTCCCCGAGGAGGTAACCGCTGCCTGAAAGCTCCGTTCGCAGACCGTCGGCCGTCTCGAATTCGGACTTGCTCCGCAGCGTGTGCCTTGCTTCCACTGTGGCCCGCACCGGCTGGGACAACTCGTAGCTGGAGGGCACATCCGCGAGGCCTAGGCCCATTATCTCGTCGAATTTCAATAGCAAGCTCAGCTTCGCCTGGCCGGGGAGGTCCGAACGCACCATCTTCCAGGTGAGGCTCAAGACTCCAGGGAGGTCAAGATCGTCATTCAGGACCTGCTCAAACCGGTCCTGCCACTCCGGCTCGCTCGCGGTCGGCGCTCCGACGGGAGGCAGTTGCCGCCACACCCACACGCGGTCCCGGAGGCCAGTGAGGGCTCGCTCCGCCCCCCTCAGGGAGGAGAAGGTGAAGTTCATGCGGTGCCTGTAACGTACGGTCATACATAGATATCGAAAAGCCA
Source organism: Dehalococcoidia bacterium (assembly GCA_965226805.1). Lineage (GTDB taxonomy): Bacteria > Chloroflexota > Dehalococcoidia > Lucifugimonadales > JAGWBF01 > CBDDDW01. The sequence continues at coordinate 36,777 of CBDDDW010000016.1, forward strand.
ACGGGTCAAAGCCCTTCTGCGCCAGGTCGTGAAGGATAAACTCGTTCCCGGCGGATTTGGCCATCTTCACGCCGTCGGCCAGCAAGTGCTGGCCGTGAACCCAGTGCCGGACGAAAGGTACACCAAAAGCGGCCTCGCTCTGGGCTATCTCGCCCTCGTGGTGCGGGAAGATGTTGTCGACGCCTCCAGTGTGCAGGTCAAGCTGCTCGCCCATGTATTTGGTGGACATGGCGGAGCACTCTATGTGCCAGCCGGGAAAACCCTCTCCCCACGGGCTGTCCCATTTCATCTCGCGGTCTGGCTCCGCCCCTTTCCAGAGCGTGAAATCCCGTGGGTTTCTCTTCAGGGGGTCCACCTCCGCCCTCACGCCTTCCATCAGCCCTTCTTGTATGTTGCCGGATAGCTTACCGTAATCGGAGAACTTGCTCACGTCGAAGTACACGTTGTCTCCAGCCTGGTAGGCGCAACCGTTATCAAACAGACGCTGAATTATGGCGATCATTTCCTGTATGTGGTCGGTAGCCCTCGGGAAGTGGGTAGCCTGGAGAATGTTCAGCTTGTGCTCATCCTCGTGAAAGGCCTGTGCGTAAAAGTCGGCTATCTGTCGAGGAGTTTTGCCCTCGGCGAGAGCAGCGAGAATCACCTTGTCTCCACCAGTATCCAGCATCTCCTGACGCATGTGGCCTACGTCGGTAATGTTCTTGATCTGGGTTATCTGGTATCCCTGCCCTTGCAGCACCCGCCTTATCCAGTCGGCCATCAGGTAAGTGCGGAGGTTGCCGATATGGGCGTGGCGGTACACGGTAGGACCGCAGGTGTACATACGGACGACCAGCGGTTCGAGAGTGGAGATCTCTTCAACTCTCTTGCTGAGGGTGTTGTAGATGCGAAGCAAAAAGCCATCCCCGCGTGGATTTCCCTACGAAGATTTTATCACGTGCGCCCCGGATGCACCAATGCCCATAATCGTTGACATAGGTCATCGGCGTATCTACAATCCTAAGCAGAGCCGAGATTCCCCCGATGATGGTGTCTGTTATGACTACAGTGAGGCAGCTTTACGAGCTCCAAGAGCTGGATCAGGAGATAGCTCAGGTCCAAAGCAGCATCTCCTCGATCGATGGCGAGCTTGGCGACCGCACGGCGATTGAGGTTATGAAATCAGACCTGGAAGAGCAAGGTGCGTCGCTGCGGGATTTCAAGCTGCAACGGAGAGGCGAGGAGCTTGAAGCGGACTCGGTCAGGCAAAAGGTGACGGACATCGAGGACAAACTCTATGGCGGTAGTGTAAAGAGCGTGCGGGAGCTCGAAAGCGGCCAGAAAGAGGTCCTCTTCATCAAAGAGCAGCTGGGGAAATTGGACGAGCAACTCCTTGAGACAATGATGGTCTTTGAGGAAGCGCAAGCAAGGCTTAAATCCATGGAGGGTGCCCTGGCCCAAGCTGAAAAGGGCTGGAAGACTCGGCAGGGGGAGCTGAGCCGAGAACGGCATACTTTGGAGGCTACTCTACCCAGTTTGCAGGCGCGTCGCCAGGATTTCGTTTCCCGCGTAGGTCAGCGCGACCTGGTGTTGTACGAGGGTCTTAGGTCTTCCAAGGCCGGACAGGCCATCGCCAAGGTAGAGCGGGGCCTGTGCCGAGGTTGCCGGATGGCCCTCCCAACTCACCAGCTCCAGCGCGCGAGGCTGGGGCGGGAAACGGTACTCTGTAACAGCTGCGGACGAATCCTTTTCGTCAGCTGAGCCGGACCCTGGGCCAGCCATAAGGGCGCACGGCAGGCACTCCGCTCACTCCCGACGGGCGAGATCCATTGAGGTCCGAATTTCTTGACCCTCCTCACTGGCGTGTGCTAAGGTTCCATTGGGCCAGGTAGGCCGGGTGACCGCTGCCCTGATGATTCAGGGGAGAGGAAAGTCCGGGCTCCACTGGGCAGGGTGCTGGGTAACTCCCAGGCTCCGCGATGGCGCATTCGCCTCGTCGTGGGGACGGAAAGTGGCACAGAAACGATACCGCCCCGTAGGCCCTTGGGCCGAAAGGGTAAGGGTGAAATCGTGCGGCAAGAGCGCACGGCCTACCGTGGTGACACGGAGGCGGCTAAACCCCACCTGGAGCAAGGCCGAATAGGGGGACTATGGGCGCCCGGCCCGTCCCCGGGTTGGCTGCTTGAGTCCGGCGGAAACGCCGGACCTAGAGAGATGGTCGCCGCCCCGAAGACCGGTGTTGGAATCTCCCTAGCGGAGCTTTCAATGGTCCTCTCGGGGTACAGAACCCGGCTTACAGGTCTACTTGGCCCATCATTTAGCTAGCGACGACAACATAATAGTCACGGGAGAGGCTCAACAACCCTATATGTACGTAGATATGCACTGCCACTCCGTGTCTTCCGACGACTCCAGGGCCACGGTTGAGCAGTATTTGAAGTGGATTCAGGTGCTCCGAAAGCGTGGACACACCATAGATGCAATCGTACTTACGGAGCACCGCAAGTTCGATCTGGATGCCGACTATTCAGCCCTGGGCCGGCCATATGAAATCCTGGTCTTGAAAGGCTCAGAGCTGGATACCCTTCACGGCCACTTCCTGGTATATGGAGTCACGGCAGGGCTGCTCAACGCCGTCGACTTCTCCGAGGTCAACATGGACCCCTTCCGTCTTATGAAAGAGGCTAGGGATCATGGGGCGTTAGCGGTCCCGGCCCACCCTGGGAGGCCGGGGGTAGGGCTGTGCGAGTACATGGATACTGGGATCGAGTTCTCCGACGTTCACATCGTGGAGACCCTCAACGGGGGCAGCCGCAAAGGTGAGAACGAAAGGGCCCTGCTCATGGCCCAGGAGTTGGGGTTCCAGGGGATTGGTGGCAGCGATGCCCATCTGGTGAGCTCCATCGCCTCCTGCTTGACCGAATTCAAGGCCAGGATTCGTAGCGAAGAGGATCTGGTGGACGCCCTTTTGTCCTGGGAGTACGTCCCGGTAAGGCTGGATGAGGCCGGACTTGGACCGGCGACAAAGGGAGCCAACGGGCGAGGCGGCCACGGCAATGGAGCTTGAATACGATAGGTCCCTCCTGGGTCAAGAGCACCACTCAGGCCCCTTCCTGGTTACGGAAGAGCTGATCCGAGAGTTCTGCGATTCCATCGGCGATCCCAATCCCCTCTACATCGATGAGGCGGCCGCGAAGGCGGCGGGATACAGGTCCGTTATTGCACCACCCACGCTGTGTGTTATGTTTGTTCGGGAGGAGAGCCGGCCCGATATTAGTCTGAAATTTGGGAGGATGATATTCAACGCCGGGCAGGTCGTCAGGCCTCTGACGCCGGTCCTGGCAGGGGACCGACTGACAGCGTCCACATGCCTCAAGGAGGTGTATCCCAAGACCGGTCGTACGGGCACGATGGTGTTTGTCGTATGGGAGACAATCTTCACTAATGAGAACGGTGAGAGGGTGGCCGAAGTGCAAGATTCCCATGTAGCTAGAGAGTAGATTGTGACAGTGCGGAAGATTCGCTATTACGAAGACATTGAGATCGGGGAGGAGATCGGACCCCTCGAAAAAACCGTTAACTCGGGCGCCGTGGCTGCCTTCTGTAAGGTGTGGGGAAATCCTATTCCAAACCGCTTTACCGACCCGGAAATAGCGAAACAGGTGCGCCTTTCCGGCCCGATTGTGCCGGGCAATATGACTCTGGCTATGATGGCCCAGCTCCTCGTCGACTGGTCGCCTAATGTCGCGCTCAAGCTTTTGGATGTGGTGCATAGGCAGCCGGTTCCTCACGGCAGGATGCTCATCACAGGGCTCGTGACCGATAAGCGGTATGAAAACGCCGAGTATCTCCTTGAGTGCGACATGCGCTTATCCAATGAGGAGCACGGCACAATGATAGGGGGAAGAGCCGTCGTCACTCTAACCAGCCGCCAGGGGTGATCTCCTAAGGCTTCACCCCGGGCCTACGGCCGGCCCTCTCCCACTGCCAGTCCGGGGAGGGAATGCGGTTGATCATCGGGAGGTTTCTTTGGCAAGGAACCTTGTGTCCGGCATGTTGAGGGAAGGTCTGTACACCCGGGCCGTGGGTAAAAGGATCTTCTACCATCGCCGGATCTCGTCCACGATGGACGAGGCGGAGCGGCTCGCCATTGGGGGGGTCGAAGAAGGCGCGGTCATCCTGTCCGAGGAGCAGACTGGAGGCCGGGGTCGGTTTCAGCGCCAGTGGATATCGCAGCCGGGAAACTTGTATGTATCCATCGTGCTGCGACCTTCTCTCCAGGGTCTCCCCTACGTCAGCATGATATGCGGGGTAGCCGCCGCCCGGGCCATAAGGAAGAGCACAGGCCTAATGCCCACCATCAAGTGGCCCAACGACGTGAGGATAGGAGGTAAAAAGGTCTGCGGAATCCTGGTCCAGAACACTCTCCAGGACAACCATGTCCAGTACGCCATCGTCGGTATAGGAGTCAACGTATCCCTTGATCCGATTGCCGTCGGCCTCGGAGACATAGCCACCAGCCTGAACATCGAGGCAGGAAGGACCGTAGACCGCCAGGCGCTATTGCGGCGCCTGCTTCAGGAGCTGGACGACGTCTACCTGCCTCTACGCGGGCCCCTCGGCGTCACCTCTTCGACAGACCCACGGAACGCTTCGCGGGACCCCACCCTCGAAGGGGCGATAAGCGAGTGGCGCAGCCTGTTGGAGACTCTGGGCCAACGGGTGACAGTAAGATGGGGGGAAGAGGTCTACAGTGGCCTCGCCGAGGACGTGGACGGCGTGGGGAACCTCCTGCTGAGGACGCCAGACGGCGGGCTGCTGACCCTCCCGGCTGGCGAGGTCACTTCCCGGACAGAGGCCTCGGACAACTAGGAGATGGTGTTAAGTGTACCCTCTCTCTGTTCCGTATCTCCGCCATCTTGGTGTACAATATCGCTTTGTAACTAAAGAACGTCATTCTGAGGAAGCGAAGCGGCCGAAGAATCTAGGACACTTGACGGGCAGGGACTGATCGTCCCAGCCCTTCCGGTTCAGTGTGACAAGAGGAAGACCTGCACATCGCGCTGAATAACGATGTTTTCACGTATGGAAAAGCTAAGGCAACTCACGGGAATGCGAGACCTCCCTCAGGAGTACTGGCGGCGGTTGACGTCGTGCCAGGACAGTCTGCGGGATTTCCTTGCCCTTCACGGCTACCAGGTCCTTGAAACCCCAGTCATAGAGCCTACGGAGCTCTTCTTGCGCAAGTCCGGCGGCGAGCTGGGCGCCCGCATGTACAACTTCATCGATCCCGGCGGCAACCAGGTGAGCCTTCGTCCGGAGTACACCGCTTCCATCGTAAGGCGTTACCTCCAAGACGACTCACCGGGCCCCCTGCCCATGCGGGTCCAGTACGCGGGTCCCGTCTTCCGCTACCAGGAGGACACCAGGGCCAGCCGTCAGTTCACCCAGGTGGGCGCCGAGCTCTTGGGCTCGTCCAGTCCTCGAGCTGATGCGGAAGTGCTTGTCATTAGCTGCGCGGCCCTCTCAGGTCTCGGCTTGAGCGGCCTGCGCCTCGAGCTGGGAGACCTGGGCGTTTTGCGCCTGCTTCTGGAATCGCTGGACCTTTCCGAGCGGGCGATCGTGTTCATAATGAGCAGCATGTCTGACCTGAAGGCAGGGGAAGTGGGACTTGCCAGAGCACGGGAGAGAGCGTCTCAGCTTCGGCTCCTGGCGACGGACTCCCGGCAGAGCGATCTCAGCAACGCGATCTCAGGTATGGGTGAGGAGAAGGCCAGAGAGCTGCTGCGTGGCTTTCTGGAGTGGTCCGGCGGCGGCGATCCGGGCCAGCGGGACCGTTCTGAAGTGGTGGAGCGGCTCCTCCGGAAATTGCGCGGGACCGAAGACCCGGCGAAACTGCAGAGCGGGCTCAACTTGGCTTGTGAGTTTGCGAGGGTCACAGGTGAGCCCGAAAGCTGCCTATCCGAAGCTGAGAACCTAATACGGTCTTGGGGGTTGAGCCCTTCGATACTCGACCGACTCAAGCGCGTAATATCGCTTCTAAACGATGGGCAGGTAGATGCGCATGATTGTGAGGTTGTACTGGACTTGGGGCTTGCAAGGGGCCTGGCCTACTATACCGGAATAGTCTTCGAGATTAAGCACCCCTCTATCGAGTCCTCCCTCGGGGGCGGCGGCAGATACGATGGTCTGGCGAAAGCCCTGGGTGGCCCGTCAAACGTTCCAGCTCTCGGTTTCGCTTATACCCTCGAGCATGTGCTGGACGCCATCGGCCGGTCGGCCGGATCTCCTCGCGGCCGCGCAGACGCATGGAATCGTGTACTCATGCGGCCCGAAAGTGACGAGGCCTATCAGCTGGCCCTACAGATGGCGGGAGAGCTGCGAGACAAAGGGACTCCCGTGGAAATGGAGGTCTGCGGCATGGGCATGGAGGAATGCCTGACATATGCCAAGGCCAGTGGTATTAACGAAGTGATCTCGGTTGACAGGGAGGGGAAAAGTACTTCCCGCAGGGTCCAGGCTGGGCCCGCGCAGTAGTCGCTTCCAGCACTATGGAATTCAAATCGTCGACACATTCGCCCCGCCCTCTGGGGTTCACCCAGGCTGATTCATTGCCACCGAAAGCAGGGGATGGATTAAGGCTCGCGCTTCCAAGCGACGGAGACCTGTACGAGCCGTCCCTCGCTTTTCTACGCTCCTGCGGTATCGCCGTAGACCGGCCCAGCGCCCGTCGCTATACGGCTCGAATACCGGCCCTACCCGGTGTCGCCGTGCTGTTTCAGCGGACCGCGGATATTACCCAGAAGGTCGAGGAAGGGAGTGCGGATCTGGGGATTACGGGAGTGGACCGCCTCATGGAGTTTCGCCATGAGGCCAGCCCCGTTCTGGCCATCATCGAGGATCTGGGCTTCGGCCATTGCGAGCTGGTGCTGGCCGTTCCGGACTCATGGATCGACGTGCTGTCTTTGGACGACGTGGCCGACCTGGCCCTCGAGTTTAGGAACGATGGCCGGCAGCTGCGCATCGCGACCAAGTACCCTCGGTTGCTGAGCAAATACCTGTTCAGAAGCGGGATCAACTACTTTTCCGCGGTGCAGGCCAGCGGTTCCCTGGAAGCGGCCCCTCTTGCCGGCTACGCCGATCTGATTGCCGACCTTACCGCCAGCGGCGCCACCCTGCGGGAGAATCGTCTCAAGACCATAAGCGACGGCACCATCCTGGCATCCCAGGCCTGCCTTATAGGGAGCCGTGAGACCCTTGGAAAGGCGCCCGGGAAATTAGAGCAGGCTCGGATGCTGCTGGAGATCGTCGAGGGCAATCTTCGAGCGGACTCGTATCATCGAATCACTGCCAACGTCAGAGGGTCATCACCCGAAGTGGTGAGCGCCGGCATTCTCAGCAGGCCTGAGCTGGCCGGGCTACAGGGCCCCACGATCTCGAAGGTGTATAATGTGGAGGAACAGGACTGGTACTCGGTGAGCCTGGTCGTGCCCAGAGAAGGCTTACTTGATGCGGTGGACCATTTAAGGCAGGTAGGGGGGGTGGATATTTCCGCCTCCCAAGTGAGCTATCTCTTCAAAGACCAATGCCAGGCCTACGCTAACCTTCTCGAATCCCTCGAAGAGAATTGATGTGCCAAATCTGCCAACCCATCTGAACCTGGCCCTGAAGGTTGCGGCCGGACTGGCACATCCCACCGTAGACCGATATCTGGGGACGTTCCTACTGGGCTCCACCTCTCCGGATATCCGAATAATGACCAAGTGGAAGCGCGACCGCACCCATTTCGCCCCCTTAAAGATCGATCGCGTCGGCACTGGAGCGGAAGGCATATTCCGTGCCTATCCGGCTCTCGCCGACTCCTCAATGATGGGCGCTGAGACGAGCGTTTTCGTCTCAGGATATTTCACCCATCTGGTCGCCGACGAAGCCTGGATTCTGGATATCTACCGGCCGCACTTCGACGGGCAGGGTCTGTTCAGCGATAAGGTTCAGGCCAATATATGGGACAGGGCATTGCAGCTCGATATGGACAAGACCGCCCGAGAGGAGCTGGGCGACATGGCACAGGTGCGGGAATTCCTGAACGGAGCTGGGTCCGAGGTTGATGTTGGATTTATAAGCAGGGAAACCCTAGGTGATTGGAGGGAGTGGGTAACCGAGTTCACCACCTGGGAGTTCTCCTGGGATAGGCTGCGCTTTCTAACACGCAGGATGTATGGAGATGATGACGATGCACTGCGGAGGGTGGAGGACTTTCTGGAATGTGTTCCAGAGAGCCTGAAGCGTGTCTACGATGAAATCCCGATCGAGAAGATCCAAGCATATCAGGAGCGGGTAATCGGCGAATCCGTATGCCTTGTAAAGGAGTACCTGGGTGAACCTGAAAGTGATTAGGGGGCTGGACCAAGCCAGGAGAGAGTTGCGCTCGGTGGACCCCCTCGACATGGGTTCCCTGCCGCCGGAGATGGCGGACAAAGCCCAGGAGATATTTGGCGAGCCACTCTCGCCGGCAGAATCGGTTCAGCGCATACTCCAGGATGTACGGCAGAGTGGTGACAGTGCCGTCCGCCACTACACCCGGCTGCTGGATGCCGTGGATTTGGAACATGTCGAAGGCTTCCAGGCTCATGGGATCAGCGAGGACAGCATAACCGAGGCACACGGGAGGGTACCCGAACCTCTGGCAAGAGCCCTGGAGCTGGCCGCCGGCCGGATAGAGGAATTCCACCGGGCCACCCTCCGCAAGAGCTGGGTCGACCTGGCCTCAGGCCTGGGGGAGATGGTCGTGCCCATTGAGCGGGTCGGGATTTATGCCCCGGGCGGGACTGCGTCGTACCCATCAACTGTGCTGATGACTGCCATACCCGCAAGGGTGGCGGGCGTCAGCGAGATTGTCCTGGCTACTCCACCCCGAAATGGCGGCAGCCCCGATCCCGCTGTTCTGGTGGCGGCGAGGCTGGCTGGAGTAGACTCGGTATTTCCGGTCGGAGGCGTCCAGGCCATCGGTGCGCTTGCCTTCGGCACCGAGACCATTCCTCGTGTGGACAAGATCTGCGGCCCCGGGAACATTTTCGTCACCCTAGCCAAGAAGCAGGTCTTCGGCCATGTCGACGTTGACGGCCTGTACGGCCCGACTGAAACGGTGGTGATAGCGGACGGTACCGCGAATCCTTCCTACTGCGCAGCCGACCTGCTGGCGCAGGCGGAACATGACCCCCTTGCGTCCCCCATCCTGGTTACAACTTCCCTCGCCCTCGTAGCAGAGGTAGAGGGGGAGATAGAAAGGCAGCTTGTTTCTTTGGACCGCGGTGATCTGGCGGCGGCCTCGCTGAAGAGACAGGGGAAGGTTGTTCTGCTGGACAGCATTGAGGATGCTATAGATTTGGCGAACACGATCGCGCCGGAGCACCTGTGTCTCATGGTGGAAGACCCGTGGGCCTGGGCCGGCAAGGTGAAGCACGCCGGGGGATTGTTCCTCGGCCCGTTCTCCCCGGAGGTCATGGGGGATTACGTGGCCGGGCCCAGCCATGTGATGCCCACCGGCGGCACGGCTCGGTTCAGTTCCGCATTGAGCGTGCACCACTTCCTTAGGACCATGCCGGTGGTCGGATTGAAGCCTGAGAAATATGGTGAGCTGGCTGAGGCCGCGGCGATTATCGCCAGGGCCGAAGGCCTGACGGGACACGCCAGCGCCGTTGAGGTCCGGCTCGCCGACCTTGACCAAGCCGTCGGCGCGGGGTCTTGGCAATCTCGGACCGGTTCTGAGAGCGAGTAGCCATGGTGGACGCAACGAGCCTCCTTCAGCCCCATATCCGCTCCCTTCAGATGTACGAGGGCGTAGAACCGCTGGAGGTGTTGGCACGGCAAGCGGGAATTCCCGCGCACAAGATCATCAAGCTCAACGGGAACGAAAATCCCCACGGACCTTCGCCCAGGGTGGCGGAGGCGCTGGGGAGCTTCAGTCTCTACAACACGTACCCCGACCCGGAGCAGCGCCACTTGCGGAGTCTCTTGTCCGAGTACCTGGGCATTGGCGCCGAGTACATAATAGCCGGCAGCGGCAGCGATGAGATAATAGACCTTATTCTCAGGATGTTCCTAGCACCGGGCGAAAAGATAGTGGACCCCTCTCCTACCTTCGGTATGTACGCGGTGTGCGCGCGCATTTGTGGAGGAGAGGTCGTTAGCGTGCCGAGGGACGAGGCCTTCGAGATCGACGTAGAGGCGATTCGGCAGGCCGTGGACGCCGGTACGAAGGCCATCCTCTTCGCTTCACCCAACAATCCCACTGGCAACATTGCTCCGGAGCCACAGGTGCGGGCGCTCCTTGCGATGGGAATCCTGGTGGTGGTCGACGAGACCTACCACGAGTTCTGCGGCCAGACAGTCCTGCCTCTGGTGCCTCAGTACCCCAATCTCATCGTTCTGCGCACCTTTAGCAAATGGGCGGGTCTCGCGGGTCTGCGCATCGGCCTCGGGGTGATGCACCCGGACATTGCCAGAGTGATGATGGCGGTCAAACCACCGTACAACGTGAGCCTGGCGGCCGAGTTGGCTCTAGGCGCCTCCCTGGAGGACAAGGGTGGCTTGATGGAGCGGGTGAAGACTATTGTAGCGGAACGGGAGAGGATGTTCTCTCTGCTGAAGGAGCTGCCCGGCGTCCGGCCATGGCCGTCCCAGGCCAACTTTATCCTATGCCAGTTTGCCGAGGGGAAGGGAAAAGACACTTATGAGGCTCTTGCCCGGAGGGGGATATTCTTGAGGTACTTCTCCAGCCCGCGCATGAAGGATTTCGTTCGGACAAGCGTCGGACTACCCCACGAGACGGACTCACTGGTGGCGGCACTGAAGGAAATAACGAATGAGCAATAAGACGGAACCCAGGCGAAGCAATATCGAGCGCAGGACGGGGGAGACGAGCGTCACCCTGTCTCTGAATTTGGACGGCGAAGGCAAGCACGAGATCTCGACGGGCAACGGAATGCTGGACCACCTGTTGGCGCAGCTATCGAGGCATGGCCAACTTGACATAACGCTAAAAGCCGAGGGAGACCTCTCCACGGGCTGGCACCATCTGGTCGAGGACACGGCCATCACCCTTGGGAAGGCTTTTCGCCAGGCACTGGGTGAGGGAGTGGGCATCCACCGCATGGGCCATGCGTTTGTCCCCCTGGATGAGACTCTCGCCATGGTGGCTGTGGACCTCAGCGGCAGAAGCTATGCGTCCTTGGACATCTCGCTGAGCCAAGAGATGGTCGAGAATCTGCCCGGAGACCTGGTGCGCCACTTCCTGGAGAGCTTCGCTGCAGAATCGCGCATCACGTTGCACGCGAAGATTTTGAGCGGAGTTGATACCCACCACAAGGCCGAGGCCCTGTTCAAAGCGTTGGCCAAAGCGCTCCGCTTCGCGGTGGAGCTCGATCCCAGGTCTGGTGGCCAGATTCCCAGTACGAAAGGGACTATCGCGAGCTGAACCAGGGTCGCAGCGAAGGCCGCAAGGGTAGGGAGAACGATCTCTCGATAGAAGGGGAACTATTCCCTCTCCCTCGATGGGAGAGGTTAGGGTGAGGGCTCAATCTCCTCTAGCTCGTAGTGGTAATCTTCAATCACCGGATTAGCCAGCAGCTTCTTGCACATCTCCGCGACCTGGGCCTCCGCGCCTTTACCGTCTCCTTCGGATACCCGCACTTCCAGGTACTTACCAACTCTCACTGAGTCTGCCGAACCGAAACCCAGCGCTTTGAGACCTCCCAGGACTGTCTGACCCTGGGGGTCGTTCACCGTAGACTTGAGGGTTATACGTATTTTCGCCAGGAACATCCGCTTCCCCCGCTAGGCACAAGGAGCAAACTCCGGGCCCTGGCCTCGGTGGGCGTCGTAAAAGTCCCTGATCCCCTGTGCGTCCACTCCCTGGAACCGCTGCAGCCATCCCCAGGAAGTGATGGCGACCTCACCTTCCTCGATCTTTGTATAAGGCCGGAGCAGAACCCAGCTTCGGCGGGCGGGAAGATCTCGGGCCGCCTCTTTCAGCTGATCAACTTGCGCAGGGTCCTGGAGGTTATGGCTTATTATGACGTGTCCGTGCTCCATATTGTGAACGACGCGCTCGTCGCGGATATCTTCATCGTAGATGTTGCAAGGCGCCGGAGACGATGGCGAGCGTTGGGACCAATGTGGCCCCGAGGTTGGGGGTATCGTGTTGTATTCGGTGTAGGTCTGGTCTCCTGGGATATGATTGCTCGGTGGGAACTGGATCGGCATCGGGTCTATCCTCTCGCCCACAGCAGCTCCGGTGCCGGCCGAACTTCCGCCGCCGAATAAACCCGGGGTCGTGACGGTGAAGCTCCCGATAATTATCACGGCTATCAGACCTGCTACCCCATAGAAACTCCACCGCCTGATCCTCCGCCATGTCCTGGGCCTTATGCCGAGACGCCTCCCCCCCGGGCTCGAAGGCCTATCGCCCGCGTAGTGAAGTCTCGACGCCCCTTCGCCCCGCCTGGATCTAGAGGTTCTCGGCCGGCCTCTCCTGCGATTTTTGGATTCTGGCAACTCCACTCCCTTCGGCTGCCGCTGGGACACCTATATTGATTTATCTAAAGCGCGAGCTCCTCGCCGGTCAGCCGGCGATAGGCTTCCACGTAACGCTGGGACGTCTTCCGCACCACTTCCTCGGGCAGATGGGGAGCGGGGGGTTCACGGTCCCAGCCTTGTGAGTCCAGCCAGTCGCGGACGTACTGTTTGTCGAAGTTGGGCAAGGAGCGCCCCGGCTCGTATCCGGCGCCATCCCAGAAGCGGCTGGAGTCGGGCGTAAGAAGCTCATCTATTAGGATGAGCCTTCCATCCAGCGTGCCGAACTCCATCTTGGTATCCACGAGGATGATGCCTCGCTCTCTAGCATAGTCCCGGGCGAATCCGTACACGGCAAGGCTGGTCTCCTCCAGTTCGCGAGCCTGCGCTTCACCAACCATGTCCACCACTTGCTGGCGGCTCATCATCTCGTCGTGCCCCTCCTCCGCCTTGGTCGTGGGAGTGAACATGGCCTCGGGCAGCGCTTCCCCTTCCTTCAGACCCTCTGGCAGCTTTTGGCCCCAGACGGTGCCGTTTTTCCGATACTCTGCCCACGCTGACCCGGCAAGGTATCCGCGAACGATGCACTCTACGTCTATTCGCCGCGCTCTTTTGACGATCATCGCCTGCCTAGCCAGCTCCGGGGATAGCTGAGTGAGCAGGGATGCATCCTTGTGCTGCGTTGTCAACGTTCCCACTAGGTCGGAGTTGTCGGCGAGCCCCAGGAAATGGTTGTCCACTATGGAAGCCGTTTTCCCAAACCAGAACTCCGATATTCTGGAGAGCACCAACCCCTTATTCGGAATACCATCGGGAAGCACCACGTCGAAGGCGGAGATGCGGTCCGTGGCGACCATCAGCAGCAGGCCGTCACCCAGGTCGTATGTGTCCCTGACTTTACCTCGGTATAGTATGTCTGGTAGCTGCGTTTCGATGATCATAGCGAGCCTACTCCCATCAGGATATTCTACCGCGGGTGGTGGTTGCCATCCTTGGACCGGCTGTCAGGGTTCGTCGTTCCTGGGCGCGATGCCCGGCTCTGTAGCTTAAGCGGGGTCCCAGCGTATTGATTCAATGCATTGTTGGCGCTGGCTGGCCCAGCCCGATGCGGTTGAACGTGGCCGGTACGTTCCTCAGGTAGTACCCATAATCGAACAGCCGCGTCAGTTCGTCTGCAGGTAAGTACGCCGTCACTCCCTCGTCCAATTTCAACAGCTCACGGAAGTCCGTCTCCTCGTCTACGCTGAGCATAGCGTTCCTCTGGACTAGCTCGTAGGCCTTCTCCCTGGAGAGACCCCTCTCTACCAGCTCCAGCAGGACACGCTGGCTGAACACCAGTCCGCGGCTACTCTCCATATTCTTGAGCATTCGGTCGGGATGCACCTTGAGGCCATTTATTACGTGGGTGAAGAGCCCCAGTATGTAGTCCAGTGCCAGGCAGGAGTCTGGGAATATAATGCGCTCCGCTGAGGAGTGGCTGATGTCCCTCTCGTGCCACAGGGCCACGTTCTCCAGCGCCGTGACGCCGTGTCCTCTGATTACCCTGGCCAGCCCGCATATCCGCTCCGAAAGCTCCGGGTTGCGTTTGTGGGGCATGGACGACGACCCCGTCTGCCCCTCGGCGAAAGGCTCTTCCACCTCCCTCACCTCGGTTCTCTGGAGAGAGCGTATCTCCGTGGCGAATTTCTCCAGAGACGCGGCTATCAGGGATAACGTATTGATGAAATGTGCGTGCCGGTCCCGCTGCACGATCTGGCTCGACACGGGGTCCGGTTCCAGCCCCAGCTGCCTACACACAAGGTCTTCCACCTGCTGCGGGACGGTGGCGTGGGTCCCCACCGCTCCAGACACCTTCCCAACGCGGATGCCGTCCGAAGCCAGATGAAGCCTTTCCCGTTGCCGGCTCACCTCTTGCCACCATAGGGCGAGCTTTAGCCCAAATGTGATAGGCTCAGCGTGTATGCCGTGGGTCCGGCCCATCATTGGGGTGTCCCTGTGGGACAACGCCGCGTCCTTCAGGGCCGCACCTAGCTCGTCGATATCCTCGGTAAGCACCTGGCTAGCTTCCACAAGCTGAAGGCTCAGGGCCGTGTCGATAACGTCGCTGGAGGTGAGGCCAAAGTGAATCCACCTGCCTTCCTCCCCCAGCCTCTCGGTAATCGAGCGAAGGAAAGCGGTCACGTCGTGGCGGGTGCTCTGGAAGACCTCCTCCATTCGCCGGTGGTCATAGGTAGCGCGGCGCAGCTTCTCCACGTCCTCCAGGGGAATGACGCCTTCCTCGGCCCATGCCTCGCACACCGCCAACTCTACCTGCATCCACTTGGCGTACTTGTTCTCATCCGACCAGACCAGCTTCATTCGGGGCCGGGAATAGCGCTCGATCATTCCGTACTTCTCGCTTGGTCGGCCTTCATCCCAGCCCGTTGAGTTCGTGCCGTCCAGTATTCCAGGCCCCGGATCACGTCCCGGAAGTCCTGAAATTCAAGGTGTGTGATCCCGTTTTCACCGCAAAGCTCCAGCAGTGGACCGCGCGCCAGCACGAAGTCTGCGATCGATGCGGGGCAGGCGTCCGAACGCCCGTCACCAACATAGACAATAGAGTGGCCGCGTTCCCTGTACTTGTTTAGAACGCTGCATTTGCAGTTGCCCCATTCCCGGCAAACATCGTAGGGTGAAGCACCCGAACCATCCCATGGATTGGGGTATTCGAAGGCTATCCCATCGGGCGTGAACGTAGTGCTGGCCGTGTACCTGGGCACATCCTCCAGCCCCTCCCTCTCTAGCAGGGCTTCGACGTAGAAGTCCAGCCCCACGCTGACGATAGCCAGTGGGATACCTCTGACCTGGCAATGCTGCCAGAGTTGCTGGAAGTGAGGCCGCAGGGTAGCTTTCTCCTTGACCAGGGCCGTCATAGCGTCTCTGCCGGCGCCTGTGTCGTTGAAAGCCGTTTCCTGGTACACCTTGAAGCTGATCCTCTTTTCTCGGAAGCGCCGCCTCAGCTGGTGCCAGGCGCTCTCTCGGCTGAAGTGCCTCAGCAGCAGCTCGGCCACATTCTCGACCGCGGTTGTCTCGTCGAAGTCGCACAGGACGGCTGGTGGTCTGTTTGTCCATTGAGCGGTCGGGGCGCTCTCCCGTTCATCGGGCGGGGTAGGTAGTGTGACGCTACCGCCCACGTTGTTTTTCTCTGTACTGCTCATAGGACTCTCTTATGCTATCATACTTGAGGCCAAGAATCTCAGCAGCTAGAAACGCCGCGTTTCTGGCGCCCCAGGACCCGGTGGCTACGCACGCAACAGGAATCCCAGGGGGCATTTGAGCTATAGCCAATAAGGAGTCAAGACCCTTGAGGTCGCTGCTGGCGAGGGGTACTCCGATCACGGGTATGGTCGTCCAGGAGGCGAGGACGCCGGGAAGCGCGGCCGAACCTCCGGCAGCGGCAATGAATACCTCGATTCCCCGTGTCCGGGCCCCCAACGCATACTCTCTGACAGCCTCGGGATCTCGATGGGCGGACATAACCCGCATCTCGTAGTCTACTCCCAGCTCTTCCAGAATTTTGACTGTCTCCTGGCACACCGGCTCATCCGATCGACTTCCCATCACCACGCCTACCTGAGGCAATCTCCACGCTCCTTCGACTCGCTACCACGAGTCCGTTTTATGCCAGAATATCGTAGCCATCAATCCTTCTCTCGGACGGACGCCGAGGTGGCGTCCAGGGCGGAGGTCCGCGACTCCATGGGCGTCGCGCGCATCGCTATATCTCGCCGGTAATGCGCGTTCTGGAAACTGACCTTCCCGACGTTGTCATAGGCCGTGTTCCTCGCCTGTTCCAGCGTTGCTCCCCGGCCTACTATCGTCAGCACACGACCTCCATCGGTGAGGACCTGCGCCCGTTCCCCGCGGTCAGCTTGCCTGGACGCCCCATGGAACACCTCGACGCCGGCATCGACCTCTTCAAGACCGGAAATTGGAAGGCCCCGGGCGTACTCCCCAGGGTATCCGCCCGATGCCATGACTATACCCACGCAGGCGCCATCCACCCATGTCGTAGGTGTCACGTCGATCTCTCCGTTTATGGATGCCAACAACACTTCCATAAGGTCCGTGTCCAGGAGCGGTAGGATTACCTGGGCTTCGGGGTCCCCCAGACGGCAGTTAAATTCGAGGACCCTGGGGCCGTCCTCCGTCACCATAAGTCCGGCATACAGTATCCCACGGTAAGGTGTTCCTTCGTGCTGCATCGCCTGGATGGTGGGTACCATTATATCCTCTTCGATGCGCTTGGCCAGTTTGGGGGTCCAGAACTCGGGAGGGGAGTAACTTCCCATGCCTCCCGTGTTGGGACCGGCGTCACCGTCAAGGAGGCGCTTGTAATCGCAAGCGGCAACGATGTGCGACAGGTGCTTCCCGTCCGAGAAGCCGAATACGCTTACCTCCCGGCCCTCCAAGTACTCCTCGATCACCACGGTGTCTCCAGCGTCTCCGAAAGCCCGGTCCTCCATACAGCCGTGCAATGCGTTCAGGGCCTCTGCTTTCCCTGCACATACGGCAACGCCCTTACCTGCCGCCAGTCCGTCGGCTTTTACCACCACGGGCCCAACATGGGCTGAAAGAAAGTTGCGTGCCTCGGAGTAGGCGTGAAAAACCTTGTACTCTGCGGAAGGGATGCCGTGGGTCCTCATAAGCTCTTTGGCAAAGGCTTTGCTGGACTCCACTCGTGCGGCCGCCTTGGTAGGTCCGAAGATAGCGAGGCCTCGCTCCTCGAAGATATCGACGATCCCCTCTGCCAGGTGCGCCTCCGGGCCTACCATGGTGAGACCGATGTCGTGGAGAGCGGCCAGCCGGGCCAGGCCCTCGGGACCTCTGGAGTCTTCGACAGACGGCTGGAGGTTCGTCCCTATCGAAGAGGTTCCGGCGTTACCAGGGGTGATGAAAAGCTTGTCCACTCGGGGGCTACCGGCCAGCTTCCAGGCGACGGCGTGCTCCCTGGCGCCTGAGCCTACCACCAGGACGTTCATGCCTGCCACCACCCGAACTTTGGTGTCAATAGAGTCGTCGCCTTCTCCTCTTAGCGCCGCCCATTCCATCCGCGGCGGCGGTCTGGACATACCGGTAGCTCTTTTCTATCCAGCTGACTGCTCCCGCCACTTCCTCTGGGCTGGCTTGAGGGAATTCCACCCAGTCGCCAAACCGGCCGG
Source organism: Dehalococcoidia bacterium (assembly GCA_965226805.1). Taxonomy (GTDB): domain Bacteria; phylum Chloroflexota; class Dehalococcoidia; order Lucifugimonadales; family JAGWBF01; genus CBDDDW01. Next base: position 54,530 of record CBDDDW010000016.1, read on the forward strand.
TGTGGCCGTGGATGAAGGGCCGGGCGCCCCAGCGCTCTTCGGCCTCCGGTTTGTCTTCCTTGCGTAGCTTGACGATCACCCTGTTGTCGTAGACGAAGGCGAACATCTTGCCGTTCACCAGGTAAACCAGGGCGCCAAACGTCTGGCGGGAGGAGACGTTCTTCCAGGGTAGCAGATGAGCATCCAGCTCCTCTCGTATCTCACAGAGAAAGCCATCACTCTCTTCTGGTAGCTTGTACCATAGGACGTGTGTGGGATCTGGATACCGCGATTAGGCACCCGCTTTTCAGGGCGCCTATTCCCACTCGATCGTGCCAGGGGGCTTGCTGGTGATGTCGTAGACAACCCGGTTCACTCCCGGGACTTCATTAACCATCCTGCTGGAGATGCGTGCCAGTACGTCGTAGGGAAGACGAACCCAGTCAGCAGTCATCGCATCCTCGCTGCTCACTGCCCGGATCGCCACTACCTGGTTATAGGTGCGGTGATCGCCCATAACACCTACGCTTCTACTGTCGGTAAGGACCGCGAAGGTTTGCCAGAGCTGGTGGTACAGGTTGGCGCCCTTTATTTCGTCGATGACGATCCAGTCGCAGTCGCGTAACATATCCAGCTTCTCCTGAGTGATCTCGCCGATAATTCTAATGGCGAGGCCGGGCCCAGGAAAGGGCTGTCGGTACACGATCTCCGGGGGCAGGCCGAGGGCGAGGCCGACTTCTCGCACCTCGTCCTTGAAGAGATACCTGAGGGGCTCCACCAGATTCAACTTCATGTCACTGGGCAGCCCTCCAACATTATGGTGCGTCTTTATTTTGGCCGACGCCGTGTTCTCGGGACTCCGGCTCTCTATGACATCCGGATAAAGGGTTCCCTGGGCCAGGAACTCGGTGTCTTCCATCTCTGCCGCCGCCTCTTCGAACACATGAATGAACTCCTCGCCGACGACACGCCGCTTCTCCTCGGGATCCGTGATCCCTTGGAGACGGCGGACGAAACGCTCCGACGCATCCACATAGGTAAGATTGAGCCCAACACTGCGACGAAAGGTGTTCAACACCCGCTCCGGCTCCTCTTTACGAAGCAGGCCGTTGTTCACGAAGATGCAGGAGAGCTGGCTACCCACCGCCTGGTGGATCAGAGCAGCCGTGACGGCCGAGTCCACGCCTCCAGAGAGGGCGCATATTACGTTCCCATCGCCGACTTGACGGGCCACGGCCTCGATGGACTGCTTTACAAAATTGCGAGGCGTCCAGAAGCCCTGGCAGCGGCAGATCTGGTACAGGAAATTTTCCAGAATTGTCTTGCCATCGGCGGTGTGGGCGACCTCTGGATGGAACTGAAGTCCGTAGATATTTCGCTCATTGCCCATGACTGCCATGGGGGAGTTATCGGTATATCCCAGAGATACGTAACCTGGTGGGAGCTCCTCGATCCGGTCGCCATGGCTCATCCAGACAGGCATAGAGCTGGGTAGATTGGCGAATATCGGTGACTCGGAGGCGTTCTGGTGGAGCACGGCGTGGCCATACTCCCTCTTGAGTCCCGGGATCACCTTGCCTCCCAGCTGGTGAACGAGCACCTGCATTCCGTAGCAGATGCCCAGTATGGGGAGGGACTTCTCGTAGACCCAGGTGGGGGCCAGAGGGGCCCCGGGATCGTAGATGCTGGACGGGCCCCCTGAGAGTATCACGCCCTTGGGGTTGAAATGGGCCACCTTCTCCCAGGGTGTGTCCGGGGGCAAGATCTCCGAATATACTTTTAGCTCCCTCACCCGCCGGGCGATAAGCCGGCTGTACTGAGAGCCGAAGTCCAGGATCACGATGCCTTCCCCCAGGTCCGCCGGCTCGGTCTCAGGCTCTGGGGCATCGCCTTCTCTCCCCTTGGCTATCTCGAGGTAGGTGGAGACTTCCAGGTCGTCGCTGGTGGCTACTCTCCGGCTCGGGGAAGGCTTTTCACTTGGCATAATTCCGCTGCAACAATTATTAACACAGCGGTCTACGGGTGTCTACTGCCAAAACATACTCCGACTTATTGACATAACACTTGCGTGTGCTGGTATAGCAAACCAGGAATTTAGGGAGGATGGATAAAGAGGTGGTCAGACCACCTCAGCTTGGCGACCTTGTTTGCTGAGACTGTCTTATCCACCGTCGTGGCATAGTACCACGCGTTTCGCGCTTGCGTTGATGTGAGAGCATCTGATCTCGTTCATAATGATGAGTGACACTTAGAATAGTGTCATCATGAAGATAGTAGGAACGAGAGGAACAGGTACCAAAGGTATAAGCAGGGTGCAGGGGATCAGCAGGATGGCCAAGGCCAGATTGAAGTGGATGGACCATTACCGCACCTATAGAAACGCCGCATTGACCTGTCGCTACTTTGGCATCAGCCGGCAGACCTTTTATCGGTGGAAGGGACGGTACAACTCCAGGGATCTCAGCAGCCTGGAAGAGCGTTCCCATAAGCCCAAGCGGCTACGTCGGCCTAGCTGGTCTCGGGAGCTGGCTCAGCCTAGCTGGTCTCGGGAGCTGGCTCTAGCAGTGTTACATCTGAGAGAGCAGTATCCAAGGTGGGGGAAAGACAAGTTGGCAGTGCTGCTAAGGGAGAGGGGCTGGGAGGTGTCCACCTCCATGGTGGGACGTATCCTGAGCCACCTGAAGGCCCGTGGGGTGCTCAAGGAGCCGCTCCGCAATGGTATTCCCACCCGTAAGCGGCTGTGGCGTCGTACCTACGCCGTGCGCAAGCCCAAAGGATATGAGGTAAAGAAGCCGGGAGACTTAGTTCAGGTGGACACTCTGGATATACGCCCACTGCCTGGGATGGTCCTGAAGCACTTCACTGCCCGCGATGTGGTCTCCCGCTGGGATGTGGTGGAAGCCCACACCAGAGCCACTGCTACCACGGCGGCGGGCTTCTTGGAGCGCCTCCTGGAGCGGATGCCCTTCCCTATAAGGGCCATCCAAGTGGATGGTGGCTCTGAGTTCCAGGCGGCCTTTGAGATGGAATGCCAGCGCCGGGAACTGAAGCTCTTTGTGCTGCCACCCCGATCCCCCAAGCTCAACGGCTGTGTGGAGCGGGCCCAACGCACCCATACAGAAGAGTTCTATGAGGTCAACGACTTCTCCCTGGAAGTGGCTCCCCTCAACCGGGAGCTGCTGGCCTGGGAACGTATCTACAATACTGTGCGTCCCCATCAGGCACTGGGGTACCTAACCCCCTGGGCGTTCTGGCAGCGCTGGCTCTTGGATCACCCACCGGACAAAGAAAACGGAACGGCGGGCATATCACCCGGCGTCCCGTCTTCCCCATACACTTCCACCATATCACATCCCACCCTGAAGGAGGTCAAGTGTCACTAATCTACTGGACGAGTACAGCATCTCGACCTGGTTTTGTAGCTATGCTATACTCAGTCGGTAGTCGCCTGAGTCTCAAGGGGAGCGAAATTCTCGTATGGTCACGTCCGGTGCCCTTCAACGAGCCATACAGGAAGCAGTCGCGGTGCTGAGAGGGAAAGGAGTTGTCGCCTTTCCTACGGATACGATCTATGGACTGGGAGCCGATGCCTTTTCCGTGGAGGCGGTGGCCCGCGTTTTCAGCATCAAGGGGAGGCCACAGGAGATGGGCATGCCTCTCCTTCTGGGAAGTATCCGGGACCTGGATAAGGTAACCTCAGATGTTCCCGACCTCGCCCGCACTTTCGTAGAGCGCTTCTGGCCGGGGCCGCTTACGTTAATACTCACGAAATCTACAGATGTGCCCTCTGCTGTCACAGGAGGCAAGGACTCCGTTGCCGTAAGGATGCCCGACCATGAGGTGCCTCTCATGCTGATCCGGGAGTTGGGTGGACCCATAACGGGTACCAGCGCGAACCCCACCGGAGGGCCGGACCCTACCACGGCTGAGGATGTGAGGAGGCTCTTGAAAGATAAGGTTGACTTCCTCCTGGACGGAGGGCCGTCCACCAGCGGGCGCGCCTCTACAATCTTGGACTTTACCGGTCCCAGTCCGAAAGTGGTGCGCTCTGGGGCGATAGCGATTGAGTGCCTCCAATCCTTCTGCCCAGTTCCTCTCGATGTCCCCTGACAGGGCGAAGGGGCCAGTGGGGCGGAGTTGAGAAAAGGGATCAGGAGCGGTCGGCTGAGCGTCTGGTCACCAAGCCATAGCGCCTCAAAAGGCGTACAGCGTCCGGAGAGGCTGCCATGAGAAGAGAGGGGATCGAGCCGGGGGCAGAATGGATTTTCCTATAGAGTACCAACAATCTCTGGAACAGGAGCTGAGGGAGACTTTCGCAGGTCAAGAAGGCCTCTTATATAATATGCTGCTTTACCAGCTAGGATGGATGGATGAGCAGGGTATGCCCATCTCCGGAGATTCTGTTGATCGCCACCACGCCCTGCTATGCCTTCTCACGTGTGAGTCGCTTCTGGGTGATTATGCTCCGGCTCTCCCCGCTGGGGCAGCTGTGGAGCTGGTCCATAATTTCACCCTGATTCATGAAGATGTCCACTCGGGAAATCCCCACCGCGGTCGGCGCCCGAATGTATGGTGGATATGGGGACCTGGCCAGGCCATTAATGCGGGCGACGGGATGCACGCTCTGGCGCGCCTGGCCCTAATGCGGCTCGAAGGAAGGGGGCTCTCAGGAGCTAGAGTGTTGGACGCCATGCGACTGCTGGACCAGGCTTGTCTGAGCATGTGCGAAGGCCAATATATGGACCTGGCGTTTCAGGAGAAGGTGGACGTGGGGATCGAATCGTACATGAAAATGGCGGCGGGCAAGGCCGGCGCATTGACCTCCTGCGCGATGGGTCTGGGTGCCCTTGTCGCCGCTGAGGACAACGGTATTATCGAATCCTTCAAGGAGTGCGGAGTCAACCTGGGTATAGCTCACCAGATCATGCAAGATATCGATGAAATCGAAGGGAGCGTCTCAGAGGAGAGCTTGTCAAGTAACGTGCTGATCAAGAAGAAGCTGCTGCCCATCGTACATACCCTTACGACCGGGGAGCCTTCCACAAGGCGGGAGCTGGGGACAATATACTTCAAACGCGTACTGGAGCCTAGAGACGTTCAGCACGTGGTAAATATCCTGAAGGAGAGCTCTGCCCTCGATTTCGCCCGAAATAAGGCTCAGGAGTACTGCCAGACGGCTATTGCTTCACTGGAGGGCGTCGAGATGCCGTCCGATGGGCGGGACCGGCTAACCAAGCTGTGCTGGTCCGTGATCGAGCGAGAGAGGCAGCAGTGAAGAAACGGAGCCTGGAAGACGTAGACGTCCGAGGCAAGCCGGTGCTGGTCAGAGTGGATTTCAACGTCCCTGTAGAACGGGGGATCGATTCACTGGCCTCCTACGATCACCGCCTCCGAGTGACCCTGCCGACCATCCAGCACCTCATCGAGCATGGCAGCAAGATAATTCTCTGCTCTCATCTTGGGAGACCCATGGGCAAGGTGGTGGAGGCGCTACGCATGGCCCCGGTCGGGCGGCGGCTGTCGGCCCTCCTCTCCCGTCCGGTAAAGGTTCTGAGTGACTGCATCGGTAGCGAAGTAGAGAGAGCGGTATCCGAGATGTCCGGAGGCGACATCCTGATGTTGGAGAATCTCCGTTTCCATCCAGGGGAGGAGGAGAATGACCCAGAGTTTGCCAGGGCCCTGGCATCCCCTGCAGAGTTGTTCGTTATGGACGCTTTCGCGGTGGCTCACCGCGCTCACGCCTCCACTGTTGGGGTGCCGAAACACCTGCCCTCTGCCGCGGGGTGCCTACTGCAGCGTGAGCTAGAGCAACTGGGCAGGGTCCTGGACTCTCCTGAACGGCCCATGGCCGCTGTTTTGGGCGGAGCTAAGGTAAGCGACAAAATCGTGGTCTTAGAGAATCTCTTGCACACGATCGACCGGCTTTTCATCGGCGGGGGCATGGCAGCCACCTTCCTGAAGGCCCAGGGACATGCTACCGGTTCTTCTCTTGTGGAGGACGATAAACTCGAATTTGCCTCCCGGCTGCTCAACGAGGCTCATGACAAGGGCATTTCGGTCCACATTCCCACGGACGTGGTAATATCCGACCGGTTCGGTTCGGACTCAGGACAGGCGTGTACGGTGCCCGTTGGCCAGGTGCCGGAGGGCTGGTATATCATGGACATAGGAGCCGCTAGTGTTGAAGAGTTCGTGGCCGGGCTTCACGGGTCCAAGACGGTGATGTGGAACGGCCCAATGGGGGTATTCGAGTACGCGCCCTTCGCGGAGGGAACACGACACATCGGATACACTCTGGCTGCCATGAATGCAATTACGCTGCTGGGCGGAGGCTCAACCGCCGAGGTAGCGGAAGAGCTGGGCATAACAGACAAACTGACCCACGTTTCAACGGGCGGCGGCGCCTCTCTTGGGTTCCTCGAGGGAAAGGAGCTGCCTGGGATAGCGGCTTTACCAGACGCCGGCTGATCAGGTTAACGATTCGCAGTAAGCTGGAGCCAAGATGATCGATCTGGAGACTTTGAAGGACTCTTATCAGACCACGCCAAGTAAGATCGTGATGCTGGTTGTGGATGGTCTGGGAGGGCTGCCCCACCCGGATACTCGCCGGTCGGAGCTGGAAACGGCCCCTATGCCGAATCTGGACGAATTGGCCAGAGAGAGTGCCTGCGGGCTGACCGTCCCGGTCCTTCCGGGTGTGGCTCCTGGGAGCGGTCCCGGACACCTGGCGATATTCGGTTACGATCCGCTGAAGTACTTTATCGGTAGGGGAGTCCTGGAGGCCCTAGGCATAGGGGTCGAGCTCAAGAAAGGGGACGTTTCGGCCAGGGGTAACTTCTGCACTGTTGACGCAGAGGGTAGTCTCGAGGACCGGAGGGCCGGGCGCATCCCCACGGAGGTCTCCATCCCGCTTTGTAGGGACCTTGATGAGATCGAGGTGGCGGGTGTTGATCTGCGTGTGTATCCCGTGGAGGGCTACCGTTTCGTCCTCCATTTGAGGGGCGATGGCCTCAGCGAAATGGTCGCCGAAACAGACCCTCAACGTGCAGGGGTGCCTGATCTGGAGGCCAAGGCTCTTTCCCCAGGTGGAGAGAAGACCGCCGGGATCGTGCGGGAATTCGTCCGCAGGGCCAGAGAGATTCTGAACAGCGAAGAAAGGGCCAACATGGTGCTCTTGCGGGGATTCTCCACTCTGCCCCACCTACCGGCGATGGGTGAGACCTACGGGCTGAGTCCAGCGGCCATCGCGGCCTATCCCATGTATCGGGGGCTGTCCACGCTCGTTGGGATGAAAGTCATTCGCACTGGGAAGACCTTCTCCGACGAGCTGGACACTCTGTATCAGCACTACCAGGAGCACGACTTCTTCTACATCCACTACAAGCCCGCCGATGCCGCCGGAGAGGACGGCAATTTCGACGCCAAGGTGGAGGCGCTACGCCAGCTGGACACCTACATACCCAGGCTGCGGGAGCTGAACCCCGACGTGCTGCTGGTGGCGGGGGACCACTCTACCCCGGCCATTATGGGCGCTCATAGCTGGCATCCGGTTCCATTCCTGCTCCATTCCTTGTTGACCCGGGGCGAAGGTATTGAGTCCTTTACAGAGAGGAACTGCGCGACCGGCTCTCTGGGCAGGCTGCCTGCCACCCAGATCATGCTGCTTGCCCTTGCCCATGCCGGCAAGCTCGCCAAATTCGGCCCGTGACCGCAGTACAGGTTCCTTGTCCACGCAACCTCATCGACACTAGTCGTGTGTCTGCCAAATGGGTTTACAATACGTCAGCGCTCGACGTGGCCCCCCGGTCTGCCTCCTCTCCCTATGGGAGAGGATTGAGGTGAGGGTGAGACCGGGGTTCGCGGGGAGGACCTCCTCATATCAGCATTGTAATGCTATATACGAGACACTAGACTAGCAGCGAAGGCAGCCGCAAGCTTCCTCCCCAGCGGAGAGGACCAATGTTAAGGGTACGTCCTCAGGCTTATTCCGGGACCGAGGCTGGGAACAAGAAAGTCATTCTGAGCCGCATGCGAAGCGCCTAGACAATATTTTAGACTCTTCGCTTCGCTCACGGTGACACGGGGCGGTTGCTCTGGAGGCTCGACCATGCCCATCCCGATAGTGGCAGGCAACTGGAAAATGAACACCTCCATCGGCGAGGCCGTTGAGCTGGCCATATCGATGGTGAAGGCCCTCGATGCTGTCTCGGGCGTCCAAAAGGTGCTTTGTCCACCCTTCGTGTCGCTGGAGTCCGTGGGCCGGGCAATAGCGGGGAGCTCCATAAGTCTGGGAGCTCAGAACATGTATTACCAGGAAAAGGGCGCCTTCACCGGAGAGGTCTCTCCCGCTATGCTGGCCGGTTTGTGTCGGTTCGTGATCCTCGGCCACTCGGAGCGCCGTCAGCACTTCGGAGAGGGCGACGAGCTGATTAACTTCAAGGTGAAGGCTGCATTCGAAGCGGGACTGCGCCCCATCCTTTGCGTGGGCGAGACGCTTGAGCAACGGGAGGGTGCTAGGGCGTCGGAAGTAGTCGCGAACCAAGTGCGGGGCGGGCTAAGCTCTTTACATAACATACAAGGGCTGGTGATCGCTTACGAGCCTATTTGGGCGATAGGGACGGGCGTCTCGGCGACACCCGAGACAGCCTCTGAGATGATGGGCGAAGTCATCCTCCCTGCCCTGGTCGACCTCTATGGAGAGGACGTGGTCGCGGAGGTGCCCCTGCTCTACGGTGGTAGCGTTAACGCCGACAACGTGGGCGAGTTTCTCGGCGAACGGTGCATCCACGGGGCCCTGGTGGGGGGCGCCAGCCTCCAGGCGGAGCAATTTGTGGAGATTGTGCGAACCACCGCGGGGGCGAAAGGATAGCGTAGCCAGAGCCATGCCCATCAGCCGTGAGGAGTTCGAGCAGGGGAGAACTAATCTGGCGTTTCCTATTGGTCATTTGCTCGCAAATAAATCGGACAACGCGTTCACCGCAAATGAAATCCTGGAGATGCTCATCAGAGCGACAGAGAGACAGGCGAAATTGGAGGAGGTAAAGACCGCGCTAGATCTCCTGATTTCTCGCCGACGGGTCACGATGAATGAGTTCGAGGGTGAGCAGTGGTATACTATAACCAAGAGGAGACTAGGCTTCCTTCGGGGGTAGTTGATGCCATTGACGAGGCTCCAGTTCGAATTAGAAATAGACGATCAAATAGAACACCTGATGCGCCAGATTTATCACCAATTGGCGGGAGGTAAGGATTTGGCGTACTCCGAGATTGAGCTTCGGCAGCTTGCGCTAGGAAGCGACGAGTCTAGTTCGGGATCATCAAAATTTCTTCGTTCGTTAGAAGTCCTGCAGGAAATAGGTGCGATTGAAGGGCGAGAGGTTTTAGACCAGCGTTTTTACGCCTTCCTCTCTGAATGCGACACTAGCTCCTGGCAACTGAAAGTACACGTTTGAAGCTCTGGTGTAGTGTTTCAGCCAGACCGATCCACTTGCAGTGGCTGCATCTAACACACTCGTCCTCTTCATAGTCGGCCCCACCGCCGTCGGCAAGAGCGCCCTCGCCCTCCATGTCGCGAAGGCCCTCGGCGGCGAGATAATCAACGCCGACAGCCGCCAGATATATCGTCACATGGACATCGGCACCTCGAAGCCCTCCACCGAGGACCGAGCAGCGGTACGCCACCACCTGGTGGACATCAGGGACCCCGACCAGGAGTTCAACCTTGCGGCCTTCCTGGAGCTGGCTCGTGATGCCATCCAATCGATTCACGGCCGAGGTAAGCTCCCCGTCGTAGCCGGAGGCGCCGGGCAGTATATCTGGGCCCTGCTGGAAGGCTGGCAGGTCCCACAGGCTCCTCCCGACGATAGTCTCAGGCAGGAGTTGGGGGAGCGGGCAAAGCTGGAAGGGGCCGAGGCGCTGCATGAAGAGCTGCGGCGCCTGGACCCCGAGTCCGCTGCAAGAATAGACCCTCGGAACGTGCGGCGGACCATCCGTACCCTTGAGATTTACCACGCCACCGGCCTAACCCCTTCTACCGTCCGACTCAAACTGCCGCCCGAACACGAATCCCTCATCCTGGGCATTACGACCGGCAGGAAGGCCCTATACGACAAGATAGACCGACGTGTTGACCAGATGTTGGATCGCGGCCTGGTCGATGAGGTGAGGGGTCTGCTCAATAAGGGATATTCTCCGGGCCTGACATCCATGTCCGGTCTGGGCTATAAGCAGATGGTGGATTACCTGCGGGAGGCGCTGAGCTTGGAAGAGGCGGCCCAGCGGGTCAAATACGAGACACACCGCTTTGCCCGGCACCAGTACGCCTGGTTTCGCCCAGGAGACCCACGCATCAGATGGCTGAAGGCGGGTCCCAGGCTGAACAGTAGCGCGGCGGGCATGGTGGCGCGAACCTTAGTGCGCTCCGAGGGATATGGTAGAATAGCTTCAGCCACCGAGGAGAGACCCCGATGAAATTCACCAAGATGCAGGGGGCGGGCAACGACTACATCTTTATCGACGCCCGTTCTCTGGAGACGGACTGGCCTGTCCTGGCGCGGGCCATGAGCGACCGCCATTTCGGAGTGGGCGGTGATGGGATAATCCTCATCCTCGACTCGGAGGTGGCTCACCTCAAGATGAGCATGTTCAACGCCGACGGCTCGGAGGGGGAGATGTGCGGCAATGGCATCCGGTGTTTCGCCAAATATGCCATCGAGCGTGGCATGGCCCAGCCCGATGGGTCGGGCCTGCGCGTGGAAACCCTTAGCGGCATACGGATCGTCCAGCCGCTCTTGAGTGACGGCAAGATAGCGCGTGCCAGAGTCGCTATGGGAGGGCCCACGCTGGACCCCAAACTGGTTCCAGTGGCGCTTCCGTCGCGGCCATCTGAGAGTGCTGGGGGACCCGTACTAAATTACCCGGTGGAAATTGGTAACACGCCTCTCGAGCTGAGCTTCGTATCTATGGGCAATCCCCACGCCGTGGCCTTCATTCGGCAGCCTGTTGATGAGTTTCCCCTGCATAAGGTGGGACAGCAGGTGGAGCACAACCCCATGTTCCCCAGGCGCGTCAACTTCGAGATCGTTAACGTGGAGGGAGCAGGGAGGCTGAAGGCCAGGGTGTGGGAGCGCGGCTCGGGCGAGACGATGGCCTGCGGGAGCGGCGCCGCGGCCATTGCCGTGGCTTCGCGGCTGCTGGGCCTCAGTGACGGCAACGTTGACATAACGCTCCCTGGCGGTGTCCTGAACGTCAGCTGGGACGGCGACGGAGAGGTGTACCTGGAAGGGGATGCCGTCGAGGTGTTCGAGGGGGAGTGGAACCTAGGTGATTAGGGGGAGGTAGATTGTGAAGCTGTACAGATTACCCCTTGTAATGTATGAGCCGAGCGAGGATGCGGAGGGTAAGTACAGGGCTGAGGTTCCTGCCCTTTCAGGCTGCCGGGCTTGGGGAGACACGGCTGCTGAGGCTCTGGAGAACCTCCAAGGCGTGGCTACAGCGTTCATCGAGTCCTATCGTGCCAGAGGAGATTCACTCCCTCCGGAGGTGGAGCAAGCTTCCTCGGGATCAAATGACACTCGAATTGAGGGTGAGGTACTAGTCGCAGCTTGAACTATCGCCAACTTACGCGCAAACTGCGTCAACTGGGCTGTGAATTTGACCGGAGCGCCAAGGGCGATCACGAAATATGGATAAACATTCGGTACTCACGCGAGGACCACGATCCCCAATTGGGGCAGTAAGGATCTCAAGGCCGGCACGATATCGGGGATCCTGCGAAACCTGGGCGTTTCCAGAGAGAGGTTCGAAAGGGTATGAAATACTTTACTGGGGCGGCGGTTCTAGGAGAGGAGCGACAGACTTGAAGTTTTCCAAGCGCCTTGACCGGCTCGCCCCATATCCCTTCGTGGAGATCTCGCGGATCATTGCCGAAAAGAAGGCTGCTGGGGCAGATGTGGTCACCTTCGGTATTGGCGATCCGGACTTACCTACGCCCTCCCACATCGTGGAGCGGCTGGTCCAGGCTTCCTACGAGCCACCGAACCACCGCTACCCTGAGACCGACGGGCTCCCAGAGCTGCGAAGGGCCATAGCAGGCTGGTACTCGAGCAGGTTCGGCGTGACACTCGACCCAGACACCGAAGTCCTGCCGCTCATCGGTGCCAAAGAGGGCATCGGGCACGTGGCTTTGTGCTTCCTGGACCCTGGAGATACCGCGTTGGTGCCGGACCCAGCCTACCCCGTTTACGGAGTCGGGACGATGTTCGCTGGAGCGGAGAGCTACCCGATGCCTCTTGTGGAGGAGAACGGCTGGCTTCCCGACCTGGAGGCCATACCCCAGGTCGTTGCCGGCGACGCCAGAGTGATGTGGTTGAACTACCCCAACAACCCCACGGCCGGTATAGCTGACGAAGCCTACTATCGCAAGGTAGTGGACTTCGCTCGAAGGAACGATATCGCCGTGCTCCACGACGCCGCCTATAGCGAGGTCGTCTACGATGGTTACAGAGCACCCACCTTCCTGGAAGTGGAGGGAGCCAGAGAGGTCGGAATTGAGTTCCACTCCCTATCCAAATGTTTCAACATGACCGGCTGGCGTATAGGCATGGCGGTGGGGAACGCCGACATGATCAAAGCTCTCTTCAGGATTAAGTCCAACCTAGACTCCGGGATACCCCAGGCGATCCAGGAGATGGCTATCGAGGCCCTATCCGGTTCCCAGAAGCCCATCGCCGAAAACAACGCCATCTATCAGCGTCGCCGGGACAAGCTCGTTGACGTGCTGACGAAGATGGGGCTACGTGTGACGCCGCCCAAGGCGTGTCTCTATATCTGGGCCCGGGTTCCCGAAGGCTATACCTCTGCCGGGTTCGCCCAGAGCCTCCTGGAGGACCTGACAATCGTGGTGACACCCGGCTCCTCCTACGGCCAATACGGTGAAGGCTACATCCGCCTCTCCCTTACCACCCCGGACGACCAGGTGGACAAGGGTGTGGAGCGCCTGGCATCCTGGAAAATACCGCCCGCCCAAGGCTAGGGAGAGCTTCCAATAGCCAGAAGGACCATTGCCACCGAACCGCCTGCTGAGCGAGCCCTTCTAGTCGGGGCGCGCGTGAAGGGGCAAAGTGGTCTTTGGAAGCTGGACGAGTCCCTGGATGAGCTATCCCTTCTAGCGGGCGCCGCCGGAGCTGAGGTGGTCTCCACCATCAGCCAGAGTGTTGAGAAGCCCAGCCACTACTATGTTGGCACGGGAAAGCTAGAAGAGATCAAGGGGATCATGGCCGAGGACGACTGCGTCGTGGCCATCTTCGACGACGAGCTCACTCCAATACAGCAGCGGAACCTGGAGAACGCGCTGGACGTCAAGATCATCGACCGCACCGCGCTTATCCTCGACGTCTTCGCCCGCCACGCCCGCACCCGCGAGGGCCAACTCCAGGTAGAGCTGGCCCAGCACCAGTACCTATTGCCCCGTCTGGCGGGCCAGTGGTCCCACCTGGAGCGCCTTGGAGGCGGCATCGGGACCCGTGGCCCCGGTGAGACCCAGCTAGAGACCGACCGGCGCCTCATACGCCGAAGGATCCAAAAGCTGGAGCAAGAGCTGGAGCTGGTGCGCAGACGCCGGGTCTCATACATGGAGCGCCGTAAACAGGCAAGGCTGCCCGTGGTGTCCCTCGTGGGATACACCAACGCAGGCAAAAGCACCTTGTTCAACGCACTTAGCGACGCCCGCGTCGTTGTCCGGGACCAGCCATTTTCCACTCTGGACTCGGTGACACGGCGCATCTGGCTCCCCAGCGGTGGTCAGGTGCTTCTCACCGATACAGTCGGATTCATCCACAAGCTACCGACCACGGTGATAGCATCCTTCAGGGCGACCCTGGAGGAGCTCCAGGAGGCTGACCTGCTGCTGCACGTAGTAGACATAACCCACCCCAAGGCCCCAGAGCAGGCTGAGGTGGTGGAAAGTACGCTGACAGACCTGCGACTGCGCCAGAAAGCTAAGCTGCTGGTGGTAAACAAGATGGACCAGGTCGTCCCGCGTGATAACGGCGAGGACCGGGCCGGCGTGGTCGCCCTCACCGCAGAGCCGGGCGTGCTGGTCTCTGCCGCCCTCGGCTGGAACCTGGATGAGCTTCTTCAGAAGATCGAGAGCCGCCTCAGTGAGTTGGGTGTGCTGACCGCGCCGGACCGGAGTTAATCATTGGAGCGATCTTGATTGGAGGGATGTCGGCGGCTTTAACGCTGAGGAATTGGTTCGCACAATGTATGTTATGTGAAGAACGGCAGGGAATATACTTTACATAACGGTTACCTGGCTGTATGTCGCCTCTCCGCTAATCAGCCCTTCCGAAGATGGCCACCGAAGCCGTGAAGGATCCCGGCCGGCCTCCCAAGTTGTGGGTCAGCCCCAGGTCCGCTTTTTTGAGCTGCCGGTCTCCGGCCTTCCCCTGGATCTGCTTGTAGATCTCGTAGATCATCCGGATGCCGCTGGCGCCCACCGGGTGACCGAAGCACTTCAGGCCTCCGTCGGTGTTTATGGGCAAGTCGCCCTCCAGGGCGAAGCTGCCGGCCTCCACGTCTTCCCGGGCTCTTCCCCTGGGGCTGAAACCCAGGTCCTCAGCAATGATCAGCTCCGTGATGGTAAAACAGTCGTGGACGCTGGCCAGGTCGATCTGCTCACGGGCGTTGGTGATGCCAGCCTCCTCGTAGGCGGCGTGGGCGGCCCTCACGTTCTCCGGAAAATGTACGAAGTCCCAATCGTCTCGAAGGATGCCGAAGGAGCCCACCGCCAGCCCCAACCCCTTTACCAGTACGTAGTCACGCTTGAAGCTCTTGGCGATCTCCGGCGTGGTAATGATCGCGGCCGCCGCTCCGTCGCTGACCCCACAGCAGTCGTATAGCCCCAGGGGCCACGCGATCATGGGGGCGTTCATGATCTGCTCCACGCTCACCTCCCGCTGGAAGTGGGCCTTGGGGTTCAAGGTGCCGTTGTGGTGGTTCTTCGAGGCTATCTGCGCCAGTGTGCGCTTTCCCTCTTCGTAGGACATGCCGTAATGGTGGAAGTAGCGTGTGGCTGCCATGGCGAACTGGGACGGGGGCGGGCTGGGCGGGGTTACCTCGCTGCCCACCCCATCGGACAGGGCTAGGCCCGAGAAACCGGAGTCCTTGAGCTTCTCCACTCCCAGCGCGAGTACGATGTCGTAGATCCCGGCGGCCACGGCGTAGCTGGCGTTCCTGAAGGCGTCGGTAGCAGTGGCGCAGGCGTTTTCCACCCTGGTTATGGGCACATAGTCCAGTTTCAAGGCCTGAGCCAGGGGCTGGCCGGTCCGGAAGGTCTGCACCGTGCCGAGCCAGGCTGCCTGTATGTCCTTGGAGTCGGTCCCAGCGTCCTCATATGCCTCGTACGCGGCCTCCACCATGAGGTCGGCGGCGCTCGCTTCCCACCGTTCTCCGAACTTGGTGCAGCCCATCCCTATTATCGCGACTCTGTCCCTTATACCCTGCATGATATGCTCCTCGATGTGTTATGTTAAGAACTCATCTGACCGGAATGGATTTCCAGTAGTAATTGTGTATCCCGTTCACGACCCTCAGCTTGCGGAAGCTCATCTCCACCGGCATGTCAACGTGTAACTCGTCCAGCTCGCGATCGGTCATCATGCAGAGTATCCGGCCACCGCCATCGAAATTGACCACTGTGTTCACCAGCGGGGAGTCGACGGTCCCTGCGAGATAGTCCATCGAGTAGGTGAAAATCGTGCCCTTCTTGTCGGACAGAGGAAACGCTTGAAAGTCGTCCCTCGCCTGGCATTCGGCACACACCCTCTGTGGTGGATATTGGATGTAGCCGCAGCTGTTACACTTGGCCCCGTGGAGGCGAATATTCTGGTCCGTTTCACGCCAGAGGGCGGTTACGGAAGGCACCGCAGGCGGTGGGCGCCTGGCTGCCGCGTCTGAGGTCCATATGTCTCTCCACCGGGCATAGGTTTCGTAGCTGTCGAGTACCTTCTTCGACTCAAGCTGATGTTTCAGCCCGTTCCGTGGCGTCGGGCCCCCGGATTCGCCGTTCACGCGGAATGAGAGGACGTCGCTGCCGTCGCCATAGCTGGCTGCGAGGACCAGCTCTCCGTCCCTGCAATCCTCCAGCGCCCCCAGGAGTGTCATGAGCGGGAACGCGGCGCCGGTGTTGCCGACCTTTCCAAATAGGGGGTCCTGAAGCTGTTCCTGGGAGAACCCCAGGCGACGGCCCATCTGGGAGTGGCGCCTGGCGTCTGGCGCGTAAAGAGCCACCCTGGCGAAATCTCTGGGCGTGAGCTCGTACTTTGCGGTGAAGCCAGTCACGGCCTCGACCAGGATACGCTCGTATCCCTCCTCGATCATGAACCGGTCCTCCCAGGACCGCACAAAGGTGTCTCCCTGGGAACGCCATAGGTCCAGCATGGTCTCGCTGATGGAGTGGGTCCCCTCCAGGGTGGCCGTCACTCCATCTTGGGCTAGGAGGACGGCGGCTGCCCCGTCTCCCAGGTTGCGCTCCATGTCGCCTCTGGGGGCGGCCAGACGTGTGTCGGCCGCCACCACGAGGACATGTCCGGCGGAGCCCGCCCTGATTGAGTCCGCAGCCATCTTTATCCCAGAGGTGCCCGCCCTCAACACTCCTGCCACGTCCGCTGTGAAGATATCCCGCCGCAAGTCCAGGGCGGTCGCGATTATGGAGGCGCATTGTTTCTCGACGTATGGTGGAGTAGTCGTCGCGAACAGAAGTCCGTCCACGGTCTCCCGGTCGATGTCCCTGAGGCAGTCCTTGCCGGCGGCCACTGCCATCGTCACGCTGTCCTCGTCGAAATTGGCGATCGCCTTCTCCGAGGAGGAACCCCAGCCCGCCGTGTCCTTCCCTAGCCGGTATTTGGGGATGTAGACCCCTGAGGCTCTGATCCCGACCATGCTCACCTTCTCATAATACTTGTTCCAATCGTAGCAGTCCCCCATAGGGGTGTCAATTTGGACCTCCCGCTCTTAGATACCGTGTCGGCCCTGCTCGGAACCATTGTGGGATGTCCTCGACCCTTGTCCCGTGTGAGGACATCCGATATGATACCTAAGGCTTAAACGCTCCGGGTACGGTGCGATACCTCTGAAGTCCTATCCAGGAGGCTACTGTGGCAACGAAACAAGTACCTACACACGAGGAAGTGCTGGGTTATGTAAAGTCCCTTAGCAACTGGGGAAGGTGGGGTCCCGATGACGAGCTGGGCACTCTCAATCTGATCACGCCGGAAAAGCGGGCTCAAGCGGCGGGCCTTGTGAAGGAAGGGATTAGCGTGACCTGCTCAAGGCCCATTGTTCCCGAGATCGCACCGGATGTGACTTCGATCCCTCCCCTTCACTACATGATCCGCACGGGGGAATCGGCTCCCAGCAGCGGCGCCGGCGCCTCGGCGGACTTCATCGGTCTGTCCTGCCACGGATTCACCGTTACCCACGTCGACAGCCTGTGCCATATGTTCTGGGACGGGAAGATGTACAACGGGAAGCCCGCGTCCATGGTGAATACCACTCAGAAGGCCACCGCAGGCCACATCGACAATGCGCGTGAAGGTGTCGTGACTCGGGGCGTTCTGCTGGATATTGCGCGGCTTAAGGGCAAGGACTGGCTGGAGCCGGGCGAGGCGGTCTTTCCCGAGGACCTGGAGGCGGCCGAGGCGGCGCAGGGGGTCCGCGTGGAGGAAGGGGATGCTCTTCTCCTTAGACTGGGCTGGTACGAGCGCCGGATGGAGCTGGGGTCTCCCACATCCATGCAGCGACCCGGACTGCACGCAGCTACTCTCCCGTGGATGCACCAGCGCGGCGTCTCCATCACCGCAGCCGACGCGTCCCATGATGTGGACCCATCCGGATATCCCGAGATAGGGCTGCCTCTTCACGCCATAGGAATCCCCACGATGGGCCTCTGGCTGATAGACGCAGCCAACTTCCAGGACCTGACTCAGGTATGCGCACGGCTGAACCGCTGGGAGTTCATGTTCGTCATGGCGCCCCTAAGGTTCCAAAACGCCACAGGTTCGCCCATTAACCCCCTGGCGGTCCTGTAGGTCGATAATGCCTACAGACCTTTGCCATAGAAGACGGTGGTTCCAGAAGCGTTGCCATACAATATCGTAGATGTAGACACTTGGTGTCACCGTTTGGGAAGTGTGTGAACCGGCAAGCTTCAGCTGAGACTTAAGCGGTCACCTCTTTCGGGCAAACTTCCTGAAGCATTTGGGGTATTTGGGAGGGGTCATGTGCTGGCCCCTGATTCCGTAGGCCACGTCCCCCACGTACAGGTCTCCCCGAGAGTCCACCGCCGTACCATGGGGAGCGATGAACTGGCCAGGACCTTCCCCCTCTTCCGGGTCTCCGAATCGAGTAAGTAGCTCTCCCTGCAGGTTATATATGCTCACCCGGTGGCCCAGACCAGGACAGTCGTCAACGCCGGCCAGGCCGTTGAGCTCCCCTATGTAGAAGTTCCCTTCCGAGTCCAGACAGATCCCGTCGGGCCGGTGGATATTGTTCCACATGGTGAGAAACTTTCCGTTTGGGTCGAACACCTGGATACGGTGATTCTCCCGGTCCGCCACGTAGACGTTGCCGTCGCTGTCTATCACGACGTTGTGGGGACGTTGGAACTGCCCGGGGTCCACGCCCGGTTCGCCCCAGGAGAGGATGAGCCTTCCGTCCGGCGAGTATTTGTGGATGCGGCAGTTGCCGTAGCCATCGGAGACGTACATGTCCCCTGTCACGGGGGAAACGGCCACGTGAGTCGGGCGGTTAAACGGTTGCCCGCCCCATTTGGGCGAAGGTTGGTTCGGCGTTCCCAACGTCATGACCAGCTCACCCTCGAGGGTGAACTTCTGTATGGTGTGCAGCCCATCGTCGATGCAGTAGACGAACCCATCGGGGCTGATATGGATGCCATGCGTCCTCGAAGAGAAGAAACCTTCTCCCCAGGAGCGCAGGAAATTTCCTTCCCGGTCGAAAACTATGACGGGATGCTTTCCCCTGGTCAGCAGGTACACGTTATCCTTGGGGTCCACCGCGACTCCGGCTACGTCTTCGAAGGCCCATCCTTCGGGTAGCTTTTCCCAATCCTCTACGGGCTCAAATAT
The DNA here is from genome assembly GCA_965226805.1 of Dehalococcoidia bacterium. Taxonomy (GTDB): domain Bacteria; phylum Chloroflexota; class Dehalococcoidia; order Lucifugimonadales; family JAGWBF01; genus CBDDDW01. The sequence goes on from CBDDDW010000016.1 coordinate 73,654, forward strand.
CAAATTTCCACTGCCGAGTGTCGAAGTCATGTCGAACCCACCTCCTTAACCTCATTTAGGCCCTTACTACCTGTTGTCTCTGCTCTCTTGAAGTTAGGCACAAGAAAGGCACCCGTGGCTCTCTCATCGGTGCGCTGTTGTATGGTTAGCAATGCTAGTGAGGACCATGAAAGCCGGCAGAAGATAGGCCACCGGCGGGAAGTCGGCCCCCGTGTTGCCCGCGAACATATCGACCAAGAGGAACGCGACCAACCATAAGATGCTGCCCACCAACATGATGGCAGGTCCTCTGCGACTGTGGACTTCCGCTACCTTGCCGGCCCTCCACATGCGCCACGTCGAAAAGTGCGAGACCAGGGTTAAAATGGCTCCAAAGGCTGTCACAATCCCTGCGCCGCCCACACCGAACAAGATGATCCTCCCCCTCAACTCGCTCAGCTCTTGTTCCGAGTGGCCATTTGCGCCTAGCAGTAGAGCGATTGGGAGGGCCAGCAACACTCCCAATACGCCCACAAGCCCACTCACCACCGTGGCGGCAACTCTCATCATGGCTTATGCCATCCTCCATCGCCGTTACCCACTCCCATTGGCCAGGATAGCCGCACCTGACAAGACCATTCACTTCCGGCAACTGATCCAGAGGGCGAAAGGCAGCATACAGCCATCAGTTTCCAGCGGGCTCTCCCTCGTGAGCGGAAGACTGAGCCCCTCTCTGGAGGACCTGAACGAGGAGAATGACCGTAGTGGTAGGCACTATATAACCCGAGGAAGAGAAACGTCAAGAAGGCCGCGAGCATATGATTGTCGCTGGTATAATATGCCGGTGCCGGGTCACGAGTCCGAGATGCCCTCGCGAGGAGGCTCGTGGGCTCCCTTTCCCTCGAGAGAGCTTGGCTACCGGGCCGAGCCCATTTCTGGATCCAAAGGAGTAGGACATGTTGCTTGAGAATAAGGTTGCTCTGATAACCGGCGCTGCCCGTGGCATGGGCAGGGCCATAGCCGTGCGGTTCGCTGAAGAAGGTGCGGACCTCGCGATCACCGACATAAATGGCCCTGGCGTAGAGGAGACCGGTATCGCGGTGAGGGAGTTGGGCCGGAGGTGCGTGGCCCTCGAGGCCGATGTCGGCAACCTAGACGACATCGGACGGACGTTCGGCGAGACATTGAACGCTTTTGGGCGGATCGACATCCTTGTGAATAACGCCGGAGTGGAGCGCAACATCGCTTTTATGGACACGACCGAGGAGGAGTGGGACCTGTACTTGAGAGTCAACGCCAAGGGGCCCTTTTTCGGCATGCAGAGGGCTGCGGGTCAGATGATCAAGCAAGGCGACGGGGGAAGGATCGTAAATATCTCCTCTATCACCGGGAAGGGATATTCAGGTGATCCCAACGCGGCCTACGCCGCCAGCAAGGGAGCAGTGATAGCGATGACTCAGATCGCCGCCCACCAGCTTGGGCGCTACAGCATCAACGTCAACGCCATCTGCCCGGGCGCCACGCGCACTGGTATGTACGAGGGTGTCCTGGCTATCCGTGCCGAAGAACTGGGTGCAACTCTTGCGGAGCTAGAAGAGCAACTGAGGACGAGCGTACCCATCGGCCGCGTCAATGAGCCCGAAGATATCGCGGAGATGGCTCTCTTCCTTGCCGGCCCGGGTGGCCGGAACATCACCGGCCAGGCGTTTAACGTGGACGGCGGCTTGGTGATGCATTAGGGCCTAACGCGTCCGAGCCGTGCCCCCTCTTTATGTCAAGCTCTCCCGCGACCGCCTCACAAACGGAGGATAACTGGAGATGTCTCCTCAGCCCGATATCATCGTCAGGGAGGCCAGGCTTGAAGACGTCCAGGTCCTGGTCCGGCTGAATTCGGCCATGGCCAGGGAGACAGAGAACAAGTCACTGGACCTCACCCGGTTACAGAGGGGAACCGAAGCGGTATTTGGAGCGCCAGAAAAGGGCTTCTATTTAGTGTTGGGTGTCAGCGGTTTTGGACAGTTCTGGGTCCGAGAGATTGGGGTGAAGAAGCTCCTGGTTTGAGGGTTTCTCTGACCTCCTGATTGTACCGCCTCCGCCGGTCAAAAGTCTCTCGCTGTACCTCCTTCCTCTGGGCTAGAATTGCCTCCAGACGGCCTTCCAGCACGTCAGCCGGAGTTACAACCCTGAGCGCCTGATGATATCTTCGGTAGTTGTAGAACTCGACGAAGTCCCGGATGGCCGCCTCCAAGTCTTCCACCACCTCGTATGGCACCTGGTTAATGTCGTCTTTCAGGGTTCGGTGATATCTCTCCAGCTTCCCGTTGGTCTGAGGGTGATAGGGTGCTGCCAGGACGTGGCGAATGCCCACCACCCGCATGTACTCGCGGAAGGCCCGCGATACATAACCTGAGCCATTATCTGAGAGGAGCTTGGTCCGATCCTCCAGAGGTACATCAGTCATACCAGTAGAGTCAACAGCTTCCTGGACCACCTCTATGAGGGAGTCGGCCGTCATGTCCCGTTGCACCTTCCAGGCCAAGATGAACCGGGAGTAGTCGTCCATCACCGTCACGAGGTAGTAGTAGCCCCATCCCACTACACGGAAGTAGGAGGCATCGGTGGCCCACAGCTGGTGGGGCCCTGTGGTCTTGTGCTGGTACTCTTTGCTCGCTGCCAACTGGTATTCGATCCGTTTCACCAGACCCTCCCGTCTCAGAATACGATAGACTGTGGAGGCGGAGACCGATAGGCCTCTGTGGTCGGTGAGCGAAGCCGCCAACTGCCGGCTTCGCCAGGTCGGCATCCCACGGGCTGCCGCCAGCACTACTGCCTCCTCTTCTGGACGCAGGCGATTCCAGGGCCTCTCAGTTCCTTCCGTACCCTCCCAACTACCCTGCCGGTGCCTCCACCTCCACCAATAATACGTGCTCCTGGAAATGCCAAGCTCCCTGAGTCGCCTGTTCTTCCCTCTACCATGTCGCTCCACCTCAGCCACGACCTTCGATTGTTCCACTACGCTCATGCGACGGTGCCGTTGTCGTGTAGGGGCGGCAGAGCTGTTTTTTTGAAGCGGTGCAACTCCAGGGACAACTCACCCACCAGCTGCTTCAGTTCTCTGTTCTCCCGCTTGAGCTGCTCTATCTCTTGCCGGGTCGCATCACGCACACTGTCCCGAGTCAACCTCTCCTTCCCAGCTTCCATGAACCCCTTCGTCCAGGCGTAGTAGGAGTGGGGTTTGATTCCTTCCCGTCGGCACAGGTCATTAACGGTAGTCTCCCGTCTGAACCCCTCCAAGACGATGCGGATCTTCTCTTCAGGGGTATACTTACGGCGGGTCGCTGCACGGACCTGACGCACGAAGCTTCGTGTCTCCTGGCTTCGCTCCTCAGCTTGGCTGGCCTGATCCTCTACCTGGGTCATCAATGACTCCTTTCACTTAGGGTTAATCTACCCCTCTGAAGGAGCCTCTACCACCCCCAACCTCTTCGGTTTTCTAGGCCTCAATAGTGTCCAATTGCGCTGACACCCTACACTATTTAGTAGCCGAGGCTAATGGCCAAGTGGTGGGCGCGCTGCTGGTCACTTATGAGTGGAGCGACTGGCGCGATGGCACATTTTGGTGGATCCAGAGCGTTTACGTGGAGCCCGAATGGCGCCGCAAGAAGGTATACAGCGCGATGCACAACTGGGTGTATGCTGCAGCCCGCTCTCGTCCAGACATTTGTGGGCTCAGACTCTACGTTCATGATGCGACCGCAGTCGCTCAGACGACCTACAAGAGCCTAGGCTTGGCCCGCGTCGATTATGAGATGTACGAAATGGACTTCGACTTGTGAAGAGCCCAATGCCTATAGCGTTATCAGGTGTCAGTCCTTTGCCAGAGCCATAAAATGGTAAAAAGGTAAATGTAAATTATCCTATCCAAGGCATCGCGATACCTAGGAACGGGTGGATGAAAGGGACCATAAACGCTATTCTGCCAGGAGGAGCCGGTAGATGCCGTCCTGGGCGGAAAGCACGTAGAGATTTTTCGCCTGGTCTACTCCGAAGGACGTAATGAACAGTCTCGCGTCCACCAGCAGCATGTGCTCGGTAACGGACTCCCCATCGTACCTGAGGCCCCAGATATTGCCCGAACAGTAGTCCCCGTATACATAAGCACCTACCAGCGATGGCATTCCCCGGGCCAGGAAAACATAGCCCCCGGTTATCGAGCAACCCTCCCCCGGGTTTGGGTACTCAATGATAGGCAGCTCTAGGCCAGTGGGGTTGCAGTCTGCTCCCGGACGGTAGCAATGGTTCCCCTCCATAATATTCCAGCCGTAGTTCAGGCCCCTATGTATTATGTCAAGTTCCTCCCAGTTGTTCTGGCCTACGTCGCCGAGCCACAAGGTGCCGCTCATTGGGTCAAAGGAGAATCGCCAGGGGTTGCGGAGACCGTACGCCCATATCTCGTCTCTGGCGTCAGGGATGTCGACGAAGGGATTGTCTGGGGGGATAAGGTAGTTTCGTCCATCCGACGTACCGGTCACGTCGATTCGCAGTATTGAGCCGAGCAGCGTGCTCCTGTTTTGCCCGTTGCCCTGTGGGTCGCCCCCGCTTCCACCGTCGCCCAGGCCTATGTAGAGATACCCGTCAGGTCCAAATGCCACCTGGCCTCCGTTATGGTTACTAAAGGGCTGGGCTACCTCCAATATAATGAACTCGCTGTTCGGGTCCGCCACATTGGGGTTCTCGCTGAGCGAGAAACGGGAGATCACCGATCGCCTGGGATTCGCGGCTGAGTAGTACACATAGAAGTGGCCGCTGGCGCGATAATCCGGATCGAAGGCCAGGCCCAGCAGGCCCTCCTCGAAGCCTTGCGTACCGACAGCCGGCCTGATGTCCAGGAAGGTGGCTGCCTCGGTGGCGCCGGGATCGTTGGGAAAGATTCGGATTCGCCCCGCCTGCTCAGTGACGAATAGCTGGCCGCGGCCGTCGTCCGGCTGCACAAGGCTAGTTAGGGCAGTGAAACTCAGACCTGGAAAGACGCGTGAAACCTGCATGGGGCGCAAGGGGCGTGGCGCGAGCCTGCCAAGGTTCCGGGCTACGAAAGCCAGGTCGAGGATGTCTACGGCGTTGTCCGCGTTTACGTCGGCGAGGGGAGGGTCGAAGGGTGGAGACCCAAAGTTGCGCACTACTATGCCCAGGTCTGCGAAGTCTATGAAGCCGTCCTCGTTAACATCTCCTGCCTGGTCGTCGACGATAGGAAGCACCTCCGTGTTGGGGTGCCCTAAAACCTGCCTCACATCGGAGAGCGGCGAGCCTAAGAAGACTAGGAGCGAGACTAAGAATGGAAGAATCCAGAACCTTCTCATGTCCACGTTGCTCGAGCTAAGGCTATCCCGGGGGAAGCAGATCCAAGCATGACGCAAAGGTGCAGCCGCAAATAAGGTACTCCATGCTACTCAGGCTGGTCAACATGGGCTAGTCCAGGGGACACCGGCTGGCCCTGCATCGGCTGGCTAGAGGCTGTGCGCTTCTCTGCCTATTTCATCTTGCCGGAAACTAGTGCGGAGCGCACTTTTTCTCTGTAGCCGACACTGTTGTATGCGCAGAAGGGTATCATCCTGCCGTCGGGAATCAGCTCTCCGATGCAGCACTTCATGAGAGCTTTGAGGTCCATTGTGTAGGGGTCGGCGAAGCTCTGTACCACGATCATGAACACATGCTTTTTCAGGTAGGCGGTTTCGCTGGGGAATGAAAGGTCGCAGGTGGCGCAGTCGAATCGAAGGGCCGCGGCCTCGGTGCCGGGCACCGAAGATGCGGACCAGAGTCCCTCAAGGGCCTCGAGGATCTCAGGTCGGATATCTGGTAACGCCCGGTTAGTTATATAGTCCAGGTATTTATCGACCTCCACGACCCTGGGAAGCGGGGTTACCTTGCCGTCCTCCACGTAGGCATAGGTGGCTGAGCGACAGGTCGGGTGACAGCACGGGACCGGCACGAAGTCACTCTCCAGGAACATTCCATCCGTCTGCTCGGCGATCCCGTGAATAACGTCCGCCAGGGTCTCCCGGTCCAGCGGGTCGAAAGCGGTGAACCGCCCCGAATGAGTGACCGGCTGAAACGCGACGCCGCGCACCGCCGGATGCTCGACTCCGAACTTTACGATGGCGCCGATCTCGTCATGGTTGACGCCCTTCTCGATCGCCGGCACTAGCACCACGTCCAGATCGGCCTGGGCCAGGCGGTCCAGGGCCCTGAGCTTGACGGAGGTAAGGTCTTTGCCACGAATAGCTTCGTGAGTCTGCGTCGAAAAGCCGTCGAACTGAAGATAGATGGTGGGCTTAATCTCCTCCAGGCCGGCAAGGAATCGGTCGTCCCGTGCGATGCGAATCCCATTGGTGTTCAGCATGACCACCTTCACCCCCTTGTCCCCGGCCATGCGTAGCATAGGGAGGATCTCTGGGTGAATCGTCGGTTCCCCGCCGCTAAACTGCACCACTTCCGGATCACCCTCCAGCTCCACGAACCGGTCGAGCATCCGCTCCACCTGGTCCATGGTCAGGCTGAACCCCTTTTGGGCGTCCGCGAAGCATATCGGGCAGTCCAGGTTGCAATGGCTGTTGAGCTCTACGAGAGCTAAACAGGTGTGTTGTTGGTGCTCCGGGCAGAGCCCGCAGTCCCGAGGACAACCTTCCACCACATCGGTGCTGTAACTCAGAGGAAAGGTGCCGGGCCTTATTGTAGGGCAGGGAGTTGAGATACATCGTCGCGTCCGAGCTGAGAAGCGACTCGAACCATCCGTGCTGCGGACATCTTTTTCGCATGATGACTCGACCACCTCGCAGAAGGATCTGCGCGTCGACGGTCTCCAGACATTTCGGGCAAATGCTCCGGGTCAGCTCGTGAAAGATATAGTCCGCGTCTCTCTTTACCTTTTGTACCATTATCCCACTCCTCTCCCTGTTGCAGGTGAACCGTCGGATGTAGCTCGAGCTTCCTCTTTACCACCCTCATCCTCGAGAAAAACGCACGCTATCTCAACACTTTGATGCCGGAGACCGTGAACAGGAGCATTCGTCAACGACATCTCCGGAGACGTTGGCACCTCATTCAGGTCTCCCACCGTAACACCCATCCTCCTCCCCCTCCTCTTCCTGGCGTCCGGTATGGCCGCACCTACGGGCCCGGGGCCGTCAACTAGTCAATTCCTTCATGCGAACCTCCTCCCGGCGTGTCGGTCCATGCGGCCGGCCGAGCCAGCCGACAGATCCGAGGCTTGGTCGTGACCGGTTTCGGGACCCGGATCAACAAAAAGTCCGGGGCGTCGAGCGCCCCGGACTTTTCATCCCCCGAAACAATGGATGCTAACGGCCCATGCGGCCCTCGCCATACGTGACGCTTTCAAGCTGCTGGACTAAGAGCCGTGATGGATTGCCTTCATTGCAGGCTACCGTTTTAAGCTAGATGGGAGTGACTAGGCCTTGCCTATCCTGAACATCTTGGTCTTACAGGTGGGACACGTCCCCTGGGTTGCCGGCCGGCCGTTCTTCATTGTAATGGACTTGGAGTCCTGCATTTCTCTCTTGGACCTGCACTTTACGCAGTACGCTTGCATCGAGCACCTCCTGAATTTTGTGCGTATATTATATGTTCCTCTCAGGGGAGTGTCTACCCGTAATTGGAGGAATTTGCCAACGACTTTTCCGGATTGCTGGAAAGGACTTGACTCAACCGAACAATGCCTCCAATTTTTGCGTGCCCTAGCTGAGCTGTACATACTCATGCCCGAACGTGGCTAAATCGTAACGGTTGGCCTAAATAGTGCTCGCTACAGCCACTGTGGCCTATAGGCATGGCTACGATTATCTTCCCATCGGCGACGCCAGACTCCGGTTCTGCCGCATGTCGAAAGGTTGACAGCCTTATGATCAAGATGGTAAAAGGTAATATCTGGTAAGACAGATCACCTGCTATTATGCATTTCGCATCTGAGACTAATAAACGACCAAAAGTCCACCTCAAAGTATCCTCATTATAGCTGTATTTCGTAACAGTCTTAGGGGATGGTGTCCGGTGCCGTCCCTTCCCTCCCTGGCTCCCCTGGTATTCTTCAATTTACCAAGATTTGTGTACGTTTCCGTGCTCCATCGGGAGCCAAGCGCTCAAAGGCTCTAGGAATTAGAGAATCTGAAGTAAAGGAATAGGAGGAGGATTATGTTAAGACGTAACGGTTTGGCCAAGCTCATAGCGCTGCTGGGTTGTATCATGGCTCTGGTGCTGATAGCGGCGGCCTGCGGAGGAGACGACGATGGGGCCGGCACCACCCTGCGGGTCGGTATGCTATCCGACCACACCACCTTCGACGTTCCTCTCATCGTGGGGAATGCCGGACATCGCCGCGATCCCACACATGTACGACACCCTAGTGATGCGGAACCCCGACCTGACCCTGCAGCCCATGCTGGCGGAGTCCTGGTCGGCCAATGATGATGGCACCCAGTGGACCTTCAAGCTGCGCAAGGGTGTGAAGTTCCATCACGGTAAGGAGTTCAAGGCCGAGGATGTGATCTTCACCTTCAACCGCCTGTTCGAGGTGGAGTCTCCCCTCGCCAGCGTGATGGTGAAACCCAAGGACATCGTTGCCGTGGACGACC
>CBDDDW010000017.1:0-50767 GCA_965226805.1 Dehalococcoidia bacterium
TTCCTGAGGATGAAGTGGATGCCGTTCTTGGACCAGAGCTTTCCTGCGGGGCTGGCGATGCCCTCGTCGTTGAGGGTCCTGGCGATGTGCAGCATCCCCGTTCCGGCCTCGGCCATGTCGAAGATGCGCTTGACCACGCGGGAGGCGTCGGGGTCGGGTTCCAGTGTGGGCCGCTTCTTCGGCCCGTCGTACACCATGACCCTGCTGTAGCCGTAGGGCGTCCTGCTGCCGATCCAGAAGCCGCGAGAGGCGGCCTCCCGCATCCCCCTCGTCACCTCCTGGGCCAAGATATCGGTTATCCAATCAACACCAAAAAATCAGGTATACTTGGGCGGTTGGGCTTGAAGCAAGTTGAGCTAGACCATTGCTTTTGGCTGGCAGCAACTGGCAGACATCCGGTTTCGAGTTCCCTCCCCAGTGGGCCAATGTGGACTCACACTCTTACTGGCAGGTTCTCATATGAGATGAGGAAGTGGGGCCGGATTGGGGCGACGCAGGCTTGGGCCCCAAGAGTATGCGAGCCACTGGATTGGGAAGCTCGTCGAACACCGCCGTGGGCACCTATGTCCGTTCCCTCCAGACGACAATCGCAAAGCCGAACAAGCCCAAGCCGGTCTGCGTCAGACTGAGATAGCAGATAGGCACCCTCCGTACTCTTGGCTGTGAGCCTACCTCAAGGTCGGGTCGACAATACTGTGGTGAGCAAAGGTGGGTGAGATGGAATCCTGCATGATTGGAGAACTCGTTGACCAGGGGGAGTACGCGCAGGCGCTAAGGGAGGTTGACAAGGCCTTCAGACTGGGGCGGGCTGAGGCCGACGTGTATCTGTGCAGAGGACGGGCGCACATAGGGCTGAACAGTTATCACGAGGGCGTGCGTGACTTGGATGAAGCAATCAGGCTCGGTGTAGAAGAGCCCGTTGCTTACGACGAAAGGGGCAGGGCGCATCTGGAGCTGGGGCACTACCAGTGTGCGGAGTCGGATTTTGACAGGGCGATCACTCTGGGCTTGGAGGAGGCCCGTTACTGGTGGGGGGAGTTCGGACAGGATCATCTCTACGAATGTAACGACCCCCTCAGGTTCAGTATGGCCGAAGTCTACTTCTTCAGGGGCAGGGTCCATCTTCAACTTTCGAATCATGAGCAGGCGATCGAAGACTTCGGCAAGAGTATCAGGTTGGACCCAGAACAAGAAGGCCCCTACGCCGGCAGAGGCCATATTCCAGGCTAGGCCTGACAGACAAGGCACAGCAGGATTTCGACAAGGTGAGACAGCTCGGCGATTGATGTTTTTCCTAGCTCAATAAGCTGAACAATCCATGCGCAGAAGGCAGAGAAACGAGTCCCGTTGTAAAGAGCGGCGCCGTCTCGGGCCATCGGGGTGTTGCTGGCCAGCATAGGCGTCCTCACTGGCCAGCAAGAAGTCATATTATGGAGAATGTGACGTTTTCGTAGAACGAGCAGGCAAGGCTATAGTCCTCAACAGCTTACGGTGCGAAAGATGCTTGCGTACTCGGTACTTCTGGAGCCGTCTTCTATGATAAGTCACCTAGGAGGTCTGATATGGGCAATACCGACATGTTCGTGAACGAAGACACCAGCAAGCCTGAGAACCGGGTCAACCTCGCGCTCTTCTCATTGATGCAGCAGGACTGGTTCCGTGAGTGGATCCTGAAGAAGTTGTGCCTGCCCGCGGATGCCGTCGTCTACCCGCCCACGAACGTCGGCAGCCGTCGTCCCGACTTCAAGGTGACGCGTGACGGTTCTGAGTTGGCGATGATCGAGGTGGAGCTTGGGGCGAACCTGGGCCAGGCCGAGGACTATCGGGAGAAGTTCCATAACCAAGAGGTGAAGACGATCTGGGGCAAAAGGAAAGGCGGAGGTGACCTGAGCCTTGAGGAGGTCGCCGATTTCCTTGAAGAGCCGAGATGCCTCCCGCCACAGACAGGGATAAATGTACGGCATCTCCGTAAGCTGATTGAAGAAGGATTGAGTGGGCACTCGTCTTCAGGGGAGCGGGGCAACGTGTCCAAGCAGATGTGGGAACACCCGCTAGTCGTGTGTCTGCCAAATGGGTTTACAATACGTCAGCGCTCGACGTGGCCCCCCGGTCTGCCTCCTCTCCCTATGGGAGAGGATTGAGGTGAGGGTGAGACCGGGGTTCGCGGGGAGGACCTCCTCATATCAGCATTGTAATGCTATATACGAGACACTAGACTAGTAGCTGCGCTGTGCGAATGGCTCAGCGATAAGCTCGAGGCTACTACCAAGCGGGTCGCGATAGGTAAGCTTAAAGCGGACACCGTTGGAAAGGAAGGCTTTTCGCTGAAGGTGAACAGGCGCGATAAGAGCGGAGAGGTTGCGCTATTCTCTATCAGCGGCGGAGCGCACCTCATCTTCCCAAGCCGGCAAAAGCTTAACCGCTGTCTGCCGAATCACCGAGCCGAAGTCGATGCCTACATGTCCTTGATCACCACGATGGGATGTGACGTCGATGTACACGGAGGGAACGCCCGTCCCCCTCTCCCTCTTGACCGGAATCTCGACGCCGTACTCGGCAAGGTTGACGAGCTCGCGCGCTGCTTCGTAGCACTAGCTGGCTAACCTGCTTTGCAACGCTACGCCTGCACAGGCCGTAAGACAGTCGCTTCCCTCCCCACACCATCTCGGCTTTCCTCATCACCGAGAGCGCTTCTTTGCAGTGGCCTCTCGTGAGGGTCTTCCAGAGAAGACCTTTCCTCCAAGAAAGCGAAGTGTGCTGACCTCAATGACGGACATCGTTCAGCAGAGAGACGAGCTATCCGAGTCCGACTACAGCGAAACAGTAATCGTCGAGCAGCACCGCCGGCATTGATCACTGGAACACTTTCCTTGATGCCCTGCCGGGGGACAAGGTTGCCCGGAGTACCCGTGGTAGGCGAGCGGCATGGCCAGTTTGGTGAACCTGCCCGTGGAGTTTAGTCCGTCGCTGCTCCGCGTCGGAAACAAGCAGCGCGCCCTCATCAGCTGGACACCTGTCCTGGTAAGTGGGGTTCCGCAGTTGGGGCTGCGTGTCGTTGACGTTGTGGGGTGCCGTGATGGAGGCTGTGACCTTGAGTATGGTCTTGGGGTGGTCCGGGCTGCGATCTGAGTGCGGATACCGCGACGAGGTCCCGGAGCCGCAGCGGACGCTGTTCTCGCGGGCGGAGTTCACGGCCGAGGAACTGGTGAAGCTGGAGGGCCGGGACCGCAAGCCTCAACCGCGTCCCTGTTCGATTGGGCGCTCGACCTGGAGCAGGAGCGGGAGACGGAGTTGGTCGGCGCGGGACGCTAGACCGGGATACTACAGGGGCAGCCATTCGTTTCAACACGATGGCTGCCTCTGCTCGTCCATGTATGCGATTTTTTGCGTTTCAGCCCAACCGCTCGTCCATGTGGGCGGGCAGCCTTGATGCAGGCGTAGCGTCAGAGGTGGTTGCCCCCTCAGCGGCGAACTGCGCTCCCATGCAGATGGTTCGATGACGTTTAGTCTCTTGCACAGTTCGGCGGCGAGTGTAAGTAGTGCGTTCTGTTGTGGCTAGTACCCTTCGGTGAACGTTAGCGACCACTTTCCATCAGCTGAGACTACGACCATATATTCTTTGCCCGGCCTAATCTCGGTCTGGACGTTTTCAACGTGGAATTGGCCTTCTTCCTGTTCATACAGAACACATTCGTGTGTTCCGTCAACACTGTAAGCAGCGGCGTGGAACCTTCCACCGCCCCTGTGCCGAATGTTTGCCAGTAAGGGCCTGGTGCCGGATGTGAGAGGACCCATGCGATATAGTCCTCCGGGAATGTCATCCTTATGGTCGTCGTCTTCCTCGTCGATCAGAGAACCGAATGACTGGTCTAAGTCAGGCTGGATGAAACGGCAAGCCCACGCGGATTCGGACTCTACCTCAAGGCGGTATTTGCCGGGTGGCAGACAGCCCTCTTCGTCCTTTTGTACCCTTACAATGCTGAAAGTGTCTACCTCCCCTTATGTTCGACCGGGGACCATGTTGTAGGACCAACCACTCCCCTGATTGCGTTGCCCGCGAGCAATCCAGCGCCTACACTCAAAAGGCCTCCTACAATTGTTCCTGCTCCTGGGAAAATGCTGCCTATGGCCGCACCAGCAGCGAAGCTGCCACCTAGTGAGGCGCCGGTAGCTTGGCCTTCACTAAGTCCTTCGGTAGGGACGAACTTCAACTTGAAGTCGCCACTGCCATGATGCACAATTTCCGCAACCACAATTCCTTGTGTCAGGGTGAACTCCTGGCTCTTGTAAGCTTCGCCGTCCTTGCACCCAATGCCTTCGAAGTTTGATTGTCTGCCGCGTAGATCAAATGAATAGTCGGCCATTGTCGCATTCTCCTTGCGTCGTTTGAGTACATGTCTGGTCAGCTATGCCGGTACCGGAAGCCGGTTTGCTTCCCACCGCATCAACGCTGACCTGCCAGTCTCGTAGGCGAGCGTGGTATGGCAGCGGAGGCTGCAAAAGTAGGTGCCTACCTGATGCAGCGGCACGGTGGTTCACATAGACAATCACCGAAGCCAAAGCACGAAGAGCACTGTCGCGACGCGTTGCTTTCCGACCTACGTCAAATGCTTCCAGAAGATGTTAACGCCCAGCCAGAGGGTCAATATAAGGGCGACCGGCGCAGCGACATCCGGGTGGACTACAATGCGGCCTTTCATGTTCCGATAGAGATAAAGAAGAATACTCACTCAGACCTCTGGAGCGCTATGCACGATCAGCTGATTAGGTACTACTGCAGCGATCCTGACACGGATGGATTCGGCATCTATCTGGTTTTCTGGTTCGGTTCCCTTCTCACCAAGAAGACGCCGAACGGTGGTATACCGGATGGTCCTGACGAGCTGCGAGAGCAACTTCTTGCTACGCTATCGGCGGAGGACGCGCGGAAGATAGCGGTCAGCGTCGTCGACGTCAGCCCTGCCAAAGGGTCAGATTGAGTGTCGTGATGCTGAGGAGGGGAGACGACCGGGTCCTCCCCAAGGACAATAGTGTCCCGCACGAATGGTATCGTCTGACTACGTGCTAGTTTCATTTCCACTGCCCACGAGTACCGGAGTATGTTGTGTCTTTTGTGAACTGCGAATGTTACATCCGCCCATGCCCCTCCTTCATAACCCTGGGTGTGAGACTCGGTAGGGCTCACAGGCTGCCCAGCCACATCTCGAAGATCATTCCACCTACCATCCACTTAGGCCCACCTGGGAGGATTGGAATCGGTACCAGGGCTGCCGTGGCGAAACCACTTATCGACCCGCCCGACCTTTCGCTGTTATATCCGAATCGACCGCCCACGAGCATCGGGGCTTGGCAAGCTTCTGAATCAGGGCCTGATACAGGGCCACAGAAGGAGGAGGTAGAACTATGGACTCACGTGAGAGGACAGAGGAATCTTACCCGGAGCTCTTCCCGAAGGACTATCCGGAGCGGCTGGAGAGGCTCATAGAGCTCGCAGGGCTGACGTGGGAGGAGTTCGCGGAGCGCCTAGGCGTCCCGAACGAACGCGTGACGGCATGGCGTGAGGGGGCGATTCCGACCGGCGGGGAGGTCTGGCACATCATGCGGCTGGCCTATTCTGTTCCGGGCGGCATAGAAGTGATGCTTCCAGAGGCCGCCGAGGGTGCAGAGTAGCGATGTGAGCCGCACCTATTAGACTCCGGTCGCATCCAAATGGACCGCCCATGAGAACCGTACTTTCTTGTGTTGATTGGAAGACGGAGAACTCACAACATCGCCAATGTGGCCACGAATCCCGAGGTCTCGGCCGCTCCGGGTACGGTGCCGTCAAAATGCAATTGCCCTGGGCCGGTGGGCGCCGCCTTGGTTATTACCTCCCAAGACTGGTATAGTATAAGATCAACTGATGATGAGTTCCTCAATTGTCAACTGCCCCCTACTCTAGATTCGACTTGGAGCGACCTTGGCATACAGCGAAGACCTGCCCGAGGGCTGTCCGCCGGATGAGACGAAGCCCCAGGCAAGGAGGCTCTATCGCCTCATCCAGACATTCCCTCCAAGTGATAGCGACTTTGACTCCCATTGGATGGAGCGCCCTGACAAGAGGGAAGGGTGGGAGGATATTGAGTGCCAAGCTAAGGGCGTCTCCTTGTTCATTTCTTCCAGGGCGGCTCTCCAAAAGGCCAAGAGACAAGGGATGTCCTGCACACAGGTTTGCGAAGTGAACCTCACTCCGGAGTCAGGCCCGATCAAGCAAACATCAAATATCCATTTCACGTGGTGGCCGTTGAAAGACTGCAACATCCTGGCCCTGTGTTCAGGAGTCAGACTATGAGATTCGACGAGATACGCTACACCAGAACGCTGGACTACTGCGATGGTATCTCTGTCTTCGAGGCCAGCGACCCCATCGGGGGCACCTACGTGGCCTCCTACTTGGAGGCCGTCGAGGGAGGGGATAGATACCTAGTAGTGGGATGCCGTCCCGAAACGCTCCGGCTGTTCAGGCATGGTGCCTGCGACCTCCGAGAGCTGTTGACGGTGTCCGCCACACACGGGTGGTACGTGGCCGACCTCCTAGGCACCAGAAGGCCCTTAGTAGTCAGGGATGTTGGCGCAGGAGCTATACCCGACGGGTATCTCCCGGACTCGGGGTACATGATTCTCGATTCTGAGGTGGACCACGGGGTTGTCACAGACGCGGCGGAGAGAAACAATTTCGTTCTCCGAATCTCCGTAGAACCGCCGGGAACGAGCAGCGGTCACGCGGTGGGTATCACGACTTTCAACAATCTGATGAGATACATCCAAGAACTCGCTAGGTGCGCCGCCGAGGAAATCACCGAAAGCAGGAGAAACAGAAACGCCAGCCGGTTGGAGGTGGTGAAAATCTCCGAGGGTTCTGTCGTCGTCACCCTTCAGGGCGCCGGTGGGCTGGACGAGAGGAGAGAATCAGTCTTAGCCAAGGCATTCGAGAGGCTGGACGGCCTCTTTGACAAGATGGAAGTGTCCCAGCAACTTGAGGCAGACACGGCCGAGTATGCGCCCTCGACGATTGGAGCCTATGCCAAGTTGATGAAGCTCCTGAAGGATGAGGAAACCGGGTTCCACTACACGTGGGCGACCCCCACCACGGCGCTCCCGTCACACAGGGCGGTCTCTTTGGAACGGGCGCAGGAGTTGGAGAGTGAACTTCCACGGACACTGATGGAGCGTTCCGATGAAGTCCCAGCGAGGGAAGTAGTCATACAGGGCACTTTAGAAGCAGCGAGTCAACTCAACCGCAAGTGGACGCTGAGGGACGCGGAACGGGTGCTCTGGAACGGCGTCGTGGAGGAAGGTGAGCTTGGGTTAGACGAGTTGATCATTGGAGGGCACTACACCCTCACGTGCCTAGAGAAGAGGGTCGGTAGCGGTTCGGGGCGCAGTAGAAAGCCTGCGCTGTATCTACAGGCTATCTCCGAGTAATGGCGGTACGAGGAGACAGAATCAAAGGTTTACCCCCATCATCGGAGACGGTCTGGTAAAGCTCCGGAGCGCCCAAGAGTTCGTCCCTACTGGACATGGGCGAAATCTGCTTGCAGGCGGCAGAGGGAGGGATAAGCCAACTCACTGGCCACGGAAGCTTGGCCGTCTCCGGTATTGACAGTTTCGTCAGCCTTGCCTGCCAGTCTTCACGCCAGTGGATCAGTTTTACTCCGCCCCAGCTGTTGACGTTCAGCGAAAAGGCCCGCTCTAACTGGCCAGCATAAATGTCACACTCCCCTTATGGAGAATGTGACATTGACTCAAAAAGAACAGGCAAGACTCCAGGTTCTGAACAGTTTGCTCACTGAGCACATGACCCTGGACCAGGCAGCGACGCTCATGGGTGTCACCACTCGCCACACCAGGCGCATCCTGGCGGCTTATCGAGAGAAGGGCGTTGCCGCCGTCGCTCACGGTCATCGTGGCCGCAGGCCACCCAACGCAACACCCGAGACCGTTGCAACTGCCGTGGTTCACTTGGCTCGTACCAGATACGCAGGGGCCAACCACACCCATCTCAGCGAGTTGCTGAGCGAGCGCGACGGCATCGACATCGGCAGGACCACCCTGCGGCGCATCCTGGTCAACGCCGGACTGAGCAGTCCGCGGCGCAGGCGTCCGCCCAAGCACCGGGTACGCCGTCAGCGCATGCCCCGGGAAGGCATGCTGATCCAGATGGACGGCAGTCATCACCCGTGGCTGGGGGGCCAGGCGCCGCCGTTCACTCTGCTGATCGCGGTGGACGATGCCACCGGTACGGTGGTCGACGCCCTCTTCTGCGAGCAGGAGGACGCCCACAGCTACTTCCTGCTGATCCAGGGCCTGGTGCAGCATGTCGGTATACCAGTCGCACTCTACACCGACCGGCACGGGGTCTTCAGGCACACGCCCGGCTCCGGCCTCCCCGGGATGCCAACCCAGTTCAGCCGGGCCATGGACGAGCTGGGGATTCAGATGATCTTTGCCCTGTCGCCCCAGGCCAAGGGGCGCGTGGAGCGCACGGGGGGCACCTTCCAAGACCGGCTGGTAACTGAACTCCGGCTGGCCGGGGCGAGCGGCCTCGGGGAAGCCAACAGGGTGCTGGAGCAGTTCCTGCCACGGTTCAACCGGCGCTTCCGGGTTCCCCCGCAACACCCTGAGCCTGCATTCCGGCCCCTGGATCCGGAGCTGTGCCTGGAACAGGTCCTGTGCTTCAAGCACCGCAGGAAAGTGGCCAGGGACAACACGGTGAGGTTCCAGCTGCACACCCTCCAGTTGCTGCCAGGTGCGGAACGCCCCAGCTATGCCGGGGCGGCGGTGGAGGTCCTGGCAGGACTGGACGGTCGGCTGTCGGTGCGGCATGAAGGGCGCATCATCCCTGCCCAGGAGGCGCCGCCCAGTCCGGTATTCCTCCGAAACGGCCACGGGCGTTCCGCACCTGTTCCTGCCCCACCCTCCGGCGCCCACGGCCTGGGCGAACGCTGGACCGCGGCTCTCGAACAACTGGACTCAAGGGTCGAGAACGAGAGGGATCCAGGGGCCATCACCGGCAGCGCGGCCGCCGCCGGCAAGCCCAAAGCCGCCTCCCCGCGCAAGCCGACGTTCCTTGAGAGGGAGAGATGGAAGGCGATTCAGAAAGCCAGGCGCAAGAGGATGTCGCTTCGAGCGATCGAGCGGGAGTTGGGAATCCACAGGGCCACCGTCAGGAAATACCTGGACGCCGAGGGTCCTCCCACGCGGCGACCCTGGGCGGGTCCTACGACGTCTTCATCTGATACCATGGCAGCATAACCGAGTGACATTTCTGCCGGCCACTTAAACGGACATTTATCCTGAACAACGACACCCCAGCGGCCCAGCTTCCCACCGCCCTTGACACCAGTCCCTGGGCGGTTTTCTCAATCAGCTACTGCCCAGTGGTGGAGGGGATGTGAAATCAAATCTTGGAAAGGGCAGTGTTTCTGGAGGGGCTGCCTGGGTCAGATAATACGATCTGATCGACAAGTCACATTGCAAGTATCCCCAGTTGACTAGCCTAGCCCTCTCCTGGTCGCTGAATGCGTTAAAACGAGTTCTCGTTGTCTCAAGCCGGGAATGCCACTCGGTTCCGACAGCGAACTGGCTCTGTAGAGGATACCTCTCAATAGGGGTTCCGATGCCCCACAACGCACCATGCTTCTCTCGATTCACGAGCTGATTTACGATGATGTGGCGTCTGAGAGTCCTAGTCTGCTCAACGGCGATATCAATCGGACGCTTGGAACGGTGCATCAAGCCTTTCAGCGGAGACCAGCTTACCGCGGAGTCCAAAGGATTACTCGCATCGGAGATCAGCAAAGTGCCAAAATCCCGAATGGAGTGTACGCCAAGGTTGTCGTAGACGCCACCATCGGTAAGAGAGATTCTCTTCTTTAAGTCTGCACGATCGAATAGATCGGAGAATTCAGACCTACGGAAGTCATTTGGGTCCAACCTGAGAACGACCGGGGGGAATACGGGAGGAAATGCTGACGAGGCGGCAATGACCTGTGACAGCCTCGTCTTGGGTAGGTCTACAATACCGAGTTTATAGGTTCTCATAAGGGATTTGGAGAATATCCAGTTGCGGCCTGTTTCCAAATGGGCCGCATTGAAAACAAATTCAGGACTATCTGGCATATCTTGTAGTGTGCGTTTTCCTACGAGGTGCCTTTGGTAATAGCATGACAAGAGATTGATACCGGGGAACAAACTGCCAATCGCGGCCCATATATCAACGCTAAGACCACAGAATTTCCATATGGGCTCTACAATCTCCTCACGAAAGTTGGTAGCCGTTCCATTTTCGAAAGAAAGCCGAGACCAACGGACGGCAAGCAGGCCTGAGAGGATTGAGCCCCCTGAGACTGCTGAGATTCTGTCGATCGTCGGAAGCAAAGAGAGCTCATTGAGTCTCCAGACGGCACCCAGGTGGAAGAGAGTGGCTCGGAATCCTCCCCCAGACAGAGCCAATCCTTTGTTGCCACTAGAAGAAACCAATTATCCTGATCACGCTCAGGGAGTCTGCCTGTCCAAGAGTGAAGCTATGATCTAGTTCCATCCAACCGGAGTTACTGATTCAATGCGATACCGCAGGGGATGAGATTCAATCTCCTTCTACTACCCACGATTCCGACCACCCCCGCTTGCCCTTCATGGTCCACAACTTCTTTCACCCACTCAATCACGTTCTTGTCTCGGGTACTTGGCTCGATGTTTGCGGATGGGTGCGAATGCCATTCCCCGATATAGCCGAGCATCCCATTGGTCTCTTGTTGAATCCTGTCGACTGCTGCTTGAAGTCCATCCGACCCACGGAGGAAGCCGTGGGGGGACTCCTGACTATCTGGGGGTGCTTCAGTCGCATCGAGAACGTAGATAATCCGACGCACTATGTCAAACGAGCCTATCAAGACTCCGCCGGTTTCATTGGGCAGCCTCGAGTCTCGGTACTTCCTCAGCTTTTTCTCCAGCTCATCGTCCCAGAAGATACGCCACCCGTTCTTCTCTTTGCGGCGAACATGCGGAATTCCAATCGTCGTGTTACTCACCGAATAGGTGGATTCATCCACCACCCAGGTTACAATCTGGGCCGTGTCCGTCTCGACAGCACGCCTCACTGCCCAACTTCCGATGCCCGCGAACAAGGCGACCAAGTTCTGGGGTATCTGAGTGGACACATCCCTGCAGCCTACACCGGAACGCATGGTTGCTGGAGATGCGAGAAGGCCGGTTAGACTTGGGTCCCAGATTAACGCTCTGTAGTGTTGCATCTCTAGGACGTCAAGGGGGATGCTCCTCGCCCTGTCCTCTACAAGCAACGTCAGTGCGGTTCCGGAGGGATTGAGGAACAATGACATCCTGCGGGCGGGGGACCTAATGTTATGGCGGAGATACCGAGCCACGCCGATTGAGGCAGACATGTCCAGAATTACGTTAGCGGACTTCCAATCCACGACCACCTCGTTGCTAGGGGCCTGGGTCGTGAGCACGTCCGTCACGACCCCCTTCGCTATCGGTGGGTTCTCGACCATGCAGTTCAGCATACGAGCTAAACCTAGAGCCTTGGGGCCACCGAGCGCCCAGTCACCAAGGGCGTGTCGAGCCAGGTTGTGCGGCTGCAACATGTCCTTATCGATTAACGTCCATTGACCGAAACCTCCGCGGGCCAAGTTCACGACAACCTGCGATCCGAGGGCTCCAGCTCCCACGGCGATCACACGGGAGGAATCCTCGCGGTATTCACCGTTGGCCTTGGCAGCCAGCGCTCTCGAGAATCCTGGCCTGGGGTTTAGTGGCAGGAGCTCAATCGTTTCACCCACTTCATCCGGTCCATCCCGGTCAGTATCACTAGGGAGTTTCGCGATCGCTTCCGCTATCGCACCTACGGAGCCATTAAACGCAAACGCCCGTAGCTCCTCAGACTCCACTTCTCCACCCGCAACCCTAGTCTTGGGCAGCCGTGCCAGCAGAACCAAACCGAAGCCCTCGAGGCTGTGCAATCCACTTTGCTGGCCGATCCATGAGTTGAGCTGCTCTCGCAAGGCTTGGATCAGATCCAAGCCGGCTGGAAGAAGAAGGTTGTGGAGGTCCCTTAATGTCCGGGGAGTGACTTGAATCACACCGTGTTGTTGGGGTTGACAGGTGACGACTAGAGCCAAGCAGCTTCCAACTTGAGGCTTCTCACCATCGCTCTCCGTCGGAACCGAAGACCTGACTAATCTCAGACTCCAACCCGCCTTGTAGCAAACTAGGGATTCGGCGTCGTTGGCGCCACCATCGGATAGGAGACCGTTGGGAATAATGAGGTCATGCCTAGGATCGAATAGCAGGGGTTCCAGAGGCTGGTCCTCTCCATGTAGGGTGCCGGCAGCCGTCCCCTCCAACCACCACATGATTCGCGCAATCAACTTGGGTGCGGTCAGAGTGCTCTTGACGTCCTCCCAGGGTTCGTAGTAGAGACATAAGCTCCTGGGTTTACCAGCGGACGTTAGGTTTGTATGGGGTACGTGAGGAAAATCCTTCCTCAGCGACTCAACGGTAGGAAGCCAATCAGGATGCTTTCTGTCCGGCGGATGTCGTGGAAGGGCCGTTGTGGCACCGTCGCCGATATGGTCAGAGCGACCGCTTCTGTCCCATCATCCCGAGAGCCATAACAATTCAGCAGCCGGACATTCGGATTCGTAGTCGTCTCAGCGAATCTGGCGACAGTTATGGCTCTCGGGTTCATCAGTTCTCCCGGTTCGACCGGCACACCAGCAATGTGGAAGTCATGGCGACTCATCAGGAGGCGTGATCCCCTGCCCTCGGCGGGCGAGTGGTTACGGCCGCGATCCCTGATTGAGCAACTTTCCTGAGGGCAGCCCCCTGGCCCGTGCCGCTGACACTCAGTTCTACAGGCTTAGGATTCTGCTTGGTAGGGTGTTCCATCGTGACGACGAAGTCCCCCCCAAGCTTTTTCGCAGCACGCCGGTAATACTCTGCGGTCTGTTTGTGGGGCGGCTGAGTCTCGTCCGAACTGGGGATGGCCTTACTGGGAGAGATAATCGTCCCTGCCTTTTGCCCATACTTCTCATACAGTCGCTGGAGACTCGGCACTGGCGTGGTCACCTGCTCCCCCTTGTCGGGGCCGAGAGAATTGTAACTGGAGTGATGAGGCACCTTGATTATGTCCCAAGCCAGCCTATGCTGATTGCCAGCCCTCTCACTAGTCTCTACGATCCGACCCAATACGTCGTAGGGGGTGTCGCCGGTCAGCAGGAGCCTGACTTCGGCTGGACCGTCCTTGAGCGTAACGTGAAAGACCGAAGACTCTCCGTTTCGGTCCACTTCACTTTCGCCGCGCTGGTCGGCGAAGGGAGCGTGAACGAAGAACTCGATCCCAGTATTGTTGAGGCTGAACCCTGGCATGAGGTTACCCGCACCCACTATCAGGTGGCGTCGGTCACGAGGGTCTGTTCCTTGCTTCCTCAACCATTGCTCAAGAACCTCAGGCCGGGAGATCACCCGTATCCCCTTCCCCTCTCTCAGTCTGTGGCGTGCCTCAGCCTGAACTATGCGTCCCTCTTGAGACTGGTCCCACTTGCTTTCAAGGACAGCAGCTGCCGGTACCCACATCTCGTTAATGTGGAACCGGTCTGGTCCCTGGTACTTTTTCGCGTGCTTAAGATAGAAGAACTCCGAAGCGCCTGCGAAGTGATCGGCATCAAGATGGCTGAACGAGACCACATCGAAGCTATCACGCTTCTCTTCCTTCAGCTCAGAACGAAGTGTCTTCGCCAAGTCCATCCGGCGATCGTCCCTGCCCTGGGGTGTCGGAGATGCAAAGTCGAACACGAACTTGCCGCCACCTGAGTCAATGACACAGGTATCTGCGTTTCCAATCGGAAAGAACCTTACTTTAGCCTTCATTCCCAATCTCCTTAGTGATTTCCTATCGATCAAATTCCCAGCTAGATGGCGTTGCTGTGGCATCCGCCAATGTGCGACTGTCCAACCCAGACCCTGGTGGGCTATCCTGGTCAAGGACGGCCACCAGTAACTAGTTAGTGGTTTACAATTGGGATTATAAAGCCTATAATGTAAACTAGTCAATAGTGAGGAGGGACGAAAATGATAGGCACTCGACTCAAGCTGGCTCGCTCGGCTTCAGGGCTGTCCCTTCGTGGGTTGAGTGGTCGCATTGACAATCGCGTTTCGGCTCAGGCGATTGGCAAGTACGAGCGCGATGAGAGCATGCCGAGCTCGGGTATCTTGATGGCGCTTGCCGATGCTCTGCAGGTTTCTGTTAACTACCTCGCCGGGGATCCGGGCATCAGCCTGGGGTCCGTAGATTTTCGTACAAAGGAAGTGGCGGGCACACGAGAAAAGGACCGCATTAAGGCAATGGTCCTCCATAAGCTCGAACGCTACCTAGCCATTGAGGAGCTCCTTAACCTCCCTACTATGCACTGGGACAAACCCGCGTCAGCTCCCTATCCCGTCATCAACGATCTCTTGGAAGTGGACCGGGCGGCCAGAAGCCTACGCAATGACTGGGGACTGGGACTCAATCCGATCCACGACATGGCCGAGTTGATGGAAGACAGAGGCGTGAAGGTCCTCTTCTGCCATCTGTTGGATGTAGATGGTCTCACCACCCAAGTACGAATGGGTAACATGCCCGATGCCCACGTGATAGTCGTTAACCAAGGCGACACCCGCGACCGCCAGCGGTTTACAATTGCTCATGAAATAGGGCACATGCTCCTTGACGTCTCTCCGGGTTTGGACGAGGAGAAAGCGGCCCACCGCTTCGCCGGGGCCTTCCTAATGCCTGAAGAGGTGCTTTGGTTGAGAATCGGCAAGCATCGCTCGGATGTAGATTGGAAAGAGCTTCTATTGCTGAAAATGGCGTTCGGCATGAGCGTTCAGGCGATCACCTATCGATGCAAGGATTTAGGGATAATCAGTCAGACCCTAATGGGAAGACTCTTTGACATGTTTGCAGACGACGGTTGGTGGAGCCCACCGTACAGGGAGCCTCTTGACGTGCTAGGCGACCGCTCCGGGCGCTTCGAGCGGCTGTGTTTTCGCGCGCTGGCCGAGGGGGCTATCTCAGAGTCGAAAGCCTCCGAGCTCCTGGAAATGCCGGTGTCGGACCTGGATGCTCTGTGGGGACGGGGGTTGAACGAGTGAATGTCGTGGCCGCTGACACCTCCGTGCTTGTAGATCTGGAACGTGTTGGACTCCTTGAGAGTTGCTTCCGCCTCCCATACCAACTCGCCGTTCCAGACCTGCTCTACAGAAATGAATTGTCGAGCCGCAGAGATGGTCTCTGTGTTGGGGAGTCCCTTCTCGCCCTCGGACTGAAGATCCGAGGGGCTTGATGGGGACGAGGTTAGCAGTGCCATGGTCTATAAGCGGAAGCTTCCGCGCCTTTCCCTTTCGGACTCGTTTGCTCTGGCGTTAGCCGCGAGTAGACAGTGGATTCTACTCACTAGTGACGAAGTGCTCAGAACATTTGCGACTACTCTATCGGTAGCCTGCCGCGGCGTCCTTTGGATAGTCGATCAGCTATTTGGTGCTGGTCTGTCCAGTGCAGAGGACCTCGCGTCAGGACTTAGAGCCCTCCGAGATCACCCAAGGTGCCGACTCCCACAGAACGAAGTAGCCACGAGGATTGCCCTTTAGCCATACGGGCCTGATTCATCTTGAGGCCAGGATGATGGAGCTCAGCGTAGACACGCCGGACTATCCCGTTGGTGGCTCGCCGACCACCGGCAATGTGAGCAAAGGAGGCGTGAACGTACAACCTCGGGGAGCAACCAGGGCGAGGAGCTAATTGTTGCACAACCTGCAACCGAAGGGTTGTTCTAGGTGACGCCACCGATCGGTCGCCTCCCTGTCGCCGTTGTGGAATAGGACAGAACATCCGTTAACGTCAGGTGCTAGTGGAGTATTTACGTATGGCATTCCCTTTGAAGTGTGTTGCGGCCCAATCAGGCGTGGCTGCGATGGATCCCTAAGCGGTAGTCGTCAACTCAGTCTTCGGAGAGGACGCACCTCTCCTGCGGGGGACTACACCTGGTGGGTCGATCAGGGCTTTGGTGGTGGGCGCAGAAACTGGACGGCCGGTTCCCACGCAGACGATTCTGCATTGAAAGTCGACAGCAGCTCTAAAGCGAGGCTCGTCGTATCATACGAATGCTATGGAATGTGTCCTGAGCGGGCTCATAGGCCCATCCACATCTCAAACACGGTACTGCCTACCGTCAAGTCAGGCCCACCAACGCATACGGTAGATACCACCATCTTCGAAATGTGGCTCGGCAACCTATCGACGCACCAAGGTCTCTCAATTCCTGTAGTGTGACGCGTCGGGACGCAGGGACGCTGATGCGTCGTGACCGGGTAGTAGGCCGACACGGATGGTAGGTGGGGAAGTCTTCCAGATGTGGCTTGCGACCCTAAGTAGGCCCGAAGGATCGGTTCGATCCTTACCAAGTGGGCCTATTTTGACGGTAGACAGAACCATCTTCGAGATGTGGTTGTGGGGGCGCTTTCAGGCCCCCCAAGGCCCTCTCCAGCTATTGTAGTGGGCTAGGGCAGAGCGACTCAAGAAAGGTTCCGCCGGTGCCCTGCCCTCCGCCCCTTGCAATCATGCCTCCGCCTCTTACCGTCTCCCTCCATCAGGCATCCCGTAGCTGACGATTGGCGTGGTGAAGATATAGTGGGGCCACGGGGCTGTCACCGATGTTCGCGTGGACACCCCTTCCCAATAGCCCGACCCGGGGAAGGCGCTGTCTGACTTCCCAGACCGCTGTTCATTCCCGGCGGAGGTGGAGTTGTCTCACCGAAGAGCCAGGAATCGAAAAGGCCGTCCAGATCCCTGCCTGCAATCTCCTCAGCCACAGCGACAAGATCCTCGGTTGTCACGTTGCCTCCGGCATGGCGGGACACATACTCACGCAGCATCTTGAAAAACGCCTCGTCGCCGATTTCGCCGCGCAGTGCGTGAAGGGCCATTGCGCCTCTCTCATGGATGCCGCCGCTGAAAAGGGAGCCGGGGTCGGGATTCGCCGGCGGCCCATAGACAGGACGCCAGACCGTCTCCCAGAACTGCTCGAAACAGCAGCAGCCGCACTTGTGGTCTAACCACAGCCACTCGGCGTAGGTGGCGAACCCCTCGTTCAGCCACAAGTCCTGCCACGACGCGGGAGTAAGCAGGTTCCCAAACCACTGGTGCGCCAACTCGTGGGCTATCAACCTGTCGCCAAAAGTCTCCAGGGCTCGTATCCCGTAGACGGGCCGGGGCTGGGTTTCCAGGTCGTCGATAATCATCACATTTATCATTTAGGGTCTCTTGATCCATGTCAGCCAGTGACGATGAGTAGCGTTCTTGGCTGATGCTGGGCATTCGATGGTGTGGGAAACTGCTTGGGTCACCGCCGACCGAGCCCGTAAGGGATGCGCACTTGAGGATTCGAGCTGTTTGCCCATATAGCACCCCTTGATCTCACCATAGAGGCAGCCCGCCTAGTAGGCCCTAGTCTAATGTCTCGCAAATGCCTTGATATATAGTGGATATTGGGGTATGCTTGCTTCATGCCAAAATCAGCTGATCTCCTCACGATATCTCCCGAGCAACGCCGAACGCTGGAAGCCTGGGTCCGTGCCCAGAACACTCCCCAAAGCGTCGCCTTCCGGGCCAGGATCGCCCTCCTCGCCGCCGACGGTGTGCCCAATAGCCGGATTGCCCGAGAGGTGGGCGTCAGTCGTCCCACCGTCATGCTCTGGCGCCAGCGTTTCCTCCAGGGCGGCCCTAGTGCCCTCACCGAGATCGCACCCGGCCGGGGCCGGCGGGGGTGACCTACGGAGCCGACCGGGTGAACGAGGTGGTGCAGGCCACTACCCAGACCAAACCCCCCGGAGCAACCCACTGGAGCATCCGCACCATGGCCAAGGCCCAGGGCCTTAGCAAGGCCACCGTGCAGCGCATCTGGTCCGCTCACGGGTTACAGCCCCACCGGACGAAGCGATTCAAGCTCTCCAAGGACTGGCGGTTCACCGAGAAACTCACCGACGTAGTGGGGCTGTACCTCAATCCTCCCGACAAAGCCGTGGTCCTGTGCGTGGATGAGAAGAGCCAAATCCAGGCCCTTCAGCGTACCCAGCCCGGCCTGCCTATGAAGAAAGGGCGCTGCGGAACCATGACCCACGACTACAAGCGGCATGGGACCACGACCCTATTTGCGGCCCTCAATGTCTTGGACGGGCGGGTGATCGGGGAGTGCATGGCTAAGCACCGGCACCAGGAGTTCCTGCGCTTCCTGCGGCGACTGGACCGGGAGTTTTCCAAGGAGACGCCGCTCCATCTGATTGTGGACAACTATGGGACCCACAACCAGTCCAAGGTGAAGGCGTGGCTGGAGAAGCACCCGCGGTTCACCCTGCACTTCACGCCGACGAGCTCGTCTTGGTTGAACCTGGTGGAGCGGTGGTTCAGGGAGTTGACGGAGAAAAGAGTACGGCGGGGGAGTTTCGAGAGCGTCCCGGAGTTGATCGCCGCGATTAAGGAATACCTGGCGGCGTCCAACGCGGATCCCAAGCCGTTTGTATGGCATGCCTCCGCTCAAGCGATCCTCACCAAGCTCTCACGCTGTAAAGCTATTTACGAGACACTAGACTAGGGTAGCCCCACCAGCTATTGCGGCTGCTCAACTGAACCGCCCCTGTGGAACAGGCCGGGGATACTGACATTGACGAGGTAGTAGACAATGGGCACTACGATCAGCGTCAAGGCGGTGGAGGTGATCAACCCGCCAATTACTACCGTGGCCAACTCGGAGCTGATGATGCCCCCCGAACCACCGGAGAAGGCCGCTAGGGGCAGCAGCGCAAAGCTGGTAGTCAAGGCAGTCATCAGGATGGGGCGCAGGCGCACGCGAGCGCCGGTGATGAGCGCCTCTCGGACAGGCATGCCCCTAGCCCGCAACTGCTCAACGAAGGCGATGAGCACGATGGCGTTGGTTACCACGATGCCGATGAGGAGCAGGATGCCCATCATGGCTGGCAGCCCCAAGGCCCGGCCTGTGATGGCCAGAGACAACAGCACTCCGATCAGCGCTAGGGGTAGGCTGGAGACGATGATGAGGGGGTTCCGAAGGGATCCCAGGCTTGCCACCATGACGAGGTACATCAAGATGATACCCACAGCCATCGAGACGAAGATGGACCGGAACCCCTCTTCGATGTCTGCGAATATCCCGCCGCTGGTCACGCTTACTCCCGCTGGCGGAGATAGGGCCGCGATCTTCGCATCGATCTCTGCTCCCACGGCTTGGGTATCCGCACCGATGGTGTCTCCAGTGATCCTGGCGGACCGCTGCCCATCGGTGCGGGTGATAGTCACCGGCCCTTCTTGAATCTCCACCCGGGCTAGCTGGTGTAGTGGCGCTACGCCTCCCGGTCCCTTGATCAGCAGCTCTTTGATCTGGTCTATGCTTCCCAAAGCATCCCTCTGGCCTGATAGGACCACATCGGTAGCCTGACCATCGATGTCGATGGCTGTCACTGCCCTCCCCACTAGGAATCCGCTTAGCTGGAACCCCACCTGACGCGCGGTGAGTCCGATGTTAGCGGCGGCGGCAGAGTCGACCCGTATGGCGACCTCGTCCCGTGTCTGGGCAACGTCGCTCTCCAGGTTGACGACTCCCTCCACAGAGGAAAGGGAGGTCGATAGCTCCTGGGCCACGGACCTGATGTCAGCGTAGTTCGGTCCTGTTATGCTGATATCGACTCCACCCTGTGGCGGTCCATCGGACACCTCGTTGACCCTTACCAGGCGGCCCGGCTTCTCCAGGTCCTCTCTCAAGACCTTCGCGATGTCTTCGGGCGCATTGGAGCGCAGCACCACCAGGATACTGGCCTGGTTGAATCCGCCTGGGCCGCCCCAAAAGGCGAGATCGGTCGCGCCGACCGTAGCAGTGTATATCTCCGCTAGGCCCCTGACCCGGTCTTCTATCTCCACCACCTCGGAGAGCGTCTGCCCGGCGCGAGCTCCCGGAGGAAGGCTCACTTCTATCTGGACGCTGCGGGTCCCGCCAGAGGGAAAGAGCGTGATGGGGATGAACAGCAGCAAAACCAGGCTGAGCCCGGTTACGAGCGCCGCTCCTGCCAGAGTAACAGCCTTATGCCCCAGCACCCACCGTAGCACGGGAGTGTAGGCCCTTTGCATCCAGGTCTCGTGGACGAAGGCGATGTCGTCGTCGTCTCCTGCCCCTTCGGGGAGGTCGCCTGGGCGCAGAAGGTACGCTCCCAGAACCGGAACGGCGGTCAGGGCTACTACCAGAGACGCCACCAGTGCAAAGCTAATCGTCAGGGCGAAGGGCAGGAAGAAGGCCCCTACGAGGCCTTGGATGAATGCAAGGGGTATGAAAACGACGATAGTCGTCAGGGTCGAGGCGAAGATGGCCGGACCCACCTCAGCGGTCGCGTCCAGCGCCGCCCGCCACCGCTCCCGTCCCGACTGTATGTGACGGTAGACGTTCTCCAGTACGACGATGGCATCGTCCATCACCCGTCCCACGGAGATGGCCAGGCCCCCAAGGGTCATGAAGTTGAGAGACATATCCTGCCAGCCCATGAGGAGCACGCCAGTGAGCACGCTGAGAGGAATGGAGAGCCCTATGACGATGGTGGGTCGAAGGGTGGTCAACAACCCCCGGATCACCGTGGGTCGGATGGTCAGCATGAAGATGAAGACCACAGTCACTGCGAACAGGAAACCAAAGCCAGCCTCTTGAAGCAGGGAATCGATCTGCTCCTGGATCTCTGGCCCCTCGTCCCAAACGATGACGATCTCGACTCCGGCTGGCAGAGCGGCGGCGTCCAGCGCCTCTCGCACTGCCTCGGTCACTTCGATGGTGTTGGCCTCAGGCTCCTTGATGATGGAGACGTTGATGGCCTGTCTTCCGTTGGTGCGGGAGATGCTGGTGGGCACCTCGTTCGCGGAGGCAACACTGGCCACATCGGACAGCAAGACTGGACCGGAGGGAGACGACCCCACTACGAGGTTCCGAATGTCTGCGATAGAGCCGAGCAGGTGGATGGTCTTCACTGGCATCGCCTCACCAGCGCCGAAGAGCAGGCCCGTCGGGAAGGTGACGTTGTTTTCGCTCAGCGCTGCGGAGACTTGGGGCAGTGAGATTCCTTGGGCCGCCAGCCGGTCCGGGTCAACGGCCACCAGCACCTGAGGCTGTACCTCTCCGGTTACCTGCACGTCCATTACGCCGTCAATGGCAACCAGTTCAGGGAGTAGCAGCGTCCGCGCCGTGGAGACGGCGAGGTCCGAGGGCACGAAGCCGGAGGGATCGGCATCGGGCTCCGGTTCGGCGATGACGCTGAACTGGAGCACTGCGACCTGGTCGGGGTTGAACCGTCCTACGTCGGGCCTCTCCACCCCAACGGGGAAGGAGAGACCGCTTACGGCAGCCTCGATATTGGCTTTCCGCATTGGCCATGTCGGTGCCGAACTTGAAGTTCGCCAGCACGAGAGAGTTGCCCTCGAAGCTGGTCGACTGGACCGATTCAAGCCCATCCATCCCGGAGATGGCCTTTTCAATGGGAGATGTAACGTCTTCGACCACACTTTCAGGGTCGACGGAGGGATAGGAGGTGTTGACCGCCACTAGGGGAAACTCGATGTCGGGGAAGAGCTCTACCTTGAGGGAGTTGTAGACATACACTCCGCCGGCCAGAAGGATGACCACAGCCAGCATGGTGACCGTTCTCTTGCTGATGGCAGTGGCGGTGATGAAACGCATCGTTGTCTTGGCCTCCCTCTCTTTTTTCGTACGTTTGCTATGGCCTTTGCAGACTTCTTGTTACACTGGGGCCGATCGAGCCCCGCCACACTGGCTTACCAACCGGCCCCAAGCAACCGTTCCGTCAAGACTAGCCTAACTCTTCTTGCCTATCGGTCAGTGGACATATATCTTAGCCATATAAGACTAGTTAACATAGTCACAAGCTACCACCATTCGCTATAGGTTTCGAATCCGAGGTGGTCATTGGTGGGTGCCAGACGACATGCCTCAAGTTGAGCAATATGCCCTCACAGACCTTCGTGACATGGCAAGAAGCAACCTGCTGTTGGCATGGCCGGTCATTGGGCATCCATTCATGGGCCCGCTGGCTCCGGCAAATGCACGAATACTCTCTGGATGTGCTGAGCGATCTTTCCTTGGAACCCCTTGGGATTACGTCGGGAACTGAGTTGTTAGCGGAGCCCCCGTGGCGCTGTGGAAGGTTCCCAGCAATGACCTGGACGAGTTGAGCCTTCCTCCCTGCTAGGCTTCCGCGCCCGGGAAACCTGGCCCGACCTCTCCGAGTTGCTACAGTCCCATCCACAGTTCAAAGAGGGTACTGCCTACCGTCAACTTAGGCCCACCAATTTTCACCGTAGACAGAACCGAGCCGTCCAAGGGCATCTCCTCGGCGTTCCCGCCGGGTATGCGGCCTTGGGAAACCCAGTTCAGTCGCGCCTTGGCCCGGCTGCAAGCCATTCCATTCCCGGCCTGACGGCCAGCCTGCAACTGACCCAACGTCCCCGCAATCTCGCGCCACCCCGGTCGCGAGAGTCCCCTGCTGCGTATCCTCTCGCCATCCCGCGCATCGCAACTCCCGCATAGGGCCTTAGGGGCCCTGTGCGGCGCCTGAAGACCCTCCGCCGGCCTCCCATCTACCCCAAGACCCCAGGCCATCTCCCCTGCAGCTCCCTCACCCACCCCCTTCCGCTGCCCTCACGCCGTCCATCCGTGTCCTTCGGTGAATTCGGGCTTAGGCCCACCACCGCGTACGGTAGATACCACCATCTTCGAGATGTGGCTCGGCAGGCTGTGAACCGCCTGAAGCACCTGACCCAACTGTCGTAGGGCGTCGGCCCCCGGTTGAAGGTCCGATCGAAGAGCCCAGAGGTGCGCGCTACGCCCAGAAAGCAACAGTGAACATCAGCCACTTGAGCGAGGGCTGGGTTTGATTTGTACTTGGCACACCGCCACTCGACCGAGGATGGCCGCAAGAACTCAGCATATCACGGCGTCCACCGACTCACACCGCCTCACAACTCCCTGGGTCTCGCCTTGCGGCCCTGCGGTCGGACTGCCGGTAGAGGCTGGCCCGCTCGTAGCCCTTCACGTCGGGGCTTACGCAGGCTGACGCTGAAGATCTAGACATCATTGACGGATTGGGCGGCATCCTCGATGGCTCGAAACCCACCGGTGAAACTCATGCGGGAACATCAAAGGCTAAAACGGTTAGCGTGAGTTCTCTGTTGGGATCATCCCGATGGCTGAAGACGTACCGGAATCCCGTTTCCGAATTGTAGTCGAGCTCAACTTTGTAGTTGGGGTGGTCCCGGACGACTTGCGGTATTCTGTGGAGAACCGTGGACATAGCCACTTCGCGATTGAAAACAAGAAGGGCCGCTTTAGTGTCCCTCCAGCTAGGAGTCTGTCCGAGAAACAATGTTCTAAACGATATACGTCATTAGTGGAGTGTAAAGATGCTAATTAATCCACGACAAAGTCCAGATTACTGTAAGCAGGTTATTGCGTGGCGGTTTTCGTCTCCAGGAACGAATCCTCGGACAGACTCCTAGTATAAGCCCAGCAACTGGTCGAGTGCCTCGCTAAGGCCAGACGGGCCCGCCCAGAACTTGCACTCGGCTATAAAGATATTCTTCCCTTCTGACCTTATCAGAATATCGGTCTTGCCGTCGTAGTACAGTGCGCACCTCCGGCGCGGGATGCCAGGGGGCTGTCGTCGATGCCGCGAGAGAGGTTCCACGCTTTCGTTCCCGGAAACCCGAACCGGTCTGCAAGGATGTCCCTTCCCATGGAGGCCACCTGTCCCATCGCGTGCAGCCCCAAGCGGTGCATTTGGGTCTTTACGGCTGAAGAGATGGGAAGGAGGTCGATTGGGTGGGACGCGAGGAAGGCCGCAGCATCAGATGGAACCCTGGTCGCTCCCTGGGTCCTGCTGACGCGGGCTGCCACGGAGGCGGGGAACTTGCCCTCCCCCAACCATACCCGTGGCTTCAGGTGCTCGGGTACGGAGTGGAGCAGGGCGCTCACCAGCTGCGCCGCGCCGCCGTACATGCCCTCCAGTCCGTCCAGCCGCACGTAGGCTGTGCCTAGCTCCGGTCCCTCCACCCGGTCGCTGATGCCTTGGAGAGCGGTGAGCATACGGTGGAACACCTTCTGGTACGACGGCTCGTCGGTTTCCAGGACGATGGTGCCTGGTTGGCGGGAGAGGGCCTGCTCTTGCGTCATCCCCGGCGATACACCGACCACCGCTGGGAAGGTGTCGACGACCAGAGGCCTGCCCTTGGAGCGGTCCACAATGACGGCGGTGGTCTCCTTTAGATTGGGGTGGTTTCGGAGCTCCGCCTTGGCCCGCAAGTGGGTGACGAGCACACAGGCGACCCTCAAGGCACCTACTTGGCAAGCTAAGTCAGAAAAAGGCGATGGAAAGGAGGAATGCTAGCGAACACCTGTTCTCTTTGTCAATGGCGTGAGGACAGACGAATTCGCCCGGCGTATTCGGCGAATTCCACGCCGCTCAGCATGCGGCCATCTTCAAATCCTCCATGCATTGACCGAGAGCGGGTTTCAAATTACTTGTATACGTGCTAGCGGCGAGAGTAAGATTATCCTATAGGGTCCAAGACGCAATATTTTCATTTTCCGGTACTGGAGGATAAGCAGAATGTTTGGTCAGAACAGAGAAAAAAAGCGGTTCTCCTGGCGATGGGCCGTGCTGCTGGTCGCGCTGGTGGCGGGGAGCCTGCTTTTGGCGGCCTGCGGCGACTCCGACCCTAGTCCCACAGCGACCACTGAACCTACTTCGGTACAGGCCACACCGGACGAAGACGGCGACGCCATGGTGGACGAGGACGGCGACGCCATGATGGACGAAGACGGCGACGCCATGATGGACGAGGACGGCGACGCCATGATGGACGAAGACGGCGACGCCATGGTGGACGAGGACGGCGACGCCATGATGGACGAAGACGGCGACGCCATGATGGACGAGGACGGCGACGCCATGATGGACGAGGACGGCGACGCCATGATGGACGAGGACGGCGACGCCATGATGGACGAGGACGGCGACGCCATGATGGACGAGGACGGCGACGACGAGGACCATGATGATGGACGAGGACGGCGACGCCATGATGGACGAGGACGGCGACGCCATGATGGACGAGGACGGCGACGCCATGATGGACGAGGACGGCGACGCCATGATGGACGAGGACGGCGACGCCATGATGGACGAGGACGGCGACGCCATGATGGACGAAGACGGCGACGCCATGATGGACGAAGACGGCGACGCCATGATGGACGAAGACGGCGACGCCATGATGGACGAAGACGGCGACGCCATGATGTCTCTGAGCGATATCGACGAGACCACCACGGGGGCCGAACTGATCGCGTCGCTTTCCGAAGGTGAAGCAGCCTGCCTGCGCGCTGCGATAGGGGACGCGAGCTACGAGGCTATGCAGGACCTGACCCTGTCCGAGAGTGCCATGGGATTCGATACGTTCCCGCTGCAATGCCTGGAGCCGGGCAACGCCATCGACCTGAGCGTAGCCATGATGTCGCTCCAGGCGGGCGGGCTGTCCGATGATAGCCGGGCCTGCATCAAGGACGTTTTCGCAGACCTCGGGGTGCCGGGCGAGGGGATGAGCATGACAGACTCCATGCGCTCCTTTATAACCATGCAGCTCTGCCTGACCGACGAAGAAGCGCAAGCCATGTCGGGACCTGTTCCGGAAGAAGACGCATTTCCTTTGCCCTCCCAACTACGCTGCGTATCCGAGCAGACAGACCTGGAGAACCTGTTCATCGTCTACCAGGCCTTTGCCGACCTGGAGTCGAGCACGGAGCAGCCCACACCATCGCCGGAAATGACGAAGGCGGTGGCCGAGATAATGGCCGCTCAGGAGACCTGCGGCATTCCCACCATCATCCAGGGGGAGGGGTCAGCGCCCTAGGCGGCGGCTCGGGTTACTGCCTGCGCTGAGATATCCGGGGTGTGGGAACCGAAGTTGGAATCGGATCATCGGCGTGGACAGATGCTTGAGTCTTGGAGGCATCCGAGATTTGAGTATACACCGTCGGGGCATTCGTTTCCGTATCGTATGGTGCGCCCTGGGGTGATGCAACGTTTGCAGCTGTGTTAGCTACGTTGGGCGCTGGTCTCGACGTGTCCTATGGTGGGCTCCGCTATGTGGCAGACCCTGGAAGCTCACAGGGCAACCTCCCACCGAAAAGTTTGTAGTGCAGTCCCCGTTGGCCCACCAGACTTGACAAAATCAAGAACCTTTACGTTGACCGTCGTTCTGGACCTGTAGGTAGGACCTAGCCACAGGCCCCTTAGGTACAAGGCCACCACAAGCGACCCGCCCCCTCACTCTTCCTCAAATGGCCCATCGTGGCGTGTCTTGATTGAACAGATGCGCGGAACGAAAGGCTGACCGTGGATCTCCCATTGGCAGTCCCAAACCGCTGCGGGGAACAGTTGGTCGCTGTGTGCCTTTACGAGACCTTCCCACTCAGCATGGCTGTCGAATGGAGTTTGCTCTCTCCCACTTCGCATTTCCTCGGCCCCGAGGAATCCCAAATATATGAGGATGACAGGATAGCCGAGTTCAGTCAGCTTCCATGACCAGGCAAAGCGGTTGGCCATCTGATAGCGATGCTCATGTGACAACGCCCAATGGAGGCCTGTCCAAGCTTCCAGCGCGGCGTTGGCTTTTCAATGCACTCCGCAATTCGTGCGCGATTTCTAGGACTCGCCTTGACTTGGTCTTCCACCTTCAGTTCTTGGGTGTGCGCCTTTGCCTCCACAAGAAGCAACCCCTTCCGCCCGTCCACGGTGCAGGTGCTAGCTATGTCCCAAGTCGGCGTCCGAGTGTTCCGCCTGGAAACTGCCAGCCACCAGCTATGCAATTGGTCACGATCTTGCTTCGGGATCAGTCTTTCGGCTTTATCTAACTGCGCCTCTCCGATGCGACAAAACCCCTCCGACATCCATTGATCGTCTGCCGACACGCAGCCCCACGGTTCGGCCAGCGCGTTCAGCCGTTTGGCGACTTGGCCAGGTCCGCCATGAGTCAGCCAATGGCAGCGAGGGCTTGCTTCCCCGTTCGCTCATGCGGCTAGAGTTTTTCCAAGAAGCTGTCCAATGCCACAGCCATACTAGCCCCTGGGCGCCACAGATTCCACCGAACCCGTCCCAGGACACCCCTTCCCACTAGTAGTATGATGCCAACTACAAGCGAAGCCGGGAATAGCGGACCAAACTAGAGGCTCCGGCTACTACACAGGGGGTGCCGTCTTTCCTTTGTACCTGGTTCGTGGATCGCTACTTCCCCCATAGCTCTGTACCGTTCTCTCTGATGCATCATCCGAGTCCACGGGGTGGCATGTGGCCGCCGCATGGTCCGCAGTAGATCATCGCCCGTGCCAACAGGAAAGCACCGTGCTCGTGACTATTGAGGACGAGGCGGGGAGCCGGCCTTCTGCTCGGCTATCCGCGCCCCATGTCCCCTCCGGCGCAGGACGCTTCCAGACGGCTGCGACGAGCGATTCAGGGTAATCGAGAGACATGCCCTACTGTTGCGATCGAACGTGTATACTCAGACGAGTACGAGCGCACGGATTCCTGAATGAAAGACGTGCCGAATTGTACCTTGATGGCGACTTTGCAGAACTGGCCCGACCTTTACGAAACGCTATCTGCTACGAGAAGCCTGCTTGGTGAAGATAGACTACGAGGTCAGATGTTTGAGGTGGTACCCAAAAACTAGACAACTGGCTAAGAGAGAGTCCAGCTCCTAAAATAACCGGCAACTAACCGACGTGAAGGAGCAGGACCATGAAGCAGACGAGGAATAAGCACAGTCCCGGCGTTCAAGGCCAAGGTGGCCCTGGCCGCCCTTGCGGGGGAAGAGACCATCGCCCAGCTCGCCAGCCGATTTGAGGTCCATCCCAGTCAGATTCACGCCTGGAAAAGGGCCCTGGTGGAAGGAGCCCCGGAGCTATTTGCCACCAATCAGAAATCCCAGGAGAAAGCCAAGGGAAGCTCAGATTAACCACCTCTACCGGCACATCGGCCAGCTGAAGGTGGAACGCGATTTTTTGTCGGAAAGGTCCGGTCTATGAGTCGCAGCATACGGCGAGCCATGATAGGACCGAGACCACCAGCAGCTGTCTTTGGTGCGTTCAATGTATCCTGCTGGACGTCAGCCGGGCCTCGGTGTACTACCGGCCGGTACCGACCAGGGCAGAAGACCTGGAGTTGATGGCCCTGATGGACGTCAGTATCTGAATCGGGATTGCCCAGATCAAACTGATTCCTCCAACCATGTGACCCTGTGGGATGGCTCGAACTATAAAAGGCAGCCTGAGGGCGTCAACTGCATCCGATTCACTCAACTGACCCACTCCCATAGGGTAACCACCCCCCTGACGAGCGTAAAAGTCTAGAATTGCCTGCCCCTGCCCAAGCGTCTCCTCGGGGTGGTCTATTTACCCCGGACGACCCCATATCTGTCCGAAATACCTGTGCTCTCCAAAGCAGGCTAGCCAGGTGCCAGCCGAAGCCGGCTGATCCGTTCTAGTATCCCGGTCAGCATTTCCCTGGTTACCAGCACCTCGGGCAAGCTGAAACACCAGCCTCCTTGCGTGGCGTACCAGTCCGCCCACCCGTCTTGATCAGCCTGGTCTGAAGACTGGGTCAGAGTCCAGTGCTTCATATCCTCCGGCAACACCAGCCTTCTCATAAAGTTGCCCAGGTTGTAAGTCAGGACGAACAGCCATAGTCTCACCTGGTTGGCCACGAACTTGTGGCAGGAAAGCCGGGTCCAGTTCAGGGCGTCTGGAAGCCATCTACCGGCGTCCCAACACCAGCAAACCAGCGCCGGGACACCGGATCTTTCCCTATCTGCTGAAGGGAGTGGAGGTTAATCGGGTCGACCAGGTCTGGGCCGCGGACATCACCTACATCCCCATGGCGAAGGGCTTCCTGTACCTGGTGGCCATCATGGACTGGCACAGCCGGCACGTGCTGGCCTGGAAGCTCTCCAACACCATGGACACCAGCTTCTGCGTGGCGGCGTTGGAGGAAGCCCTGGGTAAGGGACGACCGGAGATATTCAACACCGACCAGGGGAGTCAGTTCACCAGTGAGGCCTTTACCCAGACGTTGCAGGAGCAGAGGGTCCAGGTCAGCATGGATGGTAAGGGTAGGTACCTGGACAACATCTTCGTGGAGCGGCTGTGGCGGAGCATCAAGTACGAGGAGGTGTATCTGAAAGCTTACCAGACCGTCGCCGAGGCCCGAACTGGGATCAATGCCTACCTGGAGTTCTACAACCGGCAGAGGCCTCACCAGGCTTTGGGCTACCGGACCCCAGCAGAGGTGTACCAACATGGCCGGGAAGAAAGGGGAGCAGCAGCTGAAGAAGCAGGGCTGCCATCGGGCTTGGTGAAACCTAGCGCAGGGGTGGGAGACTCTCTTAATCTAGCCCTCATGCTGTCTTAATAATGGGGTCCACCTTACCCAACCGGGTACCATGTCGTCAAGTAAGAGAGTCAACTCGCGTTGTTCTGAGCTCAGGTATCCGCAGATGACATCCCTCAAATTCCGCATCTCTCCGCTTTGCAGGCGGCCAAGAATTGTAGACTCTGAAACTAGACCATTCGCGTCGGTCGACTGTCTTTGAGTTTGAAGTGCTTGAATGATGCGACCAGCGAACGACAGACTCATTGTGTCCGGAAACGCGCTCACCCGGTCTCTGACTTTTATCTCAGCCGCGGACCATGACGCATCTAGAGGCTTGTCCTTCAAATCCTCCCAGATCGCTATGAGTGCCTCAGTGGAAAGCAGATACTTCCATAAGCTCTCCACGAATCTGTTACGAGTAGACAGGTCGAACTCGCTAACGAGCTTGAGGATTTGTGTAAGCTCGTAACCTTTTGGCACAATGACCCTTACCAGATTACGCTTGTTCTCGCGTATTCGGTCAGCAACCATATGGGTGACCGCGGATTTCCCGGTCCCTTTCCGACCCACGAAGACCTTGAACGTGCCAGCTAAGGCGTCCTCGAACTCGGCGGTCTCCACGAAATAGGCCGCGAGGTCAGAAAGCTCGTTTTCTGCAACGTAGTCGCCGACATGAATTTTTTTGAGCAACGGGACGCCTTGGCTAGGTGCGGAAGTTATATCCGATCGGGCGATCTGCTCTAGTTCCTGAAGTTCCCCTGGCAAGGGTGCCAGCCACTGTTCAGTGATCGCGGCGGCGTCGGCCGCGTTCTTATAGCTGCGTAGTAGATCTCGGTAGTCGATAGGGCCTCCGTCGATATCCTCTCCGAGTATGAGCAGACGCCGTCCGCAAGCAACTGAAACGCCAGCGACGAGGGCGCACTTGGCGACGTGTAACGATCTCTGGTGGCCAGTTTGTTCCCCCAGTTCGATCAACACTGCGAAGGAAGTTTCAAGCCTGGTGAGGTACCACGATATGGGTTGAAACGCCACTTCCGAGGGGTCGTCTCTGATGACGTTCAGCCCAGAATGTTCCAGCATTTCTTCGACGCGAAGACTGGCCTCGTCCTCCGAAGGACCGCGAAGGTAAAGGATTTGACGTGCAGTCCTGGTCGGCTTCGATGCCATCAAACTGTGACCTGCCCCCCAAAAACTGGTCCAGTAATAGACTCGTAAACTGGACATGCTGAAAGGGGGTAGTCAATGGCGAGTAAGCAGCGCAGTGTAGAGGAGATCATAGGGAAGCTGCGGGAAGCGGAGGTGGCCCTGGCGCAAGGGGAGACGGTGGCCCAGGCATGCAGGGGTATCGGGGTATCGGACCATACGTTTTACCGATGGCGCCAGCAGTATGGGGGGCTGAGGATAGACCAGGCGAGGCGGTTGCGGGAGATGGAAGCGGAGAACGGACGACTCAGGCGTGCGGTAGCGGACCTGACGTTGGACAACCAGATTCTAAAGGAGGCAGCACGGGGAAACTTCTGAGCCCGGCTCGCCGGCGGAGATGCGTGGAGTTGGCACGGGAACGGTATGGCATCTCTGA
Organism: Dehalococcoidia bacterium; assembly: GCA_965226805.1. GTDB lineage: Bacteria > Chloroflexota > Dehalococcoidia > Lucifugimonadales > JAGWBF01 > CBDDDW01. Next base: position 31,169 of record CBDDDW010000017.1, read on the forward strand.
GCGGCGCGCTTGCCGGGCGCTTGAGCAACCCCGGTCAACACAGAGGCACAGTGCAACAATGGCTGACGACGAGGAGGCCCTGACGATGGCGGTGGTTCGGCTGGCCAGTCGGTATGGACGGTATGGGTACCGGCGGGTGACTGCCATGCTGCAATGGGAGGGATGGAGAGTGAACCACAAGCGGGTGGAGCGAATCTGGCGACGGGGAGGACTCAAAGTACCAGCCAAACAGCCCAAGCGTGGTCGACTCTGGCTTACTGACGGCTCCTGCGTGCGGCTGAGGGCACAACGACGGAACCACGTCTGGGCATACGACTTTGTGGCCCTTCGTACCAGTGACGGCAAACCCGTTCGTCTCCTGACAGTGGTGGATGAGTATACCAGGGAGTGTCTGGCCATCCATGTGGGTCGCTCGTTACGCTCACCCCATGTCATTGAATGCCTGGGGGACCTCATGGTCCAGCGTGGCGTGCCGGAGCACCTCCGCTCGGACAACGGGCCGGAGTTCACCGCCAGGGCGGTGCGGTTGTGGCTCCACGGGGTGGGAGCCACAACCCTCTTCATCACACCGGGTAGCCCTTGGGAGAATGGGTATGTTGAGAGCTTCAACGGCAAGCTTAGGGACGAACTCTTGGACCGGGAGCTCTTCGATACCCTCTGGGAGGTGCAGGTCCTCACCGAGCAGTGGCGCCACGAGTACAACCACCAACGCCCCCACAGCGCCCTGGGCTATCGCCCTCCTGCTCCAGAGGCCATCCTCACCTCCTCTGCTCCAAGCGCTATCAGTGTCTCATGATTTGTGATACAACTATTGGGGGCAGGTCACGCGGTCGCCGACATCCATCGTCTCGCCGCCTCGCAAGAGGGGGCGTTCCCTGAGCACAAGGCACTCATCCGCAACTTCGTGGAGGGCATCGAAGTGCTTGGAGACGAGAGACGGCGTTGACGTACACGGTCTCCATGCCGAGCGATGGAGTGACCCGAGAATCGGCCCCGGTTCTTGATTTTGTCCACTCCGGCCCACCAATTTGGACAAAACCGAGAACTTTTACATGGAACTCACAGAAGCTCCAGCGAGGATGAATAGCGCCCGTCAACATTGAAAAAGCACGTGACTTAGCCCGGCGCATGCCGGCGCTGTGGTGGTCGCTGTGGGGGAAGCGCCTGAGCCCGGAACCCCTGGCCGTAGAACGATTCGATGGTCTCCATGTCGATGAGGAACCAGAACTCTATGACCTGTACCCTCAGATGGCATTGGTCGTTCGCTGCACCGGCGGAGCGGGCCCATCCGTCAATAGTCTGCAAATGGTGCCATGGGCCCTGCGGCGTCACCGGTCCCTCGGCGTCGACTAAGGGCACCCATTTTGTGGTAGTGTACCACAAAGTCGAAGCTAACATAGGAGTATGCCATTCCCACAGTATCCCCGGGCCGGACAGGCAAATGGTTTCCAAAGAGGCAGCTTCTGAGGGCGACAGTGCGCAGTAGGTCGGCCGAGTGGCTGAAGTACGGCGGACCCAGCAAGTGGGGCATGGCGGTTCCATTGTGGACGCTTCTTATGAGAGCGCGGAGGGTGTGCCAACGTTTTAGGAGCGGTAGATGGAAAAGGCTTGATCCGCGCATTCCCCACCCCTTCTATATGCAAAGAGCGTGCTGACGCATGTACACGATACAGTGCGACTTCGATGACACGATCACGGTCAACAATGTCAGTGAAGAACTGAGGAAGGTCTACGCCCCCGAAGAATGGCGCGGCATTGAAGACGGGTACAAGGCAGGGCAGTTCAGTGTTGAGGAGAGCAACCGCCGCCAGTTTGCCCTGATTCAGGCCACGGAGGAGCAGATAGAACAGTATGTCATCCGGACAACCGTCGTGAGACCCGGGTTCTCAGCATTTGTGAAGTACTGCCAGGGGGAGGGAATTCAGCTGGCGGTGGTCAGCAGCGGAGTGGACCTGTATATAGACCCCATATTGCGCGATTTGGGACTTGGCGATTTGGAGCGGTATTCTGGCACGGGCCGAGTTGGCAATCATGGCGTAACCGTGCGCTACGCCGATCCTTTCGAGGCTCCGTTGAAGGAGGGCTTCAAGCTGGCGCACCTTCTGTTTTTGAAGCAAAGGCAACGGCCAGTCATCTACATCGGCGACGGAGCATCAGACATTGCGTCCGCCACAGTGGCAGACTTCGTTATCGCGAGAAGCGCCCTTGCGGAGTTTTGTCGCTCTAGGTCCCTTCCTCACTTCAGGTTCCATGATTTCCATGACGTTCTGCGTATCGTGAAGTATCACATCGTGGGTGCAAGCAGCAACGCGGCACCGTAGCAAGGCGTCAGGCCGCCAGTTCGACAATCGTCGGTTGCGCGTGTCCTCTTGCGCAGCGTATCGGTGTTCACAGAAGTCCCACCGATAGCAAGGTCATCTGATGTACACCGTAGAATCTGGTAGCCACACGTCAAAAACTGCCCTATAAAGGAGATCATAGTTACATGAAAGGTGTCATCCTAGCCGCAGGATACGGGAGACGATTTGCTCTGGGCGAAGGGCGTCTCCACAAGCTCCTGCTTCGTATAGGCAACCGCGCGGTCATCGACTACACCCTGGAGGCGTTTGGCAAGGCAGGGATCACGGACGTTGCAATGGTTGTAGGCTATCGTGCCGAGCTGCTGCGAGACTACAATGGCGACGGCGCCCGCCACGGTATCCACCTCGAGTACCTGTTTAATCCCCAGTACGAAAGGGGAAACGCGCTCTCTCTCAACACCGCGAAGTCCTTCACCCAGGAAGATCCGTTCTTGCTTTGTATGGGAGACCACCTGGTCTCTCCTGAACTGCTGTCCAGGATGCTAGCGCCCGCAACCGATTCCAGTGCCCTGGCTGTAGACTTCAGCCCAGATATCCACGACATCGAAGAGGCGACACGGGTGCGCGTGGACTCTGAAGGCTGCATCAACCGCATAGGGAAAGACCTACACGAATGGGCCGGCGTCGACGCCGGCGTGTTCCGGCTGACTCCAGCCATCTACGAAGCTATCACGGCGGTGACATGCGAGGAGCGAGATGAGCATCAGATCAGCGAGGCCGTTACCTGGATGATCAGCCAAGGGTATCGCCTCAATGCGTGCGACATCTCCGGATGCTTCTGGCAAGACGTGGATACCTGGGAAGACCTTCGCCATGCCAGGGCGGCGCTGGCAGAGACGACGCTTTGAACGTTGCGTACGACGGCTTTGTCTCCCGCCACATCAATCGGAGATTTTCCCGGCCTATTGCCAGGTTGCTAGCCTACACCCCGGTAACCCCCAATCAGGTCTCTTTGCTCAGTCTTGTCATCGCTGTGGGGTCTCTTGCACTATTCTTCAACGACCATCCTTTGTGGGCAGGCGTAGCCGTTCAAGCGTCTTCAATCGTCGACGGCGTAGACGGAGACCTGGCACGCCATAAGAGCATAGCGACACGGTTCGGCGGCTTCTTTGACGCCATCCTTGACCGGTACTCCGATGTAGCCATCCTTGGAGGGTTGACCTACTGGTCTGTCGCCTTTGAAGAGCGGTTGTCACCCGAGCCTACGGCCATCATCGGCGTGTTGGCTATCGTAGGAGCGTTAATGATCAGCTACAGCCGTGCTCGGGCGGAGGCCTCTTTGGGGTTCACCTTCCAAGGGTTGGCTGGGAACCTGGCATCCAGGGACTCGCGGCTCCTGATTGTGATGATTGGGGCGATTTTGGGACAGGGGCTAGCATGTCTGGCAGTCATCGCTGTCCTGTCAAACGGCATGGTCCTCTGGCGGTTGGCTGTGGCTCGAAGCCGTTCCTGAGGAACAGGAGTTTCATGTTGACGAGGCTAGGCAGGCTGGTCATTCTGGTCGTCCCGAGTGGAACAGCCGGATACTGGACTTTACGTTGCGTGTCTGCTTCGAGATGAGATTATGCCGGCCGTACTGCAAACCTGGTAGTTCATCGTAGTTATCTCAGAGTCGCGAACTTGCAAATTGCTAAAGGACGGCTTCAGTGAGCCGTGCGTCAGCTTCAGTATAGCACCGACCGAGGAGTGATGGTTTGGCCGGGCATGAGCCGCGGCCTACCGTCTCCCCGATCGTCTGTTCAGTAACGCACTGCGACGATTGTTCAGGGCAAACCGGATACTCTCTCGGTTTGGGCGGCTTGACTACAGTGTCAGGCTGAACCTCAGCGTGAAGGTTCTTGTGAACCAATTGACACGCACTCAGGCTGAGGGGACTCAGGGTCAGGAGAATCAGGGTCTGAGGAATCATCGTCGATGGGTATAGCCAGCGTGATGTCCACGTTGTTGTCCCTGTCGATGATGACCTGTTCAACGAGCATCTGGAGATAATCGTGACGCTCCTCGGGGGTCAACTCGTCCAGGCCCTGGCCGAACTCTCTCGCCCAGTCTAAGACCTCCTCCATCAGTCGCCGCTTCTCAGTTCCACTCGCCTCCTGAGCACGGTAATCGTCCAGCTTCGCTCTGGCGCTCTCAAGCCGCTCGGTGATGAACTTACGTTGGAGGTCGAGTTGGGCCTCGGTGATCTTCCCCGACACGAACAGTCTGATAGCGCGGTCCTCTTCCATCTGGATGCTTCGCAAGTCTCGCTCGGCCTGGGCGATCTTCTCCTCCATTCCGCCGCCCTCCTGAGACTCGAGGGTGGCGATACCGGCGACGATCAGGTCGGGGTTCTGGAGTACCCGCTTCACCTCGCTCCATATCGGCTCCTCCAACTGCTCCGCCCGGATGTAGGGCTTCTCCCGGCAGCCCAGGCGCATACCCTGCATCCCGTTGCACATGTAGTAGCGGCGGGGGGTGGTCAGGTCGTAGGTGTAAGCCTTGCCGTTGCGAACGCTGGTGGTTGTCCAGGAGGCCCTCGTATGGAAGTTGCGGCCGCACTCGCCGCATTTCAGCAGGTGCTGCAACAGGTAGAGCACCTTCGTGTTCCTCTTGGCTTTCGTGCTCCGCTGCTTCTTCAACTTCTGCGCCCGTTCCCATGTCTTATCGTCGATCACCTGCGGGACCGGAATCTCAATCCAGGTGTCCCTGGGCTGGTCGTAGACCTTCATACCGTCCTCGGTGGCGACATGGCGGTACTTTCCGTAGACCCAGGTGCCCGCGTAGGTGGCATTCCCCAGGATGTGGTGCACGCGGGACTGAAGCCACAGCAGCTTGCCGGTCTGTGTGGGGACCCCCTCGTCGGTCAGCCGCACGGCAATGGAGTAGGCCCTCATCCCCTCATCGACGTACATGCGGAAGATGCGTCTGACGACCTCCGCCTGCTCCTCAACCACCTCGGGCCTTCCGTCGTCTCCGATGCGGTAACCGTAGGGAAGGCCGCCGGTGGGCACCCGACCCTGCTTGGCAGTCCCCCGCTTGCCCATCGTGGACCGCTCGCGGAAATTGTCCAATTCGATCTTGCCGATGGCCGCCATGAGTCCGAAGGTCTTCATGTCGATGGCGTCCAAGACGGCTTCGAGCCGAATCTGGTGGGCCTCGACGACCTCCATGAGTGCCGCGGCGGGGTACATGCCCCTGCTCAGGCGGTCGGACTTCCAGCACACGATGGTATCGAAGCGTCCACGCTTGGCGTCTGCCAGCATCCGCTGGAACTCGGGTCGCTTCTTCGACCAGCCCCTGCCCACCTCCTGGTAGCGGGCAGTGATGGTCAGCCCTTTGCTCTCGCAGAAGGCTTCCATGTCGCCTGTCTGCTCGGAGATGGAGGTCTTGTCCTCCCCGTCCTGGCTCTTGTCCGACACGCGGGCATAGATGGCCGCCCGGTTCCCCTCCGTCTTCCTATTGGTGATTCTCACCATTACTGCCTCCTTTCCGACTCCCTGAAATCAAAAAGACCCGCCTCCTGTCGGGAGCGGGTCTGCGAGTAGTACAATGCTACTTGCATCACCTGTTCCGTCAGGTGGCGCCACGGCCCGGGGTGTTAGCGCACCGCCGGGTCAACTTTCGCTCCCATGATACCGCGATTGGGGGGCCAGCGTCAAAGGGCGGCGCCCGTCAGGCAGTGGGCCGGTCATTCTCTACCACCCCACCGGCTTGGTTATAGTTCCGATCCCGTCAGTCAGCGTGTCTGGGAACAGGCTACGTCTCAGGTGGCTCTTCCACAGGCGCTTGACGTAGGTCGCGGCGTCGGCCAACTGCCTGGGGCTCGCATTCCTTGGGTCCGGGTTGACCAGAGTCACCCGAAGCCCCAGGTCGTCCCGCACGTACCGCATCGCCGCCGCGAAGTCGGCGTCGTTGGACACGACGACGGCCTGCTCATACTCCCCGTTGAACCCATCGACCAAGAGACGGGTGGCCAAGTTCACATCCGACCCCTTCTCCTCAGAGTCCCTGACCAGGACGTGAGCGGGCAGCCCCGGCACAGGCTCCGCCAGCGGACGGCGCTTGACGCCGGACCGGAAGACGCCGTAGTGGACATCGAATCCCGGCAGGGTCGTCAGAGCTCTCAGGTAGACGAGCTGACGACGTGGCTGATTGAGATTGCCGGGGCGGGCATCAAGCCGGGCCGTGAAGTAGCAGACCCTGTGGATGTCGTCTTGTGGAAAGACGGTCTCGGCCAGCTTCCGCAGGTCCAGCCACCTGTAGGGCGTGTCCTTGAGGGCGCGGTAGTAGAGATTGAAGCCGTCGATGTAGACGTTGGTGATCAATCGCTACTCCCATACAAAGACAGAGACCGCCTCGGAAGGCGGTCTCGACCCTACCGGCGAAGCGATAGGGGTAGTGCAAGGAACGTACCACGAGCGGCGGCGGCTGTCAACGCTCGATGCCGATGATAGCCCGTGCGGCTGTGGGCTGCCCAGACCTCTGTCGTTCGTGTTCACAGCCGTGTCACACCCCACAGTGACCCTCGCACTCGTTGCCGAAGCCGTCTCGCTGTCCGTCGTCTCCCATGCCCACCTCATCGAGTGCGACCGCCTCGGCCAGCGGCATCCGCGTGGAGTGCAGGTAAGGCTCTTTGGCAAAGGCCAGCCCGTTTCGCATTCTGGCGTCGATCTCCACCGCCTCGGCGAACAGCTCCGGCCACCTGCGCTTGGTCTCCACCCATCTGCGCCGGGACTGGAAGGGGCAGGCGACACAGGCCGAGCGTTCCAGGGGCCTGTCGTAACGCTCCTGCCACCAGTTCAGGCAGTCGCTGCGGGACATGCCCGCCTCGATTAGAGGGTAACGGTTCGTCATCCACCGGTCGCGGGAGGTCTTGATGCGGATGGCCTCGTCGGTTGAGATGCCCAGCCACAGCTCGACGGTGGTTCCGGCGGGGACACGCTGCCGGGGTCTCAGACCCAGCAGCTCGCGTATCCTTCGGCGTATGGGCCTGATCTTGTAGTTGTCGGTGCACTGGCGCCTGCCGATGCCGTCGCCCTCCCCGTCGCGTCCCTTCAGGTAGACGGGAATGTCCACATAGTTTCGTGAACCCGAGTGGTTGGTAAGGGCCTTCACGTCCTCGCGGAGGCTTCGCCCGTTGTCCACGACGTACAGGGGGAAGCTCAGCCGGTCCTTTAGCCACGTCAGGTGCTCGTAGATGCTGGGCGGCTCCCAACGGGTGTCGGCGAAGATGGCGCAGTCGGGGATGCGGTCGAATGCGCCCTGGCTTGCCATGAGCGCCATGACGGAGGACTGGACGCCCCCTCCCAAGCTGATGACGGTGAGACGAGAGGAGCGCATCAGTCGTCCGCCTTGGCGTGGTCTTCAGCTTGCGGGTCGCTCGGGGGAGAGTTCTCGCCGTGCGCGGCCTGCCTGTCTCTGGCGGCGTGCTTGATCATCAGAATCATGATGCGGCGCAAGCGGTCCCGGGCGTCGGGTCCGGGTCTGGAAAAGACCCTGATCTCGCCTATCTCAAAGGCGTCGCTGCGGGGCTTCCGCCGTCCGTTCTGTTTCTTCTTATCCTTCATATCGGTCTAGTCCATCGGTGATATCGCGGGGCGCACGTGGCCCCTGCGCTCACGCCCTCGTCTGTTTCGGGAAGCCGCCGGTCCGTCGTGTTCGTCCTGATGTCGGTCGTGCTCCCTTCGCACCTGGGTGCGAGCGTTTTGAAGCCTGAAGCTGTCCTATCCGGGGGCTGTGGAGGCCCCCGCGTCTATTCGGCCCGGACGCCTTCCGCCGAACCGCGAACGGGCACCTTTATGACCCTTATGGGTGGAAGCAGGTGTCCGAGTCCCACGCTGTCGGCCAGGTCCTGAATGGCGAGGAGATAGTCGGTGCTGGGTCTGATCCCCGCGTTTCGCCATCGCCACAGGGTGGCGGTGGTGGTTCCTAGCAGCCAGGCGATCTCGTCCCAGGTCATCCCTGAAGCCTCCTTGAAGCGCTCCAGGGCCTGGGGGAAGTCGTCGGGGAAGACATCGGGGCGGACGCTCCCGTTATGTGTGCTCTGGCAGGTCATGAGGGTGTCAGTCCTGCTGGTCGTCCTGCTGGTCGTGCCGGTCCTCCCAGTCCTGCCAGAGGTACATCTGGAACCCGTCCCCCATGAGGATGTCGAGGCCCCCCGGTATGAGGGCCGCAAGCTTCACGAGGGCGTGGTAGCCGTCGCCGTCGGGCTTGACGCCCCTGCGCCACCTGTGGACGCGCTTCTTGTCGACGCCGAGGGCGTCGGCGAAGGCGTTCCAGGTGAGGCCGCTGGCCTCCCGCAGCCGTTCGAGGCGCTTCGGGAAGTCCCTGGGCAGGACGCCGCTCAGGTAGGGTGCGATGCGGCCGGCGATGACGATGCCGACCTCCTGGTTACGGTTCTCCATCTTGCTCCTCCTCTTCGAGCTTGAAGAGCTCGTGAAAGTCCTCCATGCCGAGGGCCTTGAACATCCTTCTGCGGATGCGTCCGGAGGGTGCGCGGCCTGCTGTGACCAGCTTGGACATATAGCCGGAGCTGATCCCTATCTCCTGGGCGAGCCAGTTCTGGGAGCGGTTCAGCAGCGCCAACCGCGCCCAGAGCGACCGGGCGTCGAGGCGCACAGCTGAGCGTGCGTCCCGCCTCCGGCGGCCTCTCGGTCCTTCGTTCCGTTCCGGTTCCATGTGTTGAAGACCTCCTTTCGGTACGGGGCGGGAGCCGCCGCTTCACTCCCGTCCCGCACGGCGTGTTCAGCGGGTCAGCAGGACGTGGGCGGGCTCCCAGTCGCCGGGGGACCTCCACGCCCTTCCCAGCGGGCCCAGCGCGTCGATGACCGCGCTATGGGAGACCCACAGGGGCACGCTGACCCCGGCGCGGTCCATCTCGTCCCGCGCCACTCTCAGGAAGTTGGTGGCGGCGATGTCGTCGTCGAAGACGATCAGGACGGAGGGCCTGGCGCCGTGGTCGTCGATGGGACTGTGAGATAAGTAGTAGCGCAAATAGGGGGCGATCCGCGTCGCCATCGTCGAGGGGCGCACCGCTCTTCTCTCCCACTCCAGGAAGAAGGGCCAGGTGGCCGGGCCTCTTCGAAGGACGCCGAAGGCGTCGGGGTTGACCGAGCGGTTCCGTCCCTCGTGCCTGAAGTGCCTCGACGCGCTCCTGGGCGGGTCGACCTGGGCCAGCTCCCACCCCAGGGCGTGGGCCTGCCTGGCCAGGGCGGCGACGAAGGCGTGGACGGCCCCGGTGTGCTCGATGTTCCTGAGCAGCTGGCGGCTCCTGCCGCCGGAGACGTTGCGCCAGTCGTAGGGGGCTTCGGCGTCCACGGGGGCGACGCTCCACCGCCTCCTCGCCACGGCGACGGAGGTGCGGTCCCTACGGGCCAGGAGCGCCACGCCCCGGTCGGTGAGAGCGAGTCGTCCGCTCCCGTCGATGGGCCGGGTCACGAGGCCGAAGCCTTCGAGGGGGTTGACGAGCTGGGACGCGCGGCGCTCGGAGACGGCCATCAGGCTCGCCAGCTCCGTGCGGAGCAGCCAGGGCCAGTCGTAGATAAGGTCGAGGGCGCGCTTCTCCGCGGGTTTGAGAAGGACGGGCAGAGCGCGGTCTGCGTCCGGGGCGCCGTCGCCGGGCAAGTCCGCCTGCGTGATGTGGGCCTCCACGGGCAGCTCTCCCCCGGGGGCCAGCTGTCCCAGGGCGTTGCGGAGGTCCGCGGGGGGACCGGAGGCGGCGGGGCGCCACACCTCGTCCTCTGGTCCGGCGAGGGCCGCGTCCCGTTCCAGGGCCAGCAGCGCCTCCACGGTGCGGGGCAGCATCCTGCGGGCGTGTCTCAACCGCACCTCGTCGGTGACCAGGACGAGGACCGTTCCGGGGCGCGGCCCGTCTCGCAGCTTCCAGAGCCTCCGTGAGAAGCCCGTCCTGTCGGCGGCGCGTCCCTGCCTTGCGATCCCCACGGTCCGCCCTCCGGGGAGGGTCATGGCGGCGTCGAGGGGACCGGCCCGGTACAGGCGGAGGCCGACCGGGTGGGCGACGCCGGCTATGGTCGAGGCCAGCCGGTATATGACGGCCAGGGCGTCGAGCCGGTCCATCAGGATGCGCAGCCACTGGATGGAGACGGGGCGGGAGCGCAGCAGACCGTCGAGAGCCTGCCCCGTACTCGATACGGGGGTGGAGCCCTCGGTCTCGGCCAGCGCGCCCAGTCCCCTGGCGGTGAGGCGGTAGCGGCGGGTCGGCGGTATGAGGTCCGCCGCGTGGGGCACGTGTGCGACGAGACCCGCGTCCTCCAGCCCGCCGACCGTCCCGTAGACCGCGCTCCTTGACGCGCCGGATATGGCGGCCAGCTCCAGCCGGTCGACGAAGGGGCACGACGCGATGACGCTGAGCGTCTCCCGTTCACTGCCGGTGATCTTCATCCGGACGCTCCTTCTTCTGCGCCTTGCGCCTGCTGGTCCGCTTCCACCGCTCGGGGCCGTGGGGAGTCTTCTTCTCCTCTTCCCGTGGGCCGGTCTCACTCAGGACCTCGACTCCCTTGCGGAACTCCTCCACCCGCCCGTGGCCTTCGGCCTCGGCGTAGGCGAGCTGCTGGGCCGAGACGGTGTAGGCGGAGCTGGCCCTACGGATGCGGTCCGCCCCCTCCCGGTCTCCCCCCTCCGGCTTCCTCACCTCCATCGAGAAGGCGTCCATCCGCTCCTTGCCCACGGTGGCGCGGACGTAGCAGTGGTGCACGGGCAGGGAAACTATGTCCTCCTCGGTCACCCTGTCCTTCCCCAGCTCCCAGACCAGGTGGCGGGCGTCGGAGCCGGCCACCTGGAAGACGGCCAGGCACCCGACGTTGGCCAGCAGGGTGTCGCGCATGGTGCGGGAGAGATCATCGAGCTTGGCGAGGCTCTGGGTGGCGAGGATGAAGGAGGCGCCGAACTTGCCCAGCTCGCTGAGCATCGACTCGTAGTCGACGCCGGGCATCGTCTGCATCTCGTCCACGATCACCAGCGCGCCCCGCCGCTCCCGCAGGGACACGCTTCCCTGTTCGCGGATCACGGCGTCCACGAGGTTGAGCAGGGACGCGCCCACCAGGGCGGCTACGTCCCTGCCCACGGTCCCCTGGGAGGTGGAGACCAGCAGGACGCCGCCTTCGAGGATGGTCTCGCGAATGTCGATGGTGGAGCGGCGCTGGCCGAGGATGGCCCTCGCCCTCTTCGAAGATGCGTAGTAGGAGAGCCGGGTCTGGACGGGTGCGAGGGCCTCCGCCTTGTACTGGCGGTGCCAGCTGCCGAAGTCCCTGGCCCACCATTCGAGGAGGTACGGGTCGGAGACCTTCGCCAGGACGGCGTTCCGGTACGGGTCGTTGGACAGGAGGCGCAGGCCGTCCAGGATGGTGTGCTGCTCGTTCTCGTCCGTCTCGGGGTGCTCGTTGGCCTCGTGGAGGGTCTTGACGGTCTGTTCGAGGATGGACTGCATCCTCGGCCCCCACTGCTCCCAGAGGCCCTTCGCCACCCTGACCACCGAGTCGGCGGTGCGGTCCCGGTCGGAGAAGACGCGGGTGTCGAGCAGGTTGATGCCGGGGGAGCGGGATTCGTCGGACAGGTCTATGAGGCGCACTCTGTCCGTGAGGGAGTCGGGGACGTGTTCGAGGATGCCGTCGACGAGGTCGGTATGCGGGTCTATGACGACGATGGCGTCTCCGTCCCTGCCCTCGGCCTTCTCCCGCATCTTGTGGACTGCTATGTGGTGCATGAGGGTGGACTTGCCCATGCGGGTGCGGGCGACGTACAGGTGGTGGCGCCTGAGCAGGTCTTCAGGGAAGTGGACGGGCATGGGCTTGCCCGCGGTGGTGTCTCCAACCAGGGCCCCTCCCCTGATTCCCCTGGCCGAGGGGATGAGCCCTCTTGAGCCGGACCTCTCCACTAGGGGCGTCTCGTCGCCCGCTCCGGGCGGGTGCCACAGGGCGGCAACCTCGCGGACGCCCAGGACGCTGCGCGCACCGAACAGCCCGGGGCCTGCCGGGTGCAGCATCGAAGGATCGGGGACGGTGGGCATCATGCGGCCGACCTTGAAACGGGCGCCTGCGGGGTTGTCGAAGTGGCGGTAGGCGGTGGCCACCGGCCCGAGAAGCTCTCCGGCGCGCTGCTGCCCCGTGTCGTCGGGCAGGACCGCCGTGACCTGTATCTCCGCGTCGAAGGCGATGCGTGAGACCTTCTCCTGTATCAGGATGGGGTCCTCGACGCGGTTGCGGGCCTTCTTCCACCTCCACCACGCCCACCCGCCTGCGGCCAGCCCCAGGGCCGTGCCGACGCCTAGGAGCGCCGCCTTCCATATCTCGCCGTCCTGCACCCACAGGTAGCCCTTGAGGGCCGCAAGCGCGCCCAGGCCGAGCACGGCCATCGTGATGCCGTCCATCTGCAGGGGCTTGGTCTGGAAGGTGTAGGCGGGCTCCCTCGGCTCCATGCCGGGCCTCTTGTGGGCCTTGTCCATGTGGGCCTGGGACCAGTCGGGACCGAGGGAGCGCAGCATCAGCCGCGCCACCACGCGCTCCCCCTCGTTGAGGGCCGAGAGCGCGCCCATGAGGGCGATGAGGGGGTCGGAGCCGGGGTCGAGCAGGTCGTCGTCCCTGAAGGTGCGCAGGGGGACGTACTCGGGTCCGTCGGCCCGCAGGGTGATCGACCACGCCTGCTCGCCCTCGCCCATGCGCAGGGGATCGTCGCCGGGGTCCACATTCCGTATGCGGGCCTGGGGGTAGTGGGCGGCGATCTGTCCGCGCACGACCTGGTCGTCGAGGCAGCGGGTCATCAGCGTCACGCCGTCCATGTCCCCGGCCAGCTCCAGGGAGAAGGGCTCGGGGACCGCGATGGACTGGAGCAGGTTCTCGACGCCCATCAGGGTGCGCTCCCCCGTCCTCGGCGGCGTCACCGCGAGAAGCACGGGGTCCTTCCTGTCGCTATCGTCTCCAAAGAGGATTTCCTTCGGGTTCAGCTTCATAGGTGTTATTCCTTTCTCTACTGGTCTCTACTGGCGTCCGGGTCTCCACTCGATGACCTCGGTCTCCTCCGGGGTGGCCTCAATGCGCACGGGGAAGCGGTTGCCCTTCGCCAACAACAGGCCGTCTCCCCTGGGGCAGGACAACAGCCAGCGCTGAAGGTCCTGGGGCAGGTCGAAGGCGTCGCCCACCGTGCTTATCGCGGCGGCGTCCTGCTGGAGGAGCAGCTTGAAGGCGGCGTTCTGGAGCAGGGCGCGCCCGCTGTGGCCGGTGATGGTCCTCGACGTGTCCTCGGAGAGCAGGTCCTGGACGTCCTGGGTGATGAACTGAAGTCCCAGGCGGTGCTTGCGGGCGCGCTTCGCCATCGACACCATGAAGGCCGCGCCTTCGGGGTGCTGCATGATCGACCACACCTCGTCCACCACCAGCAGGCGGGGCTTGGGGTCCTGGGCGGCTGCGGCCCACACCGTCTCGGTGCAGACCATCGCCGCGGCGGGCCGCAGCTCCGGTTCCAGGAGGTGCAGGTCGAAGACGGTGACCAGCGCCTCGTTGCCCAGCAGGTCGTCGCCCTCGTCGGAGAGCAGGTGGCGGAGGCTGCCGGTGGCGAAGGGCCGCAGCAGCCTTGCGAGATCGGGGTCTCCCGCCTCGCTCTCTTGCAAATGTGTGTAGAAATCCCTGAAGCCGGTGCGCTCGCGGGGCTTGGCGTAGTAGCTCGCCAGGGCGTGGTCCAGGGAGGCGCGGCGGTCCGCGCCGAGACTCTCGCCCACCATCACTTCGATGAGGCGGCGCAGGCTGCCGATGCGCTGGAGCATTTCTTCTGAATCGCCCTTGTCGATGACGAAGGGGTTCATGCCCTCGCCCGGCACGCCCGGCGACAGCACCCTGCCGCCCGCGGCGCGGGCCATGTCGGCGTACTCGCCCTCGGGGTCGATGACGTAGGCCGTGATGCCGCGGGTGATGCCCCGCAGCACGCCCAGCTTGGTGGCGAAGGACTTGCCGCTGCCCGACCGGGCCAGCACCGCCGTGTTCGCGTTCAGGTGCGTGCCGTCCCAGGGGTCGTAGACCACGGGGGAGCAGGCCCGCATGTCGATGCCGTAGAGGGTGCCGCTCCGGGTGTCCATATCGGGAGGCGAGAAGGGAAAGAGCCGGGCGATGCTGGACGTGTCGAGGCTGCGCCACTCGGCCACGGCGTTCAGGGCCAGGGGGAGCGTGGACAGGAGTCCCTCGCGCTGGCGGAAGGCGAGGTTGTCCAGCTTGCCGAGCGTCGCGGCGAAGTGGGCCTTCGCCCGCTGGGTCATCTCCCTCAGCGACGCCTCGTCCTTGGCATGGAGGGTCACTGAGAGCGAAGAATGAAAGAGCCGCTCCCTGCCCCGCTGCACCTCGTCCCTGAGCCGGGTGATGTCCTCCAGGGCGATCTCCGCCTCGGGGGACATGGTGCGTCCCCGCTTCAGCGATAGGGACTGGGCCGACTCGAAGCGGACCTTCTGCCATTCCAGGGTCCTGGCCGCCTGCTCCGCCGGTATCGGGCCGACGTGGACGGAAAGGTCCATCGGCGCGCCCGCCGCCATCAATCCCTGGAGGAAGCCTGGGACCAGGGAGCGGGGCCAGCGGCCCAGGTGCAGCGAGCGGACCAGGCGGTCTCCGACGCGCATGTCTCGGCGGCCTATCTCCACCTCGACGGCCGGCTTCTCGTCGAACTCGGCGGGGGGAGCCCCCCAGGGCTGCTGCCACCAGGAACATGCGAAGCTGGCGGCCTCTCAGCGGGTGCACGGCCAGCCCCGCCCTTGCCAGCAGGCCCTGCAGGTCGTCGACGCGGGCGAACTCGCACACGGCGTAGAAGCGCCGGTCGAGGATGCCGTCGCGGGCCTCAAGGTCGGTGAGCAGTCTCTGAAGGGACTCGCTGGCGGCCCTGGTCTGTGGGGGAAGGTTGTCCGGCTGGGCCTGCCTGAGGTTCTCTCTCAGGCGTTCCAGGCGCGGCGGGTGCTGTCTGACGAGCAGCTGCGCCGGGAAGTCGAGGGCGTTGAGCGCTCCGGCGAAGGCCCCCAGCTTCGGCTCGTCGATCTCCAGCCCCATCACCTCGCAGACGCCGAGTTTCGCGCCGTCCAGTCGCACCGGGCCGTCGTCGTCCAGGTGCGACAGCATGAAGAACAGGGGCAGGTCCGGCGGCGGCTTGAGGGGCGGGGTCTCCGTCGTTGCGTTGGATTCCGGCTCCGTGGTGAGTCCGCCCTCCGGTATTGCCTGCGGAGCGACGGCCCCGTCCGGGGTACTCCCCGCTCCGCGCCTCGTGATTCGTTCGAAGCAGCTTCTTTCAATTCGGTGTTGCTTCCTTTTCTCTATGGGTGTTGGAAAGGATGGGCTGACGCCGCTGCTTCAGCAGGGCGGCGACGCCCTTGGCCGAGAGCACCAGGCACCAGGCCGATCGACCGCCATGACGACGGCGGCCTTTGCCCTGCCCGCCGCCGCGCTCCTCGCCTCCCTCGGCCATCAGGACGAATCCCGGCCCAGACGATGGCGAAAAGGCAGAGGCCGGAGCCCGCGTAGGCCATCGCCGTGAGCACGCGGTCGAAGGCGTGCCAGCATCGCTTCCTCTTCCGGCGAGGCCGCGCCATGAAGACGAGTCGCCAGCGCCGGTCAGCGGCCAGCAGCGTCGCCGTCAGCGCCCGCCTCACCAGGGCCACTCCCATCCCAGCAGGTCGAACCAGCCGCGGCAGACCGCCGTCCGCTGGCGTCCTGCTCTGCGGGCGGGTCCTCCGGCTCAGGCTCCGGCAGCGACCAGGACGGCGAAGGGGTCGTCGGAGCCGACTGCGGCCGCAAGGCTCCAGGGACTCGCTCGCGGGTGCGGGTGACCGGCTCCCGCTCCACCGTCTCGGCCTTGACGTGCTCCTTGTGCAGGATGGTCCACCGTCACCTCCCTGGCGATGGTGGCGCTGGGGACGTAGGCGTACGCCGTCGCGGTGGCGGACTCCGTGGCGCCGTCCTCGCAGGTGGCCGTCGCCGTCTCACTGTCGGAGTCGCTGTCCCCCGGGCGATGGAGGTGCACGGTCCTGGTGACTTGCTCCGACCCGCTCAGGGTGGTGGGTCAACTGCACGGTCAGCGGGGGGAATCGGCGATGCGGAGGCTCGCCTCCAGGCTCACGTCTACGGTCACGGCGTGGATGGCCTCGACCATCGCGCCAATGGGCAGAGGTGGAACCGCGTCTCTCCATTGGGGACGAACGGGACGCTCACCTGCGACGCTCCCGTCGCAGCGGAGAGAGTCCCCGACGATTGCCGTCACCCCGGCGTCCATCAATGCCGTCTGGATCACGCTCGGCGTGTCCGGCCACCGTTTGAAGCTCGACCGGGTGCTCGATGCGACGTCGGCGCACTCGGACTCGACCACGCCGCTGACGGCTCCCGGGCGTCCAGCCCAGGGAGGTCACGCGCAGGTCGCACAATTCCCCCTCTACGACTGGAAGGGGGATACGGGAAGCTGCTGCTTCCTCGAAGGTGACGCGCCCCGGCCTGTCCCGAGCGCTGTCCTCCCAGGACACGGTGAAGGACGGCACTGGGTCCGTGGAGGGGGAGCGAGTAGTCGATGCGCTCCCCCTCGTCGAGGCGTGGCCGAACCCCAGAAGCGCAGCCAGTGTGCCCTCCGGCCCGCCGAAGGCCCGCACCCGGATGTCCAGGGCGGTGGCGGCACCGCAATGTGACGGCAGCGCGGTCGCCGGAGACGGTGACAGCGCCTCGACGAATATCCGCCGTCCGGGGACAGGCTCGGTGACCTCGAAGTCGATCTCGTTCCGCCAGGGCTCGTGGTCGTCGGCCAGGGCCGACTCCGGGACGCGCCACGACAGCGGCCATCAGGACGGCCAGGGCCGCAAGGCCGCGAAACATGCCTCTTCTGGGGCTTCCGATTCCTCTGATCTCCAGGGTCTCGGCCCGGTGGTCCTGGCCGTCCGCTGGTGTCCTCCCGTCTCTTCCCCTGCGCTTGCCGAACCAGCTGTGGGGACGGAAGGGCATCCGCCCGTTGCGGCGTTCTTTGTTCTTGCGGGTCTTCCTGTTCTTGCGCAGCCTTCCCAGCCCGCGCTTCGACCTGCGTTTCGCCATCAGGCTCAGGGGGCCGGGGCCGCTCTTCACCTGGCTGTACCGGCGCGGAGCCGGGGTCTCGGTCGCGCACCAGCTGGGACGACCGGCCCGGCGTAGACGCCTGCGCCCCCAGCCGGTACTTCAGAAGATCGGCGGCCACCAGGGGCAGCCGCCGACCGCCTATCTTCCCCACCACCATCGCCACGCCGACCAGTCCGAGGACGACGGCCAGCGCCATGCGCACCTCGGACGGGCCGACGGGGGCGTAGCGGTATGCGCCGTAGGAGATGGCGCACACCGCCGTCACCGCCACGATCTGGGGGAAGGTGAACCCCAGCAGGACCTTGTCCTCCGCTTGCACGTGGGTCGGTACTTCGTGCTCTCTCATGTCTCGTTCTCCTTCCTCACGTGGCCTATCCGCCGTACGCCGCTGTCGGCGTCCGGCGCTTCGGGTTCGGGCAGGGCGTCGTCGATGTTCGATTCCCGGGTCCACCACGGCGTTCATCACCAGCTCCACGACGCCGTAGGCGACGAGGGCCAGGACGATGCCCGCCAGGGCGGTCATCATGGCGCTCTTGCCGCGCTCCATCTGGTGGGGCGCTCCGCTGGCCGTCAGGTACAGGTATGCGCCGTAGATGAAGAAGCCGACGCCCACCGCTCCCACGACGCCCAGCAGGATTCCCACCAGGTTCGATATGGTCTGCGTCAGTTGTTCCATTCCAATTGCTCCTCTCCTGCGCCGGGCGGGTCTCCCCGACCCGGCGTTCATCGCTCCGTCTCGTATTGGTCGGGGTCCGTCCGCTCCGTCAGCTGCACATCGTCTCCTCCTTCTTCGTGGTATGGGTTGGCGCTATCTCGTCCGCGCCTGTAGTGATTCCGCTGTCTCGGTCGGGTTACTCGCCGCTGCTCCTGGGGGCTTCGCCGCCGTCTCCCCCGCCAGCCGACGGGGTCGCCAACGAAGCCGCCGAGCTGAGGCCGGACTGGCCGCAGCCGAGAGGCCCGCGCTGGCCGCAACCGCTCCGACGGCCATGCCTCCTGGCCCTCCCGCCGCGCCGCCCGCCACCAAGCCGATGGTCCGGGCCGACCGCATCAGCGACGAGGGCAGGTTCATGCCGAAGTAGAGCATCGAGAGCCAGGAGTCGAAGGTGCCGTGATTGCCAAGCATCGAGGGGACGCGGGTCGCCATGTAGACGAAGGCCAGCGACTGAGGTGGACCCCAAAATTCGGACAGGTGGCTAAGAGAGAGTCCCGCTCCTAAAATAGGACGGAAACAAGGAGCAGGACATGAAGCAAACACGTAAGAAGCACAGCCCAGTCTTCAAGGCCAAAGTGGCTTTGGCCGCGCTCCAGGGGGAGCACACCATTGCAGAGCTGGCCAGCCGGTTTGAAGTCCACCCGAGCCAGATCCATGCCTGGATGAAGGCCTTGACTCAGGGGGCGCCGCACCTCTTTGAAAATGGTGCTGGACGCCAGGAGAAGGACCAAGAGGTCCTCACTGCCCAGCTCTACCAACAGATTGGGCAGCTCAAGGTGGAACGGGATTTTTTGTCACGGAGCTTCGGGTTGTGAGCCGGTCCCAACGCCGGGCCATGATTGACCGAGAAGAACCGAAGCTGTCTCTGGTGCGCCAGTGCGCCTTGCTGGGTATCAGCCGCTCCTCGTTGTACTACCTGCCAACCGAGGCCGGCGCCGAGGACATGGAGTTGATGGCCCTCATAGACCAACAGTACCTGAAGACACCTTTCTACGGCTCCAGAAGGATGACTGCCTGGCGCAGAAATCACGGACACCAGGTCAACCGCAAGCGGGTCCGACGGCTGATGCAGCTGATAGGCCTGGAGGCCATCTACCGGCGTCCCAACACCACCAAGCCAAACCCAGGGCATAAGGTCTATCCGTACTTGCTCAGGGGGCTGGAGATCAACCGGGTCAACCAGGTGTGGGCCACCGACATCACCTACATACCCATGGCTCGGGGTTTCCTCTACTTGATGGCCATCATGGACTGGCACAGCCGCTACGTGCTGGCCTGGCGGCTGTCCAACACCCTGGAGGTAGACTTCTGTGTTGCGGCTCTGGAAGAGGCCTTGAGCAAGGGTCGGCCACAGATCTTCAACACCGACCAGGGCAGCCAGTTCACCAGCGAGGCCTTCACCAGCATGCTGCTGGCGCAAGGCGTTCAAGTGAGCATGGACGGCAGGGGCCGGTGCATGGACAACGTCTTCGTGGAA
>CBDDDW010000018.1:0-26177 GCA_965226805.1 Dehalococcoidia bacterium
CACAAACATCCGTGACTTCGTGCTCCTTGGCGAGGATTCTGCCGGTAATCCGGCCAAGCTGGAGACCTTCCGATTGGCAGAGTCCGTGACTGAATTCGAGTCCCGACTGCAGACTCCTCGTGCCTTCGCGAACAATGTCGGCGCGGCCTTGGGTGAGTACCTATCCCGGGCACTTTCCCATAGGGCAACGCTCGCTGAGCCAAGGACCTGGCCCAGCTGCTCGCATCTTACGCGAGGGACGGTCTGTGGAGAGTGGACGCAGCTGGTGATGCGCCATCCCTCAGCGTCGTGCGGTCGGCATTGGAGGAGGCGCTGGGGGTCCGATTTGAGGGCCAGCGTGGCGCTGCCTTCTTCCGATCCACACTGGTGCAGACTCTTTTCTACGGTGTCTTCGCCGCTTGGGTGCTGTGGGCGCGCCAGACGCCACCACCCACGAGTCGATTCGATTGGCGTACCGCCGTCTGGCACCTGCGTGCGCCCGTACTGCGAGCGCTATTTCAGCAGCTATCCGACCCCGGGCGCTTACAGCCCCTGGGTTTGGTGGAAGTGCTGGACTGGACCTCGGCAGCCCTCGACCGAGTGGACCGAGTGGCCTTCTTCGACCGCTTCAGTGAAGGTGAGGCGGTACCCTACTTCTATGAGCCGTTCCTTGAGGCGTCCGACCCAGACCTCCGTAGGCAACTAGGTGTTTGGTACACGCCCACCGAGGTAGTGCGGTACATGGTTGCTCGCGTTGACAAGGCACTCAAAGATGACTTGGGCATCGCCGACGGGCTGGCCGCCGACAACGTCTACGTGCTCGACCCCTGCTGCGGGACGGGCGCGTACCTGGCCGAAGTCCTGCGTCGAATCGCTTTGAACCTTGAAGGCCGTGGTCTAGGTGCGTTGACGGGTGCCCAGGTAAAGAAGGCCGCCATGGAGCGGGTGTTTGGTTTCGAGATTATGCCCGCCCCCTTTGTGGTAGCTCATTTGCAGGTCGGAATCACCATGCAGGCATTGGATGCACCCCTGTCGGAGGATGGGACGGAGCGAGCGGGGCGTCTTCCTTACGAACGCTCTGACAGGGTGGGAGCCGACGGTGCAGAAGCCGCTCCCATTCCCAGAGCTGGAGAAAGAATGGGACCGCGCGGAGAGAGTGAAGCAGGAGACGCCGGTTCTCGTGATCCTCGGCAACCCCCCATACAACGGCTTCGCGGGCATGGCGGTGGATGAGGAGCGCGAGCTTTCAGAAGCCTACCGCAAGACCAAACAGGTGCGGCGGCCCGAAGGACAGGGCCTCAACGACCTCTATGTCCGGTTCTTCCGCATGACCGAACGTCGCATCGCTGAAAAGACCGGCCAAGGTGTCGTCTGCTTCATCTCAAACTACTCCTGGCTGGACGGTCTGTCCTTTACAGGAATGCGGGAGAGGTACCTGGAAGCATTCGACGTAATCAGGATCGATTCTCTTAACGGTGACAAGTACAGGACGGGCAAGACCACTCCAGATGGCACACCGGACCCGAGCATCTTCTCCACGCCAGGCGACCCAGTTGGTATCCAGGTTGGCACCGCGATCACGACGCTGGTACGCAAGTCTGACCACGCGCCGACTGAGACGGTCGGCTTCCGCAATCTGTGGGGCCAGGCTAAGCATGAGGAGCTTACGGCAACGGCGGAGGCAGGGCCAGACGCTCTCTATGATTCTATCGAGCCGCTCTTGGAGATGGGCCTGCCTTTCGCGGCTATGGTGGCTAGCGACGGTTGGCATGACTGGCCCTCTCTCCCGGACCTATTCCCAGTCCGTTTCCTGGGGTAAAGACTAGCCGTGATGGGTTCTTGGTCGATGTCGACTCCGACCGTCTAAAGGCACGGGTCTCTGACTACTTCAACGGTGACCTTGGCCACGAAGAGATCGCACGGAGTCACCCATCCGTCATGGACTTCACGGCGCGATTCGACGGTGTTGCCGTGCGAGGTGCACTGCTCAAGCACGGTGGCCCAGACGAGGCGGGTTTTATTCGCTACGCTTATCGGCCCTTCGACACTCGATGGCTGTATTGGGAGATGGATGGTGGATTGCTCGATCGTCCACAGCCCGATTACAAGCCGCATGTGTTCGATGGGAACCTGTGGCTGGTTCTACAAAACAAGGCGCGCCCACACCTATCGCCGCCATCCTTGATTTCGGACATCGGCGACCTAAACCCGAATCCACCGAAGGACACCGATGGACGGCGTGAGGAAAGCGGAAGGGGGGGGTGAGGGAGCTACAGGGGAAATAGCCTGGGTTCCATTTGGGGTAGGGAGGTCGGCGGACGGTCTTCATTGCCGCACAGGGGCCCCTATGGCCGTCTGCGGGAGCTGCGATGCGCGGGATGGCGAGAGAATACGCAGCAGGGAACTCTCTCGGACCGGGCTGGCACGAGTCTGCGGGGATCTTCGGTTGTCCGGTGGGTGGGTCGGTCGCCGACGGTGCCGTCAGGCCGGGAGTGGAATGGCTCGCAGCCGGGCCAAGGCGCGGCTGAACTTCTCAGCCCAAGGCCAGCGATCCGGAAGATGCAGGGTCAACCGGCGTGCCGAGCGGGTGAGCCGTCCGGCCAGGGAGAAGAACCGCCGCCGGAGGGTCTTGGTGGTGGCTATCCGCTCTCCCAGACCGATCCGCGCCGTCCAGCGGGCCAGGTTGTGGGCCATCGTCTGGACGGCCAGCCAGGCGCCGTTGGCGGCGAAGCGGCCCGAGGGGAGATGGTTCAGCCCGACGCCGTACTTGAGGTCGCGTATGGCATTCTCGATCTTGGCGTGGCGGCGATGGTCAGCCTCCAGTTCGAGCAACTCCCCGTCCCGGTCGGTGATGAAGCCATGATAGCTGTATTTGGCGAAGAGGGCCAGTTGGGAACCGGGCGTCGGCTTCACCCGCCGGACGATGAGCCGTACCGGCGCGGCGTCCGCCTCGGCCTGGAAGGGGGTGCAGGTGGTCTCGGCCACATCGGCGGCACCGTCCATCCAGTAAGGAATCGGCGTCCAGGCATCTTCGGGTATCGCTTCGATGAGATTGTGCAGGCTTTTGTGCTGGCGGATGGTGATGGAGAAGCGGACATCCATCTTGCGGCAGACGGATACCACGCCATGAGTGTAGAACCCGCTGTCGGCCTGTAGCGTGAGTCGTCCGTTGGCCCCGGCGTAGCGCACCCGTCCCACCGTCTCCCGCAGGAAGTGGGCGGCGCCGCGGGCGGTGTTGGCCCGGCCCTCGCGCAGCCGGGACATCAGCACGTCGCCGGTGCCGGCGGCGATGGCCGGCAGCGGGTGGTAGCCCCGCTTGCCGGTATAGCCGTGGTGGCGGGCGCCCTCCTTGGCCAGTCCGTAGGTCTCGCAGATGGTGGAGTCCGGGTCAATGGTCAGGGGCCCGTCGCCGGGTCCCGCCCCGGCCTGCCAAGCCCGGGCCAGCAACTCGCGGCTCACCCGGTCGAGTTGACGGACGTGGCCCCACCGGAAGCTGCGCAGGAAGGTGCCCAGGGTGGATGGCGCCTTGACCGTGCCGCCCAGGGTGCAGGCCGTCCCCCCGGTGCGCAACACATCGGCGTCGTCAATGCAGTCGCCCCCAGCCAGCGCAGACGCCACCAGCGTCATCATCTTGTCGCTCGTGTTCGCCCGCCCCGGGGCATCGCCTAGGTCGAGGCGCTGCCGGACGAGTTCGGGCAGGCCGAGGTGCCGCGCCAGGGTGGCCGGAAGGAGCAGCCCGGCATTGGCCACCAAGCGGCGGTCGTCGAAGGTGATTTGGATCCGGTCGGGGTGGTTGCGTGGCAGCATCTACTGGGTGCTCCTTTTCTGGGACCGTTTTTTGCTACAAAACCATTATCCCAGAAGCACAGGAGCGCCTTCTTGCCGCCTCAGGACGCTAACCCGACGCCCTCCTTCGGTGGATTCGGGCTAAATCAAATGAACAGCGGAGTGTACTGTATCCCAGCTCTCCTTCGTGAGGAAGGATTGGGAATCAATGAGGGAGAGCTAAAGAGTCGACCCAACCTCTCAATCGCAGCACAAACCTATCTCGATGCGCTGGGAAAGAGCGAGACGGATCTCTTCTATCATGTCCTGGCGGTTCTGCACAGACCAGCATACCAGGAGGCCAACGCGGGAGCGCTACGAACTGAAGGGCCGCACATCCCGCTTCCGGGCTGGCCTGAAGGCGAGTCCCCAGCTGCCACGGTAGAGCTTGCGGCTTCCGCTGAGCTGGGCCGAGAGTTGGCGCAACTCCTCGATTCAGATACACCTGTCCCGGGGGTGACCACCGGGCACCCTTCGTCCGGAGATAGGCACCATCGGGGTACCCGCTACCGTCGGTGGCCGCAACATGTCTGGCGAAGACTTTTCAGTGACGGCGGGCTGGGGACACTTTGGGACGGGTGACGCCGTAATGCCGGGCCAAGGCAGAGTCGAGGAGCGCCCCTACACGGCGACTGAATCAGCCGCGTTGGGCGACCTCATAGGCATCCTATCCGAGACCACTGGAACGTGCGTCGCTCTGGTGCCTTCTACTACTCTCCCAATGACGAGTCTTCATCCGTGACGATAACCCTCCCAGATGTAGACGGCCAGTCTATAGCGGTAGTTGAAGTAGTGGTCGAGGACGAGAATGAGACCGCAACGCGAGCTTATGTATTGGTCCATAAACCCCACGTGAAGAGGGTCGATGAGGCTTAGGAGGACATGAAGGGCGTTACCTGGGCAACTACAACATTTTGCGTAGGATTGCTTTCACTGACGCTAGTGGGGGGATTTGCCTGTACTCCCAATGAGCCCGATCCAAGAGAATGGGGAAAGATGCTTGAGGAAGCGAATGTACTCTTCGGCTCTTCTTGGACTCCTGACGGGGAGAAGGTTGTGTTCAACGTGAGAAGTCAGGAGGGAGGCAAGACCTACGTTGCTGCATCCGATGGTTCAAGTCTGCGAATGGTCTCCGAGGGTGGAGGGGAGTATAAGTTCGATCACTCTCTGGACATTTCCCCAGATGGTTCTCGCATCGTCTACGGGACGACCCGGCATTCGGAGGTCAGGGATCACGCCCTTGGCTCGTATATCCATCCCCTTTTCGAGATCGAGACCTCCCGGCTGGACGGCTCCGACCGGCGCAGGCTCACGGACAACGAAGATCTGGACACTTCACCGGCGTGGTCGCCGGATGGAACCCGCATAGCCTTCTTGAAGGTACGGCCCTTCTCTGAACACCGGGGCATCTACACGATGGCCGCCGATGGGTCAGACGTGCGCCAACTCGTACATTTCCGGCAACACAGCAGCGATAGTGATGTGCAGGAACTGGCCTATAGGTCTACTCGCTTGGCGTGGTCCCCCGACGGGGAATTGCTAGCGTACCTTATTGAAGAAACAGAGAGCGTGCGAGGAGAGGAGGGACAGTACGAAGGGACGGACCGCTTATCGACACGTCCTCTACGCTGTGCGGTCTGACGGCTCGGAGACTACGCGGGTGGCCTCAGTGGATAACGCTCCTTCGGTGAATTACATGCGACCTCCGGCGTGGTCGCCAACCGGGCAACTTCTCGCGTTCGCCATAAACGGCGGAGAAGGCAGGGCCATCTACACGGTGCGCCCCGATGGTACGGACCTGCGGCAGGTGGTGGTGGGATTGGGGGCGTCGCAGGTGTCCTGGTCACCGGATGGGTCGGAGATCCGGTTCCTCTTCGATGGGACTGCGTATGTGGTTGATTCAGATGGCAGCGGTTTGCGGCGACTAAGCGTTCCCTTTATCGGTAACGGTGCTTTGTGGTCGCCGGACGGAATGAGAATTGTCGCCTCCGATGGGGAGGGTGTGAACTTCACCATATCCCCAGACGGGAGAGACCTACGTATCTTGGCGCGGCGGGATGGTGACGATTACGTTCCTGGGATTGAGACTCCGTCGGAGACGCGTGTCGACGTCCGACCTTGTTCTACGGACATTGTCGTCCCGGAACCGGAGGCGAATCCTGGCCTTGTCAAAGACTGCGAGACGCTTCTGGGGCTGCGGGACGCTCTGGCTGGAAACGCAGACCTGAATTGGAACAAACAGACCCCCATCACCGAGTGGGAAGGTGTAAGGGTTCTTGGCGTGCCACTTCGTATCCGTGATCTCTTCCCATGGGGCCGCGACCTGACGGGCACCATCCCTCCAGAGTTAGTGAAACTCTCAGAGCTGCGCACACTGAACTTCTCACGAAACATGCTGACCGGAGGGATACCAGAAGAACTTGGCGGGCTTCCGGGCCTGCTAAACCTGGACCTTCAGTCCAACTACCTGACCGGGAACATCCCCCCGGAGTTGGGGAGACTGACGAGTCTGGTATACTTGAGCCTCCGCGACAACAGTCTCAGTGGGCGCATCCCGTCGGAACTGGGGACGCTTGAAAACCTCCAACACTTAGATCTGAGCCTGAACCAGCTGCATGGCGGAGTTACGGGGGAACTAGGGACGTTGGCACGCCTTCAGCACTTGAACCTGGGAGGAAACCAACTAGGGGGCATATCCCACCGGAGCTAGGCACGCTTGAGCGACTTAACTACCTGAACCTGAGCCTGAATCAACTCACAGGGAATATTCCCCATGAGTTGGCTGGATTGAACGTGCTGCTACACATTGATCTGAGTCGGAACGACCTGAATGGCACCATCCCTCCAGAACTAGGTGATCTATGGGAGTTGGAGGGGCTGGACTTCTCCTATAATGACCTAACCGGGAGTCTGCCGTCGGAGTTAATGGGCATGGAGCGGCTGGAACAGGTGGACCTTTCTGGTAACGCCTTAAGCGGATGCGTGCCGACTGAACTGGTGGATATATGGGTAGATCGGAGCGGGCTAGGGCTGGATCGCTGCAAACGGACATCGGTGACGAGCCCATGAGTGGTGGCCTAGTTAGCTGGCGTTGGCTGCTGTGGAAGGTGGGAGCGTGCTGGCGGAGAGCCCTCGACCACCTTGGAGTCAAACACCCGAAGGGCCTAGACCCGTCAAGCCCCCGTGTGCAGACGGGGGCTGTGAGCCGCGCAGTATTACCACGATTGATTTCTTTGCGATTGCGATTACAGGACGGGGTGCCGCTGCCGTGGCGGAGACGCCTACTGTCGAGGAATCGCTAAAGGTTTCGTAAACTTGAGCCATTGCGAGGTAGTGCGTTCTGGAGAGCCCACTCCCACCGGGCGGCCTTCTCCCAAACCAATGCCGTAGGGTAGAAGAGAAGCGTTCCTAACGGCACCGCGTATAGTGGCTCCTGCGGATATCGGACTATCTGCATTCCCGAGTCCCCTCCAACCGCGAGCCGATGTATTGGGGCTTTTTTGCTGTCTGAAATCAGTCCATCTCTCCTCCGTGACCGAGGTTACGTCAATAGGTGTGTAAACGGCATCAGGCGGCGACCTTCTCAGCCGTTGATTCAATGGCGATTCCATCCGCATACTGTGCACCGAGATAGACGTCTTCGATCAACTCAGGGGCCTTCAGACGCCTGAAGCGCTGTTCGGCGACCATCAACATTTTCCAGATCACCGCTATCGCCCGATCGACCCTCTTGTAGCGCTTGGCGGCATCGGTCCGAAGCCTGAGGGCCGCGAAGGGTGATTCTACCGGGTTCGTCGTGCGAAGGTGCCCCCAGTGCTCCTTTGGGAAGTCATAGAAGGTGACCATGCGGTCCCAGTCCCGCTCCAAGGCCTATGAGGCCGCCTCGTAGGAATGGTCGCCGCACCACCTGGTGAACACCGTCCTGAGCCGCTCAGCCTCTGTCCGAGTCGGCGCGTAGGGGATAGTACGCAGCATGAGCTTGGCCTGGTCCTGTTGTCGCTTTGGAAGCTTGGCGAGCACGTTTAGGATCTTGTGGTTCCAGCAGCGTTGCTCTGCCGCCTGAGGATAGACGTTGCGCAGAGCTCCCCAGATGTCCGTCTCCAACCACCAGCCTCGGGCACTCCAGCCCGCGGCGCCTCATGTCCCTGAGCACATCGGACCAGTTCTCTGTGGACTCCCTGTATCCGGGAATCGCGCTCACCACCACCTTCCTTCCGTCGCTCAGGGCCGCCATCACCACCAGGATCGCCGCCTTCTCCCGCTCAAGACCGGCCTTGACGTAGACTCCATCCACCCACATGTACATCACTTCCAGGTCATCCAGGGGCCTAGCGCGCCATTGGGCAAGCTCATCGTTCCACTTATCCTTCAACCGGGCTACCGTGCTCGCCGATATCGGTGCCTCTTCTCCCAGCAGTCCCCGCACCGCCAGGTCGAAGTCACCTTCGGAAAGGCCATGTAGGTACAACTGGGGGATCAGCTCAGCAACCTTCCTGGTCCTGTTGACGAACAGCGGCAGCAGCCGGCTCTCGAACTCCTCTTCGGTGTTGCGGACTCGTGGCCTCCTCAGCTGTACCGTTCCCGAACTCAGCGTAAGCCTTCGGGGTTTGCCGTATCCATTCCTATAGCCTCTCTCGTTGTCCGACTCAGACCTGCGGGCCGACTTCGCCCTTCCTAGAAACTCCGTCACCTCTTCCTCCAGCAACTCCTGGATCAGCCGCTGGACATGGCCTCGCACCCAATCCTCCAACTGCTCCCACTCCGGCCTTGACTCCGACCTGCTCCTAGTGCTTCTCTTTCCCATAGGCGGTGTATCTCCTCTCTTGGGCCTTGAGCCCGTGTTGTTCAGAGAAAGGGTACACCGCCTGACCGTTTACACACTTTTTGAGGATACCTCCCGTGACCTGCCTTCAACCGATTGATGCGAGAACATCCGTTCTGTATCATTTGTCATTCCAACGCCTTTTTCTGGATTAGCTTACTAAGGAGGTGTCTTGAGGGTAGCCTGTGTGCTCGTCACCCACCTGCGGGTCAAGGTGGAGCTGCGAAAACAGCCGCATCTTGCGGACCGGCCCGCCGTCATCGTGGACCGCTCCAAGGGCAGGCCCCTGGTCGTCGACACCTTCCCAGCAGCCGTCGGCGTATCTGCGGGGATGACGCCGGAGAGGCCCTATCCCGTCACTCAGGCCCGTCGTCTTCGAAGCAGACGAGCCCTCGTATCAGAGGGTGTTCCGCAGTATGCTCGCTTCTCTCCAGGGCATTAGCGACCGGGTGGAAGGAGCGGAGCTGGGCACAGCCTACGTGCGCCTTGACGGTCTGGAGGGCATGTACGGAGGAGAGGCCCGGCTGGTCAGTGCCCTGCTCCACTCCGTACCCGAGTACCTCCATCCACGGGTAGGATTGGGAGAGGGCAAGTTTCCCTCCTTCGTCGCAGCCCGAGTGAGCAGGACCCAGGGGGCCACCAGGGTTCCCTCGGATGCGGTGTCATTTCTTGCCCCCCACTCCATCGGCCTGCTCCCTCTTGCTTCTCATGTGAAGGACAAGCTGCACCGCTTCGGGCTCCATACGATGGGGGACGTTGCCTCTATGAGAGTCGACCTCCTTACAAACCAGTTCGGGCCTGGGGGAATGAGGGCGTGGAGCCTCTCTCGCGGCATCGACGACACTCCTCTGATCCCCCTGAAGCACGAGGAGTCCATCGCTGAGCACACCTCGCTGCCCTTCTCCTCCACCTCGATGGAGCTTCTTCAGACGGCGGTGGACACTCTCCTGAAGAGGGCCTACCCTCGGCCCCAGATGCGGGGCAGGTATGCGGGAAAGGCCGTCCTCTCCTACATCCTCGAACGGGCTCCCTCGTGGGAGAAGCCTATCCACTTCAAGAAGGCCGTTGGCGATTGGGAGCGGGCTTCCCGTATCATCAGGGGCCGGATGGAGACCGACCATCCCCAGGCCCCCGTGGAGGAGATGGCCCTTTCCCTCTCCCACCTCTCCGGCGCATCGGGGGTGCAGATGGGGCTCTTCTGGGACGCTCAGAAGGACCGCCACCTGCGTCTTCTCGAA
This sequence comes from Dehalococcoidia bacterium, assembly GCA_965226805.1. Classification (GTDB taxonomy): domain Bacteria; phylum Chloroflexota; class Dehalococcoidia; order Lucifugimonadales; family JAGWBF01; genus CBDDDW01. The sequence continues at coordinate 9,865 of CBDDDW010000018.1, forward strand.
GCGGAGCGGCAGTTCCAGGCCAGGATGAACGGGAACCATGCCCTGTACAAGGTGGTGGATGTCGCGCCGTGGCATCCTGCGCCGGAGATGCGGGCCGTGCAGGTCCCCATCGACCCATCGGCAAGGGACGCCATGAAACCCCTCTCCCTGCCAACCGCCGTGGCGGTCCAGGAGGGGCCGGAGCTTGAGCCCGTCGCGGTGCGCCTGGGCAGACGCTGGCAGCAGGTGTCCCATATCGACGACCTGTGGAGCTTCGACCTGTGGTGGATGCCCACACCGACGAACCGCACCTACTTCCGGGTGAGTTGGGCGGATGGGCAGCAGGGCTCTTAGGTCGGGGCGGTCTCCTGTGGTCGGTGGATACGTCGAGCTGCACGTCAAGAGCTTCTACTCCTTCGGGGAGGGAGCCTCCCATACCCACGAGCTCCTGGCGCAGGCTAAAGAGCACGGCTACGCTGTGCTGGCCCTCACCGACACCAACCTGTGCGGGGCGCTGGAGTTCGCCTCGGCTGGCGGGCAGCCTGAGCATCAAGCCCATCACCGGAGCGGAGCTGACCCTGGTGGACGGCTCCCGCCTGGTCCTGTTGGCGAAGACGCGGCGGGGATACGCCAACCTGTCGAAGCTCTTCACCCTGGCCAACGGCGTGGACCGCAGGGAGCCGAGGCTGGACCCCGCTCACCTCTCTGCCCATGCGGAGGGTGTGATTGTCCTGGCCGGAGGACGGGACGGGCATCTCTCCAGGCTGGCACTGGAAGGCCGAGGTGAGAATGCTAGTGACCTGCTGAAGTCATACCTGGAGTGGTACGGGTCGGAGTCCGTCTACGTGGAGCTTCAGCAAAACTTCCTGAAAGGGGACACGGTACGCAACCGTGCGCTTACCAATGTCGCCCAGGACCTCGGCGTACCACAGGTTGCCACCAACGACGTTCACTACCACTCCCCGGAGCGTTACCGGCTCCAGCACGCTCTGGTTGCCGCCAAGCGCAACACCACCATCGAACAGGCGCTCCCCTTCATCAGGCCCAACCATCATCTCTCCCTGAAGCCCCCGGCCCAGATGGAGCGGCTCTTCAAGGACCACCCAGATGCCCTCGCCAACACCCTCCGTATCGCCGAGCAGTGCGCCTTCGACCTCAGTTCCGACCTGGGCTACACCCTGCCGGAGCCTGCGGTGCCCGAGGGCTACACCGCCGAGAGCTACCTGAGACGGCTCTGCTCCGAGGCGGCCCTACGGCGCTACGGCTCCATGTCGGAGCGTGTGGAAGAACGCCTGGATGAGGAGTTCCGGTTGATAAAGAGGTACCGGCTGGCGGGTTCCCTCCTCCTCTACCGGGAGATCGTCCTCTTGGCCCAGCAGATCATGGAGGAGAAGGGGATGGCCCACCCCGAGATTCCTCTGGAGGAGCGTCCTCCGGGCAGAGGCCGGGGCTCCTCGGTGGCCCTCCTCGTGGGGGGGGGGGGTGTGATCAAAGTTATCGCAGAGTTCCGTCGCCCCTGGTGGGAAGACGTGCTGGGCCACATCGGATTCTTTAGGAGTGCCCCCGGGGCCGCCTTCCACGGGTTTTGGGCGCCCTTCTGGGACAGGACGGGCCCGTCGGCCCTGTCCTCACTAATGGGAATCCCCCACGTGAAAGATGCTACTGGCGACTCTGGTCGCATCCGCTCGCTCCTCCTTAGCGTCCTAAGCGAGATGTTTCCGCGGGTTGACCTCGAGTCGGAGCTCATCAGCCTAGATGTCGCCGACTGGGCTTCCGATCCGTGGGTGATGGGTGCGCAAAGCTCCGTTCCGGTGGGATGCTACCAGATGCGCGTAGATCTCGGTGCCCCGACTCCACCTCTCTTTTGGGCAGGCGAGGCCACCCACACCCGTGGTCACGCCGGATGTATTCATGGCGCTCTGGAGACGGGCCGGCGCGCCGCTTACGAGGTATTGCACGCTACTCAGCCAATGCGCGCGGCTGGCCCCGAGACTCCCCTGGACTGGCGACAATACAGTCCTCGGATGCTTAGGTAATTGGGGGGCTAGCATTTTCCGGCACGCAGCGCAGTGTCGAGCAAATCTCGATAACCGACGACGGGCTCTGTATCGGCTAGTTGGACAGCCTTACCCCGAATCCACCGAAGGACGGCCTTGGGGACAGCCCTTGAAGAAGCCAGCGGGTGCTCCTCTGAATCTGGGATAGTGGTTTTGGAACAGAAACCCGCCCGGAAACAAGGAGCACCCAATAGATGCTGCCACAGAACAATCCCGACCGTATCCGCATCCTCTTTGACGACCACCGCCTGGTGGCCAATGCCGGCCTGCTCCTTTCTGCCACCCTCGCCCAGCACCTGGGCCTGCGGGAACTCGTCGACCATCACCTTGACCTCGGCGGAGCGCCGGGACGGGCGAACACTGGGGACAAGATGCTGACGCTGGTCGCTTCCGCGCTGGCAGGCGGCGACTGCATCGACGACGCCGATGCGCTGCGCGCTGGTGGGACGGTCGGTGTTCTAGGCTGCGTGGTCAAGGCGCCATCCACCCTGGGGACCTTCCTGCGCAGCTTCCGGTGGGGGCATGTCCGTCAACTCGACCGCGTGAGCCGCCAGTTGTTGGCCCGGGCCTGGGCCGCTGGGGCCGGACCCGGCGACTCGCCCCTGACCATCGACCTGGACTCGACCATCTGCGAGACCTATGGACTGGCCAAGGAGGGAGCGCGCCACCACGGCTATACCGGCGCCCGCGGCTATCACCCGCTGCTGGCCATTGCCGCCGGCACCGGCGAGGTGCTGATGTCCCGGCTGCGCGAGGGCCGGGCCAACACCGCCCGTGGCGCCGCCCACTTCTTGCGTGAGACGGTGGGGCGGGTGCGCTACGGCGGGGCCAGGGGACAACTCACGGTGCGGGCCGACAGCGGCTTCTACGCCCACACTGTCGTTGCCGCCTGCCGGGAAATGGATGTCCGCTTCTCTATCACCATCCGCCAGCGCGCCAGCCTGCGGGACCTGATCGAGGCGATACCAGAGGAGGACTGGACTCCCATTCCCTACTGGATGGACGGCGCCGCCGATGTTGCCGAGACGACTTACACCCCGTTCCAGACCAAGCCGGACGCCGCGCCGGTGCGGCTCATTGTCCGGCGGGTGAAGCCGACGCCCGGTTCCCAGCTCGCCCTCTTCGCCAGATACAGCTATCACGCCTTCATCACCGACCGCGATGGGGAGACGCTGGAACTGGAGGCCGATCATCGCCGCCACGCCGAGGTCGAGAACGCCATACGCGACCTCAAGTACGGCGTCGGGCTGAACCACATGCCGTCGGCGCGCTTCGCCGCCAACGGCGCCTGGCTGGCGGTCCAGGTGATGGCGCATAACCTGGCCCGCTGGACGGCGCGGATTGGTCTGGGCGAGCGAACCGTGATCACCAAGACCCTCAGGCGGCGGGTCTTCGCTCTGGTGGGACGGATCACCCGCTCGGCGCGCCGCCTCACTTTGCATCTCCCCCGGCGCTGGCCTTGGGAAACCCAGTTCAGTCGCGCCTTGGCCCGGCTGCAAGCCATTCCGTTCCCGGCCTGACGGCCAGGCTGCAACTGACTCAACGTCCCCGCAATCTCGCGCCACCCCGGTCGCGAGAGTCCCCTGCTGCGTATCCTCTCGCCATCCCGCGCATCGCAACTCCCGCATAGGGCCTTAGGGGCCCTGTGCGGCGACTGAAGACCCTCCGCCGCCCTCCCATCTACCCCAACCCCAGGCCATCTCCCCTGTAGCTCCCTCACCCACCCCCTTCCGCTGTCCTCACGCCGTCCTTCGGTGGATTCGGGCTTACACTTACAGTTATCTGGAAATGTTCAGCCGGAGGATAAGACGACCGAATCTCCCAGATACAGAATTCCGCTTACATTCTCGTACAAAGTGTAAAGTTGAGCCGAATGGCACCACACAATGGTGTGGATGTTCAAGGGGATTTCAACCTCCGAACGAGGTCGTCCCAGACTTTCCTGGCTCGGAATTGACGACTCGCAGACATCACTCTATACTTGCTCCCACCGCTGTGTGCTGCGGCTATTACTCATGGCATCGAGGTGACCGCCACAATGGAACATCGAATCGAAGGGAATCCAGACTACGGCCAGCTGACCGTCAGCCTAGGACCGGGAGACAGGTTCATTGCGGAATCGGGATCGATGGCCTGGATGAGCGAAGGGATGCAGGTCAAAGCCCGGCTCCTCGGTGGGCTGTTGAAGGCGCTAATAAGAAAGGTCGTTGGCGGGGAGTCGCTATTCGTCGGAGAGTACCAGCATCCGCAAGGCGGCGAAGTGACCTTCTCCCCTGCACGGCCTGGCACCGTCCTCCATCGGACATTGAATGGCGACTCGTTCATTCTGACGGGCGGCTCTTTCATGGCGAGCACCCCGGGCGTCAACTTGAAGACCCGGTTTGGAGGACTTCGAGCGCTATTCTCCGGAGAGGGGGCCTTTTTCATCGAATGCAGCGGGACCGGCGAGCTGTTTTACAACTCGTTTGGGGCGGTGCTTGAAAAGCAGGTTGAGGGGTCATTCACGGTGGACACGGGTCACGTCGTAGCCTGGGAGCCCGGCCTGACTTACTCGTTGAAGGGCATGGGCAACCTCAAAAGTACGCTACTCTCAGGCGAGGGACTAGTGATGAATTTCTCCGGGACCGGCAAGATCTACGTGCAAACACGAACGATGGGTGGGCTGGCGGGGTGGTTGTCGCCGCTTAGCGGTGGCTAGGGCAGTTGGCAATGATCGGAGGTTGCGGTAATGGACATTGAGGTCGCCGATAAGGGCGCCTTCAGCTGGGCGCTGGTCAGGATGAGACCAGGCGAGCAGTTCGTGTCTGAGTCGGGAGCCATGTTTCGAGCGTCGAGCAACATCGATATCGACGTCACCACAAGAAGCCGGAGTTCCGGAGGCCTGATATCCGGAATCAAGAGGATGCTGGCGTCTGAAAGCTTCTTCTTCTCGACATACACGTGCTCGGACCGCGATGACGGGGAGGTCGGTCTAGCGCCCACCCTGCAGGGCGAGATCGCCCGGATCGACTGCGATGGCACGAGTCGGTGGATATGCACGGGCGGTAGCTATCTGGGGTCGACAGAGGGACTCAACATCGACACCGACTTCCAGGGGCTACGGGGGATGTTCTCAGGCGAGTCGCTGTCTTTCCTTCAGATTGACGGCGCTGGCCAGCTCTTGGTTAACGCATTCGGAAAGATCAACGAAGTCGACGTGGACGGGTCACTGACCATCGATACCGGCCACGTGGTCGCCTTCCAGGATAGTCTGGAATACAAGCTAGGCAAGGCGGGTGGAAGCTGGGTCCAGTCGTTCTTCGCGGGCGAAGGCGTCGTGCTCGACTTCACCGGTCACGGGAAAATCTACGTCCAGAGTCACAATCCTGGTGAGTTCGGGAAGTCTCTCGGACCGATGCTGCCGGCCAGGAAGGCTTAGTTAGAAATGAAGTATGAAATTCAGAGCCGGCCTAGCTACAGCGTACTTGAAATCGACTTACAGCCGGACGAGGAAGTTGTCACCGAAGCGGGAGCGATGGCCTGGATGAGCGGCAACCTGAAGGTAGATACATCCACACGTGGTGGAGCTCTCGCAGGGCTAAAGCGTGCCGCTCTCTCAGGCGAGAGCTTTTTTCAGAACACCTACCGGGCGGAAGGCGGGCCAGGCCTGCTCGGAGTCGCGCCCGGCCAGCCGGGCGACATCGTGGCCCACGAGATGAACGGCGGAGAGCTCCTGCTCGAAAAAAGCGCATATCTTGCCTCGAGCCCCGGGGTCTACTGTGACACGAACTTTCAAGGCCTAAGCGGGCTCTTCAACGAGGGCCTTTTCGTACTACAGACCAGCGGCGGCGGCACCCTGTTTTTCAACGCCTATGGCGATATCGAGGAGGTGGCGGTCGACGGCAGCTACGTGGTGGACAACGGCCACGCGGTGGCGTGGGAGCCGAGCCTGGAATACCATCTGACACGGTCCCGGCGAATCCGATCGTTTCTGTTCTCGGACCAGCTCCTGCTGAGATTCGAAGGGCAGGGCAGGCTCTGGGTCCAGTCGAGGAACGCCCGGTCATTGGCCTCCTGGGTGTACCCCTTCCGGCCTCAAGAGTCGAAGTCCGATAACGGATAGCGCGGCCGGCCTGTCACACCTGCCGATCTGACCCCTGTAGCCGACGCCTCACGGCCGATGGGACGTTGCACAAGAAGTGCCGCTTTAGCCCAGTCGTTCTTCGACAAGCTCAGGCGAACGGTCCATCTGAACTTACGTTCGGGGTGAGCCTGTCGAACCAATGGATCAGCCCGTGTTGTCAGCGGCCTCCTGCCATACCCTGTGAAGCCCCTGTAGACCGTCAGCGATAATGGGACACGTGAGAGGGGTAACCCCGCGGGCTCAGTCCAGGTAAGGGGCCAGAGCCTCCGCGAGCTCAGCCAAAGATTCGCTAACTGTCGCGGCGCTGGTATCGACGCGCACCTTATTGTGCAATCGAGACCCATCGAAGGCATCCTGGAACCCCTGCAGGACTAGCTCGGCGTCCGCCTCTTTCATGCCAGAGGCTGGGTGTGGGTTAGTCCTCATGCGCGCCCGGACGACCTCAGGTGACCCCGTGACGAGCACTAATATCGGGTCGGCAGCGACGCGCATCAGCTCGGAATCCCACTCTCCCGCACGGCGAGAGCGGTCCGCGAAAGAGCCCGGTCCGCCGTAGGCGTAGTACATCGGGGCGTACACAGCTTCGGCGTAGTAGAAGTTGACCTGTATGGCATGGCCGGCGTCCTGGTAGGCCGTGGGGTGAAGGTGGCGCCAGACCATGGCCCGCTGCAACTGCTCCAGCATCCAGGGATTCAGGCGCTTGATGTCTTTCGCTCGCTCGGGACCTAGGCGGCGCAGCTCCGACGGACCGCCCAACTCATCGTATCGGTCTGGCTCCAGGACACGCCCCTGGGGGCCGACGAGGTAGCAGGTTGAAGGGTCCTGGTCCGTTAGATGGGGCCAGACCCAGTGATCGTGCACGCGCACGGGTAGAGAATCGCGCTCCGCCAGCCAGCCCGCGAGCGCCCAGGCGATCGTGGTCGTCCCGGCGTACTCGCATCCAATGATGACCGTCAGCATAATAACAATCTCCTCGGGTCCCAATCTGGCGAAAATCGTCGGCGGACTGGATTACGCGTCGAGTCGTGTTGCCAGGATCTCTAATGGCAAGAGATATCAGACTGTGGAAGAGGATTATATCCCTAGCCGCGATGTCGGGGCCTCGATGGGGATTCTGGCAACACAGATACCGATAAGCGCTGCTTCGACCAGCAGGACGGCACCTTTCCTCTGCCGCGCGAGGGTATGACTGCCCGGTCACTCTCCATCGAGCAGCTTCGCCTCTTCGGTTATGCGCAGCTGGACCGCTGTAACGAACGTGGCCGTCATGTGACCCTCGATCCTAGGCTCAAAGCCGTAGCGCCCAAACCTGAGGACCATCCCCTCCTTGACGTGATGCTCGGGACCGTCGAAGTAGTACGGCGTGGTCCCACGGAGGACCTCCGGCAGGTCGTCACCCTCGGTCCGATAGACGATAGGGTTTGCCAGAACTACCTGCGGCTCGTCGCTATCGAGGTCCGGTGGCCGACTGGGCACGGTAATCTCGCCCAGCTTCGCGAACTCGGTAGGCTCAGGAGTCCATAACGCCACCCTGTAGGTGGGACCCGGGTTGACCCACTCTCGGAGCTGTCGCCGCATGGCAACGAACTGGTGCCATCTCATCAGGTCATCGATGTGGTCCGGTGGTAGGCAGCTCTCGTGTCGGTATCGGGACAGGTCCCCCTGGGCGCGGACGTCGTTGAACGCGACAAACTAGTTGGCGTAGCTTGTCTGTGACCGAGAGAGGCTCATAAAGCCGTGGGGGAGCCGGGGGCTCCTCCCGTCGACGATAACAACGTGAGGCATTTGCTCACTGAGCTCTCGAACGAACTCCCGCGGGAACGCGTTGGAGGACGAGGGGCCGTCAGCACCGCGCCCCTTTTCGAAGTGCCTGGCGGATGGGACCGTCAGTCTCATCCCGTACCGGTCGTTCCCTACGACGACAATGAGCCTGCGTGTGCCTGAGCGGAAGTCTTGCAAGAACTTCAGAAGTACTGCAGCCTCGAACCCGGCCCGCTTCGCCTCAGCAATATGCTCGTCACTGAGAGAGAACTCCTCCTCACTCGCCGCCGGCAGCTCCCCTAGCTCGCTGAACAGCCTGTACCTCTCCGCATAGGTACCTCTCGTCGCACGTGACAGGTTGTATTGGTAAGTGAATAGCCCGAACTCCATGTCCCTCTGTAATTCATTTCGCGCGTCAAATCGCCCATCTCGCGTCTCCTCTCCGAGCCGATCCAGCTCCTCCAGAAGCAACTGGAAATCCGCTTCACCGGCAAGAAAGTTGGCTATAGCCAGCGTCAGGGTGATTCCCGCTCGCCTTTGGTCTGCGCTGTTGGCCTTCCACTCGCTAAGTCTCTCGAACCGGCGAACGGACTCATCTTTGGGAAGGTTCTCTATGAATGGGGCGATCTGCTCGATTTCGGCTCGGAGGCCGAATCTATGCGCTTCTATCACTACGTCAACCGCCCCGCTGATATCGGGAGAGCTGAAGACGCTCGCGTACCGATGGCGAAAGGCGCGGTCGTCCAGGGTGTCGTTAGGTCGGACCTCCCTCAGGTGTACGAGCAGCCGCTCCCTAGCTTCAACTACCTTGGAAGCCTCTCTAGCTCGATTATCCGGAGTTCCTGACTCGCTTGAGTCCTGCGCTTCCGTGACGCACCCCTATTCTGAAATGGTGTGCTTAGTAGTTCAGCGTATCCCGATATCAGACAGACCACCTTGCCGAGAGTCTATCAGGAAGGCCAAGTTGGAGAAGGGTTTGAAGGCTGAGGTAGCGGCGTGATGCGCGCATCGTCTGGCATATTGCCAGAATCTCGAATGGCAAGAGAAATGAGCCCCGTCAGAAGGGTCATATCAATGACGGCGTCATCGGGGCCTCTGCGGGAATTCTGGCAAGAAACGTACGGGCGGAGGACTGTAGACCGTCAGAGATAATCGGACACGGAGGGAGGAGGTCAGCCCGCCTACCGGTGCCAGTCGTACACGAGATCGAGCGACCGATCCTCGAGAGGCAGATCAATTCGCACGCCGCCCTTGGCCGAGGACAGCTTGATGGCGATCTCTACCTCCAGAGCGACAGCGACTCTTCGACCCGAGTTCTTGGGCTCGTCCAGCTTGCCGTCCAGGCAATCGAAGATGTCGGTAAACCCGTTGCTGACCACCAAGCGACTGGTCATCTGCGGCTCTGGCCACGGCATCTGCACCCGCTTTCTGCCTGCCTGAGTGTCGGTATCCTGCGACAGTTCCCACACCCCATAGTGTTCCGCCTTGAGCACCTCGCCACCGGTACCCGAGATGCGAACGGCCGGCGCCCCCTTTCGGAAGAAGACCACCTGACCGTCCATGGTGACCATCATCCCCTGTCCACGGAACTCCTCACTGCCCTCGGGCCCTGGAGGCGTATCGCCGATGCCTATCACCCACGCCGGAGCGCTGTCCACGAAGTACAACCAGTTCTGGTGTTGTGACATGTTCGTGGCCGACTCGGCCTCGATGGAGATGACGTCTCCTATGGCGCCGCTGGTGACCAGCTCCTTGGCCCTACTGAACGACGGATGGTTCGCCGAGATGGCGCCGCACACCAGCGGAACGCCCGCATCTGCGCAGGCTTTGACCATTCGGTCAGCCTCCTCAAGGGTATACGCTATGGGCTTCTCCGTCATGATCCCCTTTGCACCGTTCTCTACCGCCAGAACCGTGAGCTTGGGGCGGTCCTTGGTGTTCGACGGGATCGCGACGATCTCGGGCCTCTCATTGCGGAGCATCTCGGCGGCGTCGGTGTACAGCGCCTTGACACCATAGCGTTCCCCAAAAACCTGCAGCCTCTGCTTGTCACGCTCCGCGCCAGCTATCAGATCGACCTCTGGGCGGTATGACAGGGTCTCGGCGAAAGTGACCGGCAGACGGTCCTGGTGAAAATAGAACTTGCGGTGAACATCAACCTTGGGCATGGGGCGATCGATGTCATCGACGTGCCACTGGCCGCGGCTGCCGTAGGGGCCAGGGTCCGTCCATCGTGTGCCGATGTCGTTGAGCATCCCCATCCATCCTATCCCGATGACGGCGGCTCGGTACTTCACCATTGCGTATCTCCTTATGCGGTTGGCGTAATAAGACGCGCTTTCTCGCGTTCCAAGGTCATATGTGCAACAGGGCATCCAGCGCCAAGCGTTTTAGCAGGCGGCGAGGCTTCGGGATGGCGAGCCCTCGACGTTCGGGGAGTGTAACAGCAAGGGCAAGGCCGGAGGAAGGGTTGCGGCCAGGGGGTTACGGGGGATGGAGACCGATATGCTATGAAGTCGGGTTGCCAGATTCCCCTTTGGCAAGAGATATCTTCCTATAGAAGAGGGTTCTATCACTCACCCGGCTCTCGGGGCCTCTGTGGGGATTCAGGCAATAAACGACCGGGCGTGAGGCAAGACTAGCCTGCCAACAGATTCGGATCGAGTGTAGAGTCTACGGTTGGCCCGGTTGAGAGATCGGCTTTGACTCGCCGTTCAGTCAACTTGCCGTAGTAACTGCACGCACATGTGTGAAGAATGTAATTGCGGGTCCCCCTCCCAACTCCCATTCCCGTTCTCGTGTCGATGGAACCTATCTCCCCCCGCACCTTAGCCCGAATCCACCGAAGGAGGGCGTCGGGTTAGCGTCCTGAGGCGGCAAGAAGGTACTCCTGTGCTTCTGGGATAATGGTTTTGTAGCAAAAAACGGTCCCAGAAAAGGAGCACCCAGTAGATGCTGCCACGCAATCACCCCGACCGGATCCAAATCACCTTCGACGACCGCCGCTTGGTGGCCAATGCCGGGCTGCTCCTTCCGGCCACCCTGGCGCGGCACCTCGGCCTGCCCGAACTCGTCCGGCAGCGCCTCGACCTGGGCGATGCCCCGGGGCGGGCGAACACGAGCGACAAGATGATGACGCTGGTGGCGTCTGCGCTGGCTGGGGGCGACTGCATTGACGACGCCGATGTGTTGCGCACCGGGGGGACGGCCTGCACCCTGGGCGGCACGGTCAAGGCGCCATCCACCCTGGGCACCTTCCTGCGCAGCTTCCGGTGGGGCCACGTCCGTCAACTCGACCGGGTGAGCCGCGAGTTGCTGGCCCGGGCTTGGCAGGCCGGGGCGGGACCCGGCGACGGGCCCCTGACCATTGACCCGGACTCCACCATCTGCGAGACCTACGGACTGGCCAAGGAGGGCGCCCGCCACCACGGCTATACCGGCAAGCGGGGCTACCACCCGCTGCCGGCCATCGCCGCCGGCACCGGAGACGTGCTGATGGCCCGGCTGCGCGAGGGCCGGGCCAACACCGCCCGCGGCGCCGCCCACTTCCTGCGTGAAACGGTGGGACGGGTGCGCTACGCCGGGGCCAACGGACGACTCACGCTACGGGCCGACAGCGGGTTCTACACTCATGGCGTGGTATCCGTCTGCCGCAAGATGGATGTCCGCTTCTCCATCACCATCCGCCAGCACAAGAGCCTGCACAATCTCATCGAGGCGATACCCGAAGATGCCTGGACGCCGATTCCTTACTGGATGGACGGTGCCGCCGATGTGGCCGAGACCACCTGCATCCCCTTCCAGGCCGAGGCGGACGCCGCACCGGAGCGGCTCATCGTCCGGCGGGTGAAGCCCACGCCCGGTTCCCAACTGGCCCTCTTCGCAACCTACAGCTATCACGGCTTCATCACCGACCGGGACGGAGAGACTCTGGAACTGGAGGCCGACCACCGCCGCCACGCCGAGATCGAGAACGCCATTCGAGACCTCAAGTACGGCGTCGGTCTGAACCATCATGCCGTCCGGCCGCTTCGCCGCCAACGGCGCCTGGCTGGCCGTCTAGACGATGGCCCACAACCTGGCCCGCTGGACGGCGCGGATCGGTCTGGGAGAGCGGATAGCCACCACCAAGACCCTCCGGCGGCGGTTCTTCTCCCTGGCCGGACGGCTCACCCGCTCGGCACGCCGGTTGACCCTGCATCTTCCGGATCGCTGGCCTTGGGCTGAGAAGTTCAGCCGCGCCTTGGCCCGGCTGCGAGCCATTCCATTCCCGGCCTGACGGCACCGTCGGCGACCGATCCACCCACCGGACAACCGAAGATCCCCGCAGACTCGTGCCAGCCCGGTCCGAGAGAGTTCCCTGCTGCGTATTCTCTCGCCATCCCGTGCATCGCAGCTCCCGCAGACGGCCATAGGGGTCCCTGTGCGGCGATGAAGACCGTCCGCCGACCTCCCTACCCCAAATGGAACCCAGGCTATTTCCCCTGTAGCTCCCTCACCCCCCCCCCTTCCGCTTTCCTCACGCCGTCCATCGGTGTCCTTCGGTGGATTCGGGCTTAAGCGGATGCGTGCCGACTGAACTGGTGGATATATGGGTAGATCGGAGCGGGCTAGGGCTGGATCGCTGCAAACGGACATCGGTGACGAGCCCATGAGTGGTGGCCTAGTTAGCTGGCGTTGGCTGCTGTGGAAGGTGGGAGCGTGCTGGCGGAGAGCCCTCGACCACCTTGGAGTCAAACACCCGAAGGGCCTAGACCCGTCAAGCCCCCGTGTGCAGACGGGGGCTGTGAGCCGCGCAGTATTACCACGATTGATTTCTTTGCGATTGCGATTACAGGACGGGGTGCCGCTGCCGTGGCGGAGACGCCTACTGTCGAGGAATCGCTAAAGGTTTCGTAAACTTGAGCCATTGCGAGGTAGTGCGTTCTGGAGAGCCCACTCCCACCGGGCGGCCTTCTCCCAAACCAATGCCGTAGGGTAGAAGAGAAGCGTTCCTAACGGCACCGCGTATAGTGGCTCCTGCGGATATCGGACTATCTGCATTCCCGAGTCCCCTCCAACCGCGAGCCGATGTATTGGGGCTTTTTTGCTGTCTGAAATCAGTCCATCTCTCCTCCGTGACCTGCCTTCAACCGATTGATGCGAGAACATCCGTTCTGTATCATTTGTCATTCCAACGCCTTTTTCTGGATTAGCTTACTAAGGAGGTGTCTTGAGGGTAGCCTGTGTGCTCGTCACCCACCTGCGGGTCAAGGTGGAGCTGCGAAAACAGCCGCATCTTGCGGACCGGCCCGCCGTCATCGTGGACCGCTCCAAGGGCAGGCCCCTGGTCGTCGACACCTTCCCAGCAGCCGTCGGCGTATCTGCGGGGATGACGCCGGAGAGGCCCTATCCCGTCACTCAGGCCCGTCGTCTTCGAAGCAGACGAGCCCTCGTATCAGAGGGTGTTCCGCAGTATGCTCGCTTCTCTCCAGGGCATTAGCGACCGGGTGGAAGGAGCGGAGCTGGGCACAGCCTACGTGCGCCTTGACGGTCTGGAGGGCATGTACGGAGGAGAGGCCCGGCTGGTCAGCGCCCTGCTCCACTCCGTACCCGAGTACCTCCATCCACGGGTAGGATTGGGAGAGGGCAAGTTTCCCTCCTTCGTCGCAGCCCGAGTGAGCAGGACCCAGGGGGCCACCAGGGTTCCCTCGGATGCGGTGTCATTTCTTGCCCCCCACTCCATCGGCCTGCTCCCTCTTGCTTCTCATGTGAAGGACAAGCTGCACCGCTTCGGGCTCCATACGATGGGGGACGTTGCCTCTATGAGAGTCGACCTCCTTACAAACCAGTTCGGGCCTGGGGGAATGAGGGCGTGGAGCCTCTCTCGCGGCATCGACGACACTCCTCTGATCCCCCTGAAGCACGAGGAGTCCATCGCTGAGCACACCTCGCTGCCCTTCTCCTCCACCTCGATGGAGCTTCTTCAGACGGCGGTGGACACTCTCCTGAAGAGGGCCTACCCTCGGCCCCAGATGCGGGGCAGGTATGCGGGAAAGGCCGTCCTCTCCTACATCCTCGAACGGGCTCCCTCGTGGGAGAAGCCTATCCACTTCAAGAAGGCCGTTGGCGATTGGGAGCGGGCTTCCCGCATCATCAGGGGCCGGATGGAGACCGACCATCCCCAGGCCCCCGTGGAGGAGATGGCCCTTTCCCTCTCCCACCTCTCCGGCGCATCGGGGGTGCAGATGGGGCTCTTCTGGGACGCTCAGAAGGACCGCCACCTGCGTCTTCTCGAAGCGGAGCGGCAGTTCCAGGCCAGGATGAACGGGAACCATGCCCTGTACAAGGTGGTGGATGTCGCGCCGTGGCATCCTGCGCCGGAGATGCGGGCCGTGCAGGTCCCCATCGACCCATCGGCAAGGGACGCCATGAAACCCCTCTCCCTGCCAACCGCCGTGGCGGTCCAGGAGGGGCCGGAGCTTGAGCCCGTCGCGGTGCGCCTGGGCAGACGCTGGCAGCAGGTGTCCCATATCGACGACCTGTGGAGCTTCGACCTGTGGTGGATGCCCACACCGACGAACCGCACCTACTTCCGGGTGAGTTGGGCGGATGGGCAGCAGGGCTCTTAGGTCGGGGCGGTCTCCTGTGGTCGGTGGATACGTCGAGCTGCACGTCAAGAGCTTCTACTCCTTCGGGGAGGGAGCCTCCCATACCCACGAGCTCCTGGCGCAGGCTAAAGAGCACGGCTACGCTGTGCTGGCCCTCACCGACACCAACCTGTGCGGGGCGCTGGAGTTCGCTCGGCTGGCGGGCAGCCTGAGCATCAAGCCCATCACCGGAGCGGAGCTGACCCTGGTGGACGGCTCCCGCCTGGTCCTGTTGGCGAAGACGCGGCGGGGATACGCCAACCTGTCGAAGCTCTTCACCCTGGCCAACGGCGTGGACCGCAGGGAGCCGAGGCTGGGACCCCGCTCACCTCTCTGCCCATGCGGAGGGTGTGATTGTCCTGGCCGGAGGACGGGACGGGCATCTCTCCAGGCTGGCACTGGAAGGCCGAGGTGAGAATGCTAGTGACCTGCTGAAGTCATACCTGGAGTGGTACGGGTCGGAGTCCGTCTACGTGGAGCTTCAGCAAAACTTCCTGAAAGGGGACACGGTACGCAACCGTGCGCTTACCAATGTCGCCCAGGACCTCGGCGTACCACAGGTTGCCACCAACGACGTTCACTACCACTCCCCGGAGCGTTACCGGCTCCAGCACGCTCTGGTTGCCGCCAAGCGCAACACCACCATCGAACAGGCGCTCCCCTTCATCAGGCCCAACCATCATCTCTCCCTGAAGCCCCCGGCCCAGATGGAGCGGCTCTTCAAGGACCACCCAGATGCCCTCGCCAACACCCTCCGTATCGCCGAAGCAGTGCGCCTTCGACCTCAGTTCCGACCTGGGCTACACCCTGCCGGAGCCTGCGGTGCCCGAGGGCTACACCGCCGAGCTACCTGAGACGGCTCTGCTCCGAGGCGGCCCTACGGCGCTACGGCTCCATGTCGGAGCGTGTGGAAGAACGCCTGGATGAGGAGTTCCGGTTGATAAAGAGGTACCGGCTGGCGGGTTCCCTCCTCCTCTACCGGGAGATCGTCCTCTTGGCCCAGCAGATCATGGAGGAGAAGGGGATGGCCCACCCCGAGATTCCTCTGGAGGAGCGTCCTCCGGGCAGAGGCCGGGGCTCCTCGGTGGCCCTCCTCGTGGGCTACCTTATCGGCATCAGCCACGTGGACCCCGCTCAGGTGGAACCTGACCCCTGGAGCGATTCATCTCCGAGGACACGTCCCAACTACCCGACATCGATCTGGACTTCCCCCGTGGGCTGAGGGACGAGTTGATCCAGCGGGTGCATGAGCACTTCGGGCCGGACTACGCCGTCCTGGCCGGGGCCGTCGCCACCTACTCGATCAAGGGCATCATCCAGGACCTGGGCAAGGCCCTGGGACTGCCCAAAGAGGACCTGAAGCCGCTGTCCAGACAGATTCACTCCCACGACGGCGCAAGGCTCAAAGAGGAGATGCTGGAGATTCCCGCCTTCAGAGTCAAGGTGGATGCCCAGGGCTGGCGGGACCTGATCCAGATGGCCCCTCCAATTGATGAGCGCTCCCAGGAGCCTGGGACAGCATGTGGGGGGGATGATCCTGAGCGACGTTCCCATCTCGGGGATGGTGCCCATCAGAGAGGGGGCGATGGAGGGGCGCTACATCATGGACTGGAACAAGGACAGCGTGGCCGACGCCAACTTCGCCAAGATAGACCTCCTCTCCCTGCCGGTGCTGGACCAGCTAGAAGAAGCCCTCGACCTCATCGAGCAGCGGGAGGGCGGACGACCTGACCTGAGCAGGATCGACCCCGAAGACCCTGGCGT
>CBDDDW010000019.1:0-104239 GCA_965226805.1 Dehalococcoidia bacterium
ACAGCCTTGAGGCATGTCGATGTTTCGGTCAGCAGCCCCTTCAGGGCGTAAACATGCCTCTGTGAATAGTACTCCGTAGTCAGCATACAAGACAGCAGCGCCTTTGTGTATGGGTGCTGGGGATCGTCAAAGATAAACTTCGGGTCTCCCCTCCTCCACGATGTGACCCAGATACATCACCGCAACCCGCTTCGCCAGGCTCCGGACGGTGGCAGGTCGTGGGAGATGAGCAGATAGGTTAGTTGTAGCTCCTCTGCAACGACTGCAGAAGGTCCAATATATCGCCGCGCACCGATGCGTCCAACGATGAGGTGGTTCGTCGAGGACTATGAAGGAGGGCAGCGCGGCGATCGCCCGGGCGATGCCCACGCGTTGCTGCTGGCCTCCACTTAGACTCCTTGGGAAGACATCCAGCGCGGTGCTCGTCCAGCTGAACTCTCCGGGCAAGCTCCAGGACCCGGGTCGTCGCGTCGCTCCTTGTTGTATCCGCTCAGCAACAACGGCTCCTCTATGATAGATCGAATCTTCATACGGGGGTTGAGGGACTCGTAAGGGGTCCTGAAACACCATTTGTAGACGGACCCGCCAGGGACGGAACTCACTGTGTTTCAGTTGGTAACATCCGTCTCCTCCACTAACACACGCCCGGATGTCGGCTTTGACCAGGTTCAGTATGCAGTTCCCGACCGTAGTCTTTCCGGAACCGCTTTCTCCCACTAAAGCCACCGTCTCTCCCCGGTCGATGGTCAAAGAGACGTTGTTCACCGCGTGCACTTTCCTTTTGCGGCCCACATCGAAAACCTTGGATAGCTCTTCCACCTGAAGGAACGTAAGTCATTATGAACCATCCACCAGGAAACACCTTGATTGGTGGCCTGGGTCCGGCGGTCACCAGATCTGGGTGCTCCTCTCCACAACGCTGGAAGGCGTAGGGACAGCGGAACCGGAATGCGCATGCGTCCTTCCCATTCCGCTCCGGCTCAAAGACTGGTGTAGGTGGGGCCTCGGGCATTTCGAACTGAACTTTCTCCAGGCTGGAGGACAGCAGTTTCTGCGTGTAGGGATGCCGGGGTTGGGCGAAAACATCGCTGACCGGCCCTTCCTCCACGATCTCTCCCTCGAACAGCACGATCACCCGCTGGCAATAATGTAGGACAATGCCCATCTTCGTGGGTAATGACCAGCGCTGACATCTGATATTGATTCACCAGCTCCGCGAGAAGGTCCAGGATGTGGGCCTGGATTGTGGCATCGAGGCCGGTCGTGGCTTCATCAGCGATGAGCAGCTCAGGAGAATGGAGCAGGGCCATCGCGATCATAACACGTTGCGCCATACCTCCGCTTAGCTGATGGGCGTATGTATCCAACACCCTCTGAGGATCGCGGAGCTGCACCTGATGGAGGAGATCCAATATTTTGGCCTTCGCCGACTCCTTTGTCCCCTCTCCGTGAGCATGGTGGACGTTCATGAACTGGGTGTTTACGGTTAGTAACGGGTTCAGCGCCGCAGCCGGATTCTGGATGATCAGCGCGATCTTCCTCCCCCGCACCTGCCTCATCTCCTTCGGCGAGAGGCCGAGCAAATCCTGCCCGTTGAACATGATCCGCCCCTGCGGGATTTGCCCAGGAGGCCTGACCCTATTGACGACGGCCCGCGCGATTGTCGACTTCCCCGAGCCTGTCTCTCCCACCAGCCCGACGACTTCACGCCTTTCCACGTTGAGGGTCACGCCTTTGACCGCAGCCAGAACACCCCTGGGGGTGCGGTACTCCACGTGCAGGTCTTCCACGGAGAGCAGTGGGTCCATGTGAGCTACCTCTGCATCCTATCGTCCACCTCGGCACCCAATGGGGCGATGGCGGCAATCCAGAACGGATCTGTTTAGCGTGGCTGCCGTCGTTCACGAACAGCTGCCCAGAGCCACCATTATAGCGTAAGCCAGGGCCTGCGACCAGCGCGTGTACTCGTCCAGTAGATTAGTGACACTTGACCTCCTTCAGGGTGGGATGTGATATGGTGGAAGTGTATGGGGAAGACGGGACGGCCGGGTGATATGCCCGCCGTTCCGTTTTCTTTGTCCGGTGGGTGATCCAAGAGCCAGCGCTGCCAGAACGCCCAGGGGGTTAGGTACCCCAGTGCCTGATGGGGACGCACAGTATTGTAGATACGTTCCCAGGCCAGCAGCTCCCGGTTGAGGGGAGCCACTTCCAGGGAGAAGTCGTTGACCTCATAGAACTCTTCTGTATGGGTGCGTTGGGCCCGCTCCACACAGCCGTTGAGCTTGGGGGATCGGGGCGGCAGCACAAAGAGCTTCAGTTCCCGGCGCTGGCATTCCATCTCAAAGGCCGCCTGGAACTCAGAGCCACCATCCACTTGGATGGCCCTTATAGGGAAGGGCATCCGCTCCAGGAGGCGCTCCAAGAAGCCCGCCGCCGTGGTAGCAGTGGCTCTGGTGTGGGCTTCCACCACATCCCAGCGGGAGACCACATCGCGGGCAGTGAAGTGCTTCAGGACCATCCCAGGCAGTGGGCGTATATCCAGAGTGTCCACCTGAACTAAGTCTCCCGGCTTCTTTACCTCATATCCTTTGGGCTTGCGCACGGCGTAGGTACGACGCCAAGCCGCTTACGGGTGGGAATACCATTGCGGAGCGGCTCCTTGAGCACCCCACGGGCCTTCAGGTGGCTCAGGATACGTCCCACCATGGAGGTGGACACCTCCCAGCCCCTCCCCCTTAGCAGCACTGCCAACTTGTCTTTCCCCCACCTTGGATACTGCTCTCTCAGATGTAACACTGCTAGAGCCAGCTCCCGAGACCAGCTAGGCCGACGTAGCCGCTTGGGCTTATGGGAACGCTCTTCCAGGCTGCTGAGATCCCTGGAGTTGTACCGTCCCTTCCACCGATAAAAGGTCTGCCGGCTGATGCCAAAGTAGCGACAGGTCAATGGCGGCGTTTCTATAGGTGCGGTAATGGTCCATCCACTTCAATCTGGCCTTGGCCTGAGGTGGTCCCCAAAATTCGGACAGGTGGCTAAGAGAGAGTCCCGCTCCTAAAATAGGACGGAAAGAAGGAGCAGGACATGAAGCAAACACGTAAGAAGCACAGCCCAGTCTTCAAGGGCAAAGTGGCTTTGGCCGCGCTCCAGGGGGAGCACACCATTGCAGAGCTGGCCAGCCGGTTTGAAGTCCACCCGAGCCAGATCCATGCCTGGAAGAAGGCCTTGACTCAGGGGGCGCCGCACCTCTTTGAAAATGGTGCTGGACGCCAGGAGAAGGACCAAGAGGTCCTCACTGCCCAGCTCTACCAACAGATTGGGCAGCTCAAGGTGGAACGGGATTTTTTGTCACGGAGCTTCGGGTTGTGAGCCGGTCCCAACGCCGGGCCATGATTGACCGAGAAGAACCGAAGCTGTCTCTGGTGCGCCAGTGCGCCTTGCTGGGTATCAGCCGCTCCTCGTTGTACTACCTGCCAACCGAGGCCGGCGCCGAGGACATGGAGTTGATGGCCCTCATAGACCAACAGTACCTGAAGACACCTTTCTACGGCTCCAGAAGGATGACTGCCTGGCGCAGAAATCACGGACACCAGGTCAACCGGCAAGCGGGTCCGCCGGCTGATGCAGCTGATAGGCCTGGAGGCCATCTACCGGCGTCCCAACACCACCAAGCCAAACCCAGGGCATAAGGTCTATCCGTACTTGCTCAGGGGGCTGGAGATCAACCGGGTCAACCAGGTGTGGGCCACCGACATCACCTACATACCCATGGCTCGGGGTTTCCTCTACTTGATGGCCATCATGGACTGGCACAGCCGCTACGTGCTGGCCTGGCGGCTGTCCAACACCCTGGAGGTAGACTTCTGTGTTGCGGCTCTGGAAGAGGCCTTGAGCAAGGGTCGGCCACAGATCTTCAACACCGACCAGGGCAGCCAGTTCACCAGCGAGGCCTTCACCAGCATGCTGCTGGCGCAAGGCGTTCAAGTGAGCATGGACGGCAGGGGCCGGTGCATGGACAACGTCTTCGTGGAACGGCTGTGGCGCAGCATCAAGTACGAGGAGGTGTACCTGAAGGCATACCAAAATGGGACTGAGGCCAGAAAAGGGATTGGGGCTTATCTGGCCTTCTACAACCAAGAGCGGCCCCATCAAGCCCTGGGCTATCGGTCACCGGGTCAGGTGTTCCATGCAGTGAGCCCACAAAGGTGTTTACTGGAACATCCACAAGCCTTACAATCGGATGAAGGGTTTACGAGACACCCCAGCGGTAGACTCTCTTATTTTAGCCTCACCGCTGTCCTGATGATGGGGTCCACTTGACAGGTAGAGGATCAGGCCAGCCAAGCTGAGGAGCGAAGCCAGGAGACACGAAGCTTCGTGCGTCAGGTCCGTGCAGCGACCCGCCGTAAGTATACCCCTGAAGAGAAGATCCGCATCGTCTTGGAGGGGTTCAGACGGGAGACTACCGTTAATGACCTGTGCCGACGGGAAGGAATCAAACCCCACTCCTACTACGCCTGGACGTGTTGGGTGTCAGCGGTTTTGGACAGTTCTGGGTCCGAGAGATTGGGGTGAAGAAGCTCCTGGTTTGAGGGTTTCTCTGACCTCCTGATTGTACCGCCTCCGCCGGTCAAAAGTCTCTCGCTGTACCTCCTTCCTCTGGGCTAGAATTGCCTCCAGACGGCCTTCCAGCACGTCAGCCGGAGTTACAACCCTGAGCGCCTGATGATATCTTCGGTAGTTGTAGAACTCGACGAAGTCCCGGATGGCCGCCTCCAGGTCTTCCACCACCTCGTATGGCACCTGGTTAATGTCGTCTTTCAGGGTTCGGTGATATCTCTCCAGCGTCCCGTTGGTCTGAGGGTGATAGGGTGCTGCCAGGACGTGGCGAATGCCCACCACCCGCATGTACTCGCGGAAGGCCCGCGATACATAACCTGAGCCATTATCTGAGAGGAGCTTGGTCCGATCCTCCAGAGGTACATCAGTCATACCAGTAGAGTCAACAGCTTCCTGGACCACCTCTATGAGGGAGTTGGCCGTCATGTCCCGTTGCACCTTCCAGGCCAAGATGAACCGGGAGTAGTCGTCCATCACCGTCACGAGGTAGTAGTAGCCCCATCCCACTACACGGAAGTAGGAGGCATCGGTGGCCCACAGCTGGTGGGGCCCTGTGGTCTTGTGCTGGTACTCTTTGCTCGCTGCCAACTGGTATTCGATCCGTTTCACCAGACCCTCCCGTCTCAGAATACGATAGACTGTGGAGGCGGAGACCGATAGGCCTCTGTGGTCGGTGAGCGAAGCCGCCAACTGCCGGCTTCGCCAGGTCGGCATCCCACGGGCTGCCGCCAGCACTACTGCCTCCTCTTCTGGACGCAGGCGATTCCAGGGCCTCTCAGTTCCTTCCGTACCCTCCCAACTACCCTGCCGGTGCCTCCACCTCCACCAATAATACGTGCTCCTGGAAATGCCAAGCTCCCTGAGTCGCCTGTTCTTCCCTCTACCATGTCGCTCCACCTCAGCCACGACCTTCGATTGTTCCACTACGCTCATGCGACGGTGCCGTTGCCGTGTAGGGGCGGCAGAGCTGTTTTTTTGAAGCGGTGCAACTCCAGGGACAACTCACCCACCAGCTGCTTCAGTTCTCTGTTCTCCCGCTTGAGCTGCTCTATCTCTTGCCGGGTCGCATCACGCACACTGTCCCGAGTCAACCTCTCCTTCCCAGCTTCCATGAACCCCTTCGTCCAGGCGTAGTAGAAGTGGGGTTTGATTCCTTCCCGTCGGCACAGGTCATTAACGGTAGTCTCCCGTCTGAACCCCTCCAAGACGATGCGGATCTTCTCTTCAGGGGTATACTTACGGCGGGTCGCTGCACGGACCTGACGCACGAAGCTTCGTGTCTCCTGGCTTCGCTCCTCAGCTTGGCTGGCCTGATCCTCTACCTGGGTCATCAATGACTCCTTTCACTTAGGGTTAATCTACCCCTCTGAAGGAGCCTCTACCACCCCCAACCTCTTCGGTTTTCTAGGCCTCAATAGTGTCCAATTGCGCTGACACCCTACAGCCCTGAGCCGGGGAGAGAACGAGCAGCCAGTTTATGCGCTCGGATCGCAATACAGGAACAACTGGAGACCTAGTGGTTAGCGGTGAACTGGCCGTTACCGGTGATGCGGTTGTGTCGGGTAACCTGCAGCTAGATAGCTCCCTTATCTGCACGGGGTGCGTGAGCACCGGCGCGGTACCCGTCGGCGGATTCGCCCTGGCGGACCTCAGCAACGAGAAAGCCGTTGCCGTTTTGTGCCGTCTGGAGGTCCGCATTTGGGAAGGCGCAGTGAACTTCCAGCCTTCGCCACACTGCCTGGATTTCTTACCCGCTGCTCTCACCACGTTGGACAGCACGGGGGACGTGGGCCAGCACACCTCCATCGCCATCGGGACGGGCAACATGCCAGTCATCAGCTATTACGACATCACCAATGGAGACCTGAAGGTGGCTCACTGCATCGACGCCGCCTGCACACCTCCATCGCCATCCAGCGCCACCGTTACCACCTTAGACAGCGCTGGACAAGTGGGCCTCCACACCTCACTGCCATCGCCATCGGGCAGGACAGGACGGTCTGCCAGTCACAAGCTACCACGACAGCACCAACGGATACCTGAAGGTGGCCCACTGCATCGACGCCACCTGCGCCAGCGCTACCATCACTACCCTAGATACCACGGGGTTTGTGGGCCAGTACACCTCCATCGCCATTGGGCAGGACGGCCTGCCAGTCATCAGCTACTTCGACAGCACCAACCTAGGCCTGAAGGTGGCCCACTGCACCGACGCCGCCTGCACCGGCGCTGCCCTCACTCTCATGGACAGCACAGAGAATGTGGGTAGGCACACCTCCATCGCCATCGGGCAGGACGGCCTGCCAGTCATGAGCTACCACGACGCCGGAGAAGGAGACCTAAGGGTGGCCCACTGCAACAATACAGCCTGTACCAGGCCATAGGAGCCCTGCCGTGAAGCTGAGACCTGGATATAATTGGCTGCTCTTGAGCATCCTAATAGCGCCCTCAATACTGGCCCTGGCCGTCTTTGCCTCCCCATCGGCGCCATCCTGGCTCTCCCTCTCAAGTGGAAGGGGCGATATAGCTTCAGGCTCTCACCAACTGATGGCCAGTTTTGCGCAGGGCCAACCCGTCGGCGTCAGTTCCAGCCAGAGCTTCGGCCTGCAAGCCGGCTTCTGGCCGGGCGCCGGGGCTCCCACACCCAACAAGTGGGACCTGAACGGGGACGGCACAGTGGACGGGACCGACCTTCGCGTTGTGGCAGCTAACCTTGGGGCGTCGGGAGGAATCGCCGACCTGAACGGGGACGGGCTGGTGGACGTCCTAGGGAACCTCTGAACAACTCGGCGCAAGCGTGGATGGGCAGAGTGGTTCCGTTCTTTGGAGACGTTCAGGCATCTTTGTGACGTTCCAGGTCGTGGTTGAGGCGTTCAGACCGTGTCTGTTGTGGCCTCGAAGCGGCTTTTCGGAGCCATCGCGGCTCCCCGGCCCTGATTTGCGCACTGCGCCCCTCTCATGCCGCCAGACGGCGCTCTGCCGTCATCAAGTTGGCCAGCCCCAGTAGCAATGCCAGCCGTTGCGCGTTCTTAGCCAACCCTCGGTAGCGCACCTTGGCGTAGCCAAAGCGCCGCTTCACGTACAGGAACGGATGCTCCACTTTCGCTCTGACCGACGCTTTGCGCTTCTCCGCCAACGCCTCGTAGCTGCCAGGCTCCAGGTGCCGTCGCCGGCCGGGCCTCATCGCCACTCGCCACTCCACATCCAACTCTCGATTCTCCAACCGCTTGTCCACTCCCTGATACCCCGCATCCCCCCACACTCGTTTCTCTCCACCGTGCAGCAATCGGTGCGCTTCTGTCACATCATGCACGTTAGCTGGCGTCGTAGTCATGCTGTGTACCACTCCCGTCTCAGCGTCAGCGCCTACGTGTACTTTCATCCCGAAGCGCCACTCGTTCCCCTTCTTCGTCTGGTGCATCTCAGGGTCTCGCTCACCCGCACGATTCTTCGTCGATGACGGCGCCTCTATGATGCTCGCGTCCACGATCATCCCCTCCCGAAGCCGCAGTCCCTGGGACTCCAGATGACGGTTGATCTCCTCGAACAGACTCTGCCCCAACTCATGCTCTTCCAGCAGATGGCGGAAGTTCAGAATCGTCGTCTCGTCCGGCAGCGGGCCCGACAGCTTCAACCCTACGAACCGTCTCACCGACTCGACCTCGTAGAGCATGTCCTCCATACCAGGATCGCTCAAGTTGTAGAACAACTGCACGCAGTGTATCCGCACCATCGCCGGCAACTCATATGGTCGACGGCCTCGGCCCGCCTTGGGATAGAACGGACGGATGCGCTCTTCCATCTGTTCCCACGGGATCAGAGCATCCATGCGCTCCAGGAATATCTCCCGGCGGGTCTTGCGCTTCTTGCTCTCGTATTCCAAGTCCGCAAATGTTGGCTGGTCCATCAATTATCTCCCCGAACACAGTGCTATTCTCTATGCTACTATGCCCAGACTTGTTCAGAGTATCCCTAGACCTTGCCCTCGTGGCCCTCAATCTGGGTCGTGACGGCACATAGACTTCCTTAGAACCAGTGCCGAGCAAGAGCCGGAGACGGATAGAAGTTTAAGCCTGGATTTCCCAGATAGACCCAAGTGGTGATTGGCGTTCCTGTGATTACTATGAATATTCTGATTACTAAACGGATATAATGGGAGTCTATACATTATAATACACCCATGAATATAGGTTCTGGCTTCTGATTACGTAATCGTGTTGGAGGCACCTTATGGGTGACGACGAAAAGACCCCTCTCAAGCTCGACTTTGACTCCAAAGTTCGCGTGGAGTTTCGCGGTGCTACCATCACCTCAGACGCAGGACTGCTGGCGTGCAGAGAGCTTGATGACGCCCTAAGCCTGACCGACTCTGCCGACGAATTCCTCAAAGAGAGTCGAACGGGCAAAAACATCCTGCATCAGCTAATCCCACTGCTGAGACAGTCAGTCTACAGCCGCCTCGCTGGATACGACGACACCAATGATGCCGACCGCCTTTCCCAAGACCCAGCCCTGAGAGTAGTGGTAGGCTGGAAAGGCCCTGACAGGAACGCGGCCAGCACCAGCGAGATGGGTAGGTTCGAGACGGAGTTGCTGACACAAAAGGAAAACCTCAAGGGCATTGAGCGGCTGAATGTCGAATGGATAAAACGTGCATTAGCCAAGACCGTACACAGGCGTATCATCCTGGACATCGACAGTTCGGAGAGTCCGGTGCATGGCGAGCAGGAGGAAGCAGCCTACAACGGCCACTTTGGATGCATGTGCTATCACCCCTTGTTCTGCTTCAACCAGTTTGGAGATTGCGAAGGGGCGGTTCTCAGACCAGGCAACGTCCACAGCGCCGATGGCTGGAAGGAGTTCATCAATCCCATCGTCGAGCGCTACCTGAAGCTGGCGGTGAGGCTGCTGTTTCGAGCAGACGCTGCTTTTGCCAAGCCTGAGATTTACGAGTACCTGGAGACAAGGCATATCGGCTACGCCATAAGGCTTCCGGCGAACGAAGTGCTTCAGAAGGAAATAGCTCACCTGTTGGTACGGCCTACCGAGTGGCCCTCTCAAAAGCCCATCGTCTCGTATCACGACTTCGTTTATCAGGCCCAGAGTTGGAATGTTCCTCGAAGAGTAGTGGCCAAGGTGGAGTGGCATCAGGGAGAACTGTTCCCAAGAGTAGGCTTCATCGTAACCAACCTGAGCTATCCAACGAAGGGACTAGTCAGCTTCTACAATGGCAGAGGCACAGCAGAGCAGTGGATTAAAGAGGGGAAATACGCCCTCAATTGGACTCGGCTCTCGTGCCATAAGTTCGTGGCTAATCAGGTGAGGCTGTGGCTATTCATCCTGGCATACAATCTGGGCAACTTCTTCAGAAGGCTGGCTCTGCCAGAAGCGATAAAGAGCTGGTCCCTGACAAGTATTCAGACGAGACTCATCAAGATAGGCGGGCGACTGGTGCGTCATGCGAGGAGGCTTGTGTTCCAGCTTGCCGAGGTGATGGTGACCAGGGAGATGTTCGATGAAATGCTGGAGCGGATAGGGAGACTTCGTTTCAATTCTGGATAGGAGCATGTGTCTGTTAGGGAATCGTGATCATATCGAGGCTGCCCTGAGCAAGGTGCGCGACTTGCAGCGTGAGGTTCGGTCTGAATAATCCGTTTAGAGCCTTTCCCAGTGGTTTGGAGACCCTGTTTCTCTAGATGAAGTGATATTAGCGCGGTTGGTGGCAGTTGACAACTTCAGCAGGCGATCTTATAGTCTGGACTGTCTCAGGATGGTGTGTTTATGAAAGCACTGGATTCCATCTGGGAAATATCGGCTTATATGTGTCCCATTATCGCTGACGGTCTACAGTGAATGGATATGACGCTAACACGAACGAAATGATTGACAGTAGTGAAATTCTTCAATCCGTAGCTGACTACTCCAACGATGAGATTGAGAAGGGGGCTATCCTGGAGCTCATTAGGCTCTACTTTGATCAGTAGAGATGCAAAGAGAAGAGGGCAGCCATCATCAGGAGCACCAACAGTACCCCGATGACGCGCAAGGCCGGGACTGCTCGCCACCCTCTCGGTCCTGGTTCCTTACTGTGAAGCCTCATCGGATAACCGCCTGCTTCCCTGGAGACCGCCGCCGTCACAGGTAGTCCCATCTGTCCTGCTACGCCATGCATGCTGCCGATAAGCTGCTGGGTTCGAGTGACCCTACCTGATAGTACGATAGTACGGCTCAGCCCAAGGGAGCATTCCCCTATGAGAGAGGCGATCGCTCGGCAAGTCCTGCGGTCCTTGGTGGAGTGGACCTGGACAGAGGTGAGCAGGGCTTCGCCTAGCGGGTTCTAGGCACTCGATGTCCTGGACCGCAACAACGGTTCGCGTCTGAAGGTCCCAATCGGTGATGAACGGTTTCTATGCAAAGTGATTCTGGCTAGGATGACTGGGTCGGGTCTGGCGCTGAAGATATACATAGACTCCTACGGCATCCAACCTAATACGACGTATGAATATTGTGTGGTGGCGGGCACACCGTCAGGGGTGGACCGGCATTCGGGGTAGATCCGGGTCAGAACACTCCTGCTCCCATGAGGGAAGCCTAAGTTGTACCATCTCCAGCTAGGTTCAGGTCTACCCCCCACGAGAACCGCAGTTACTCCTGGGCGGTTGATTTGGATGCAGCGAACGGAGACGGTCGCATATCCTAGGAGCCTGTCCGACGATTCTTGAGGAAAAACCGCTGCCGGGTCCGAGAGAGTCTTGCGGGGACTTGATGAGGCCATCTTGGCCTGGGGGGTTCCCGTCGGCAGTGCGACGCCGGTTCTAAACCGTCTTCGGCCCCTTGGTCCGGGTACCTGTTTGGCTTACCCCGTTGGCGCCAGTCCGGCTCGCCAGAGTTTCAGGAGATTGTGGGTCAGGGCTATCAGGGTGAACTCCCCTGCCACCTTGTCCAGACCCCGCAGCAGGAACTGCCGGAAGCCCCGGGCCTGCTTGATTAGTCCGTGAACGGGTTCGGTGATGGCTTTACGCCGGGCGTAGATCGCCCGCCCTTCCGTGGTCTGCAGCTTGTCCCGCATGGCGGCCCGCAGCGGTGTCCTGATCCGGTTTCCATGAGCGATCCCGCCCCGATGGTGTCGCTCTCGCCCGGTGGCCACGTAGGCATCAATTTGCCGCTCCGCAAGCATCCCCAGATTGGCTTCGCTGCAGTACCCTGCGTCCGCCGTGAACCACTTTGGCCGTCGCTCTTCTTCGAGGACTCCCACTCTAGCCAGGTTCTCCTCCTCCTCCAGACGCTCCAGCATGGGCCTGAGTCTACGGCTGTCGGCGCTGTGGGCCGTCACCTCCTGGGCCACGATCACCCCACTGGCCTCCTCCACTAGAGGACATCGGCCAAATTCTCCGAGTAAGCCTGGAGGGGCCCGTACGGGGCATTATCTATAACTCCAGGTCAGAGGCGAAGGCGGCCTTCCCCAACCAGAGCCGGGCCACCACGGAACAGCAGGTGTTTCAGGGGTTCGCCTATCCGGAGAGGGGCCTGTTCGTGGGTATCGGTCTCGACTCACGCCTAATTGTCCACGAGACGGCTCACCTGCTGCTCAACGAGGCCGTGTCGTCACCCGGGGCCAGGGTTCCCGCGTGGGTAAACGAGGGCTTCGCCAGCCACGTTGAGTCCGGCCGTTGCGGCTATACACGGGGCTTTTCCGGCGGAGATGCTCCGGACCGTATGCCCCTGAGGCATATGGACTCCGTCCCCGGTAGAATCTCGGACATCAGGTATTTTTACCGGAAGGCCGAAAGCGTAGTGGGTTATCTGCTGGAGACCCACGGCGACGAACGTTTTCGTGCCTTCCTCGATCAGCTAGATGGCGGAAAGGACGACGATGAGGCCCTCAGTGAGGTGTACGGCTTCGGCCTGGATGGACTTGACCGGAGGTGGTCCTCCCCTCCCACCCAGGAAGTGCCCGACGACTCTGGTGGCCGCGCCGTTCCATTCGGCTACTGGGATAGCGTCCTCATCGCCCTGCTGGTCCTCGTGGTCATGGCGTTGACCGTAGGCAACCTCGTCCTGAGGAAGCTCAGGAGGCGTGCCCACGGCCCGGAGGAGTGGGACGGTCTCACGGAGGAAGAGTGGGAGGGCCGGCCGTAATCCATCGGCTAGCGGCCCATGGTCCAACAGGCCCGTACTGAGCCAGCCGAGGGGCTCACCAGGAGCGGTCGACCGAATTCGGCCGCTCCAGAGCACGGCGACGGCTAGGAACATAGGTGCTCGGGACCGCTTATAAGAGAGGCCGACGGGGACACAGGGCACCCCCCGGGAGGTGTCGATGCAGCAGAGAGTAGCCATCGTGGGCGTGGGGTATATCCCACTGCGCCCAGTTTCGCCGGAGGTCTCCTTTCGGGAGATGATCTTCGAGGCGGCGACCAAGGCATACACCGACGTCGGCATCGAGCCCGGCGATGCCGACACCTTCGTGTCCCTCAGTGAGGACTATCTGGAAGGTACGGCCATCTCCGACGAATACGTGCCCGACCAGTTGGGAGCGGTGCTAAAGCCCACCCACACCATTGCCGGCGATGGCATCACCGCCCTGGCTGCCGCCGTCCTTCAGCTGGAGACGGGAGAGTTCAACATCGCAGTGGTGGAGGGTCGCTCCAAGGCCTCCAATATCCTCTACCCCGCCCATATCGAGGCCTTCGCGCTGGACCCCGTATACACACGCCCCCTGGGCTTTCACCCCAGCTTCGTGGCCGGGCTGGAGATGAGGGCATTCCTGGAAGCTACGGGCACTACGCTGCGGCAGCCGGCCCTGGTGGTGACAAAAAATCGGGTCAACGCACTGCGTAACCCGCTGGCCGCCTACCCCGCCAACGTCTCCGTGGAAGACGTGCTGGAATCACGTCTGCTTGCGGAGCCATTAAAGGAGGGCGAGGTGGCCCAACGGGCTGATGGCTCCATCGTGCTGGTTCTGGCCACGGAAGAGGCGGCATCGCGGCTCCAGGGCGACCCGGTATTCATAAGGGGCATCGGCTGGGCACAGCACACCCCGAACCTAGAGGAGCGGGAGTGGCACCGGGCCGTGTACGCGGAGCAGGCCGGCGCCATGGCATATGAGATGGCGGGCATAAGGGTCCCGTCGGAGGAGATTGACCTGGCCGAGGTGGACGACACCTTCGCCTACAAGGAGCTTCAACACCTGGAGGCACTGGGCCTCGCCCCGCCCGGTGAGGCGGGAACGCTCCTGGAAGCAGGCGCCTTTTACGCCCAGGGGCAGCTGCCTGTGAACGTTTCCGGAGGGAACCTGGGGTGCGGCCACACCTACGACCTCTCGGGCCCTGCGCAGCGTCCTGGAACTGGTGCTGCAACTGCGGGGCACCGCAGGCGAGCGCCAGGTCAAAAAGGCGACGACGGGAGTGGCCCAGTCGTGGCGTGGCATCCCGACGGCCAGCGGAGCGGTTGCCATACTCAGCAACCATTGAGGCCCAGGGCCGCCAACACGAGACCGGCGGCCAGCCATATACCCTTCATCCCTGCTTTCCTTCCAGGAACCCACCCACTTCCCCAACTTTGGTCCGAACCCGACATGGTCCCCTTTTTAGATACCCTCGCCGAAAAATGGAGGAAAGGCGTTCCGTGTCGCCCTTGAATACACCATACGCCTAGCCCGAGAATGGGCTTGCAGATTCCCCACCACCCATGCGGGGGCCCCTATCGCACCAGAGGCAGTTTCCGGCGACTCGAGGACAGCCACACGTACTTGTAAGCCCCCGGTCAGGAGGTCATGTCATGTCCCTTGGTCGTCTTCTTTTGGAGCAGGGGATGGAGATAGAGTTGCAGACCGATATAAGAAAGGTCATCTCGTTTCTGGACGATGAGGTGCCCAATTTCTCCTACGACGGTCACGGCTATCGCATCAGCTCTTCCAAGGGTGTCCTGGGGTCTCAGTGGACCCTTCTTGTCAAGACCTGGCACCTTGCCAGCGCAACCGAGCTCAACCCAACCGTAGGACTCATGGAGGTGAACAAGCTGGAGCGCGGAGGCATCAGCTTCAAGATACCCCCCAGAGTGCAGTGGGGCGACGAGGAGGACGTCGCCTTTGATGAGGACGGTTCCTTCTTTTTTAGCTTCGTCTGCCAGCTTCTTAACGCCTTGCAGAGTCGAGGGCTGGTCGACCTCCCGGGAAAGCTGCCTATCCGTTAGTGGCCGTCTGGCAACTCCCGTTTTCCCCACCACGAGCCGCCCCAGTGCGCAGCGCCTGCCCACACAAAGCGCACGCTGCGCCGTTCCCCGCAAATATCAGTCCACCCGGCGCCCACATCTAGCGCCCCCATCCCTGCCGGTTCTTCCCCCTTGTAGGATGTAATGCAGCGGGGTATGATACCCCACAGGGATTTAGGGAGCGAGGAAATGGCATCCAAACCAGGCAAGGTCTTGGTCATCGGCTCGGGCCCCATCGTCATAGGACAGGCCGCAGAGTTCGACTATGCCGGCACCCAGGCCTGCAAGGCCCTGCGTGAGGAAGGGGTTACCACGGTCCTGGTAAACTCCAACCCTGCCACCATCATGACAGACCCGGGCATAGCCGACATGGTCTACATCGAACCCCTCTCGGTGGAAGTCCTGGATGCCGTAATCGCGCGGGAGCGCCCCGACGGCATTCTCCCAACCCTGGGGGGCCAGACCGGGCTGAACCTGGCCGTGGGGATGGCCCAGGCGGGGACACTCGATAAGTACGACGTCAGGCTCCTGGGCACCTCCCTTGAGACCATCCGTAACGCCGAAGACCGGGAGCTTTTTCGCACGCTACTCGCCGGCATAGGCGAGCCTGCGCCTCCCGGCGTCACCGTGTCCTCGATGGAAGAGGCTCGGGACGTGGCCCAAGAGATGGGGCTGCCCTTGGTGGTCCGCCCGGCCTACACCCTCGGTGGCACAGGGGGTGGCCTGGCCCACAGTGCGGAGGAATTCGAGTCCATAACGAGCGCGGGCCTGGCCGCAAGCCCGATTCACCAGGTATTCCTGGAGCGGTCTCTCGTAGGGTGGAAGGAACTCGAATATGAGGTGATGCGGGATGGCGCCGACAACTGCATCACCGTTTGCAACATGGAGAACATGGACCCCATGGGTGTCCAGTGACCGGCAGGACGTGGACCTGTCGGTGGCCGCTCAGCTACGGGCGCTCAGGGACTACGCCGAGAAGAACGGCTACATCGTCGCCCGCGAGTACGTCGACGAGGCCGAGAGCGGGCGCATAGCCGATAGGCCACAGTTCCAAAGGATGCTGGACGAGGCCAGCAAACCCGAGGCTCCCTTCCAAGAGATACTCCGGCGCAAGGGCGTCCGCGTCGTCTCCATCACCGAGCACGCCGACGACACCCCCATCGGCAAGCTCATGGAGGCCATCATCGAGAGCGTGGACGAGTTCTACTCGGAAAATCTCGCCCAGGAGGTTGTCCGGGGGATGCGGGAGGCCGCGTCGAGAGGCTTCTGGATGACCACCTACGCACCCTACGGCTACAAGCGGGTCCACGTCCAGGATGGGGCCGCGAAGCGCCCAAAGCTTGAGCTTAACCCGCCCGCCGACGCCGTGGTCAGACGGGTCTTCGACATGGTGCTACAGGGCAAGAGCATCCTCGACGTGACCAAGACTCTCAACGCCGAGGGCATCCCAACCACCAACGGCAAGAAGTGGCTCAAGACCACCATCCACACCATGCTCTCCCACGAAGCCTACACCGGCACCGTGGTCTGGGGAGCCAACGCCAAAGACGGAGCTCCCCCCGTGCGCGTCGAGGACGCACACCCCGCCATCGTCTCCAAGCGGGACTTCCAGAAGGCCAGGAAGCTGCTCAGGTCCCGCGCCCCGAAGAAGGTGAACCCCCGCCGCGCCTCCAGCCCCTACCTGCTCAGCGGCATCGCCAAGTGCGAGACCTGCGGCAAGGCCATGACCGCAGCCGAGGCCAAGAGCGGCAAGTACACATACTACATCTGCCACTCCCTCCTCAAGCGCGGCAAGGGCGCCTGCAAGACCCCCAGGCTCAACGCCAAGAATTTCGAGAAGCTCATCGTCAACGAGATCAGGGAGAACGTTCTCACCGAGTCCAACATCAGAGACCTGGTGAAGCTGCTGGACGAGGAGATGGACGGGGTAGCCCGCGACCAGCGAGAGCGGCTTCAGAACATCGAGGAGGAGCTTGAGGACGTGAAGAAGCGGCTGGCCCGCATCTGGAACCACATCGAGACGACCGACACCGAGATGGCCGACGCCTCAGACCGCATCAGGGAGCACCGGGAGCGCAAGGAGAAGCTGGAGATCGCCGCAGAGGAGGCGAGGGCGCTGCTAAACCCGAATCCACCGAAGGACACGGATGGACGGCGTGAGGACAGCGGAAGGGGGTGGGTGAGGGAGCTACAGGGGAGATGGCCTGGGGTAGTGGGGAGGCCGGCGGACGGTCTTCAGTCGCCGCACAGGGCCCCTAAGGCCCTATGCGGGAGTTGCGATGCGCGGGATGGCGAGAGGATACGCAGCAGGGGACTCTCGCGACCGGGGTGGCGCGAGATTGCGGGGACGTTGGGTCAGTTGCAGGCTGGCCGTCAGGCCGGGAATGGAATGGCTTGCAGCCGGGCCAAGGCGCGACTGAACTGGGTTTCCCAAGGCCAGCGCCGGGGGAGATGCAAAGTGAGGCGGCGCGCCGAGCGGGTGATCCGTCCCACCAGAGCGAAGACCCGCCGCCTGAGGGTCTTGGTGGTCACGATCTGCTGACCCAGGCCGATGCGGGCTGTCCAGCGGGCCAGGTTATGCGCCATCACCTGGCCCGCCAGCCAGGCGCCGTTGGCGGCGAAGCGCCCCGACGGCATGTGGTTCAGCCCGACGCCGTACTTGAGGTCGCGTATGGCGTTCTCGACCTCGGCGTGGCGGCGATGATCGGCCTCCAGTTCCAGCGTCTCCCCATCGCGGTCGGTGATGAAGGCGTGATAGCTGTATCTGGCGAAGAGGGCGAGCTGGGAACCGGGCGTCGGCTTCACCCGCCGGACAATGAGCCGCACCGGCGCGGCGTCCGGCTTGGTCTGGAACGGGGTGTAAGTCGTCTCGGCGACATCGGCGGCGCCGTCCATCCAGTAGGGAATGGGAGTCCAGTCCTCCTCTGGTATCGCCTCGATCAGGTCCCGCAGGCTGGCGCGCTGGCGGATGGTGATAGAGAAGCGGACATCCATTTCCCGGCAGGCGGCAACGACAGTGTGGGCGTAGAAGCCGCTGTCGGCCCGCACCGTGAGTTGTCCCCTGGCCCCGCCGTAGCGCACCCGCCCCACTGACCTGCCCCCCAAAAACTGGTCCAGTTATAAACTCGTAAAGTGGACATGTTGAAAGGGGGTAGTCAATGGCGAGTAAAAAGCGCAGTGTAGAAGAGATCATAGGGAAGCTGCGGGAAGCGGAGGTGGCCCTGGCGCAAGGGGAGACGGTGGCCCAGGCATGCAGGGGTATCGGGGTATCAGACCATACGTTTTACCGGTGGCGGCAGCAGTATGGGGGGCTGAGAATAGACCAGGCGAGGCGGTTGCGGGAGATGGAAGCGGAGAACGGACGACTCAGGCGTGCGGTAGCGGACCTGACGTTGGACAACCAGATTCTGAAGGAGGCAGCACGGGGAAACTTCTGAGCCCGGCCCGCCGGCGGAGATGCGTGGAAGTGGTGGGGGACAGGTATGGCATCTCTGAGCGGCGCGCTTGCCGGGCGCTTGAGCAACCCCGGTCAACACAGAGGTACACTGCAACAGTGGCCGATGATGAGGAGGCCCTGACGATGGCAGTGGTTCGGCTGGCCAGTCGGTACGGACGGTATGGGTACCGGCGGGTGACTGCCATGCTGCAATGGGAGGGATGGAGAGTGAACCACAAGCGGGTGGAGCGGATCTGGCGACGGGAAGGACTCAAGGTACCAGCCAAACAGCCCAAACGGGGCCGACTCTGGCTTACTGACGGCTCCTGCGTGCGGCTGAGGCCACAACGACGGAACCACGTCTGGGCATACGACTTTGTGGCCCTTCGTACCAGTGACGGCAAACCCGTTCGTCTCCTGACAGTGGTGGATGAGTATACCAGGGAGTGTCTGGCCATCCATGTGGGTCGCTCGTTACGCTCACCCCATGTCATTGAATGCCTGGGGGACCCCATGGTCCAGCGTGGCGTGCCGGAGCACCTCCGCTCGGACAACGGGCCGGAGTTCACCGCCAGGGCGGTGCGGTTGTGGCTCCAAGGGGTGGGAGCCACAACCCTCTTCATCACACCGGGTAGCCCTTGGGAGAATGGGTATGTTGAGAGCTTCAACGGCAAGCTTAGGGACGAACTCTTGGACCGGGAGCTCTTCGATACCCTCTGGGAGGTGCAGGTCCTCACCGAGCAGTGGCGCCACGAGTACAACCACCAACGCCCCCACAGCGCCCTGGGCTATCGCCCTCCTGCTCCAGAGGCCATCCTCACCTCCTCTGCTCCAAGCGCTATCAGTGTCTCATGATTTGTGGTACACCTATTGGGGGCAGGTCACTTGCCCGGGCCCTCTCCGTCGGTGTAGGTCGCCGTGACCCGCAGATATCTGTCCCCATCACCCGCAGTGGGCGTGTAGCTCGCCGAGGTCGCTCCGCTGATGTCCGTCCAACCCGTCGACCCGTCCGTCGAGCTTGCCCACACCCAGGTGGCGGCCGCTATGCTCCCGTCGGGGTCGGTGAGGGTCGCGGTCAGGGCCGTGCCGGCCTGCGGCTGGGTCGAAGACAACGTCACCGACCCAGCCTCATCCTCGTCGGTCACATTGATGGTGACCTCGATGGTGTCGTCCACCGTGGTGTCGGCGTTGCCGTCTGAGTCCCCGCCGTCGTGCACCGACACGATCACGCTGTAGCTGTTCTTGGTCTCGTAGTCCAGGGCAGCTAGGGTCTTCAGTTGCCCCGTGGCCGTGTCGATGTCGAAGGAGGCGGCATCCACCCCCGATAGGGAGTAGGTCAGCGTATCCCCGCTGTCCGGGTCCGTCGCCGTCACCGGCTTACCGATGTTCTCCCCGGCAGAGGTGTTCTCCTCAACCGTGCGGGTCGCGATGTCCGTCGTGAACTCCGGCGCGCTATTGGCAAACGGAGTCGCGGTAACGCTGCGGGAGGCCGGGCCGGGCCCGCCGCCATTCACCGCGCGAATGCCAAAGGTATGCTCGGCCGCACCGGCGAGCTCTTCCACAGTGTGCCCGACCGTGCCGGCCCCGCTCCCGACGATCCGCACCCAGCCCCTGACGGCGAACGCGTAGGCCGAGCCGGAGCTGGAGCCGCTGTCGTCGTCTCTATACGCCCCCACAACCACGGAGTCCCCCTCCACCGACACCGACCACCCGAAGTAGTCACTCCCAGCGCCGTCGGACGCCGTCAGTTTGGCCGCCTCGGTGGCGGCCGCCCATCCCGCGGCGGGCTCCACGAACACGTAGGCCGAGCCGGAGCGGGCGGAGCGGGCGGAGCGGCCGCCGCTGTCGTCGTCCCCCCACGCCCCCACCACCACGATGTCCCCTTCTACTGATACCGAAATTCCGAACCAGTCGTTCCCAGCGCCGTCGGACGCCGTCAGCTTGGCTGACTCGGAGGCGCTCGCCCATCCTGTGGAGGGCTTCACGAACACGTAGGCCGAGCCGGAGTCGGGGCCATTGTCGTCGTCCCCCCAGGCCCCCACCACCACAGTGTCCTCGTCAACTGATACCGATCTCCCGAAGTAGTCCTCCCCAGCGCCGTCGGATGCCGTCAGCTTGGCTGTCTCCGTGGCGTCCGCCCATCCCGCGGAGGGCTGCAGGAACACGTAGGCCGAGCCGGAGTCGGAGCCGCTGTCGTCATCCCCATACGCCCCCACGACCACGGTGTCCCCGTCCACCGATACCGAGGAGCCGAAGCGGTCCTCCGCAGCGCCGTCGGACGCCGTCAGCTTGGCCGTCTCGGTGGCGCTCGCCCATCCCGTGGAGGGCTTCACGAACACGTAGGCCGAGCCGGAGTTGGAGCCGTTGTCGTCGTCTCTATCCGCCCCCACCACCAGGGTGTCCCTATCCACCGATACCGACCACCCGAACCCGTTACTCCGAGCGCCGTCGGACGCCGTCAGCTTGGCTGTTTCGGTGGCGCTCGCCCATCCCGTGGAGGGCTTCACGAACACGTAGGCCGAGCCGGTGAAGCCGGCGGCTCCATTCGCTCCCACCACCACGGTGTTCCCCTCCACCGATACCGAAATCCCGAACTCGTCGCCCCGAGCGCCGTCGGACACCGTCAGCTTGGCTGCCTGCGAGGCCTCCGTCCACTCCCCGCCGGCGGGCCTCACGAACACGTAGGCTGAGCCGGAGCCGGAGCCGCTGTCGTCGTCTCTATACGCCCCCACCACCATCGTGTCCCCGTCCACCGATACCGAAAACCCGAACTCGTCATCCTCAGCGCCGTCGGACGCCGTCAGCTTGGCGATCTCGGCTGCCTGGTAGTACTCGTAGCGGGTGATGCTGGCGTCGCCCGGATCGGCCCACGAGAGCGTAACCCGCTCCCCAGCGTGCGCCACCCTGAGGCCCGTCGGCTTGGACGGTGGTGGGAACCCGGGTATCTGCGCCGCATTCTCCGAGATCGCCTGGGCGCTCTTGCCCGGGCCCTCTCCGTCGGTGTAGGTCGCCGTGACCCGCAGATATCTGTCCCCATCACCCGCAGTGGGCGTGTAGCTCGCCGAGGTCGCTCCGCTGATGTCCGTCCAACCCGTCGACCCGTCCGTCGAGCTTGCCCACACCGAGGTGGCGGCCGCTATGCTCCCGTCGGGGTCGGTGAGGGTCGCGGTCAGGGCCGTGCCGGCCTGAGGCTGGGTCGAAGACAACGTCACCGACCCAGCCTCATCCTCGTCGGTCACATTGATGGTGACCTCGATGGTGTCGTCCACCGTGGTGTCGGCGTTGCCGTCTGAGTCCCCGCCGTCGTGCACCGACACGATCACGCTGTAGCTGTTCTTGGTCTCGTAGTCCAGGGCAGCTAGGGTCTTCAGTTGCCCCGTGGCCGTGTCGATGGCGAAGGAGGCGGCACCCACCCCCGATAGGGAGTAGGTCAGCGTATCCCCGCTGTCCGGGTCCGTCGCCGTCACCGGCCCACCGATGTTCTCCCCGGCAGAGGTGTTCTCCGCCACATTGCGGTCCGCGGTGTCCGTCGCGAACTCCGGCTCGTAATTGGCAAACGGAGTCGCGGTCACGCTGCGAGAGGCCGGGCCGGGCCCGCCGCCATTCACCGCGCGTATGCTAAAGGTATGCTCGGCCCAACCGGCGAGGTCTTCCACGGTGTGCCCGATCGTGCCGGCCCCGCTCCCGCCGATCGGCGCCCACCCTCCAGCGGCGAACGCGTAGGCCGAGCCGGAGCTGGAGTCGTCCCCATACGCCCCCACCACGATCGTGTCCCCGTCCACCGATACCGAGTACCCGAAGTAGTCACCCGCAGCGCCGTCCCACGCCGTCAGCTTGGCTGTCTCGGTGGCAGTCCTCCATTCCGTGGAGGGCCTCACGAACACGTAGGCCGAGCCGGAGCGGGCGCCGCTGTCGTCGTCCCCCCACGCCCCCACCACCACGGTGTCCCCCTCTACTGATACTGAAATTCCGAACCAGTCGTTCCCAGCGCCGTCGGACGCTGTCAGCTTGGCTGTCTCGGTGGTGGTCGCCCATCCCGCAGAGGGCCGCACGAACACGTACGCCGAGCCGGAGTCGTCGTGCAGATAAGCCCCCACCAGCACCGTGTCCCCCTCCACCGATACCGAGAACCCGAACTGGTCATTCCTAGCGCCGTCGGACGCCGTCAGCTTGGCTGTCTCGGTGGCGGTCGCCCATCCCGCGGCGGGCTGCACGAACACGTAGGCCGAGCCGGAGTCGGAGCCGTTGTCGTCGTCCCCATTCGCCCCCACCAGCATCGTGTCCCCGTCAACCGATACTGACCACGCGAACTGTTCATTCGAAGCGCGGTCGGACGCGGTCAGCTCGGCTGTCTCGGTGGCAGTCGCCCATCCGCCAGAGGGCTTCACGAACACGTACGCCGAGCCGGTGAAGCTGTCAGCTCCATACGCCCCGACCACCATCGTGTCCCCGTCCACCGATACCGAGTGCCCGAAGAAGTCACGCGCGCTGCCGTCGGAGGCTGTCAGCTTGGCTGTCTCGGTGGCGCTCGCCCACCCCGTGGAGGGCCGCACGAACACGTACGCCGAGCCGGTGTTGGAGCGGTCCCCTTGCGCCCCCACGACGACGGTGTTCCCCTCCACTGATACCGAAAACCCGAACTCGTCGCCCCGAGCGCCGTCCGACGGCGTCAGCTTGGCGGCCTGCGTCCACTCTCCTCCAGAGGGCCTCACGAACACGTACGCCGAGCCGGAGTCGGCGCGATTGTCGTTGTCTAGGTGCGCCCCGACCACCATCGTGTCCCCGTCCACCGATACCGAAAACCCGAACTCTTCATTCGAAGCGCCGTCGGACGCCGCAAGCTTGGCGAGCTCGGCTGCCTGGTAGTACTCGTAGCCGGTGATGCTGCCGTCCCCCGGATCGGCCCACGTGAGCGTGACCCGCTCCCAATCAGGGGCTGCGCTGAGGCCCGTCGGCTTTGCCGGCTCCGGGATCGCCTGGGCGTGCACGGGCGAGCTGTCGTTCCAGACAAGCAGTCCACCCGCGGCAGCCAACACGACCGCAGCGAGGGAGCAACGAAAGCGGACCGGACACAGCTCTAGCCGAAAGCAGCGATAGCCGAAGCTTGCTCACCGGCGTAAAACTCTGGCAGGAGCCCAAAGGATCTGCATGGCTTCGTTTAGAATCCGCAGGCTCAGTAACATGCACTTCTCCGCCTATTCGTCATATCGTCACCAACCAGGGCGTTAGGCAAATTCCTCATTTCCGCACATGGCCCCACCAAGGCTGCCCACAATGGGCGCAGCTAATTCTGACTGTTGACAGACCATTTTGTAAGACTACGTATGTACACATCTATATGGTCGCTTTATACTATTGTGCATAGTACAATCAGATCTGTCCGCAGTCTGGGAACAGCTGCTGGACACAGGGGATGCAGAGTTGGTTAGCCCGAATCCACCGAAGGAGGGCGTCGGGTTAGCGTCCTGAAGCGGCAAGAAGGTGCTCCTGTGCTTCTGGGATAATGGTTTTGTAGCAAAAAACCGACCCCGGAAAAGGAGCACCCAATAGATGCTGCCACGCAACCACCCCGACCGGATCCAAATCACCTTCGACGACCGCCGCTTGGTGGCCAATGCCGGGCTGCTCCTTCCGGCCACCCTGGCGCGGCACCTCGGCCTGCCCGAGCTCGTCCGGCAGCGCCTCGACCTGGGCGATGCCCCGGGGCGGGCGAACACGAGCGACAAGATGATGACGCTGGTGGCGTCTGCGCTGGCTGGGGGCGACTGCATTGACGACGCCGATGTGTTGCGCACCGGGGGGACGGCCTGCACCCTGGGCGGCACGGTCAAGGCGCCATCCACCCTGGGCACCTTCCTGCGCAGCTTCCGGTGGGGCCACGTCCGTCAACTCGACCGGGTGAGCCGCGAGTTGCTGGCCCGGGCTTGGCAGGCCGGGGCGGGACCCGGCGACGGGCCCCTGACCATTGACATGGACTCCACCATCTGCGAGACCTACGGACTGGCCAAGGAGGGCGCACGCCACCACGGCTATACCGGCAAGCGGGGCTATCACCCGCTGTTGGCCGTCGCCGCCGGCACCGGCGACGTGCTGATGGCCCGCCTGCGCGAGGGCCGGGCCAACACCGCTCGCGGCGCCGCCCACTTCCTGGCGGGAGACGGTGGGACGGGTGCGCTACGCCGGGGCCAACGGACGACTCACGCTACGGGCCGACAGCGGGTTCTACACTCATGGCGTGGTATCCGTCTGCCGCAAGATGGATGTCCGTTACTCCATCACCATCCGCCAGCACAAAAGCCTGCACAATCTCATCGAGGCGATACCCGAAGATGCCTGGACGCCGATTCCTTACTGGATGGACGGTGCCGCCGATGTGGCCGAGACCACCTGCACCCCCCTTCCAGGCCGAGGCGGACGCCGCGCCGGTACGGCTCATCGTCCGGCGGGTGAAGCCGACGCCCGGTTCCCAACTGGCCCTCTTCGCCAAATACAGCTATCACGGCTTCATCACCGACCGGGACGGGGAGTTGCTCGAACTGGAGGCTGACCATCGCCGCCACGCCGAGATCGAGAATGCCATACGCGACCTCAAGTACGGCGTCGGGCTGAACCATCTCCCCTCGGGCCGCTTCGCCGCCAACGGCGCCTGGCTGGCCGTCCAGACGATGGCCCACAACCTGGCCCGCTGGACGGCGCGGATCGGTCTGGGAGAGCGGATAGCCACCACCAAGACCCTCCGGCGGCGGTTCTTCTCCCTGGCCGGACGGCTCACTCGCTCGGCACGCCGGTTGACCCTGCATCTTCCGGATCGCTGGCCTTGGGCTGAGAAGTTCAGCCGCGCCTTGGCCCGGCTGCGAGCCATTCCACTCCCGGCCTGACGGCACCGTCGGCGACCGACCCACCCACCGGACAACCGAAGATCC
Source organism: Dehalococcoidia bacterium (assembly GCA_965226805.1). Lineage (GTDB taxonomy): Bacteria > Chloroflexota > Dehalococcoidia > Lucifugimonadales > JAGWBF01 > CBDDDW01. The sequence goes on from CBDDDW010000019.1 coordinate 25,186, forward strand.
CCGCAGACTCGCGCCAGCCCGGTCCGAGAGAGTTCCCTGCTGCGTATTCTCTCGCCATCCCGCGCATCGCAGCTCCCGCAGACGGCCATAGAGGCCCCTGTGCGGCGATGAAGACCGTCCGCCGACCTCCCTACCCCAAATGGAACCCAGGCTATTTCCCCTGTAGCTCCCTCACCCCCCCCTTCCGCTTTCCTCACGCCGTCCATCGGTGTCCTTCGGTGGATTCGGGTTTAGGGGAGCCTGCACAGTTGCAGGAGTCTCAGGTGAGCGACGGCTCGCGCTATGGGAAGTCGTGAGCGCGCCGCTCCAACTCGTTTGTCGAAACCAGCGCTAAAGTGACATGAGTTGCAGAAGTCCCAGGGAAATCCTCGTAACTCTTGCCAAATGGGAGGCGAACATGGGTTCAATAAGAGTGTTGATCGTTGATGAGAACGAATTCCTAAGAATGGGATTGGCTTCATGTCTGAACGTCGAAGACGATATAGAAGTAATAGGGAACTTTGGTTCGGCAGATGAAGCGATCGCCAAGGTCAATCAACTCAGGCCCAACGTTGCTCTTGTGGGCCTAGACCTGCCGGACGCGAACGGTCTCGCCACTTGTCGGTTGATACTCAGCAATACTCCGGCTGTCCGGGTTATATTACTGGCCTCGAAGGTGTCCAATTCTGCTGTCAGCGATGCTATGATGGCAGACGCCGCCGGAATATTGCCCAGCAACTTTTCTACCTCGGACCTGCTCTCCACAGTTCGCGCGAATGGCAAGGGAGCGCTATACCTTATTCCTCCTGTGGCTGAGCTTAGCCTTGAAGTTTTCAGGGGTGCTCGTAAAGGCTCAAGTCTGAGCCGGTTGACGGAAAGAGAGAACCGGGTTCTTGCTGAGATTCCTCATGGACTGAGCAATGCAGAGATTGGAGCCAAGCTAGGCATCAGCCAACACACCGTCAGGAACTACGTCAGCCGAATACTTATCAAGCTCAATCTTTCACGGAGGACTGAGCTCGCTGCGCACGCCGGGATAATCAGAGTCATGAATGCTAATCACGTTGACTGAATGCCAGCCAAATCGGTTGAATGGAGGCAAATTTGGCATCGGTGAACGAACACGGTCGCATTTCCTCCGGCCGCGCAACAAAAAAACCCATATATGGCTAGGCAGGTGGTACTCTCTTCAGAATCCTGCACCGACCGGCTCCTCTTCTCATTTCTTTCGGCACCCATCTCTCGCTAGAAAGGCCTCGGCCAGCTTGCGGTCTCTGATTGCGTCGTTGCCACTGCAGGGATGGGTCGTCTCGAAGACACAACGGTGCCAGATACTGACAAAAGGGTGTATGCCTCACCATCTAGGCGTCAAATACAAGGCGGCCAGAGCGATTGCTTACCCATACCTCTGTGGCCGAGCTTTGGGCGCACCTGAATTCCACACCAAACAAAAAGCGCCGATACATGCAGACGCTTGAAAAGGGCAGGCGGCCGTCACCACGACGACCACCTGCCCCCGTCGCTCCAAACTGTGCTCTGCTCTCGAAGGCCCGGCTCTTAGAACAGCCTTAGCGCTTCGGGCTGGTCTTCGCCTGCCCCTCCCTCGGCAGTTGAGTCCTGCGCCGATCCCTGTGCACGGCGGGGCCGACGCCCGGTCGAGGGAGCGGGCCGCGCGTGAGCGGGATACCTGAGTGCGTCCTCCCACCTGGCTCTCGCCCTTTCGAGCACCGCCGGGATTTCCCACGCGAGCCCGGATAGGTCCGGGTCATCGAACGACTCGATGTGCGGGTCCGACGAAGGCCGTTGTACCCCGATGGTCGTCCTGCCTTCTTTGAGGGACACGACGACCTTCAGCTCCTCGGGCTTGAGTAGAGTCCCAGGAAGTGGTGTAACAAGAGTAGAGGGTCTGGATGAAGAGAGACCACCACGTCATCCTTAGCGGGCAAAGACGAGCCTGAGAAAGGAGGACAACGGTGGTCAAGGAAAGGATGGACCTGCTTGAGCTAATGCGCAAGAGGGGAGTCGACGGTGACGTGGACTTTCTACGAGAGGCACTGAGAGTGCTGGTCGAGGAGATCATGGAGGCTGATGTGTCATCGAGGACCGGTGCTGGGTATGGAGAACGCAACCCTGAGCGGGTGACCCAGCGCAACGGGTACCGGTCTCGAGCATGGGACACTCGCGTAGGGACCATGGAGTTGCAGATACCCAAGCTGAGGGAGGGGAGCTACTTTCCGAGCCTGCTGGAGCCACGGCGTCGCAGCGAGCGAGCTCTGCTGGCGGTGATCCAGCAGGCGTATGTGGAGGGTGTATCGACGAGGCGAGTGGATGATCTGGTCAAGGCTCTTGGGTGCGAGGGTATCTCAAAGAGCCAAGTGTCGCGTATCTGCCAGGAGCTGGACGGGGTGGTGGAGAGCTTCCTGGGTCGGCCGCTGGACGGCGGATCATATCCCTACCTGTGGCTGGACGCACTAACCCAGAAGGTCAGAGAGGCCGGTAGGATAGTCAACGTCAGCGTGGTGGTGGCGACGGCGGTCAATAGCGAGGGCAAGCGTGAGATCGTTGGGATGGACGTGGGTACCAGTGAAGACGGCGCCTTCTGGTTAGCCTTCCTGCGCTCACTGGTCGCCAGGGGCCTCGGCGGGGTGGAACTGGTGGTATCGGACGCTCATCAGGGACTCAGGGATGCCATCGCAACTGTCTTCGGTGGGGCCAGTTGGCAGCGGTGCCGCACCCACTTCATGACCAACCTGCTCACTCGGGTCCCCAGGAGCGCTCAGCCCTGGGTGGCCACCATGGTACGCACCATCTACCAGCAGCCGTCCCCTCAGGAAGTGCATGCCCAACTCGAGCGGGTGATTGCTCAGCTCCAGGACCCGTTCCCACAGGTCGCCTCTCGACTGGACGAGGCTGGACCCGACGTCCTGGCCTTCTCCAGCTTCCCACTCGCCCACTGGAAGAAGATCTGGTCCAACAACCCCCTGGAGCGTCTCAACAAGGAGATACGGCGCCGCACCGATGTGGTGGGCATCTTCCCTAACCGCCCAGCTGTCCGTCGCCTAGTCGGCGCCGTCCTAGCTGAGCAGCACGACGAGTGGGCCGTCGGCCGTCGATACATGACACAGGAGGTAACCACCTCCAACGAAGCTCTACCCAGAGCCGAACTCGCAGAGGCAGCGGCCTAGACAATATCAACAGGATGACGTACTCTTACACCACTCTATGGGACGTGACCCACGGGCCCTGGGACTCATTTCGTTCATTGGACCATCGTGTATACTTGTCGCATGCCGCCGCTGTTAGAGGCCAAGGGACTGACGAAGCACTATGGGTCTACCATCGCCCTGGAGGCAGTCGATTTCCAGGTCAGCGAAGGAGTCACCGGCCTTCTGGGGCCTAACGGCGCCGGAAAGAGCACGGCGATCAAGCTGTTTTTGGGGCTCCTCAAGCCGACCGCCGGCGCCGTCGAGGTGCTGGGCCAAAGGCCCTACGAGTCGGTCGAGAGCCGCGCGCCTCTGGGATACATGCCGGAGCACGACTGCCTTCCCACCGCCATAACCGCCGCGGAGTTTTTAACGCACATGGCCCAGGTGAGCGGCATCCCGCCTAGGTACGCTCGGACCCGCGCGGCCGACATACTGCGGCACGTGGGCCTGGATGAGGAACGCTACCGCCCCGTCGGCGAGTACTCAACTGGGATGAAGCAGCGGCTCAAGCTCGCCCAGGCCCTTGTACACGACCCGGTACTCGTGCTGCTGGATGAGGCCACGGCCGGCTTGGACCCGGGAGGGCGGGAAGACATGCTGGGCCTGATCCGGCGCACCAGCCAGGATTTCGGCATCAGTATTTTGCTTTCGTCACATCTGATGGGCGATGTTGAAAGGACTTGTAGCCGGATCATAGTTCTCGAAGGGGGCCATGTCGCTGATGAGGGAGAGGTATCCGCATTCACTCAGGAGACGCAAACCGTCTACATAGACGTTGACAACAATCGCGATGAACTCGTCGATGCCCTGGCGAAGAGGGGTATTCAGGCGACACTCGACGGCGCCTCGGTGGTTGTGGAGCAGGAGACAGAAGAGCAGTACGACGCCATTCGCGACGCCGTCGTCGAGGCCGACGCGCGGCTTCGCCGGCTGGCGCCCGGTCGCCGCTCATTGACCGATATTTTCCGGAGCAAGCCCCAGTGACCGAATCCCGAGGCGAGGTATTCGACCTCGGCTATCGCCACTACGAAGGTCCCCGAGAGGGACGAGGGCGCGCTCGCAAGGCCCTGTGGGTGAACGGTGTGCGCACCGCCCTTGGGCTTGGCCGGGGCGCAGTCCCCAAGATCCTGCCCGCTGTCCTCTTCGTCGCCGTCATGATCCCCGCGCTGGTGGCGGTGCTCATCGCCTCCGTGGCCGATACCGGCGACGATCTATTGGACCACGCCGAGTACTATCGAATCGTCTCTGTCATCCTGGTGCTTTTCTCCGCGATTATTGCCCCAGAGCTCCTCTGCGCCGACCGGCGCGACGGAGTGATCAATCTATACCTGGTGCGGCCTTTGACCACTCTGGACTACGTGGCGGGGCGCTGGGCGGCGTTTTTCTCCGTGACCCTTGCCCTGGCCTATTTCGGCCAGCTAGTTCTGCTCATCGGGCTGACCCTCGCCGCTGACGAACCTCGAGACTATCTACGAGACAACTGGCAGGACGTCCCCCGCTTTCTACTCGCCGGGATCGTGGTGGCTGTCTTCACCACAACTTTGCCGATGGCGGTATCAGCCTTTACGACCCGCCGCGCTTACGCCGCCGCCTTCGTCATTGGGATTTTCATCATATCGATTCCTGTCTCGGAAATTCTGACCGAATGTCAGGACCACGCCGTCCGGCAGCAGGGATTCGATGAAGAATCGCGTCGATCTCTCGAAGGTGGGGTGGTGAGGTGTGAGCCACGGACGGGCGACGCCGGGAAGTGGCTCGCCCTCCTGAACGTCCCACAGATACCCATGCACGTGAACGATCTGATCTTTGACCTCGACGTCGGGGAGCGAACCAACAGACTGGTGAGCGAGCTGCAGGCCATCGTACCCATCGGCTGGTATGTGCTTCTTACGGCAGGCCCTGCCTACGTGCTCTTGTGGCGCTACCGGAGGATAAGGGTATGACCACGTCCCAACCGGGACCGGGCGGGGCGGCGCCGATTGAGCCGTCCATCGACGTCCGCTCGGTCTCCAAGTGGTACGGCAGCGTTGTGGCAGTGAACGACCTGTCGGTACGGATATACCCCGGCATAACGGGACTGCTCGGGCCCAACGGGGCCGGGAAGACTACACTTTTGCGTATGATAGCGGGCCTGGCGAAACCGTCGGAGGGAGAAGTGAGACTGCTCGGTGAGGGGGCCCGGGACAACCCCCAGGTGTATAGCCGGATCGGTGTCATGCCGGAGCACGAGACCGTTTACGACTTCTTTACCGGGCGCGAGTTCGTGGACTTCGCCGGCCGCCTACACCGCCTGAACCCGCGGCCGGCTGCCGTTGACTGGGCCATTGAGGCTGTCGGCCTCACGGAAGTGCAGGGCCGTCCTCTTGGTACCTACTCCCGAGGGATGCGGCAACGTATACGCATGGCCGCCGCCCTGGTCCACGACCCGGAGGTCCTGTTACTGGACGAGCCTCTCAACGGCACCGACCCGCGCCAACGCATCGAGTTCCAGGACCTGATGGGTCGCTTCGCGGATGAGGGCCGCACTATACTCATTTCCTCCCACATCCTCGAAGAGGTGGAGAGCCTTGCCGAGAGTGTGCTGTTGATGGTCAGCGGCAAGCTGGCGGCATCCGGGGACTTCCATGCCATCCGAGCCAAGCTGGACGAGCAGCCTTACAAGGTGCGCATCGTGGTCGGTGAACCGCGGGCCATGGCCGCGGCGCTGGTCCGGATAGACGCCGTTGACTCTGTCGCCATCAATCGGGATGGCTCTCTGGTCGTCCTTAGCAGAAACGTACTCTCCCTCCAGCGCTCGGTGCCGCGCCTGGCCCAGGAGCAGGGGATACGGCTGCTGAGAGTGGAGCCGCTGGACGAGTCTTTGGAGAGTGTCTTTAGCTACCTGGTGGAGGGTTAGATGGGACCGACACTGAGGCTTTCCCTCCGCCAGTTGGCCAGCCGTCGGAGACTCCTGCTAATCCTGCTCATTGCCGCATTGCCCATTGGGCTGGCGGCGCTGGTCTCGGCTCTTTCGGACCAGGACGAGACGTCGTCCAACGAGGAGTTCATCAACATCCTGCTCGACGGCCTGCTCATAGCGGCGATCGTGCCCATCGTCACGATGGTGGTTGCGACGGCGGCCTTCGGCAACGAGTTGGAGGACCGCACCTTGAGCTACCTGGTGTTGAAGCCGATATCCAGGCTGGCCATTGTATTCCCGAAGCTGCTCGCATCCATCGTGGTAAGCGGCCCGCTGCTGGTCGCCAGTGGGATCGGCGCAACCCTACTGGGCGCCAGTAGCATCGGCGCGGTACTTGTGGTATTGGATGGTGATGTTCAAGCGGCGGTTGCAGTTGGGGTGGCGTTATCCGTTGGTGTGATCACCTACGCCGCGATCTTCACCTGGGCCGGCCTCATCAGCGCCCGGGCCCTGGCCTTCGCGCTAATCTACGTGTTCCTGTGGGAAGGACTCATCAGCACGTATCTCGACGGGATCCGGTACCTCAGCGTACGCGGCTACACCCTGTCTATCCTGCATGGGATGGACGAAACAAGCTTCGAGCCGCTGGGCGATAGGGTGATCGAGTTCCCGGCTGCCATCGTGGGCGCGGCGGTCGTAACGGTATTGTTCTTTGGGCTCACGGTGCGCCGTCTGCGCCGGATGGATGTGCCATAGCCGAGAGGACCAGCAGAAGGTCGTATGCACCAACTCGGCGAATCTGTGGGGACTGTAGGGGACTGGCTGTTACTCCGGGGACTCTTCGCCTCGAATCCGAGGCAGGTAGTTCTCCCGGGTCACTCCGAACATCTCGTGGCGGGACAGCCCACTGAGGACCAGGGGGTGGACCCCCATCCCGAATAGCTTGCCTACGTCGCCGGAGGTCAGTGCTTCCCTTTCGTCGCTGGTCAGGGGGAACTCGCTGATCGTCTCAGCGGGATTCGACTTGATCCGCTCCCGGAAAGAGGCATCCATCTCCAGCAGATAACATATCTTGTTGAGACTATAGACGCTCATACCAGATTCACTCCAACGCCCAGGCCGCGAAGCCGGTGCCGCCCACGGTCTCAACAAAAAGTGGCCGGGTATCGGCCACGGCGCCTGCCACAGTGATCCAGCAAAGGAGCTCACCGCCCACGTTTCCCGCCGCGAGCATGCGCTGTTCGGTGGCACGCCTCGTGAGCTTTTCGTACTCCCCCCGATCTAACATGCGGGCGACTGCGCTCACCCACGCCTCGTCGGTCCACCCCATCCTGGGCCCGCCTACTTCCAGGGAGAAAGCGCCGCTGGCGACGAGTGCGACCCGCAGGTCCACGTCCCATTGCCCTATAAAGTGGGCCAGCGCGCGCCCAAGAGTATAGCACCGGCGTGCTAGAGGAAGCGGAGGCGCCAGGCCGTTGACATAGAGAGGCACCACGGGGATGTCCATTGATGGGGTAAGGAAATGCAGCGGCACCATCACTGAATGGTCCAACCGGAGCTCCTCGGCCACTGCCACATCAAAGCTGGACTTGAGGCTGAAACTGAGGAACCCTTTCGCAAGCGAGGGATGCCCCTGGACCACATGTCGGGGCATCTCGCAGTATGTCTCTGCCGGGCCCTCGGCTTCCTCCGCCGCGCCAACGCAGAATTGGGGAAGGTTGTTGTAGAAGAAATTGATGAAGTGGTCCGACACTACCTCGACAATGACGTCAGGGGCGACCGCTTCCAGCCGTTCCCGGACTCGTTTCATCAGCCTCTCCTCCGGGAGCTTGCCGGGCGACTGGGCTACCTGCTGGGGTAAAAAGGGAGCATGAGGCACCCCGAAAGCCCCGACGAGTTTAGCCATCTCTTTTCCACCTCCAGCGCACCGGTCTCCGACATGCGAAGGCTCCCAGGTGTTGGGATTGCCGGAATCACCATGTATCGCTCCTGCACATCCTATACCGGGCAACGCAGGACAGGCCCGATCCACCCCGCGCCGCGGTTGGCCGCCTCCCGTTCCGGCTACCTCGGCTAGGTTCCGTGGAGCCTCAAAGAAGTCTTTGGCTTTGTTGTATACCTGGAGGCGGTGCCGTCCGGTCTCCAGTCCGAGTATCCGATCTTCAACACCGGCATATTACCACCACGGGCCACTAGCTAATTGAGGACTCATGATTTACAGCTTGGGTAATCAACAAGAGGTAGAAGTCGCATCACTTGGGGGCGTGAGAGGAGCACGTTACGCGGGAGCCATGATCAGGCTTGATGTTCCCGCGATCAACATAGTTTTGGGATAGTATAATGCGGAGGTGCCTGGTTGTAAACAAAACATCTCTAGTCGGACGGTGACTACTTGGACCCCTTTCAGAGAGCTGAGATAGGTAACCTTGGAGTGTATGTGACCATCCTTGGGCTGTGGGGTGGTCCCCCCGTTGTTGGCTGTGGAGTATTTATCTAGCGCGTATAATAGGGAATATCGAGCCGGAAACGATTCATCTGGTGACGAACAAGCGGGAGGTAGGAGACATGGCGACGCAGACCATTCCAGAGGTAAAGTTCACGCCCAGGAGGCTTGGGCATGTGAATTTGTCCTTCAGCGACTTCGACAAGTCGTTGGACTTCTACATCAACGTATGCGGACTGGAATTCGTGTACGGGAAGCCGCATAAGAAATCGGGGTTTGTGACCAACGGCAATACCCACCACGACATAGGGATGAGCGGCATCGTCGATACGAAGGCCCTTGGCCTCGCGGAGATAGAGGGGGAAAACCGAAGGAAGCTGCCCAGGCTGAACCATTTCGCTTGGGAGATGGAGAACGAGGTTTTGCTCGTCGAGGGTTGGAAGCGGTCGCAACAGGCGGGGGTAAAGTACAGCAACATGGCCGATCACGGGGTGTCTCACGCTCTGTACACCGCCGACCCTGAGAAGAACGGCGTCTAGGTATACGCCGACGCGACCAAGGACTGGCGGAAGATCATGAACCCAGAGGCCGACATGAACATCACCAGCAAGTGGATGCCCGGCGAGATCCCACCGGACCCCACCCCGAAGTACGACCCGAACCCGGAGATCCGGCGGGTAGAGGGCGCCATATTCCATCCGAAGCGGGTCGCCCATGGCGCCATCATCGCCGAAGACCTCGAGTCCCTTGTCGACTACTACACGAACTTTGTGGGTCTCCATGAGGTCTTCCGCGCCAGCAACAGCTCCTACGTCATCCTGAGCGGCACGGTGCCCGGTCGGGATCTACCCTCTTCCAGGCCACCGAGGGCCAGGCTGTGGGGCTGCACCACATCGCCTTCGAGATGGCAAACGAGAAGAAGCTCGACGACGCGGAGGAGCGCATGAAGGAGCGGGGCATGCAGGCCGAGCTCAAGCTGGACCACGCCACCAAGCGGGCGGTCTTCATAAGGGACCCCGATGGCCTGCTTGTGGAGTTCTTCGTGGAGAGGGACGCTCCTCTGAGCAAGATGGACGAGCTGGAGCCCGGACTGGCGCTTCATCTGGCCTAAGGCGCGCGCTTCTGGACTAATGAACGGCGGCGGCCAGCTGGCACGGCTCAGAGTGGATGGTGGATCAAGGTAATGCGAGCCGCGTCTAAGGGTAGGAGTGCCGGCAAGCTAGCCTGAAATGAAGGAGCGGGCTCTTTAGAAGGGGTGACCCATTCGGGACAGCCCGTTTCTGCGTCTTCAGGGCCCGGCGGACTTGGACTCGAGCAAATCCTTCAAGCTTAGAGGTCCTTGGTGATGTTCCGCCTGGCGGACCTGGACAACACCGGCGCCGCCAGCTTGTAGAACCCACCCACCTCCTTGTCATTTAAGAATTGCGTTTGCATCCCATAACATCTATCTTGGATGCCTGGAACGTTTCATTCCCGGCGTGATATGATGTTTGATATACGCGACCTGAGGAGGGCCTGAATCTATGGACGACGGCGAACGCCGTATGTCTGAGGCTATCCACCTGACGCGGGTGGTCCGGGCACCGAAGCAGCACCTGGCGACTTTCGGAGTCAGCAAGGTGCGTTACTACATCGTCACCGAGCCATCGTATCTTGACATCGCACCAGGTGACGAGGAGAGCGTCATCCGAGACGGCGTTGTCGAGGCACAGCGCCCCACGGTCGTGACTCCGACTTACATGCTAAATCTGGACGGGTTCAGCCCGGACGCCAGGCAGTACATGGAGTCCCTGGTGCAGCGCTTCGGCCCAAATAGCCCCGGCCTTTTGTACCAGTACCGCAACAAACCCGGTGGCCTTGAGATAGTCGGTGGCGACGTAAAGGCCGTGGCCCAGCGTATCGCCGAGGACCTCGATAAGCGGGGTGACGATCGGGGCTCGGTTATCGTGGGCCTCGATGACCTGTGGGACGTGTCTCTCCTCAAGTTCATCTACGAATATACTTCTGCGTCTCTTGCCTACAATCTCGGCGAGATGCGCTCCATGGGCCTGCTGGAATCCGAAGCGGGGCCAGGCGTTCCACGCGCGGTCACCCAACGCATCGAGGAGCTATTCCGCCAGGTGAGCCAGGGACTCGACCCCAGTGAGCTTAAAGAAGAGCTGGATAGATGGGGTCTCTTTGAGTACTATCAGGACAAGTTTTTCAGCCTGATCCGCCGGAGATAAGGCACAGTCGCTTGACCTCGGTGTCCCCCCAGCCTCTCAAGGGCGAAAGGGCCGCCGGATGGGTTGTCCCTCCTTTGCCCACAAGATTTTGATAGTCTGTCATTCCCATCCGTGTCATTCTGAGCCGTAGGCGAAGAATCTGGTGTGGGTTGGCGGGACGCCCCTCGCCCTCCAGGCCCTTCGCTACGCTCCAGTTCCTTAGGCTGGCTCAGAATGACATTTATCGGATCTAAGTTCACTGGATACCAGTGCCAGCTTGTCCGGGGAACCGGGTGTGCTACAATTGCACGAACCAAGCCATCAGAGATGCATCGACACTTTAGGGAGGTACCAGGGGAATGGCTTCCAACGTAGTGCTATCTACTCAGGAATATAAGGTCGTAGGCACCAGGCCCATCCGCCACGACGGAACGGACAAGGTGACCGGACGGGCCCAGTATAGCGCCGACATCGACCTGCCTGGCCTCCTTCACGGCAAGATCTTGAGGAGCCCTCACGCACATGCCCGGATCAAATCCATCGACACCAGCCGGGCCGAGGCGCTGCCCGGAGTCAAGGCCGTGATTACCTCCGCGGAGCTTCCTCAGCCCTCTGGGCTCGCGTCGGAACTGGGCGAGGGGTTTATCATGAATAACCCGAAATTCATGACCAACAATTTTCTGGCTGCCGACAAGGCGCTATATAAGGGGCACGCTGTCGCCGCAGTGGCGGCGACGAGCCAACACATCGCGGAGGAGGCTCTGGCATTGATAGACGTGGACTACGAGGTCCTGCCTTCGACAATGAATGTCCTCGACGCGATGAAGGAGGACGCTCCCATACTCCACGAGACTCTGGCTACGCTGTCGGACCCCCTTAAAGCCGGGGGCGGCCTGCGTTCCCAGGATGAAGACGGCAAGAAGTCGAACATAGCTAACCAATTCATATTTGAGATAGGTGATCCCGAGAAAGGGTTCCAGAAAGCTGATGTGATCGTCGAGAGGAATTATGACACCAAGACAGTCCACCAGGGCTACATAGAGCCCCACAGTGGTACCGCGCTATGGAACGCCGACGACTACGTGACGGTCTGGTGCAGCAGCCAGGGCCATTTCAACGTAAGGGACCAGGTGGCCATCGTTCTTGGCATCCCGGTGTCCAGGGTCAAGGTTATCCCTCTGGAGATCGGAGGCGGCTTCGGAGGCAAGCTGGTCCCGTACGTGGAGCCCCTTGCCGCTTTGCTCTCCAAAAAGACCGGGCTGCCCGTGAAGCTGACCATGAACCGGGCAGAGGTGTTCGAGGGAACGGGCCCTGCCTGTGGCTCCCACATCAGGGTGAAGATGGGTGCCACTAAGGAGGGTCGCATCACTGCGGCGCAGGCCGAGCTGTTCTATGAGGGGGGCGCATATCCCGGGTCACCAGTGGCCGCGGGCGGTATGTGTATGTTTGGTCCCTATGACATTCCGAACGGCAGGGTTGAAGGCTACGATGTGGTGGTAAACAAGCCCAAGACCGCGGCATATAGGGCGCCGGGCGCTCCCCACGCCGCGTTTGCCGCCGAGACCGTCATCAATGAAATTTGCGAGCGCATTGGCATGGACCCCCTTGAGTTCCGCCTGCTGAATGCCTCGAAAGAGGGCACGCGCCAGATTCCGGGCCCCAAGTTTCCCCGCATAGGCTGTCTGGAGACCGTTGAGGCCGCTAAGGCCCACGAGCACTACTCCGCGCCTCTCGAGGGGCCGAACCGTGGCCGGGGAGTCGCCAACGGCTACTGGAGGAACAACACGGGCGCGGCCAGCGCTACCGCCAGCGTCAACTCCGACGGGACTGTCAGCCTTGTGGAGGGGTCGCCCGACATCGGGGGGACCCGGGTAGCCGTGGCCATGCAGCTGGCTGAGGTGTTAGGGATTCCGGCCGAAGACGTGCGGCCGACAGTGGGGGATACCGATTCAGTGGGCTACACCAGCATGACCGGAGGGAGCAGCGTAGCTTTCAAGACCGGGTTCGTCTGCTACGAGGCCGCCCAGGACATCGTCAGACAGATGGTGCAGCGGGCGGCCAGGATATGGGATGTCTCCCCCGACGACGTGGAATACACCGACGGCGTCCTTGCCCATAAGTCGGACCCTGAGCTCAAGTTGACGTTCAAGGAGCTGGCGGGAATGCTCAACGCGACAGGCGGCCCCATAGTCGGCAGCGGCAACGTGGACCCAAGGGGAGTGGGGGGCGCCTTCGCGACCCACATAGTGGACGTGGAGGTAGACCCGGAGACGGGCAAAGTGGAGATATTGCGTTACACCGCCGTACAGGACGCCGGCAAAGCCATCCATCCCAGCTATGTGGAGGGCCAGATGCAAGGAGGAGTTGTCCAGGGCATCGGCTGGGCGCTGAACGAGGAGTACTTCTTCAACGATAACGGCGAGATGGTAAACTCCACCCTACTGGACTATCGCATGCCAACCAGCCTGGACCTCCCCATGATAGATACGGTGATCGTGGAGGTGGCCAACCCGGGCCATCCCTTTGGAGCCCGCGGTGTCGGAGAGGTCCCCATCGTCCCTCCAATGGCCGCCATAGCCAACGCCATCTACAATGCCGTGGGCGTTCGGATGAACGAGCTACCCATGTCTCCTGGCGCCGTCCTGGAGGCCCTCTGGGAGAAGGACCGGGCGGGCACGGGGTAGTTCCGAAGCGGTCTAGGCCAGGGAACTTCCTGCCTGAAATCGCTTGCTATCATGTAGCGTCCTGAACCGTGAGTTCGTTCAATTAATTGGCGGTTGTGGTTGTCAGGTCGTGGTTCGACAAGCTCACCAAGAGCGGAAATCGACAAGCTCACCACGAGCTGAAATCGCAACTCCCCGCTCACCCTGAGCTTGTCGAAGGGCGTCCCATTCGACTGCGGATTGCTGACTCAGGACACTAGGCAGGTTGCCCATGAAAGCTGCCGTGCTGCGGGAGGTAAACACTCCGCTTCGCATCGAAGAGGTGCAGGTAGATCATCCGGGACCTCGCGAGGTCCTTATCCTCACCGGTGCGACGGGCGTTTGCCACAGCGACCTACATTTTCTCGAAGGCAAGTACAGCCTCCCGATGCCGGCGGTCCTGGGCCACGAGGCGTCGGGCACTGTGGAAGCCGTCGGCGACCTCGTATCCTACGTCAAGCCGGGCGATCGTGTCATCACCTGCCTTTCGGTGTTCTGCGGCCACTGCCACATGTGTTTGAGCGGCCGCCCTAATCTTTGCCTTCGCGCCGACGTCGTTCGAGGCCCGGAGGAACCGCCACGCCTTAGCCGGGACGGAGTCCCGGTCCAGCAACTCGTGAGCATCGCCGCCTTCGCGGAGAGCATGCTTGTCCATGAGCACGCGCTCGTGAAGGTAAGAGACGACGTCCCCTTCGAGCAGCTCGCGCTGATAGGATGCGCGGTCACGACCGGGGTTGGAGCCGTGATCAACACGGCCCACGTCGAGCCGGGAAGCACGGTCGCGGTCATCGGTTGCGGAGGCGTTGGCCTGAACTGTATTCAAGGAGCGGTCCTCGCAGGGGCCGCCCGGGTCATCGCTATAGACCAGGTGGAGACCAAGCTGGTTCTTGCTCGTGAGTTCGGCGCCACCGACGTGATCGACGCGTCGGGTGGCGGGGTCTCCCAGAAGGTCATCGAGATGACCAGTGGCGGGGTCGATTACTCTTTCGAGGCGGTCGGCAGGAAGGAGACCGCCGAGCAGGCGTTTGAGATGCTGGGCCCCGGCAGCACGGCCACCATAGTTGGAATGATCTCCCAGGGCACCAAGATAGAGCTTGATGGCCCTTCATTCCTGGGAGACAGAAAGATTCAAGGGTCGAGCATGGGGTCCAACCGCTTTCGCATCGATATTCCGCGCTATATAGAGTTTTACATGCAGGGCCGGCTGAAGCTGGACGAGCTGGTGTCCCAGCGGATCAGACTCGAGCAGGTCAACGACGCCTTCGAGGACATGAAGCAGGGCCACGTAGCTCGAAGCGTGATTACCTTTGACTAACAGGCTGGGGAAGAAAGGGGCGTGCAGAGGGGCGAAGCCCCTTTGCTGGTCCGGCTCAGGCAGATGAGAGCCTGCCCTGAGCCAGCCGAAAGGTTGTCCCTCAGATGTAAGTTTCTCCCCCGTCCTGGCCCGGGGATGGTCGAAAGAGTTTTTCAGCACCCTGTTAAATGGGGATACATGGGGGGATGGTTCGGTGGATGGCAGATCACGATTGCGTCCCTAATATGAGGCAGACATTATGACGCAGTTTTCCGCAGTCAGGTACTACGTGATTAGTAGGCGGACTCAAGCAAAGGTGCGTAAAGGTTGAAAACCAGACTCGCCTGGGCCACCAGCGAAGGTATGATCGCATACCACGACCAGGACTGGGGAGTGCCGGTCCACGACGACCGGACGCTGTTCGAGATGCTAATTCTCGAGGGCGCTCAGGCCGGGCTGAGCTGGGCCACCATTCTCCGGAGGCGGGAGAGTTACCGCGGGGCGTTCGACGATTTCGATCCGCGGAAGGTGGCGCGCTACGACGCAGCCAAGGCCGCGGAGCTGCTTCAGGACACGGGCATCGTGCGCAACCGTCAGAAGATCGCCTCTGCCATCAGTAACGCCACGGCGTTCGTGGAGACGCAGCGGGAGTTCGGAAGCTTCGACGCCTACCTGTGGCGCTTCGTGGGCGGGAGGCCCCTTGTCAACGGATGGACCGAGATGAGCCAGATTCCGGCCACTACCCCCGAATCGGATGCCCTGAGCAAAGACCTGCGCGGCAGGGGTTTCAGTTTCGTGGGAGCCACAATCTGCTACGCCTTCATGCAGTCCGTCGGCCTGGTAAACGACCACCTGATCGACTGCTTCCGGTACGCGGAGCTTGTCGCTGGCGATGGCGACTGAGACGGAGCTGCCCTCCGCCCAGCACTACCCCAGCAACACCTCTCGAAGCCGACGGATCACCACCTCTAGCTTCCCTTTGTCGAGATTGAGGGATCGACCGCCAGCTCCGTAACTCCGCTCAAAGCAATTGAATACCCGATGAGAAAGTCACGCTACGGAAGTGTCACTCTGAGCCGCAGGCGAAGAGTCTGGGGTTGAGGGGTGAGACACCCGGCCTCTCCAAACCCTTTTTCCGCCGGGTGCCGACTCAGGGGCGTCAGAAGGATCACCCTAGCTTGAGGCGGCGGGGCCGGGGTGGAAGGCGGTAAGCCGCTCGTGGCCCTCGGCTGTGACGAGCAGCGTCTCTTTGGACCAGAACCCGCCGACCCGCTCCTCCCAAACGTAGGGCTGGAGCACAAGCACCATGCCGGGCTCCAGCAACCACTCGCTCTCGGGTTCGCCAGCCGAATCCGCGCCGAGGATGGGCGGCTCGTAGCCGACCCCCGTGCCATGGACTACGGGCACCGTAGGAAGTGGGTAGAAGGACTCGTAGGCCCTCCGCAGGGTAGCCACGCTGAGGCCTGGCCGGCACCGGTCGGCCATCGATTCGTACACCCGGGCCCAGCGTTCGTAGAGGGCTTTCTGCCGTGACGTCGCCCTGGCCCGCTCGCCGCAGATCCACGTCCTGCCCACGTCGGATTCATAGCCGCGGAAGAACGCGCCCCCGCTCAGCGTCACCAGCTCGCCCAGGAGGACCGGCCGGTCGCTCGTTATCTGGCGAACGGGCGGTCCGTTGATGGAGGCGCCATCGGGATCGTCCCTGACTTTCGGCTGGACGCAGAACCCTCCCTGGAAAGCAGGATTTGCAGCCCCGTATTCGGCGGCCTTTCCAAGGAACACGCCCAGCAACTCCCGCTCGGTGACGCCGGGTCGCAAAGCCGATACCACTTCGGCCAGAGCTGATTCCGAGATGGCGATCGATGTCCTTATGAAGTCGATTTCATCGCGGGTCTTTACGGACCGGGCCTCCCGCATGGCAGGCTCTCCATTCACCAGGGTGGCGCCGGGGAAAGCCTCTCCCAGCAATCGAAAGAATATTGGGGACAGCCGGTCCACACCCACGCGGCCAGTACCGAAGGAGCCCAGGACCTTCTTGACCGTGCCTACGAGGTTGCTCGGGTCGTAGCTAGGCGGGTGGAGGTGGTCCCTGGGCACCGATTCAGGCACCCCCTCATCATCGGGCGCTGTAAAGTGGAACTCCCGCTGCGCCTTGAGGACTATCACTGTGGGGGCATAGCCCGGGGCGAAGGTCCTGGGGGCGGAGACCTTACCTTGAGCGCCGGTGACGTACCTGCCGTTGGCCCCTGTGGCCAGCAGAAGCACGTCCAGGTCGTGCCTCTCCATGGCATCCAGGACCCGCTGGAACCGCTCCCTGTGCATGCGGGCGATGTCGATACGCCCGCCCGGCTCCACGGCCATAGCACCAGTCGAGGTCAAGGTCAGTCCTCCCAGGGGGTGTATGGAAAATTGGTGATCACCTCAGGCTCACCCTCGGTGACGACGACAATATCCTCGGACCGGTAGCAGGATACACCCTCCTCATAGATAACCGGCTCCACAAGGACCACCATGCCTTCCTGTATCTGAATGCTCTCGTCGAACTCTGGGCCCAGATCGGTCCCGATAAAGGGCATTTCAGCCGGGAGTACCCCTATGCCGTGGATGAGCCATAGGTGGTTCAGCCAGGGCTTCCGCGCACTGCCCGCGGCCTGGAGCGCCGCGCGAGTTAGGTCGCCGCCCGTCTTGCCGGGCCGGCATTGCTCCAGTGTGGCCAGGTAGACCTCCCTCCACCTCTTGTACATCTCGGTGGTCTCCCTGGCAGAGGGCACACCCATGGAGGTGATCCAGGTCCGGCCGAAATCCGAATGGTACCCCATGTACTCGATCCCCGTGTCCACCAGAAGGAGGTCCCCATCCCGCATTATCCGGTCCGTCGCATACAGGGGGAAGGCAAGGTCGTTTAGGAAGGAAAGGGGGCCATCCTTGAGCCATTTGGGGACGACGGTCCAGATGGGATCGACGTGGTTTCCCGTGGCGCCCAGCTCCATCACCCGCTTCAACAGAACGGCGCTCAGGTCAGTCTGACGCATTCCGGGGCGGAGAGCCGACATCACGTCGTACATGGCGAGGTCGTTGATCGCCTCTGCCGTTCTGATGCACTCTATCTCGTCCCTGGTCTTGAGGAGCCTGGCCGCGGCCACGCACGGGCCGGCATCCACGAGCGTCGCCTGAGGCAGGACCTCCGGGAGCAGAACATGCATGGCGCCCGTAGAGTCCTCTGTGCCAACCTTGCCGTTCAACCTCCGCCCGAGGACTGCACCCAGGACGCTCCCCATCCGTCTGACCCCTTCCTCGGACCCGATGGACAGCGGGCCATGTGTGTTCTCCTCAGGAAAGTCCGGCGGCACTCCGTCTGGGTAGGGGGTAAAGAGGTGGGGAGTGCTCCCGTCCCGCGGAACAGCCGCGGCTATGGGGTGCAGAGCCGCGCGGGAGAGGTCGGTTACCATGGTCCGTGCGCCAGTGGCGTAGTAGACGTTGTGGTCGCTGGTAAGGAGGAGAAGGTCGATGTCGCTCTTCTCCATGGACTCGATCAGCTTCCGGTGGCGCTCCGCCCTCATACGCCGGAAGTCGATGCGCTCTATCTCGAACGCCGATGGGGAAGCGCCTGCGGTCATACCTCGCTCCGACCGACCCTGGGCGCTTCGCGTGTGACTCGCCCGCTGGCCCTTCTCATCTCACCCCGCCGTTATTTATAAGATGCGGTTCCCAGAGCCCTAACCCCATGCAGGGTGCCTCTACAGATATGGCCACCAGGAAGAGCCGGGCTTGGGGCCACAATACAGCAGGCCCTATAGCGTGTCAATGAACAAAGGCCGGCTCACGCGCTCGTGGTGAGCTTGTCGAACCATCCACAGCATGTACCACTGCTGCAAGGCCATGGTGCCGGGCATGGTGGAGCAGGGATGGGGCCGGGTGGTAAATATAACTGGCCACGCCTACCTTACCCTCACAGGCGCGGGTGTCCACGTCAAGGCCGGAAAGGCGGCCGCGGTGGGGTTCACGCGGGGGCTGGCGGGAGAGATGGCACTTTACAACATCACCGTGAATCACGTAGCCCCCGGCCTGATAGACACTCCTCCTCGGCTGAACAAATACTACCGGGATGACAAGCCCTCGGACCAGAGGCCCTGGGGTCCTGAAGAGAGAGTAGAGGCGGTCCCGCTGAAGCGCACCGGAAGCCCGGAAGAGCTGGCGGCCCTGGTGGCCTTCCTGTGCTCCGATGAAGCGGCCTACCTGACCGGCCAGACGTATCTCGTAAACGGGGGCCTCGCCGCCGTCTAGCAGTTAGCAGCCCTAGAGGTCTGGGCTCCGTGTGTGCCATTCGGTGTGGGACTCGAAGTTGTACGCTACCCGAAGCACTGTGTCCTCATCGAAGGGCCTGCCCGCGATCTGGAGGCCGATGGGCATGCCAGACTGAGTGAACCCGTAGGGAATCGCGATGGCGGGCATGGAGGCGAGACTATATGGAGTCGTGAATGAGCGATCTCCAAACTGACGTGCGATCACCTCCTCTTTGCTGCGGAAGACGACGGCCTCATCCGCGATTTTGGGGGCGGGCCCATTGGACATAGGCGAGATTAGCACATCGAACCTTCCCAGGGCGGACATCATCTGCTCCCGCATGATGCCACGGGCCTGCTGTGCCCTGTTGTAGATACCAGCCGACACTAGGGACGCCGACATCAGCCGGGCCCTCGTGGCGCTGTCATACTCTCGGGGCCTGGCTCTGATACGGTCGAAATGAACGTGGGCCCCGTCGGTGTCACAGATGGCGACGAAGAAGGGCGCGGACAAGGGGATCAGGGGAATGGAAACCTCCTCGACGGAGGCGCCCAACTCCTCCAGCACCTCTATGCCTGCCCCGAACGCCTGACGAACATCTGCATCCGCCGATTCGGGAGGCTTAAGCTCTTTTATGACGCCCACCCGTGTCCCTCGGATATCCTTCTTCAGCCTATCGGTGTAGTCCGGCACGGGTAGGCGGCTGGACATTGCGTCACGGGGGTCGTGTCCGGAGATGGTCTGTAGGACCAAAGCGCAGTCTTCGACACTCCTAGCCATGGGAGACACTGTGTCCATGGACCAGCACACAGGAACGACACCGTGGCGGCTCACCCTGCCGTACGTGGGTCGGATGGCCACAATCCCACAAGCCGCCGCCGGGATTCTCCCAGACCCCCCGGTGTCCTCTCCTAGCGCAGCCGCGCACATGCCCGCGGCGACGGCGACTCCCGACCCGCTGCTGGAGTGGCCGGGAATCCTATCCAGGTCCCAGGGGTTCCGCGGGTTCCCGTAGGGATGCTCCCGGGTGCCCCCGAAGGCGAACTCGGCCATGTTCTGCTTCCCCAACAGGATGGCCCCCGCTTCAAAGAGGCGGCTCACTACCGTAGCGTCCTCATCGGGGACCAGGTCGGCGTAGAGCTTGGAACCGGCGGTGGTGCGAAGACCTTTGGTAAAGAACTGGTCTTTCAGGCCGACCGGTATCCCGTGCAGTGGCCCGCGGTACTCACCCCTCGTGATCTCCTCCTCTGCCCGCCGCGCCGAGGCCAGGGCACTTTCACCGCAAACCGTGATATAGGCATTCAGCCGGCCGTTCAGCCTCTCTATCCGGTCAAGGTAGGCCTGTGTAAGCTCGACCGGTGAGACCTCTTTTGACTTTATCAGCGGGGACACCGCTGCTATTGTGCTCAGGGCCAGTTCCCGGACGTTCATTTCGCCGGACCTCCCTCATAGGGGAAAAGGGGTATTGGCTCGTGCCCGGTAAGGTCGGTCTCCCGCAGTCTGTTGAGCTCATGCAGGAGCGCCGTATACCGGTAGGTCACTTCGCTCAGGTCCTCATCCGGAATTTCAAGTCCAAGTCCGTGGGCGAGCCTCCGTACGCTATCTTCTGAGAGGTCGGATGGCAACTCCGCTGGGAAAATGTCTGTCATAGCAATGCCTCCGTGGTCAAGATTAATTCAGGGACCGAATCTCTGGCCCTCTAATCAGATCGGGGTTAGGCCTTACCGGGTGGGTAGTGCTCGCGCCACCAATCGGCGATGTCCTTTCGACGGGCGAACCAGACATTGGGATGGCTCTGGGCGTACTTGAAAAAACGCTCCACCGCCATGGAACGGGGAGGCCGGCCGGCGATACGGCAGTGGAGCCCTACCGTCATCATCTTGGGGACATCCTTCCCCTCCTCGTAGAGGCAGTCGAAGGAGTCTTTCATGTAGTTGAAGAAGTCCTCAGTGCTCGAGAGACCCCCGCGCCAGAATCTGGCATCGTTGACCTCGATGCTGTAGGGGACCACCAGCCAGGGCCGTCCGTGGACCGTGGTATAGTAGGGGAGGTCGTCGGCGACCGAGTTGCTGTCGTAGGTGAAGCCCCCGATCTCGGCCAACAAATCCCTGGTGTTCACGCTCACCCCGTACCGGGTGAACCAGCTCACCGACCGCTCCCCCGTAATCGCTTCCAACGAGTCCGTGGCCTTTATAATCGCCGCCCGCTCCTCCTCTTTTTCGAAGCCGTAGTACTCCTCCCATCGGTAGCCGTGGCCGCACACTTCATGGCCGCGCCGGACGATCTCCTTCCCCACTGCGGGATTGCGTTCGATGGCGAGGGCACAGGAGAAGAAGGTGGACTTTATGCCGTACTTATCCAGAAGCCGGAACAGGCGCCACACACCCACCCGGCTCCCGTACTCGAACATGGACTCGTTGAGCAGGTCCCTGGCGTCCATCGGCATCGGCGAAGCCACCTCTCCGTTCGTCTCACGGTGGGAGTCTCCGTCCAGCAGGGAATACTCGGAACCCTCCTCATAATTCACGACTACCGATACCGCGATCCGGGCGTCATCGGGCCAGCGTACCTTGGGCAACTCCGCTCCATATCCAATCAGGTCCCGCTCTATCATTTCCCCATCTCCTGATAATCGGTCATACTGGTTGCCGCCAGCAACGCCGGGATAAAAAACCGGGGTGAGGGCACTCTCGTAGCAATGAACGTACGGCTTCAGGGAGCCGTGTATCAATTTCCGATAACATTATAGCCTCTGCGTCAAACTTCGTTGACGCTCTCGGAGGCCCTTGCTATAATGCAGCCCGCCGATCTTGTCCGTGCGCACCTTTGCTTTGCTTCGCTTCCCATGTTGAAACCCACCTCCTTCACACTTTGGCCGATACTTATCCAGGTGTCGGTCTGCCTGGCCGGCTGGACTGCCCCGCCTATTAGAGGCGCTGCCGAAAAGTGGCTTCCAGATGGCTGAGCGGCAGCGGGACTTCATCCACGACTTGGTCCGCCACGTCGTCTCCACCCCCTACGAGAGCCTCTCTCCCAAGGCTATTCAGGCCACGAAGACCTACGTTCTGGACAGCCTCGGCGTGGCCGCAGTCGGGACGTTGGCGCCGGGAGTCAAGGAGATGCTCAGTATCCTCAGGGGATGGGGTGGCAACGAGAAGAGCACAGCCCTCGTCCTGGGTGGCATGCTCCCACCCCCGTCCGCCGCGATGCTGAACAGCTTCCTCATGCACAACCAGGAGTTCGACTGCATCCACGATCGGGCCGTTCTGCACCCATTCACCGTCGTGCTTCCCGTATCTCTCTCAGTGGCCGAGGCGAAGGGGAACGTGACCGGGCGAGAGCTGCTTACCGCCGTCTGCCTGGGTGTGGACGTCGCATGCTATCTCGGTCTGGCCTCTCGCTCTGCCATGACCCATTTCCGCCCCGGCACAGCCGGCGCCTTCGGCGCTGTTGCCGCCGCTGGGAAGATTCTCGGTTTCGATGAGACCACCCTCGCCAACGCCATGGGGATAGTGTATAGCCAGATTAGTGGCACATTGCAGCCCCATCACGAGGGGGTCACAGTCAACTCCATGCAGACGGCGTTCAACGCCAGGGCCGCCGTTACCGCCGTATCCCTCGCGGCAGAGGGCATAGATGGGCCGACGGAGGTGCTGGAAGGACGCTACGGCTACCTGAGGCTCTTCGAGGGCGAATACAGCCTTGACGTTGTCTCGGGGGACCTGGGCCGGGTCTGGCAGGTGGAGCAGGTGGGCCACAAACCCTACCCTTGTGGCCGGCTCACCCAGGGCACTGTCGAGGCCGCGCTGGCTCTACGGGAAAGTCACGGGATCGATCCCAAAGACGTAGCCGAATGCGAGGCTACCGTTCCGCCCCTGGTCCACCGCCTGGTGGGCCGGCCCCTGGACCGCAGCTCTCCAACCCCCCAGTACGCCAAGCTTTCCATACCCTTCGTCGTGGCGACCGCCCTGGTCCGGGGCAGCGTGTTCGTTACGGACTTTCAAGGGGATGCGCTACGCGACCCAAAGGTGCATGAGCTGGCCCGCAAGGTAGCTGTGGTGCGCGCCCCAGACATCGATGACGAGAACGTCATGTATCCGGCCCGGCTTCGGATCAGTACGGGAAGTGGAGCAGTCCACGGGGCAACCGTAGAGCGGGCGCTGGGCCATCCGGACAATCCCCTGAGCAGGGAGCAGCATCTGGCGAAATTTCACCGATGCTGGGACACGGGGGCCTCACACCTTCCCGCAGCCAACAGCCGGCTCTTGATCGACCTGGTGGACCGCCTGGAGGACGTCCGAGCCGTACAGGAGGTCGTGCAGTTGCTCCGGCCCTGACCACCCGTTTTAGGGTTGCGGGTCGAGCTTCTCCTCCAGGACCCGAGCGAACTCAGGTCCCTTGCCCGACTCCTCGTGCTTGAAGTAGACGAACACGTCCCCCCAGTCCCCGGCGTGCTGAGTAATTATCCCCGCCCATCTCTCGATATCCGAGTCCTCGTATCCCTCGTCGCGCAAACGGAAATAGCCGTAGTCGGCCGTTGATACGACGGGGGTCGTCATCTTCTCCGAGTCGGCGATGCAGAGGGCCAGGTTCCTGGCCTTTAGCTGGGCGAAGACATCGTCTGAGTGCCAGGAGGTGTCGCGGAACTCAAAGGCAGCACGGGCTCCCGGCGGCATCACCGCGAGGAACTCCTCCAACAGTGCCGTGTCCTTTTTCAGCGAAGGAGGGAGCTGAAACAGCAGGACGCCAAGCTTGGGGCCCAGGGTCTTCGCCCTCTCCCAAAAGGTCTCAAGCAGGGCCTCGCACTGCCGGAGACGAGCGTCATGGGTGATTCGCCGGGACACCTTCAGCGTGAAGATGAAGTCCTCGGGGGTGGCCCCCGACCAGTCCGCCAGCACCTTCTCACTGGGTATCCGGTAGAAGGTGTAGTTGATCTCCACCGTCGAGAGCCTTTCTGCATAGTACGGGAGCATCTTGGAGGTTGGGAAGCCCGGAGGATAGAAGCTCCCCCTCCATTCGGGATAGTTGTAGCCTGACGTTCCGATGCGTATCATGTCCTATCGCCTCATGTATTCTCCTAGTCGATTCAGATGCGAGTCTGTATCACCCAGGCTCGACTCCGCTATTTTAGACCGCATGGTGTACACGTGCATATCGTGTTCCATGGTAAAGGTTATCCCGGCGAAAATGGTGTGCCTCCGCCGCCGTACTCCTGGGGTCACCCTATAGCCAGCCAATGTCTGGCCGCCAACTTCCGGGCAATGGAGCGCCCGAACCGGTGCTGTTCTTCGCTGGTGATCCTCTGTGTGCGCTGTGCCTCAAGCTCCTGAGCCGGGCATCTCGCGCGGCCCGCCTACGGCCGCCACCTCGGAATGAGGCGATTATAGGTACCCGCCGGACCACGGTCAACGCCACCGCCGCCGCCAGGATCCGTGAAAGTCGGGAATCTCCCGAGCCTGTACGCGGTATTGCGGATTCAGGATATGATCATGGAGATTCCCTACCATGCGGTCAAGTCGCCCTAGCCAGGGAGATCTGTCCTGTTGACAGTGCACTGGGGCGGGGGATAGGATAAGCGGCGAGAGCCAAAGATAGACCGAGTTTAGATATACGGTAAGCGCATCTGGCCGGATGCCCTCGTCGATATGCTCTGCCTGATCTCGTTCATAATGATAAGTGACACTTAGAATAGTGTCATCATGAAGATAGTAGGAACGAGAGGAACAGGTACCAAAGGTATAAGCAGGGTGCAGGGGATCTCAAGTGGACCCCATCATCAGGACAGCGGTGAGGCTAAAATAAGAGAGTCTACCGCTGGGGTGTCTCGTAAACCTTCATCCGATTGTAAGGCTTGTGGATGTTCCAGTAAACACCTTTGTGGGCTCACTGCATGGAACACCTGACCCGGTGACCGATAGCCCAGGGCTTGATGGGGCCGCTCTTGGTTGTAGAAGGCCAGATAAGCCCCAATCCCTTTTCTGGCCTCAGTCCCATTTTGGTATGCCTTCAGGTACACCTCCTCGTACTTGATGCTGCGCCACAGCCGTTCCACGAAGACGTTGTCCATGCACCGGCCCCTGCCGTCCATGCTCACTTGAACGCCTTGCGCCAGCAGCATGCTGGTGAAGGCCTCGCTGGTGAACTGGCTGCCCTGGTCGGTGTTGAAGATCTGTGGCCGACCCTTGCTCAAGGCCTCTTCCAGAGCCGCAACACAGAAGTCTACCTCCAGGGTGTTGGACAGCCGCCAGGCCAGCACGTAGCGGCTGTGCCAGTCCATGATGGCCATCAAGTAGAGGAAACCCCGAGCCATGGGTATGTAGGTGATGTCGGTGGCCCACACCTGGTTGACCCGGTTGATCTCCAGCCCCCTGAGCAAGTACGGATAGACCTTATGCCCTGGGTTTGGCTTGGTGGTGTTGGGACGCCGGTAGATGGCCTCCAGGCCTATCAGCTGCATCAGCCGGCGGACCCGCTTGCGGTTGACCTGGTGTCCGTGATTTCTGCGCCAGGCAGTCATCCTTCTGGAGCCGTAGAAAGGTGTCTTCAGGTACTGTTGGTCTATGAGGGCCATCAACTCCATGTCCTCGGCGCCGGCCTCGGTTGGCAGGTAGTACAACGAGGAGCGGCTGATACCCAGCAAGGCGCACTGGCGCACCAGAGACAGCTTCGGTTCTTCTCGGTCAATCATGGCCCGGCGTTGGGACCGGCTCACAACCCGAAGCTCCGTGACAAAAAATCCCGTTCCACCTTGAGCTGCCCAATCTGTTGGTAGAGCTGGGCAGTGAGGACCTCTTGGTCCTTCTCCTGGCGTCCAGCACCATTTTCAAAGAGGTGCGGCGCCCCCTGAGTCAAGGCCTTCTTCCAGGCATGGATCTGGCTCGGGTGGACTTCAAACCGGCTGGCCAGCTCTGCAATGGTGTGCTCCCCCTGGAGCGCGGCCAAAGCCACTTTGCCCTTGAAGACTGGGCTGTGCTTCTTACGTGTTTGCTTCATGTCCTGCTCCTTCTTTCCGTCCTATTTTAGGAGCGGGACTCTCTCTTAGCCACCTGTCCGAATTTTGGGGACCACCTGGCCAAGGCCAGATTGAAGTGGATGGACCATTACCGCACCTATAGAAACGCCGCATTGACCTGTCGCTACTTTGGCATCAGCCGGCAGACCTTTTATCGGTGGAAGGGACGGTACAACTCCAGGGATCTCAGCAGCCTGGAAGAGCGTTCCCATAAGCCCAAGCGGCTACGTCGGCCTAGCTGGTCTCGGGAGCTGGCTCTAGCAGTGTTACATCTGAGAGAGCAGTATCCAAGGTGGGGGAAAGACAAGTTGGCAGTGCTGCTAAGGGAGAGGGGCTGGGAGGTGTCCACCTCCATGGTGGGACGTATCCTGAGCCACCTGAAGGCCCGTGGGGTGCTCAAGGAGCCGCTCCGCAATGGTATTCCCACCCGTAAGCGGCTTGGCGTCGTACCTACGCCGTGCGCAAGCCCAAAGGATATGAGGTAAAGAAGCCGGGAGACTTAGTTCAGGTGGACACTCTGGATATACGCCCACTGCCTGGGATGGTCCTGAAGCACTTCACTGCCCGCGATGTGGTCTCCCGCTGGGATGTGGTGGAAGCCCACACCAGAGCCACTGCTACCACGGCGGCGGGCTTCTTGGAGCGCCTCCTGGAGCGGATGCCCTTCCCTATAAGGGCCATCCAAGTGGATGGTGGCTCTGAGTTCCAGGCGGCCTTTGAGATGGAATGCCAGCGCCGGGAACTGAAGCTCTTTGTGCTGCCGCCCCGATCCCCCAAGCTCAACGGCTGTGTGGAGCGGGCCCAACGCACCCATACAGAAGAGTTCTATGAGGTCAACGACTTCTCCCTGGAAGTGGCTCCCCTCAACCGGGAGCTGCTGGCCTGGGAACGTATCTACAATACTGTGCGTCCCCATCAGGCACTGGGGTACCTAACCCCCTGGGCGTTCTGGCAGCGCTGGCTCTTGGATCACCCACCGGACAAAGAAAACGGAACGGCGGGCATATCACCCGGCGTCCCGTCTTCCCCATACACTTCCACCATATCACATCCCACCCTGAAGGAGGTCAAGTGTCACTAATCTACTGGACGAGTACACGCGCTGGTCGCAGGCCCTGGCTTACGCTATAATGGTGGCTCTGGGCAGCTGTTCGTGAACGACGGCAGCCACGCTAAACAGATCCGTTCTGGATTGCCGCCATCGCCCCATTGGGTGCCGAGGTGGACGATAGGATGCAGAGGTAGCTCACATGGACCCACTGCTCTCCGTGGAAGACCTGCACGTGGAGTACCGCACCCCCAGGGGTGTTCTGGCTGCGGTCAAAGGCGTGACCCTCAACGTGGAAAGGCGTGAAGTCGTCGGGCTGGTGGGAGAGACAGGCTCGGGGAAGTCGACAATCGCGCGGGCCGTCGTCAATAGGGTCAGGCCTCCTGGGCAAATCCCGCAGGGGCGGATCATGTTCAACGGGCAGGATTTGCTCGGCCTCTCGCCGAAGGAGATGAGGCAGGTGCGGGGGAGGAAGATCGCGCTGATCATCCAGAATCCGGCTGCGGCGCTGAACCCGTTACTAACCGTAAACACCCAGTTCATGAACGTCCACCATGCTCACGGAGAGGGGACAAAGGAGTCGGCGAAGGCCAAAATATTGGATCTCCTCCATCAGGTGCAGCTCCGCGATCCTCAGAGGGTGTTGGATACATACGCCCATCAGCTAAGCGGAGGTATGGCGCAACGTGTTATGATCGCGATGGCCCTGCTCCATTCTCCTGAGCTGCTCATCGCTGATGAAGCCACGACCGGCCTCGATGCCACAATCCAGGCCCACATCCTGGACCTTCTCGCGGAGCTGGTGAATCAATATCAGATGTCAGCGCTGGTCATTACCCACGAGATGGGCATTGTCCTACATTATTGCCAGCGGGTGATCGTGCTGTTCGAGGGAGAGATCGTGGAGGAAGGGCCGGTCAGCGATGTTTTCGCCCAACCCCGGCATCCCTACACGCAGAAACTGCTGTCCTCCAGCCTGGAGAAAGTTCAGTTCGAAATGCCCGAGGCCCCACCTACACCAGTCTTTGAGCCGGAGCGGAATGGGAAGGACGCATGCGCATTCCGGTTCCGCTGTCCCTACGCCTTCCAGCGTTGTGGAGAGGAGCACCCAGATCTGGTGACCGCCGGACCCAGGCACCAATCAAGGTGTTTCCTGGTGGATGGTTCATAATGACTACGTTCCTTCAGGTGGAAGAGCTATCCAAGGTTTTCGATGTGGGCCGCAAAAGGAAAGTGCACGCGGTGAACAACGTCTCTTTGACCATCGACCGGGGAGAGACGGTGGCTTTAGTGGGAGAAAGCGGTTCCGGAAAGACTACGGTCGGGAACTGCATACTGAACCTGGTCAAGCCGACATCCGGGCGTGTGTTAGTGGAGGAGACGGATGTTACCAACCTGAAACCCAGTGAGTTCCGTCCCTGGCGGGTCCGTCTACAAATGGTGTTTCAGGACCCTTACGAGTCCCTCAACCCCCGTATGAAGATTCGATCTATCATAGAGGAGCCGTTGTTGCTGAGCGGATACAACAAGGAGCGACGCGACGACCGGGTCCTGGAGCTTGCCCGGAGAGTTCAGCTGGACGAGCACCGGCTGGATGTCTTCCCAAGGAGTCTAAGTGGAGGCCAGCAGCAACGCGTGGGCATCGCCCGGGCGATCGCCGCGCTGCCCTCCTTCATAGTCCTCGACGAACCCACCTCATCGTTGGACGCATCGGTGCGCGGCGATATATTGGACCTTCTGCAGTCGTTGCAGGAGGAGCTACAACTAACCTATCTGCTCATCTCCCACGACCTGTCCACCGTCCGGAGCCTGGCGAAGCGGGTTGCGGTGATGTATCTGGGTCACATCGTGGAGGAGGGGGAGACCGAAGTTATCTTTGACGATCCCCAGCACCCATACACAAAGGCGCTGCTGTCTTGTATGCTGACTACGGAGTACTATTCACAGAGGCATGTTTACGCCCTGAAGGGGCTGCTGGACGAAACATCCGACATGCCTCAAGGCTGTCCCCTATCCCCAAGGTGCCCGGTCGCCATAGAGAAGTGCTCCTCAGAGAACCCACCGCTTCTCCCCTCGGGTTCCGACCGGAAGGTCGCCTGCTTTGTGGCCATGAGCCAGCTTACGGGCGCCTCCGACCCCTCAGCACGATAGGGATCGCTGCTTCCACGTCTTCAACGGACTGCTACGTACGCGAACGCCTGCGGCCCTGTCTCACGGTTCGACAAGCTCACCATGAGCGGAAAAGATCTTATCGGCCGCTCCACTTAGACGAGACCAACGCGAGTGTCCCTGTTCCTGGTGGCAGGCTTATAGCCAGCGACCTATCAGAAGACAAGGGGAGCGGGCGGCCTCGGGACTTGTGGGAGCGCTACGTAACTACTTCACCTATGATGTCCGGGGAGTGGTCCCATCCCCGCACCACCAGGTCCAGCATCACCCCATGCGTCTCGAGAAAGTCCACGTTTCGGTTTTCTGTCTTGCCCAACTTGGGGTCCCGGGGCTCCCTTCCATGGCCGTCCGGCAGTACACCGATAAGGTCCGTCCAGTCCCCCAAGGGATAGACGTGCCGGTGCCACACGGCGCGGTTGAAGGAGATACCCTGCGTACCATCCAGCAGGAACGAGCGCACCGAATCGGGGTCAGGGAATCCATCCTTGTCGGATGGGTCCGGGGCGACGGCAAAGATCGAGGCGGCGCCACCGTAGGGAATCAGAACCTCAGTCTCTTCCAGGTGGGACTCCAGCGTATGGAACTCGAACTTACGCCTGTAGTACCTAATCCAACCTATATAAGATTCCCGGCCGTTAAAATCTAAGTCGCACAAGCTCCAGAGGTCGACGTGGGGTATGCGGGCCCCGTCGGGCTGCATATCGGTACGCCTTTTACCCACCTCTCTCTCGGGTAAAGCCAGCACGGCGCCAAAGGGCTTAAACGCCTCCTCGGTGAGCCTCTCTACGGAAACTTCTATCCTACGAATCGCCACGGTTCCCTCCTTCCGCCACCGGGGTTAAGCTCCTCAGGAGCCGCCCATGTCCTTGAATGGGCTCGGTCCAGCCGATTTTCCTGAGAGTCATCCAGATGGTCGCCTGATTTACTGTGATTACCGTCTTTTCCAGCTTCTGCTCCAGTTCCTCCACGGCTTCCAGCGCCCTCCACGCCGTCGCCGGCAAGAACACCGTGTCCGCGTCCTTGTGCACGACGGTGGGTACGAACTCGCAGATAACCTCGGGCTCCTGCATAGCGACGTCGTGAGGGCTCGTGGAGTCCTCCAACGAGGGCTCGCCCTCGGCGCTCAACACCTCGAAACCCGCCTCTTCCAGCATAGGCTTCAGCGAAGTCTGCAGGAGGGAGGTCCGGTAGGGCCCAGCGACGCTGATCCGGCGGGTGCCCATGAACCGCATCGCCTCGACGGTCGACGTCATCGCCGTGATGGCTGGAACTCCTGTTACCTGCTCCAGGTTCTCCACAAGCTGACGATCGTAATCAAGGCTTCCTTTGAAAAAAGTACCGGCGGTACAGGCGTATACGAGGAGGTCCGGGGTCACATTGGCCAGGGACCTAGCGCCCCTTTCCACATCTTCGTTCATCTGCTGGATGTCCATCCCGAACATCGCACCCTTAGATTGACCAGGCTTCCCTTCTTGGGCCGCGTCTCTCGCTCTTGTGGGTTGGTTGCCCCAGACCCCGTTCCACATTCGCTCAAAGTGCACCGTGATTTCCCTGGGCATCACCGTGTAAAAGTCCGGCTCGACCGTCGGGTTCGTGGAGGGCATCATAGCTCCTACGCGTATGGGCCTTCCCATTAGCCCCTCTTTCTTTCCTCTCGCGCCGGGCGAACCAGCACAGGGCTCTTGGAACCTGACGGCTGACCCTGGGTCCGGCCTTCATCTAGCACGAAATAGAGCCATTCCAGGGGCCGAGTTTCATCCACTCACACTCTATCAGGGCGAAGCCGGCGATGTGGCCCTACCTACACCGATCATCGAGTCACGGGTAACGAGGCCCACCAGCTGCTCCTCCATGAGGTTGTCGGTGCCATCTGGACGCTCTGGGAGCACCATATAGCGCACATCGGAGTTGCTGTCCCAGACCCGCACCTCCACGGACTCATCCAGCTCGAGCCCGAACTCGCGCAAGACGGCCCGTGGTTCTATAACTACGCGGGACCGGTAAGCGGGGGACTTGTACCATCCGGGCGGCAGACCAAGGACGGGCCAGGGGTAGCAGGAGCACAAAGTGCAGACCACCACATTGTGGACCGCCGGCGCGTTCTCCAGCACCACCATCTGGGAACCCTCGAGGCCACCGTACCCGAGTTCCGCGATCGCTTCCGTTCCATTCTCGAGGAGCCTCCTCTTATAAGCCGGGTCAACCCAGGCGCGGGCAGTGACTTTGGCGCCGTTCAGCGGCCCGATGTCCTCCCGATAGGCACGCTCCACCGTGTCAACGGCGTCGCTGGACACAAACCCCTTCTCAACAAGAAGCGACTCCAATGCCTTGGTGCGCACTGCCGGGTGGGTCTCCAGTCCTTCGTGATGCCATTCCTCGTGCTGTGAGGTCAACTGGTGGGTCCTCCTCTTTGGTGTCTACAGCTTATGCCGGAGCGAGGTAACTTTCCCACATGTCTACATTGAGGCTCTCGTGGGGTTCCGCGGACTCTCCCCAGAGCTCCCGACAATCGAACCGCACGCTGTACACTGCCTGGGGCCCTCCCGCGAGCACGCCTTCGTCGGCGTCGTGAAGGTCGTGGAGCCGCTCGATGATGCCCGTCTTCCCACGAACGTACCTTGGGAGCCGGGTGTGTCGCTTGGGATGGATGTTGCGGACGCGAACAGTGTCTCCTACGCCGAACCGCGGCGGTACGCCCGATTCCCTGTGTGGCGGCTGCGTCCTATGAATCCTGTCCAGTATTTTCTTTGCCAACTCCGGGTCCTTTCTTTGGAGGACTTGGGTGTCTGGGTTGGCAAGGAGGAACCTTCTCCTGGAACTCAGCTCCTCCGTGCTCACCATCCCCTTCCCCACCAGGGCCCTTTCCAATACCATTAGGATCCTCTCGTAATATCCCAAAGATAGGTACTGGGCCGGGGGGAGGCTCTCGAGGGCGGCACGCATCCCGCCGGGATCGAGAGGTCGGTGTGGGGCCATGGACAAAAGCATGGCGAACAGCCTGCTTTCCCAGGGTGCATGGAAGACGGCGTCCTCCTCGGGGCGTACGGCGCCGAATCCGTGCATCCCACCCATATCGTGAATGCTGTTCATCTCATTTATTTACGCCCGAGTCTGGCACTATTGCTCAGTCAACCTAAAATGATACATGTCATTCTGAGCCGCAGGCGAAGAATCTGGTAGTGTGGGGTCCCCTCCCTTCCAGATTCTTCGGTCGCTGCACTCCCTCAGAATGACACGCTGTCGAAATCTTGTTGACAAGGTACTAGGTCCCAAAAACTGGACGACAGCCAAGAGCTAGACGTACGGCCTTCTTCAAGCCGTGTGATCGCGGCGCTATAGCTGGGCTGAGATTATCTGAGTAGCTGAGCCTGGGAGGCCCCCTGAGCTATTTCAGCTCGAAGAGAAGGACGTGAACGTCGTTCGTCCCAGTATTCTCCGTAGCATGGCTCATGGCCGGCGCGAACATTGTGTCGCCGGTTTTTAGCTCCGCATCCATCTCCTGGCCGTCTGGCAAGGTAAACTTGATTTTGGCAGGGGACATCGCGTAGGCGACGAGATCTGGATGGGCGTGCATTGCTGTCTTGTCACCAGACTTGCCCTTATACTCGAGCAAACGCACCCGCTCGTTTTCGAAGATCGTTTTGTAGTTGTGTGGCGCCACCACGATCGCGTCATCTGACATGCTTGTTGGTTCTCCTCTCTTCTGATCCACCAGAGACCTAGCGATTGAACGGCCCCGGTTCCACTAATGTAAGGTGTCATTCAATGGGAGTCAAGATTCGATCAGCGCTACGTTGCGAATCTGGCCAATCGGAAAAATCGGCCTCCGCCGAATACTACCGACTTCTCAGCCCAGCTTCCTCGTCGTGCTCTCGACATATTGGTTGCGTAACCCGTCGTCCTGGAAAAGCCCCGCGATTTCGTCGATCATCGCCCTGGCTTGATGTCGCCGGGCGTCCGCTTCGCCTGAGCGCCCGGAGGCGGCCAGCGCTTGGGCTGCTCCCGCACGCACCTGCCACACGAGCGGTCGCATGCGCATCTCCAGCGCCAAATGCTCCGCCTGGCTGAACTTCTCGAGCGCGGGTTCCGTCTCGCCTCGCACAGCGCTGATTTGGGCATCGGCAAACGCAACCAAGGGATAAAAATGCCTCATCTCCCGCTCTTCCGAGAACTCCCGGGCTTCTTGTGCAAGCTTGCCCGCTTCCTCCGTGTCGTGTCGTGCCAGTGCTAGGAACGCAGATCCGACCAGCAATGGTGGGCGTGCCAGGAATTTCATGGCATCAGAGCTAGCAAGGCCATTTCGGAGCAAATCACCTGCGCGCCCAAGTTCACCCATCGCCAGGGCACTGAGGCCCATATCCGCCCATATCATCGTACCCATGACATTCCCCAGGGGCTTCTCCAGCACCTCCATGGCCTGGGAATGTAAGTCTACCCCCTCTTGGGAATATTCGCCGCCGATGTCCAGGTAGGCCGTGCCCAGTCCACACAGCGCCGCGGCTTCTAGGAAAGGGGACCCGGCTGCACGACCCGCTCGAAGCGCTGTTTGATGGCAGGCGATCGCCTTTTCGTACTCGCCCCTCATCCAGTGGATCTGCCCCTGCATCAGCGACCCGTCCGACTCTTCCTCTGCCGCTCCAATCTGTGCCGCTATTCTTGAGCCTTCTTCGGCTTCGCGAAGCGCTGTGTCCAAGTCCCAGATCCTTATATGGTACAGGGGACTTGGTAGGGCCAGAAGAGCCGCTTGCCATTTCCGATTTCCCAGCTCTTCAGCAAGCTGACGCGCCTCTTGCGCCACTTCCCATGCCTCATCGAACCTTGTCATATAAGTTAGAGTGTTGGCGATGTGGGCCATGCCGAACAACCTGGGCTCCTCCAGCTGCAGGTCGCGCCCAATTCTAGCGGACTCGTTGAGGTGCTCCACGGCGTCGTCGAACATTCCGAAAGGGACACGGAGGTAGCAGTATGTCATATGAAGCTCGGCCATCCCAGGGAGATCATCGCAACTAACGGCCAGGCGTCCGGCGTTTTCGAGATGCTCCTCCGCTTGGCGAAACTGGCCCTGCATCAGCGCGGTCACGAATCCTAGTTTGTTCAGCGCAGAAACCTGCATAGGAAGGTCGTTTTGGTCTTCCGCCACCTGGAGCATCTTGTGGTAGTTTTCAACGGCTCCAGGTATTTCGCCTCCAAATGTCATAGCTCCGCCAAGGCCCTCGTATGCCCGCCGGGCCAGACGAGAGTCTTTCACGGTATCCAGAATCTCGAGCGCCCGAGTGTAGGATTTTATCGCCTCGGTTGTGGAGTAGGCGCCGGCGGCACGGTCTGCGGCATCGATGAGATACGGTAGCGCTCGGGATTCCTCACGGGCCTCCAAGAAGTGCCACGCTATTTCCCCGACGCGGTCGGGCTGTATCCTTTCGATACATTCCGCGACGCGAGAGTGGAGTTCCCGGCGACGGCTCAAGAGCAACGACCCATAGGCTGTCTCCTGCGTCAGTGCGTGTTTGAACAGGAAATCCTGATGTGGCAGCCGGCCGCCCTCGAGTATCAACTCACGGCGCTGCAGCTCCGTGAGTGCGTTGTCAAGAGTCTGTTGAGCCCCGTGGACATCGGCAAGGGTCTCAAATTGGAATTCGCGACCGATAACGGACGCGGATTGGGCCACACGCTTCGACTCCTCATCGAGCCTATCCAGGCGGGCGGTGATCACCCCTGCCAATCTATCTGGCACAGCTAACGTCTCTATGTCTTGGGTGGCGCGCCAGTGGGAGTTCTCTCGAATCACCAGGCCGGTATCGAGCAGAGACCTGATTACTTCCTCGACGAAGAAGGGATTGCCCTCCGCTTTCGTCATGATGAGCTGCCGAACCTTTTCCGGTAAGTCCTCGACGTGCAACAAATTAGCTACAAGCTCCCACGAGCAATCATTATCCAAGGGCTCGAGCGCGAGGGGAGTGTAGCGGTGCGCGTAATCACGCACGGCGGTCTCGTGGAAACGCCAGGACAGCTCCTGCCGCCATGGGCGAAACAGGCCGAGAACCATCAGTGCTGCGCGGTCCGTGATCTCCATCAGGCGCTCCACGAGATCGATGGAAGTAGGGTCGAACCAGTGCAGGTCCTCGAACACAAGAACGAGGGGCTGTCTCTCAGCCAACCGTTCGAAAAGTTCGCAAGTGGCCTCGAAAATCCTGCCTCGGACCTGAGGGGGCTGGAGGTAGCGTACCCGCTCGTCTTCGTCCGGGAGTTGGACTCCTAGCAGCGTGGCGATGAACGGTGCTATCTCATCGACTCGATGAGGCGATAAGTCTGCAATGTGCGCCTTTACCGCGTCATATTTGTCTGCATCGGTCCAGCCCGGCCCGAATCCGAAGTACGCATTCAACAGGTCTACGAAAGGAGAGTACGGTGCTGCCGCTTCATAAGAAACAGAGCGACCTTCATACCATGCGATCAGCTCCTCACCGGCGCCGGTCCGCTCACCAGCCTTTGTCACTCGTCAGGATTCCTTCTGCGACCAGCGCGTGCCGCAGTTCGGCGATCAGACGTGATTTACCCAGCCCAGGTTCTCCCATCACCGAGATGATCTGGCCCGATCCCTGTCGGAGATCGGTGATCAAGGCCCGCAGTACACTCGTCTCCCGTTCGCGACCGATCAGTGGCGCGTCCAGCCCCTCTATGCCGCGCAATCTGCCCGGTGTCTCCTTCACACCTAACACGCGGTAAGCTTGGACCGGCTCGCCCTTACCTTTGAGATCGATCCCGCCCAGGTCCTCGAAATCGAAAAGAGGTGCAACAGCGTTACGTGTATCCTCGGTAATCTGCACGGTACCGGGCTGAGCCGTCTGCTCCATACGGGCGGCCACGTTGATCGCGTCACCCAGCGCTGTGTATTCCAAACGCAGGTCCGAACCAACCTCTCCTACCACTACGAGGCCGGTGTTAATGCCCACTCTCACCTCGAAGTCCAGACCCCATTCTCCCTTGACCCGCTCCCGATAGGGACGCATACCATCGACGATGTCGAGCCCAGCCAGAACTGCCCTTTGAGGGTCGTCTTCGTGGGCTATCGGAGCGCCAAAGAAAGCAAGGATCCCATCACCCATGAGCCGGGCAAGGGTTCCCTCGTAGCGGTATACCGGTGCGATCAGGTAATCGAATGCGCCGTTCATGACATCGGCCCACTCTTCGGGATCGAGTTTCTCAGCGGCCGCTGTGGAGGCAGCTACGTCACAGAAGAGCATAGTTACGATTCGGCGCTCGCCCTGGACGCCGCCTGCCTTCGCGGCCTCCAGTTTAGCCAGAAGCTCTTTGGGGATATATTGGTGCAGCCGAGCCCGATTGGAGTCGGACCGTGATCCGTCCAGTTGATGGCCGCAGCTCACGCAGAATTTCGCCCCCGCGGGCAGCTCCACATCGCACTCAGGGCACTTGGTACTCAAGGACGCGCCGCATGTCAGGCAAAAACTTGCCCCTACAGGGTTGGTTGTTCCACAGCCAAGGCAGTTCGCGCCCTCAACATCGACGGCAGTAGAGCTATCGCTCTGGCTAGGGGGGGCAGACGGTCGCGCTCGTTGCCTGGACCCTAGTCTAGTGTCTCGTAAATAGCTTTACAGCGTGAGAGCTTGGTGAGGATCGCTTGAGCGGAGGCATGCCATACAAACGGCTTGGGATCCGCGTTGGACGCCGCCAGGTATTCCTTAATCGCGGCGATCAACTCCGGGACGCTCTCGAAACTCCCCCGCCGTACTCTTTTCTCCGTCAACTCCCTGAACCACCGCTCCACCAGGTTCAACCAAGACGAGCTCGTCGGCGTGAAGTGCAGGGTGAACCGCGGGTGCTTCTCCAGCCACGCCTTCACCTTGGACTGGTTGTGGGTCCCATAGTTGTCCACAATCAGATGGAGCGGCGTCTCCTTGGAAAACTCCCGGTCCAGTCGCCGCAGGAAGCGCAGGAACTCCTGGTGCCGGTGCTTAGCCATGCACTCCCCGATCACCCGCCCGTCCAAGACATTGAGGGCCGCAAATAGGGTCGTGGTCCCATGCCGCTTGTAGTCGTGGGTCATGGTTCCGCAGCGCCCTTTCTTCATAGGCAGGCCGGGCTGGGTACGCTGAAGGGCCTGGATTTGGCTCTTCTCATCCACGCACAGGACCACGGCTTTGTCGGGAGGATTGAGGTACAGCCCCACTACGTCGGTGAGTTTCTCGGTGAACCGCCAGTCCTTGGAGAGCTTGAATCGCTTCGTCCGGTGGGGCTGTAACCCGTGAGCGGACCAGATGCGCTGCACGGTGGCCTTGCTAAGGCCCTGGGCCTTGGCCATGGTGCGGATGCTCCAGTGGGTTGCTCCGGGGGGTTTGGTCTGGGTAGTGGCCTGCACCACCTCGTTCACCCGGTCGGCTCCGTAGGTCACCCCCGCCGGCCCCGGCCGGGTGCGATCTCGGTGAGGGCACTAGGGCCGCCCTGGAGGAAACGCTGGCGCCAGAGCATGACGGTGGGACGACTGACGCCCACCTCTCGGGCAATCCGGCTATTGGGCACACCGTCGGCGGCGAGGAGGGCGATCCTGGCCCGGAAGGCGACGCTTTGGGGAGTGTTCTGGGCACGGACCCAGGCTTCCAGCGTTCGGCGTTGCTCGGGAGATATCGTGAGGAGATCAGCTGATTTTGGCATGAAGCAAGCATACCCCAATATCCACTATATATCAAGGCATTTGCGAGACATTAGACTAGATAAGGTTCGGATAAGAATCAGCGAAATCCGGGACGACCGAGCCGAACGTTCTGGGATCACTACCGCGATGATTCTCCGCGCCCTTTGGGACAATTACCAGAAGGCGATGCAGCTGACACCAGTCCTAGACCACAAAAGTGAGCCCACGGGGGAGTACCGTTACGGGAGTGCCATCGCCAATCGGGCCCTGAAACTCATCGGCCGGCATCTCGGCAGGTTCCCTACCAGGTCCGAGGTTGCTGGTACGTTCAAGCACGTAGTCCAGCCGTCGGTGGACCCGAAGACGCTGACTATAGATCAGATTAAGACCATCCTGGATGGCTACCGGCGAGCAGTGGTCATCGAGGGCGCAGTAGTGAAAGTGATTGAGCCGTTGTCAGGGTACTCTGGTGAATGACGGCGCGATCGGCTGCTGGAATAGCCTGGGTGAGCCCCAAATTAAGACAATTTCACACGTGCGCAGCCTATAGAATGTAGCAACATCGCTGGATATGAGGCAGCAAATGAACAATGACCAGATCCACATCCTTGTCGTGGATGATGATGAAAACATCCGAGAGCTCTTTGGAGTAATCATGGAGGAGCAAGGATATGTCTGCCAGACAGCCTCGGGCGGTGATGCGGCGCTTGAGGTGTTGGGTGCTGGGTGCTGGGCGAGTGGACATCGCCGTCGTAGACTTCATGATGCCAAAGATGACCGGCGCGACCCTCTTTCAGCACATCAAAGAGCGTCACCCTGATGTAGCTGTCATTTTCGCGACGGCTGTCGATGACCTGAACATCGCGGTCGAGCAACTGAAGGAAGGCGCCTACGATTACATAGTAAAGCCTGTGTCTCGGACACATTTGGAGAAGGTGGTCAGGCAGGTCATCGCAAGGCGCGCCGAGACCCTGAAGGAGAGAGGAGAGCTGGAACTCCTCGACGATGGGCAGGGAGCCAGTACGGTTCCAGACTGGCAAGTACAGGCGATCGGTAGTGAAGCGAGGCGAAGAAGCGCTCAGAAAATAGACTATATCCAAGGGACTGTCAACATCATGTTCACGGATCTCGAGGGTTCTACGGAGTTGTTGACGCTGCTGGGGGATGAGGAGCACCAGGTCTTACTCGCAAAGCATAACGAGATTATACGGCTACAATTGGCTCATCACGATGGCGTGGAAGTGAAGACAATGGGTGATGGGTTCATGGCAGTGTTCTCGAGTGCAAGAACGGCAATAGCATGTGCCATAGACATACAACGGGGTCTGCAAGGGTTCGACTGGACGAACACAGACTTGAAGCCGAAAGTGCGCATAGGTATCAACGTTGGGGAGACGATCAAGGAGGAAGGTGATTTCTTCGGCAGCGCGGTTGTTCAGGCGGAACGCATTATGGGTCATGCGTCTGGCGGGAAGATTTTGGTATCTGACCTCTTTCGCCAGATGGCAGGCCCTAGCACGAATTGGACATTCATAGATTCCGGTTTCAGAACGCTCAAGGGCTACACCGAAGAGGTGCGCCTTTACGAGGTTCGCTGGTCGTAACAGGGTTTCTTGACCAAGGTGGCACTGGGTGACGAGGCTTCCCTCCGTTAGCTTGATAACGGCTGAAAAGGTGGATTCAGATGACTAAAAGTTGCCGGCGATCGCTATAGAGAAACTAATGTAACTAATGACGTCTCTGGTGACCGGTATTGAGCGTGGCTTGGAGAGACACACAACGAGATCAAGCACGGACACCGTTGCGCAGGAATGGATGTAAAGAGCGGCCTGGAGATATTCAAACCTCGAGAATTCTTAACGGTTATCTGATATGACAAATCGCCATTCGACCGGATCAGCGGTCCTAACCTTCCTGAGTAAAAGATCTACCGCAAAGTGGATCATCGTTGTGTCTGTCACGGTAGCCTATGTTTTAGCTTACCCGTTTTTGGACAGCGCAGGCATCCTCTCCACGATTCCGGTGCTTTTGACGGCTTGGTTTTTTGGGTGGCCGGCGGGCCTGATCGTTGCCTTCTTGTTCTTTCCATTGAACTTGGTGCTTGTGCGCACATTCAGTGAAGAGGAATCGCTGGAATGGATTAAAGGCGGAGGTGCACTGGGCGTCATAGTCCTTGCAGCAACAGCGCTCGTGGTGGGGTTGCTCCAGGACCTGGGGGCAAAAGCTTTGCGAACTTCTCAAGAGCTGCGTGAGTCCAAAGAGTGTAGGGTGTCAGCGCAATTGGACACTATTGAGGCCTAGAAAACCGAAGAGGTTGGGGGTGGTAGAGGCTCCTTCAGAGGGGTAGATTAACCCTAAGTGAAAGGAGTCATTGATGACCCAGGTAGAGGATCAGGCCAGCCAAGCTGAGGAGCGAAGCCAGGAGACACGAAGCTTCGTGCGTCAGGTCCGTGCAGCGACCCGCCGTAAGTATACCCCTGAAGAGAAGATCCGCATCGTCTTGGAGGGGTTCAGACGGGAGACTACCGTTAATGACCTGTGCCGACGGGAAGGAATCAAACCCCACTCCTACTACGCCTGGACGAAGGGGTTCATGGAAGCTGGGAAGGAGAGGTTGACTCGGGACAGTGTGCGTGATGCGACCCGGCAAGAGATAGAGCAGCTCAAGCGGG
Source organism: Dehalococcoidia bacterium (assembly GCA_965226805.1). Classification (GTDB taxonomy): domain Bacteria; phylum Chloroflexota; class Dehalococcoidia; order Lucifugimonadales; family JAGWBF01; genus CBDDDW01. Next base: position 65,745 of record CBDDDW010000019.1, read on the forward strand.
AGAACAGAGAACTGAAGCAGCTGGTGGGTGAGTTGTCCCTGGAGTTGCACCGCTTCAAAAAAACAGCTCTGCCGCCCCTACACGACAACGGCACCGTCGCATGAGCGTAGTGGAACAATCGAAGGTCGTGGCTGAGGTGGAGCGACATGGTAGAGGGAAGAACAGGCGACTCAGGGAGCTTGGCATTTCCAGGAGCACGTATTATTGGTGGAGGTGGAGGCACCGGCAGGGTAGTTGGGAGGGTACGGAAGGAACTGAGAGGCCCTGGAATCGCCTGCGTCCAGAAGAGGAGGCAGTAGTGCTGGCGGCAGCCCGTGGGATGCCGACCTGGCGAAGCCGGCAGTTGGCGGCTTCGCTCACCGACCACAGAGGCCTATCGGTCTCCGCCTCCACAGTCTATCGTATTCTGAGACGGGAGGGTCTGGTGAAACGGATCGAATACCAGTTGGCAGCGAGCAAAGAGTACCAGCACAAGACCACAGGGCCCCACCAGCTGTGGGCCACCGATGCCTCCTACTTCCGTGTAGTGGGATGGGGCTACTACTACCTCGTGACGGTGATGGACGACTACTCCCGGTTCATCTTGGCCTGGAAGGTGCAACGGGACATGACGGCCAACTCCCTCATAGAGGTGGTCCAGGAAGCTGTTGACTCTACTGGTATGACTGATGTACCTCTGGAGGATCGGACCAAGCTCCTCTCAGATAATGGCTCAGGTTATGTATCGCGGGCCTTCCGCGAGTACATGCGGGTGGTGGGCATTCGCCACGTCCTGGCAGCACCCTATCACCCTCAGACCAACGGGACGCTGGAGAGATATCACCGAACCCTGAAAGACGACATTAACCAGGTGCCATACGAGGTGGTGGAAGACCTGGAGGCGGCCATCCGGGACTTCGTCGAGTTCTACAACTACCGAAGATATCATCAGGCGCTCAGGGTTGTAACTCCGGCTGACGTGCTGGAAGGCCGTCTGGAGACAATTCTAGCCCAGAGGAAGGAGGTACAGCGAGAGACTTTTGACCGGCGGAGGCGGTACAATCAGGAGGTCAGAGAAACCCTCAAACCAGGAGCTTCTTCACCCCAATCTCTCGGACCCAGAACTGTCCAAAACCGCTGACACCCAACACTAACGGCCGAAAGGCCTCCACGTTGAAAACTGCGATGAAGCAACCGTCGTTATGGCGGGCTTGAGGGTCTATTCCAAAGCCCAGGCCCGTGAGGATGCCCGAGAGCATCTCCACCATGAACGACAGTCCTGAGCCTTTGTGTCCCTGGTCCGCTCCCACGGGAAGGATTGCCCCTCCGTTGAAGTAGTCATCCGGGGTTGTCCACGGAGGTCCGTGCCGGGGCCCTCATGTCCCGGCAGCTTTGACGCCGAAAGTACCGGCTGCTAAGATGAATCCGATCATGGATGATCATGCATAATCACCGGTGTTATCTCGACCGGAGGAAACGGAGGTAGATGCGGATCGTACTGGTTAGGCATGGGGAAACCGCCTGGAACGCAGAGGGAAAGTTCCAGGGACAGAGTCGTGCGGGCCTGAATGAGAATGGATTCAGGCAGGCCCGTCAGATAGCTAGAGCCATCGCCCCCATGGGGCCCACCGCGCTGTATTCGAGTCCGCTGCCCAGGACCCTGATGACCGCCGAGGAAATATCCAGAGAGGCGCGTATACCGGTAGAACCTCTGGACGGCATCCAGGAGGCTGATCTGGGGGAGCTAGAGGGAATAACCGGTCAGGAGATGCTGGCAAACTACTCCCAGGTTTACGCCGCCTGGCGAAAAGACCCTTCAGAGGTCGTCTTCCCCGGAGGTGAGTCGATGCGGCAGCTCCGGGAAAGGGCGTGGCGTGCGATAGAGCATATTCAAAAAGCGCACGCCAGCGGGCTGGTCGTGGCGGTATCCCACAACTTCGCCATTCGTTCGATACTGTGCCGCTTCCTGGGTCTGCGTCCATCTCGGTTCCACAGGCTGCAGGTAGACCTGGGGTCTATAAGTATCCTTCAAAGCAACTCCAGGTCTCGTCAGGTCCTAAGCATTAACGACAGGTGCCATCTGTCTCCAGATTAGCGTACGTACCGGAGAGGATCGTGGCGTTTTAGCTCGGTCGGGCGATGCTGAGGTGATGGAGCCGGGTGGAACTCGTTGCAGCTGGAACTCAGTCTCGGAAAAACCCCGGTCGTCCTGAGTCCGCCACACAGGCGGACTCAGGATCTAGCGCTGGGGCTGAGGTTACAGTTTGGATTCGCCACCTCTTAGACCCGTCCGCCTTCTCAGTGCTCAGGGTGACGGGAGTGATCATGACCATCAATTTAGGGACCAACCACTGGAGGTCGGTGGTGGCATGGCCGAATACAGGCTCCCCAAAAGGGTAGGTTCTCAGCCAGAGTCGGGCATCGAAGGAGTGGAAGCCAGAGTCGCGGAGGCTCTGGACCGCGCCGGATACGCAGATGACGGCACTCTGCTGGTTGTAGCCGTATCCGGCGGGCCTGACTCGATGGCCCTGCTATATTGCCTGTTGAAATTGCGGGAAAGACGGGGTATCAGACTCCATGTCGCCCACTTGAACCATAACTTCAGAGAAGAGGCCGACGAGGATGCCCGGTTCGTGGCCTCACTGGCCGAGAGATTGGATGTCCCCGCCAGCGTGGGAAAGGCGGACCCCACCGCTTACCAGAAGGAGATGGGGATTTCATCCTTCGAGGAGGCGGCGCGGGAGGTCCGTTACAGATACCTGACGACAGTGGCCTCGGACAACGGCGCCGCAGCAGTGGCCCTCGGACATACTTCCGACGATCAGGCCGAATCTGTGCTCATGCACATCCTTCGTGGCAGCGGTATCCACGGGCTCAGGGGCATGGCCGAACTCGCTACTTGGAGCGACAGGGTCGACGGCCCCGGCGCTACCCTCTTCAGGCCCCTCTTGCGGGTGACCAAGGGGGATACTGAGGTCTATTGCAGGAAGCTGGGTGTAGATTTCAGGGTGGACCCCGCCAATCGACTTCTGCGTTTTACGCGCAACCGATTGCGACATGACCTCTTCCCTGAGCTTGAGACCTATAACCCACGGGTAGGTGAGGCGCTCGGCAGGCTTTCCCGTACCGCATCTCTGGTAACGGACTTCGTTGACACGGAGGTGGACGGACTCTGGCCCGACATTGCCCAGACGCGAGGCGATGATATCTACCTGGACTCTACCCGGCTGGGGGCCCTTCACCCTTTGCTGCAACGAATGGTGCTCCGCAGGGCGTATCAGGAACACTCCGGAGATACCCGCCGTTTAGAGGAAGTCCACCTCAGCGCCATGGCGGAACTCATCTGGGCCGCTCCAGGCAAGATGCTCACTCTCCCCAGAGGATTGTGGCTCCACCGCAGCTACGACCGGCTCATCCTGTCCCGAAGGGCGGAGGCGCCGTGCCCCCTTCCTGCGTTGGAGGGTGTATATAGCCTAGCGCTCCCCTCCACGTCGAGCGAAAGCGCCATGGAAATCCCCGGCTGGCACATCGCGGCTCGTGTCATGGACTCGCAAGGTTCTCGGCCGGATGACCCTTTCGAAGCCGCCTTTGATGGGCGTTCCATAGGAGACACCGTGCAGGTACGTACGCGCCTTCCAGGGGACCGCTTCCAGCCTCTTGGGATGCGGGTAGAAAAGAAGCTGCAAGACTTCTACGTAGATGAGAAGGTGCCTCGGGCGTGGCGGGACCGGATTCCCCTCTTAGTTACTGAGCGAGGCATTGCCTGGGTGGTGGGCTACCGTATCGCGGAGTGGGCCCGTGTCCGACTGGAACAAAACCATGGCCAGGATTTCCTGCGAATCAGGTTTAGCTCCAACAGCCTACGCGACTCCTGGTCCAATCTCCCCGACCTCTCCGATGAGGACCTGGACGAGGCAAAACGCATCTAGGGACCGGCTGAGTCCGGATGGAGGATTCGCGACAGGTGACCCGGCTAGAGCCCCAGAAGCCGGGATGGGTTGTCCTTGGCCATGATCCCCACTTCAACTTCCTCCATGCCGGCCTGGACGAGGGTGGCCATGCCCATGCGGAACCCCTCTGGAGCGATGGGGTTGTAGTCCTGCCCGAAATCGGTGCTGAGGATGCAGTGCTCCGGACCGATGGCCCATAGCAGATCGGCAAGCTCCGACGGGCGCATCATTACCGCGACGCAGTGCTCGATGAACGCGCCCTTCTCCGCCATCGCCTTCATATCTTCCACGGTCATACCGGTCCAGAAGGACATGGTAGACGCGTGGGTCACCACCACGCGGTTGATGCCCAGGTTCCTAGCCTCGTCCACCAGCACCAGGCTCTCCCCGGTGGACAGGTGGCCCGTGGCCAGGACCATGTCGTGCTGCTTGATTGTCTCGAGTATTGGATAAACTTCGGGTAGAAGGCGGCCCCGGTTGTTGAGAATGGATATGCCGCCCTCGAGTCCTCTGTACTCCCGGTCTGCGCGGGCGGAGTAGGTAGGCATCCATACTATGCGGGCGCCCATGTTGGCGGAGGCCTCGACGGCCATCGGATTCAAGCCTCCCACCTCTACGTCCAGGCATATGCCGCCTATCAGGGAGATGCCCTCGATCATCGTGCTGACGGTATAGGCCACTGGATGGGTTGGGTATTCGTGACTCTTGATCACGACGCTCCTCATGTCCAATTGTTTGGCGCTCTCCGCTACCGCGATGGCGTCGGAGCGGCGGTCTACCCTGGGATCGGGAGCGAAATGAACGTGAATGTCCACCGAGTCCTCAATGAGCCTGTCTGCAGCAGCCAAGACCGCTCCTTTTGACTTTAGGATTCCGTTCAGCCGCCAAAGGCCACGGGGGACGGGAAGCTGGGGCCATGGGGCTTGAGCGCTCGCCCTACGTTGGGCAGCAATCGGGAAGAGACAGGCGCAAGCATAAGGCTCTCCTTTAGGCTTGTCAAGCCAGCTTGCTGACCTTCCCAGATAAGGCCGAAGAGCGGTGATATAATAATGGGGTTCGGTCGGTCCGAATGTTCAAGCTGGTGCGAGGAAACCGCCGTGAAGAATCGGGCGTAGTGGTTAGTGTATGAAGAAGCTACTGTACGTGATTCCACTTCTGGTGTTAGCTCCGCTATTGGTGGCCTGCGGCGACGAACAGGCTACCCCTACTGAGGCTGTTTCGCCGGCTGAGTCGATATCGACGCCGGAGCGGGAGCAGGTAAACCTGTCCACCTCGGTCGAGACAACGTTGAGCACTCCGACAGCCTCAGGGGAGTCAGCCTCAGCGAATCCCACTCCCACGTCAACGCCCACGCCCACTCCCATTCCCACGAGCACTCCCGAGGACGGATCGACGGCTCTGCCCACAGCCAAACCATTGGAAGCGACTCCGACGCCGGTCCCGCCAGCGAAGGTAGCCGAGGGTCCCCTGGCCCAAGAGCTGGTGGGGACGCAGGCCTGGATCAACTCGGAACCCCTGAGTATCGCCGGTCTGAAGGGCAAGGTGGTGCTGATCGATTTCTGGACATACACCTGCGTAAACTGCATTCGCACCCTCCCATACCTCAAGGTCTGGCACTCCAAGTACCTCGACGACGGGCTGGTTATTATCGGGGTGCATACGCCCGAGTTTGAGCACGAGAAGGTGCTCGAGAACGTGCAAAGGGCGGTAGAGAATTACGGCGTCGGCTGGGCGGTGGTCCAGGACAACGATTTTAGAACCTGGCGCGCCTACCAGAACCGCTATTGGCCCGCCAAGTACCTCATAGACAAGGACGGCGTGATTCGCTACACCCACTTCGGTGAAGGGGCCTATGTGGAAACGGAGTTGAGAATTCGGGAACTACTCGAGGAGGCCGGTGCGGACTTGTCCATTCTGAACTCGGAGATGCCGAATAACCAGCCTCTGGACCCTGATTATGTGGATAGCGGCGGCCGGGGGTACACCCGGGAGCTATACGCGGGCCATGAGCGTGGGTTTGCCGATCTGTTCTCCGGACGCGGTGGCTATGTAGGGGATCCGGCATATTACGATTCCCGAGATAAAGTGGTCTTGTACGAAGACCCGGGTGACCACGCGTCACACCTTCTCTACTTACAGGGGGCCTGGCGGACCGGCAGAGAGAGCTTACAGCATGCCAGAGAGACCACTGAGTACGAGGACTATATCACGTTGAAGTTCGCCGCCAGGAGTGTCAACGCTGTTATGGATGTCGAAGGCGAAGTGGTGGAGCCAGTCAAGGTGTTGGTTACTCTGGATGGACAGCCCATGACGGACGAAAACAAAGGGGACGATGTGGTAATCGAGGAGGACGGTAGGAGCTTCCTTTACATCGATGGGCCGAGGATGTACTCCATCGTCCAAGCGCCCAGGTACGGCGCCTACGAGCTTCGATTAAGCCCCAACTCCCTCCAGTTCAGCATATTCGCGTATACCTTCGGCGTGTACGCATCCGGCGTCTAGGTCCAATCCAAGCCCATATGTTTGCTCGGAGGGTTCCTATTCATCCAAGTAAATCCCCATTGGCCTGGCGCTGCCTCTTTCCAGGCACAGGGGCGAGGTGATGTGATTGCCTAGGGCCAGCGTCACATTCAAGGCTCTCTTAGTTGCCGGAATCATAGGGCTGGTGGCGTCCGTCGCTTGCTCCTCGAGTTCCGAGATTCCCGGCGAAGCGGAATCCTCGGGCGCTGCCAAAGAAGGGGGGCAGCCCGAATCCGCCGAGCTACTTCTGCAACCCGACGAGGTACCACTGATCGAGGGACCCGTTTCGCCTGATGGCCTGCAGGCCATATTCGCGACCGCAGACCTGGGTATAGGCAGGAACCGCATAGGCTTCGTATTGACCGCACCGGATGACTTCGTGCGCGTGCCGGAGGCTACTGTATCATCCCTTTTCGAAGGGGAGCCCAGGGAGACCGTACAGGCCGTCTTCCGCCCATGGCCCTACGGGATCAGAGGACTTTACACTACCTACCTTGCCTTCGATACCCCAGGGAGCTGGAGCATCGACATTAGCGTCTTGGACCCAGACGGGGCGGCAAAGCACGCCACCCTTGATTTCGCCGTTAACGACAACTCCTCTGCAGTAGCGGTGGGTTCTCCCGCCGTCAGGAGCCGTAACAAGACCCTCGATGATGTGGAGGGGTTCGGCGAGCTCACCACCGGCTCGTTAAACGATCCTGACCTGTACATGGTCACCATCGCCGATGCGGTCACCAGTGGCCTGCCAAGTGTGGTAGTGATGGCCAGCCCCGCCTTCTGTACAAACGCCGTATGTGGCCCCCAGGTCGAGGTCTTGCAGGAGCTGAAGAACAAGTACAAGGGGCAGTCCAACTTCATCCATGTGGACATCTATGATAATCCCGAGGAGATACAGGGGGATCTGACAAAGGCGCGCCTCTCTCCGATAGTGTCGGAATGGGGACTTCCTAGCATCGAGTGGTCCTTCGTGATTGACCGCCAAGGCACCGTGACCGCCAGGTTCGAAGGCTTCGCGACCCTCGACGAGCTAGAGCAGGCCCTCCAAGAGGTTATCTGAGTCAGAGCGTCTGCTCCAGCTTAGGACGTGAACAGTGGGTAGGGGTGACGTGGGGAGCCCGTCTCATAACTACCATGAGGGAGCGCTGGCCTCTTTCCTCTCCCTTTGATGGGAGAGGATTAAGGTGAGGGTGATCCTCTCATCGGCGCGTAACCGTCATTTCTAGATAGCGTGCTGCGGACTTTCGTCGGCACCCCCTCATCCTGACCTTCTCCCGCCAGGGGAGAAGGGACTTCTGAGACCGGCTCCGTGCGGCGCCCCTTCCCTTGCATGGGTGGGCCGGCCGAGCGGCACCGGAAACCCCCCGATTTGGCCACGTGCGTGGTTGTAATGTAACATGTCATGCATGAGACGATGCCTCCCACGTGGCGGCTAGGTCGGACTCCTGGAAAGAAGGGTGCCATTTGGAACGCAAGGAACTGGGCAAGACCGGAGTTAAGGTATCCGAGATCGGGTTGGGGACGTGGGATTACAAGGGCGGCACTGAGCCACTCGTACGGGGCATCTCCCTGGGCGCAACCCATATCGACACGGCCGAGATGTACAGCACCGAGGACATTGTCGGCGAGGCCGTACGAGGGCTACGAGACCGTGTCTTCATTGCTACCAAGGTGCTGGGCAGCCATCTGAGGTACGACCAGGTTATCAGCGCAGCCAACAACAGCCTCCGGAAGCTGGACATGGAGTACATCGACCTCTACCAGCTCCACTGGCCTAACTCCGGGGTACCTATCGGAGAGACCATGGGGGCGATGGAGGACCTGGTGGACATGGGCAAGGTGCGGTTCATCGGGGTTAGCAACTTTACCGCCCGGGAGCTACAAGAGGCCCAGGATTCCATGAGGAAGTACGAGATCGTCTCCAACCAGGTGATGTACAACCTGAACGACCGCGGAATAGAGAGGAGCACTCTTCCTTACTGCCGGCGCAACAACGTCACCGTCATCGCGTACACACCCCTTGCCGGGGGGGCGCTGACTTCCAGGCCCCTGCTACGGCGAAGGCGGGCGTTGGCTGTGCTGGAGAGCATAGCCCGTGACACCGGCAAGACCATGGCCCAGGTAGCCCTGAACTGGTGCACCTCCAGGGAGAACGTGATAGCGATACCCAAGGCCAACGGTGTTGACCGCGTCGTAGAGAATTGCGGCGCCTCAGGCTGGAGGCTGTCGTCGGAGCAGGTCGAGGCCCTGGACAGGGCCTTCGGGTGAGAGAGAGGGAGAGGTCCCTCACCCTGTCCTTCTGACATCCCTCTCCCAGTGGGAGAGGGACTGATGGTGAGGGCTGCTACCGCCCGCCTACTGCGTGGTTTGACTCACCGCCGCGTGCAATGATATAGTCCGAGCTATGACGCATCAGTATAAGTAACACCAAGACTTGGACTCCGATGGTGCGTGGGATGATGGGGAGCCGGGTCTGCCAGACTTTACAATCATCCTTGACATCGGGGGAGACGGAACAGGAGACCGATTCACCCAGACGATCTCCACCAGTGATTACGGGTTCGTTGATGTGCCACGAGGGCCCTTCGTTATATGGGAATCGCCATCGCCGGGCTGGATCCAGACACGGCCAGGTGGTTGCCCCTATACCAGATCGCTGTTACCTGGCCAGGTGATCGAGGGTCTCGACTTCGGAAGCTGCAATCCAATCCATTCGGGTCTTGCTGAAGGCATAGGGTCAGCCGAAATGGAGAATCTCGGATAATATGTCATCCCTGACTATAGTGGCAGTCCGCTTCCAGTCACCCCATCAGGCTTAACCCTGGGGCCGTTAGAAGATTCACTTTCAAAGGAGCAAAAGTAATGGGTGATAAGGGTGGTAAAAAAGATAAAGCCAAAAAGGAAAAACAGACAACTGCACAACATACTCTAAAGGAAAAACGTAAATTGAAAAAAGAGAAGTAGATTTAGCCGATATTTCCCAGATGGAATCCAGTGCTTTCATAAACACACCATCCTGAGACAGTCCAGACTATAAGATCGCCTGCTGAAGTTGTCAACTGCCACCAACCGCGCTAATATCACTTCATCTAGAGAAACAGGGTCTCCAAACCACTGGGAAAGGCTCTAAACGGATTATTCAGACCGAACCTCACGCTGCAAGTCGCGCACCTTGCTCAGGGCAGCCTCGATATGATCACGATTCCCTAACAGACACATGCTCCTATCCAGAATTGAAACGAAGTCTCCCTATCCGCTCCAGCATTTCATCGAACATCTCCCTGGTCACCATCACCTCGGCAAGCTGGAACACAAGCCTCCTCGCATGACGCACCAGTCGCCCGCCTATCTTGATGAGTCTCGTCTGAATACTTGTCAGGGACCAGCTCTTTATCGCTTCTGGCAGAGCCAGCCTTCTGAAGAAGTTGCCCAGATTGTATGCCAGGATGAATAGCCACAGCCTCACCTAATTAGCCACGAACTTATGGCACGAGAGCCGAGTCCAATTGAGGGCGTATTTCCCCTCTTTAATCCACTGCTCTGCTGTGCCTCTGCCATTGTAGAAGCTGACTAGTCCCTTCGTTGGATAGCTCAGGTTGGTTACGATGAAGCCTACTCTTGGGAACAGTTCTCCCTGATGCCACTCCACCTTGGCCACTACTCTTCGAGGAACATTCCAACTCTGGGCCTGATAAACGAAGTCGTGATACGAGACGATGGGCTTTTGAGAGGGCCACTCGGTAGGCCGTACCAACAGGTGAGCTATTTCCTTCTGAAGCACTTCGTTCGCCGGAAGCCTTATGGCGTAGCCGATATGCCTTGTCTCCAGGTACTCGTAAATCTCAGGCTTGGCAAAAGCAGCGTCTGCTCGAAACAGCAGCCTCACCGCCAGCTTCAGGTAGCGCTCGACGATGGGATTGATGAACTCCTTCCAGCCATCGGCGCTGTGGACGTTGCCTGGTCTGAGAACCGCCCCTTCGCAATCTCCAAACTGGTTGAAGCAGAACAAGGGGTGATAGCACATGCATCCAAAGTGGCCGTTGTAGGCTGCTTCCTCCTGCTCGCCATGCACCGGACTCTCCGAACTGTCGATGTCCAGGATGATACGCCTGTGTACGGTCTTGGCTAATGCACGTTTTATCCATTCGACATTCAGCCGCTCAATGCCCTTGAGGTTTTCCTTTTGTGTCAGCAACTCCGTCTCGAACCTACCCATCTCGCTGGTGCTGGCCGCGTTCCTGTCAGGGCCTTTCCAGCCTACCACTACTCTCAGGGCTGGGTCTTGGGAAAGGCGGTCGGCATCATTGGTGTCGTCGTATCCAGCGAGGCGGCTGTAGACTGACTGTCTCAGCAGTGGGATTAGCTGATGCAGGATGTTTTTGCCCGTTCGACTCTCTTTGAGGAATTCGTCGGCAGAGTCGGTCAGGCTTAGGGCGTCATCAAGCTCTCTGCACGCCAGCAGTCCTGCGTCTGAGGTGATGGTAGCACCGCGAAACTCCACGCGAACTTTGGAGTCAAAGTCGAGCTTGAGAGGGGTCTTTTCGTCGTCACCCATAAGGTGCCTCCAACACGATTACGTAATCAGAAGCCAGAACCTATATTCATGGGTGTATTATAATGTATAGACTCCCATTATATCCGTTTAGTAATCAGAATATTCATAGTAATCACAGGAACGCCAATCACCACTTGGGTCTATCTGGGAAATCCAGGTTTAGACCATACACGGAATCAGACGACGCGGTAGCAGCAGACCTATGGCGATTCTGCTCTGAGGTTGCCGCTATGAGGGAGACGCCGTGACGATTGCTCTCCCCAAAGGGGATTTCTTGGTGACGGCTGGATTTGCCGCTATCGCGGGCGCGGGTGCCGCGTCGAGCTTCACGGTGTTCGCCAACGCCAGCACATGGTACCTTGGTCTGGTTGCGGTAGTCACGGTGGGCGTGTACCCCCTTCTTGCGGGCTGGCTATCGCCATCGCTCAGAGATGTTGCGCTCTTCCCCATCAGCATATTGTTCGGCCTTTCAGTCGCGTGGGCTATCGACGGGCCGCTCTCTTCAGATTCACATCCCATCTGGTTCATCTTCGTCCTCACAATATTCTATGGTGGCGGGGCATCTGTGGCATTCTGTGTGGGCTGGATAGCGAGGCAGTACCTTCTCCGGTTACGGGGACATAGGATGCCCATGAGCCACCTGGCCATGGCGTCTCTGGTGGCTGTTTGTCACTCGTTCGCCCTCACTGTGCTCTACTTTGGGTTCGCTGCCATTCCCGATCTGAGTGGATTGATAGGAGTCGTTGCGGGGACCGCGATCATCTGGAGTGATCGCCACAGGGGTCGTTGGAGTTCGCTTGGACTTGGACTTTCCCTGCTCTAGCTGGGGGCATCAATAGGAACGCCGGTCTACTGGGGGGCATCTGTCGTCAAAGGATTAGTCTACACGGCAACAGGGTATGGGTGGGTCGCGCTGGCTCTGGTCGGGCTTGCGGTTTGGAACATTCTCAAATGGAGGCAAGGCAGCGAAAGAGCCGCCTTGGGTGATTCGTAAACGATGCCAGCATTACTGTGGCTACTCTCAATGGTCCCGCCTTCCGCGTTGTTCCTGACCGCAGGAATCTGGGTGGTCAGGAAGAAATACGGCGGTGTGCGTCACGTGCTCGGCGTGGCAGCGATTGTTGTGGGGCTATTGCTTGTTGCGATCACCCTGGTTGTGCTGCCGGGAATTGCCACAACTACCACGTCTGAAACCACGGTAACCACTTCCAGCTCCTCACATCTGGAGCATGAAGTCGTAGTCGGCAGTGTTGGCATCACGTTGGGCCGAGCAGTACTGCATCCCAATGAACGGGTCACCCTGTTCTATGTGGCAAGGGACACGGCTGAAGAGCTCGACGGGGCCGTCATGATAGACGCTGCAGAGATAGAGAGTTCGGACGGGCGCTCGTGGCTGGCCGACGGGCGTGGCGTCGTGCTCGATCGGCCTCCGCTTACCCTTGGATGGCTGACGTTTCCTGTGTCAGATGCTGCTCCGGGGAGCTTCAAAGTCACAGTGAACAGCGTTCAAGCCGACGGTGGCCATCTAAGGGGGACTGTTGGGTGTCAGCGGTTTTGGACAGTTCTGGGTCCGAGAGATTGGGGTGAAGAAGCTCCTGGTTTGAGGGTTTCTCTGACCTCCTGATTGTACCGCCTCCGCCGGTCAAAAGTCTCTCGCTGTACCTCCTTCCTCTGGGCTAGAATTGCCTCCAGACGGCCTTCCAGCACGTCAGCCGGAGTTACAACCCTGAGCGCCTGATGATATCTTCGGTAGTTGTAGAACTCGACGAAGTCCCGGATGGCCGCCTCCAGGTCTTCCACCACCTCGTATGGCACCTGGTTAATGTCGTCTTTCAGGGTTCGGTGATATCTCTCCAGCTTCCCGTTGGTCTGAGGGTGATAGGGTGCTGCCAGGACGTGGCGAATGCCCACCACCCGCATGTACTCGCGGAAGGCCCGCGATACATAACCTGAGCCATTATCTGAGAGGAGCTTGGTCCGATCCTCCAGAGGTACATCAGTCATACCAGTAGAGTCAACAGCTTCCTGGACCACCTCTATGAGGGAGTTGGCCGTCATGTCCCGTTGCACCTTCCAGGCCAAGATGAACCGGGAGTAGTCGTCCATCACCGTCACGAGGTAGTAGTAGCCCCATCCCACTACACGGAAGTAGGAGGCATCGGTGGCCCACAGCTGGTGGGGCCCTGTGGTCTTGTGCTGGTACTCTTTGCTCGCTGCCAACTGGTATTCGATCCGTTTCACCAGACCCTCCCGTCTCAGAATACGATAGACTGTGGAGGCGGAGACCGATAGGCCTCTGTGGTCGGTGAGCGAAGCCGCCAACTGCCGGCTTCGCCAGGTCGGCATCCCACGGGCTGCCGCCAGCACTACTGCCTCCTCTTCTGGACGCAGGCGATTCCAGGGCCTCTCAGTTCCTTCCGTACCCTCCCAACTACCCTGCCGGTGCCTCCACCTCCACCAATAATCCTGGATTTCCCAGATAGACCCAAGTGGTGATTGGCGTTCCTGTGATTACTATGAATATTCTGATTACTAAACGGATATAATGGGAGTCTATACATTATAATACACCCATGAATATAGGTTCTGGCTTCTGATTACGTAATCGTGTTGGAGGCACCTTATGGGTGACGACGAAAAGACCCCTCTCAAGCTCGACTTTGACTCCAAAGTTCGCGTGGAGTTTCGCGGTGCTACCATCACCTCAGACGCAGGACTGCTGGCGTGCAGAGAGCTTGATGACGCCCTAAGCCTGACCGACTCTGCCGACGAATTCCTCAAAGAGAGTCGAACGGGCAAAAACATCCTGCATCAGCTAATCCCACTGCTGAGACAGTCAGTCTACAGCCGCCTCGCTGGATACGACGACACCAATGATGCCGACCGCCTTTCCCAAGACCCAGCCCTGAGAGTAGTGGTAGGCTGGAAAGGCCCTGACAGGAACGCGGCCAGCACCAGCGAGATGGGTAGGTTCGAGACGGAGTTGCTGACACAAAAGGAAAACCTCAAGGGCATTGAGCGGCTGAATGTCGAATGGATAAAACGTGCATTAGCCAAGACCGTACACAGGCGTATCATCCTGGACATCGACAGTTCGGAGAGTCCGGTGCATGGCGAGCAGGAGGAAGCAGCCTACAACGGCCACTTTGGATGCATGTGCTATCACCCCTTGTTCTGCTTCAACCAGTTTGGAGATTGCGAAGGGGCGGTTCTCAGACCAGGCAACGTCCACAGCGCCGATGGCTGGAAGGAGTTCATCAATCCCATCGTCGAGCGCTACCTGAAGCTGGCGGTGAGGCTGCTGTTTCGAGCAGACGCTGCTTTTGCCAAGCCTGAGATTTACGAGTACCTGGAGACAAGGCATATCGGCTACGCCATAAGGCTTCCGGCGAACGAAGTGCTTCAGAAGGAAATAGCTCACCTGTTGGTACGGCCTACCGAGTGGCCCTCTCAAAAGCCCATCGTCTCGTATCACGACTTCGTTTATCAGGCCCAGAGTTGGAATGTTCCTCGAAGAGTAGTGGCCAAGGTGGAGTGGCATCAGGGAGAACTGTTCCCAAGAGTAGGCTTCATCGTAACCAACCTGAGCTATCCAACGAAGGGACTAGTCAGCTTCTACAATGGCAGAGGCACAGCAGAGCAGTGGATTAAAGAGGGGAAATACGCCCTCAATTGGACTCGGCTCTCGTGCCATAAGTTCGTGGCTAATCAGGTGAGGCTGTGGCTATTCATCCTGGCATACAATCTGGGCAACTTCTTCAGAAGGCTGGCTCTGCCAGAAGCGATAAAGAGCTGGTCCCTGACAAGTATTCAGACGAGACTCATCAAGATAGGCGGGCGACTGGTGCGTCATGCGAGGAGGCTTGTGTTCCAGCTTGCCGAGGTGATGGTGACCAGGGAGATGTTCGATGAAATGCTGGAGCGGATAGGGAGACTTCGTTTCAATCCTGGATAGGAGCATGTGTCTGTTAGGGAATCGTGATCATATCGAGGCTGCCCTGAGCAAGGTGCGCGACTTGCAGCGTGAGGTTCGGTCTGAATAATCCGTTTAGAGCCTTTCCCAGTGGTTTGGAGACCCTGTTTCTCTAGATGAAGTGATATTAGCGCGGTTGGTGGCAGTTGACAACTTCAGCAGGCGATCTTATAGTCTGGACTGTCTCAGGATGGTGTGTTTATGAAAGCACTGGATTCCATCTGGGAAATATCGGCTGAGAGGAGCTTGGTCCGATCCTCCAGAGGTACATCAGTCATACCAGTAGAGTCAACAGCTTCCTGGACCACCTCTATGAGGGAGTTGGCCGTCATGTCCCGTTGCACCTTCCAGGCCAAGATGAACCGGGAGTAGTCGTCCATCACCGTCACGAGGTAGTAGTAGCCCCATCCCACTACACGGAAGTAGGAGGCATCGGTGGCCCACAGCTGGTGGGGCCCTGTGGTCTTGTGCTGGTACTCTTTGCTCGCTGCCAACTGGTATTCGATCCGTTTCACCAGACCCTCCCGTCTCAGAATACGATAGACTGTGGAGGCGGAGACCGATAGGCCTCTGTGGTCGGTGAGCGAAGCCGCCAACTGCCGGCTTCGCCAGGTCGGCATCCCACGGGCTGCCGCCAGCACTACTGCCTCATAGTGTTCGTCATACTCCGCGTCCGGCACATCCGCCAGGCCGTAAGAGTAGTCCTCGCCATCAAGGAACTTTTGAAAACTCTCTGCGTCCTCGAATAGTGGCCGCACCTCATCCTCGGTTGGCACCTTCGAATAGAGGTGTTTTGCTCCGCTCATCATCCCGTAAGCGCCATCAGGCAAGGCAGTATTGCCTTTGGCCAGAAAGCTCTCTAACAGCCATTGGCCCAGGTCGTCGCCTTCTTCCAGCAATTCCCAGGTCATAACGTAATGCTGCTTGGCCGCTTCCACCGCAGCCGCTGTCTCTGAATCCAGGGGATACGGCGTCTCGATCCCTACCCGAATCTGGTTCCACCGCATTCGCCGGCCGAGAGCCTGTTCTCTCAGCAGCGATTTCAACTCCGCTATCAAGAACCTACCTTGGGTCCAGAAATACCGTTCCTCCGAGATCAGCTTGCGGTTAACCTGCTGGTGTAGAAAGAACAGGAACAGGACGTCCTTGTAAGCCTGGCGCACTGCTTTGTCGATTTCCTCCCGAGTGTGTCCCTTAAGCGTTTGCTTAACAGCCTCGGCTACCTGGTCTGTTAACCTGGGTATCGGCGCGGCGCTGTCCGGCTGGCTCTTCAGGTGATGGATATATTCAAAAATGGTATTAAAGCCGTGTGCTTCTTGAAACCACAGCAGGATGGCCTGCTTGGGAGTCAGGCCAGTCTCCAGCTTCGCGACCCTTTGTATGTTCTTGCTCACGAGTCAACCTCGGCGCTGAAACCTGTGTCGACGGGTTCAGCGTCGAACACCGACTCCGGCAGGGTTTTCTGACCATGCGCCGCTTCCAGTGCAGCTAGGCGTTCCTCCAACTCCCCGGTCTCCAAGAGTTTACCCGCCACTCCGACCAGGTAGCCCAGGGTGCGGGCCCGGGCGATGGAGTTTTCCAGACCCAGGGTGTCCAGGGAGGCAATCACTAGCAACCGCCGCAGGTCGCCCACTGTTTCCAGCCCATTGACCTCGTAGGCCCCGGACACCGCCACTTCACGTCGCCGTCTCAGTCCTCCCAAGCGCCGTGCCTCGGCCACATCTTCGGCATACTCGGGGGAGTGCCAGAAGCAGTGATCCCCGTCCTTTACGGGAGCCGCCCGGCACATCTGCCCATCCTCCTTCCGAAATGCGCACTGACGGCCCATTACCTGTGATTACCTCTGCTAGTTGACCAGTTGGTAGTCAGATGCAACAGAGCAAAAGGCAGGCTCCATTGAGAAACCTGCCTCAAGCAAATGAAATTATTCAAACCAGCGCTCAGGCTTCTGTGGTTGCCACTTGGACCCCATTCGATGTGTGCCCTTCTGGACACTGCTCTGCAGGTGCGCCCACCGGCGCCGTGAAACTCTTCTGGCAAGCGTCGCAGTAGAGTCTCACTTCTCCTTCCTCGACGCCCTTTTGATTTGGCACTCGCCGGAACCCAGCGGTGGGCGTTTGCTCCCCAGTCTCCGTTTCTTCCGATGCGTCGCCCTCGGGCTCCTCCGCTTCGCTGGGGGCGCCGCCGGCCTCGACGCTCCAAAAGGCCCAACCGTTGCAAGCCTTGTTGGTGATGGCGGTACCCGCCGATGAGGGACTCTTGAACTCTCTCCCGTCGGCCAGCCGGTACTTGACCTTCCCGTCCTCTCCGGCTATCACCTCGGCTTTGTATTCCTCCTTCTTGTATTTGGCAATCAGCTTCGTACCCGGTTCCAGGTTGCGGTCCTCGATGGCCATTTGCCACCTCCTCACGTTTAGAAGATGGTATATACCTCACTCTGTCTTCGCCGGAAGTAAAGGGATATCGGCAAAGTGGAGGTAGCTGACCAATGTTCTCTTGGAGACGACGGTCACTACGTCGCCATAGTGTTCGCTCCAGCTTCACCTATCACTGGTTCTCCTTCGTGGCCTGCTCCCCGGTGAAAGACTCCCACCGCTTGACCGCCACATCAACGTACTGAGGCTCGCGTTCCAACGCATAGCAGACCCGACCAAGCTTTTCCGCCGCGATCAGCTGAGTGCCGCTGCCCAAGAAGGGCTCGTAGCAGAGGTCCCCAACCTCGGTGTGGTACTCGATTGGCCGCAAGAAGAGTTCCAACGGTTTCTGGGTAGGATGGATGTTCATGCTGGAACCCTGCTGGTCCAGCTGCCAGATGGTCCTCTCGTTAGCCGGGGGCTTCTTAGAGGGTTGGTGGCCTTCAACCCAGCCGTAGAAACATGGTTCGTGGGCCCACAGATAATGGCTATGAGTCAGTACCCCACGGGCCTTGGCCCAGATTATTTGCTGATGCACCAACAAACCGCTCTCCCGCCAGGCCTGCTCCACCAAGGCCTGCCTACGGTAGGCGTGCCACTGATAGATGGCTGAGTTTGGCTTAAGGTGTTCCAGGCTCAATGTCAAGAACTTTCGGTAGAACTCCACCGACGCCTCTGGGTCCACGTATTCGTCCCAGTGCTTGTCTTTGCTCGGCTTGCCCTGGTTACCCTTCGAGGCTGGATGGTTGCCGCCCGTGTAGTCCACAAGATATGGCGGGTCCGTCGCCATCAATGAAGCTTTCTCCCCGTTCATCAATCGCCCTACGTCGCCACTGTCAATGGAATCGCCACACAGGAGCCTGTGGTCGCCTAGCAGCCATAAATCGCCTGTACGAGCCACAGGGGTCGTCCGTGCGGCTTCCATTGCTTCATCCAGGTCGAATGTCTCTAAACGCTCACGTTTCTCCCTCGACTCCAGGCTCTTTAGATGCTTCTGGAGTTCATCCTCAGAGAAGCCGGTCAATGTGATGTCTACATCCGGTAGGTCCTTCAATTCACCCAAGAGCCGGGCCAGGAGCTCTTGGTCCCAACTTCCGGAGATTTTGTTGAGGGCCAGGTTCAACAGATGAGCTTGCTCCTCGGGTAGGTCCACCAGAACCACGGGCACTTGCTTCAGTCCGAGCTTCCTGGCTGCAAGCAGGCGCTGGTGGCCGCCTATTACCACCTTGTCCTCCCTCCGGGCGATGATTGGGTCGATGAGCCCGAACTCTCTTATGGACCGGGTCAGCGACTCCAACTCCTCGTCGCTTATGCGCCTCGGGTTGGCTGGGTCGGGACGCAGGTCGCCGATGGGCAGGTGGGTGATTTCTAGCTCTTGGATTTGTTGCACGGCTCTACCTCGCTTTGTCGTTTCCTTTCCCAGCCTCGACACAGTGACGGGAGTGACGCAATGAACCCCCTTTTTCACAAACATCCCTTACAAAGAGTGAATTGAAAATAGTTTGTGAAATTGACCCCTCGCTGCGTCACTTATGTCACTGGTTGGCTTTCAATCCAATCCCCAGAAAATAGCGTTTCCCATTCGAAGATACGGAGTCTCCGAATCGCTCCCTGATGCGCGTGCCGAAGGAGCGGGACCCCAACCTGTGGCGCTCCAGGATTCCTTGCTCCTTGGACCAGCGTTGGTATTCGGAGAAAAGGTGCCCCGGCTCCGCCCTAACGCCGTCGGCCACCACGCAACAGTCCGCGACGAAGCCGTCCAGTTCGTCGTTGTCCTTTCTGTAGGCTTGGGTGGCGGTCATTACCGCCGAAGGGGGCGCTAGGCCAACCAGTCGCCAATTCAGTGCTCCCTGTACTCCCCAGTTGAGTATCCCCGGCAACTCTTCTAGCAACTTGAAGGGAAGCCCTTTGTCCGCATCATCCCCCGTAAACTGCTCATTGAACGGCAGCACTCGTACTCTACGCCAGAACCCATAAGAGTCGTCCCTCACTCGAGGCAAGTGGTTCACCGCCAGCCAGAACTTGGCCACTGGCTCGTAGGTGAAGGATTCGCTATACAGAAAACGTGCGGTGATGGGATCTCCTCCGGTCAACGCCTTAATGCGAGCCTCGTTCAACCGTGTGGACTCGTTAGTCTCTGAGGAAGTCACAAGTCTTCTCCCTGCCATCGAGGCTAGGTCGTTGGTCAATGAAGGTCTTTGCTGTAGCTCTAGTACCGTGAATGGAATGTTCATGGCATAGTCCCCTAGCACGTTTCTCAACATGTCCAAGAACACGCTTTTGCCGTTGGACCCTGTGCCGTGGCAGAGGAATAGAACCTGTTCCCGAACCGAACCCGTCAGGGAGTACCCCAGGGCCCGCTGCACAAACCCAATAAGTTCTCCGTCACGCTGGAACACCTGGTGAAGAAATTGCTGCCATCTCGGACACTCTGCCTTCACGTCGTATTGCACCGGCACCTGCATCGTAAGCCGGTCGTCGGGGTGCCCGGAACGTATCATTCCAGTACGCAAGTCCACTACTCCGTTGGCCACGCCAAGCAGGTAGGGGTCGGGGTCCCAGGTCATACCTGAGTCGGCTATTGGGTGTTCGCTACGGGCCAGGGCAAGACAAGCATCCAATCTCTGGCGTGATTCAGACCTTACAGCAGAGCTGGCGGTCTTACCGCGCAAATCCAGGTCTTCGATATCCAATGCGGTCCGGTAGCGAACACGGGCTGCTTTCTTGGCCAGACGGCGTACCTCGCCATCAGAATCAGGCGCCCACCGGTGCTCTTCCCAGATGAGCCACCGGTTTCTGGCATGGTCGAAGCGCAGGATATGGCCGTAGAGGGCGGCGAATAATTCAGCGTTGCCGGCGTCAGTCAAAGGAAACGGGCCGTTCTTGTCTTTAGGGTTGAGACTTTGGCCATTTTTTGAGAAGGTCAGGCCCAGCGCCACCTTCCACTCCTGCCAGCCCCTCGGCTCCGTTTCGGCATGAAAACACTTGCCAGCGTAGGGCCCGTCGGGCAGCTTTTGCCCTACGCCGCACTCGAATGGATGACACTCGTCATAATGGAATGGGCACTTTTCCACGTGGTACCAGGTCACGCCGTTCCCATCCAGCGGCTGTGTCCTGTACTCGATGTGCCGGGATTGGAGCAATTCCTCTAGTAAAGGTGTTGACCCATTAAATATGGAGCCATCTTTAGGTAAATTAGCTTCTGGTTGCGATTGTTCGGCTGCAAGTTCGGCCAGCAATTCCTCGCTGATTACTGCTAACTGCTGAGGAACTGACTCCAATTGGGACCGCCGGTGGGGCCTATCCGTTAGAAAGTCACCCTTGACCTTCATGCTGCCGATGAGCCCGGCGAGGCGCGCTGCGTTGCAGACGGTGGTGTCAATGTGGACGGCCTCGTTGTTGAATCGAGTTGCCAGCGATACCAGAACCCCTTGAACCAATTCCAGGGAGGACGGATCGTTGGGCAAGCTGATGGGATAGAGGAGATACCACCCGTTGCCAGACATGGCGACGATAGGTTGGGGCCAGTCTTTGTTGTCTAGGAAGGACACAACCTCGTCTAACACCAGTCGTGCTGCTTGGCGTTCTTCCTCAGTGCTGCTGATGCCAGAGGGCCGGTACGGGTCGATATCTATGAATAGCGAGCGCCGTCTTATCACGTCGACATCGGCGGAGGTGGTCTCTGCCTTGTCGGCGATTCGGTTGGAGGCCCGCGCCATAAGGGCCGGGTTCACAGGGTTCAGTGTAAAATATAGATTGGCCTTGCCGTCCCACTTGGCAGCAGATTCGGCTAGTGATTCCGGGCTATCGAAGTAGCCGGAGGCGGTGTGGCCGTATTTGTTATACTTGGGAATGCGAACTTCGCGGACGTCCCCGGGCCGCCACAGCAGCTCGACAAAGCGCAGGATGTCTACAGTGACGCTTTCAAACTGAGGCTTGCCAGTCACGGTTTCTTTCCAGAGCCGCGGCCTGCCGCAATTTCAAGCGTCCTGGAGACGGTGTTGTAGTTTAGTTCTCCACGGATGCCCGTGGAGGTATTGACTACAGCAGGGAACCGGTACTCTATCAGCACTTTCGCCTTCTTGCCTTCCGGCTCAACCTCCGTGTGAACGGTGATCTGTTTCACCAGCATCCGCACCACCTCCTGCTTCTGAGTATCATCCAGACCGTCATCCAGCCTGCTGCGAAGCTCTCGCAATAAGTCAGGTTCCAGCGGCTTCTGATGCTCTGACGCATGGCAATCTGGAATGCTTCAAACTGTGATTTCAGTTGATCCCATGCGCCAGGCAACCCACTTTCGATGGACCGCATTTCCGACGCAGAGTTGGACCCGTCCTCTCCCAGGTATACCTTGATCAGGTAGTCGCAGGCGCCGCAGCAGACGAATTCAATCGGACAGCGCTTGTCTCTCATGATGCGGTCACGGGCACCTTGAACCAATCTCCGCTCCTTTCGGGATATCCGTTCCATCTACGCAACCTCCTGCGGCTGGGCCGCCACCCCCGCCTTGGTCAACGTGTACTGGTCGGGAAAGCCCTGGACAAAGGCCACAAAGGACTCCTTACTTTGGTGGTGCATCGACAAGCCTTGATACGGCTGCCCACGCCAATATGGAGGTACAAATTCCGTTTTCACGCCCGATACCACACATTCGGCCTCCACACCCACAAAGTCGGTGGGCCCTTGGCCTACGGCGATAATCTCCCAACGTCCAGAGTCTTCTTCCCCGGTGTCCTCGGCCTTGCTCTTCCAGTTCTGCGAGCCGCCGTAAGGATGGAACCGGCCTTCATCATCCTGACGATCAGGAGGGTGAATCGATTTCAAGGCATCGATCAGGATCGGTATGACGTCCTCGATGGGTTCGAAACCGGCCAATCCGGCCACATCGGTCAAGTAAAGAACGTAACCTTTCGTGGCGGCAGAAGAAGGCCGACCCACCTGACTTCTTTTAGTGTGTGACTTCTCTGATGCGGGCAAGTCCGTCACCTTCCATAAGGAAGGCGACGCCCGAAGTGTTAAGCGGCTAAGCAGCCCAAGCTACTGTGTAAGCAGCCCAGGAGCGGGGTACACGATGGGGGATGATAACAGGAGACGTTTGGAGTTGAGGGATATGGAGCCTACTCCACCTCCCCGTCCAGAGCACGACATTACCGATCTCAGGGGCGGAGTCCAGTGTTCCAGCCAGACTTAGAGGTGTGTTGTCACCTTAGGGCGATTGCTAGACTGCGCTCATAATACCAGCAGGTTTGGTCCGTCACCAGCTCCTCACGCGGCAGGTCTCACAGGCATGTGTGCCCGTTGGGCAATCAGCCAAAGTAACCCTCCTGAGTGTGCAGGGTGTCAGCGCAATTGGACACTATTGAGGCCTAGAAAACCGAAGAGGTTGGGGGTGGTAGAGGCTCCTTCAGAGGGGTAGATTAACCCTAAGTGAAAGGAGTCATTGATGACCCAGGTAGAGGATCAGGCCAGCCAAGCTGAGGAGCGAAGCCAGGAGACACGAAGCTTCGTGCGTCAGGTCCGTGCAGCGACCCGCCGTAAGTATACCCCTGAAGAGAAGATCCGCATCGTCTTGGAGGGGTTCAGACGGGAGACTACCGTTAATGACCTGTGCCGACGGGAAGGAATCAAACCCCACTTCTACTACGCCTGGACGAAGGGGTTCATGGAAGCTGGGAAGGAGAGGTTGACTCGGGACAGTGTGCGTGATGCGACCCGGCAAGAGATAGAGCAGCTCAAGCGGGAGAACAGAGAACTGAAGCAGCTGGTGGGTGAGTTGTCCCTGGAGTTGCACCGCTTCAAAAAAACAGCTCTGCCGCCCCTACACGGCAACGGCACCGTCGCATGAGCGTAGTGGAACAATCGAAGGTCGTGGCTGAGGTGGAGCGACATGGTAGAGGGAAGAACAGGCGACTCAGGGAGCTTGGCATTTCCAGGAGCACGTATTATTGGTGGAGGTGGAGGCACCGGCAGGGTAGTTGGGAGGGTACGGAAGGAACTGAGAGGCCCTGGAATCGCCTGCGTCCAGAAGAGGAGGCAATAGTGGAAGCCCTCAAGTGCCTGATCCCGGCTGGCCTTGTCGTGGACCTGCCTACCGTGCCCCACCAGTTCCTGAGAGAGGCGCCATTGGTTGACGGCGACTGGATCGACAACTACATGGTGGAGTTGGCCGAGTGGGGCGCGAGAATAAGGGAGAGGGAATTCCTGCTGGAGGAACCCGAAGACAACCACCCTATGGCCTGGCACGGGATTATCGACCCGAAGGATGGGTCCGAAGTCGACGCTGCGGTAGCGATAAAACTATGGCAACAGACCAGGAAACACTTGGCTGGATTTCCCGGCCGCACCAGGGTAATAGACGAGCGGCAATACCTGAGCTTCGCCGACTATCTGAAGTGGCGGGGTCGTCGTGCCAAAGGAGACTTGAAGTCCGCCATGCGCACGGGCCTGGTGGTGTCCACATGGAACCAGTGGGTTGAGGAGCATGGCTGCGAAGGTGCGGCATTCTTGGCCGGAACGGAAGTGGCAAAGCTCAGTTGCTACCTTGATGGCTATCGATACCGCGTCTGTCAGGATGCCGGGGAGTTGGCGGAAGAAGTAAGCCGGCGTGAGTCGTTGCTAGAATCTGTAAAGGTTTGGGAACCAGACAGCAGTAATGATGAGCGATTCCGTCAGCGGGTTGAACACTGGAAGATATCGGCCCTAGGCTTTCTTCCGGAGATATACATTCTGAGCCGAGCAATTAACTCAATCAGCCAACGGTACTTTGAAGGGCAGGACCCTCTGTTCTCCGAAGTGTCTGATGGGTTTGGTCAACTGTTGGCCTTGGTGGAGAAATTAGTCCATATTTACAACGAGGCCTTGGCGGGGGACATTGAACGCTCGGAAAGGCTGTTAATGGAGACGGGAGACGGGCAAGATGAATCTCCACTCACGATAGACCTGGCTGGATTGGTTGAGACCGTCCAAGGGTCTGCCAGAGAGCAGGTTGCCTTCTTGGTGGACATGGCAAAAGCCGACGCGCTGGATCTACTTGGCGAGACCCGTCAAGCGTTCGAGTTGGTAGACCGTCACGTTTGAACTTCAGACACTATGCGCGAATAGTGTGTGTGGCCCCTGGCTTTTTGTCGGCTGGGAAGTGGCGCCCAAGTTTCTCTTGGGATAAGATTGTCACCACCCGACTGTATGTCGTAATCGAGTCTGCCTGGACAATGACCTCTGCCAATGTCAACTCAATGCTACGATTGTGTTGCGACGTTGAAGAACCTGGGAACTGTCGGTTCAGCTGACGCTCTGAGGGAGTTCGAGTCCCTCGCTGTGGGCCTAAGTGGATAGTAGGTGGAACCATCTTCGAGATGTGGCTGGGGGCGTTGTGATCCTTGGCACAGCGATCCTTGCGGGGAGTTCGAGTCTCTGACGGTGGGGCTCAGGGGGCTTTTGATGTGTCCAGACCAAGACATGCCCGGCTAATGGACGAAAACGAGAGGCTCATTATGGCGGGATGTCAGCGTTTCAGGTTGCACGTATTTTGCTTTGAACGAGAACATCAAGAATTCGGCCAGTTGATGGTCGCGACGGGGTGGTGAGGCTCGGGAGGTTTTGCAGGTCTGCATCTGAGTTAGCCACCAAGAATTGTTTTGACTCCCACGCTACCAGGGCATTTAGTTCCTGAACGATGTCAAAAGAGATGCTCCCTGAACGTAATCTGTAGGTTTTGGGCGCCAGCACGCAGGATAGTTGGGGAGACAGCGGATAGTAAAAGGCGAGTTCTTTAGTTTCGCTGCCATCTCCGGTACCCAAGAGGTTAACTACCGGTTGGTCTGCCGTAATAAACCCAAGGTCACATCCATTCTCCTCGAAGACAATGTCAAATTCCTTTCTATCTACAAAAAGACTAGTCGTGTGTCTGCCAAATGGGTTTACAATACGTCAGCGCTCGACGTGGCCCCCCGGTCTGCCTCCTCTCCCTATGGGAGAGGATTGAGGTGAGGGTGAGACCGGGGTTCGCGGGGAGGACCTCCTCATATCAGCATTGTAATGCTATATACGAGACACTAGACTAGCTCCCACATTCTCGGCACCTATGTAGC
Organism: Dehalococcoidia bacterium; assembly: GCA_965226805.1. Lineage (GTDB taxonomy): Bacteria > Chloroflexota > Dehalococcoidia > Lucifugimonadales > JAGWBF01 > CBDDDW01. Next base: position 91,220 of record CBDDDW010000019.1, read on the forward strand.
TGATTATATTCCTGAGTCGATCAAAAGCGTGATCAGGAAACTCTTCAACCAGGGCTTCTCCAATCGCTTCGCGACCAGGTTCGGTACGGAAATACTGATGGGCAATGAAGTGGAAAAACATTATCGACTCTTCATAACTATTCAGGAAGTCAGTCCGCTTTTCGCGCAACGCTGCGAGGATGGGCAAGGCGCATTCTTCTGTTTTGGAATGCAACATTTCTTCTGCATCAATGACAAGTCCTTCAATAAACCTTCTATCCTGGTCTGCTGCTCCACCATTGTTTTGAATTAGTTCGTTTGCCTGAGAGATACGCGCCCAAGTAGCAACGAGTTTTCGGTGAGAGGCCCTTAACGCTGCGTGGCCGGTCTGTTCAATGAAAAGTTCGAGAAAGCGCACATCAGTTTGTGTAATTACGGGCAACTTATAAGTATGCCGGGCTACCATTACGTTCACAGGGTTGGATGGGGGAAGTATCTCCCCGTCTCTTGAGAAATGTACAAAACCGCGTTGGTCTTGCCATGCTTCAAGATAATGGCGCCATACTGTGTGCTGTCTGTCAGTGGGCATTTTCGGTTCTCCTCTTCACCAGTGATGATTGCCAAGAACGTCCATTCCGTAGCTGTCGGATCTAGGTATCTGCAACAGATAAGAAACGACACTGCCAAACCGGGCGTCTATGCCTACCGGGGTCAGTCTAGGGCAGAGTGGCCCTTGCATTCGGCAGCTACTCGCCATCTGACTAAGAGACTGGGGAACAATGCCTTGACTGCCACAGGCTGAAGGCTGTCCTGGTGGGTGCGGGAGGCTTTGGAGCGGGAGCTACAGTCGGGTGCAGGCTCGGCTGCGGCCCAGCAACGGAAGCGCAACGACTCCCTGGAGGGTCGCATTGAGGGTGGGAAGGGAAGCTCCGAAGCGGTCACAGGGGAAGCGTCCGCCCTGCCTCCCACAGGAGTCGGCGACGCTGCTGCGCATCCGGCATCGCCTTGGCCACTAGGCCCCAGAAGTCCGTCGAGTGGTTCTGATGGGTCAGGTGCGCCAACTCGTGGACGACGACGTATTCGATGAGGGCCTGCTCCAGCATCAAGGTGCGCCAGTTGAAGCGCAGTGTACCGTCGGGTGCGCAGCTCCCCCAGCGTTGGCGCTGGTCGCGGACGAGTATCTGCGACTTTTCTCCGCGACCGAGCCGGGGCCACCAGCGGTCAACAGCATTCGGCAGCCGCTCGGCAGCCCGGTCCCGATACCATCCGACGACTGCACGGCGAATCGGCTCGTAGCGTTCGAGGCCGCTCAGGGTCTTCGGTACTGTGACTCGGAAGCGCCAGTGGTCGAAGCGTACCATAGGCGAACGTATGTCCGCGGTATCGACGATCATGCTGACGTTGCGTCCCAAGTACGGCAGGGTCTCGCCGCTGACGAAGCGCTTCGGCGCGGCTTCCAGCATCTCCCCAGACGCATGGCTGAGGATCCAGGGCGCCCGCTTGCGAACGATGGCTCGCAGCTCGCTGTCCGGCGTCGTCATGGGAGCGGCAACCTGCACACCGCCGCCGTCCGTCGTGATCTGGACCGTCTTCTTACGCCTCTCGCTTCGACGGACCTCGTAGTCGATGGTCGTGTTGCCGAAGCGGATACGACCCCGTTCGTTCACCACCCACTCCTCCGACGGGCCAACTCAACGATCCGATTCGCCAGATCCTCCAATCGATCCTCGGTGTAGTCGTCCGTGGGCCTGAGCTCCCGCTTGATGTCGCGGCGCATCTCCCGCAGGACCTCCAAATTCGACTGCCAGTCGATAACGGCGTTGTGGTGGTTGACCACGGACTCGACCCTCCGTGCGACGTTCTTCGTCTCTTCGTCGAAGTGCGCCCGGTACGGAGTCTGCTCCTCGCCTATGGCCGAGTCGGTAGCTGGCTCATCTGAGAGGCCGTCGAGCAGTTCGTAGATGGCGAAGGACACCGGAGACAGGCCGTGCTCGGCGGCAATGTCAGCTTCGCTCTGGGCGTGATGCCGTAGCAGAGCAAGGCGGCGGCATGCTTCCGCCGAGTCTATCAGCCGGTTCCGAAGGTCTTCGATGATGCGTGCAAGCTGCGCCGAGAGTTTCTCGAAGAACACGGGGTTGTCGGCCAAGCGGTCATGTATCTGAGCCCGGATCGCGTGCTCCATGATCGAGGCCCGTGCCTCGTCGTGCGGCAGCGCGGCGATCTTCTGCTCGAAGTCACCGTCGAGTATGGATACCGGCTTCATCAATTCGCGGACATTGGCGCTGATGCGCTCGTCCACCAGCCTCTTCACCTTCGCCCCGATCTCGGTCCAGTCCGCGTCGGCGTCCTCGCGAAGGAACTGAGCCCGGACGTAGGCCCGTATCTCCGTAAGCCGAGCGAGCCGGTCTGTGTAGTCCAGTGCTCGCGGGTCGGGCAGGAAGCGGTCCATGAGGAGGGAGAACCGGCGGTAGTCCGCGTTGAACCGCTCGAACAGATCGGCCTTGAAGTTGCCCTCGGTCGAGGCGTCGGGAGCGAAGACGCTGACGCACGCCCAGGTGTCACTCAGGTCGCGGCTCTTGAAGTGGGACTCCGCCTGGACGGCGGCCGCCTCGATGACCGGTGCCGGGTCCTCGTCCATCTCGCGCATCGTGTCCTGCACGTCCGGCCAATCGAACGTCGAGAGCGCATCCTCCAGGTCTCGCGAGACGCCGTGGTAGTCGATGACCAGGCCGTGGGTCTTGTCGGTGGGCACCCCGTCCTGCTCATGGGAGAAGCGCCGGTTCACCCGGGCGATAGCCTGGAGCAGCCCGTGTTCCCTCAGCGCCCGGTCCAGGTACAGCGCCTGCTCCACCGGCGCGTCGAAGCCAGTAAGCAGCATGTCTACCACGACGAGCACCTCCGGCTCCCCCTCCGGATCGACGAAGGCGTTGACGACCTGCTCCTGGTCGAGCTCGCGGGCCACCTTGAACTCCGGACCATCGTTGGGGGCAGCGGTGATGACGGGATAGGCGCGCAGGCCGAAGCTGTTCAGGCGTTCCGCGTACCGCAGGGCGGCGGCCCGGCTCGGCGCGACGATCTGCGCCTTGAACCCGTTGGGCCGCACCTTCCCCTTGAAGTGCTCGGCGATGTCCAGGGCGATCATCTCGATGCGCCGCTCCGCCTCGGCGACCGTCTCCTTGTTGGCGTAGCGGCGGCGAATCTGGGCCTGGACCGCGGGCGGCTCGTCACCAAACATGGCCTCGTACAGCCTGTCCAGGGTCTCCGGCCCCTCGACGGCGAGCTCGGGCAGCCGCGCCTCGTACCAGATGGACACAGTTGCGCCGTCGGCCACTGACTGCGGAATGGTGTAGGTGTCGATGAGGGGACCGAAGCGCCCTATGGTGCTGCGCTTGAAGTCCTTTTCTATCGGCGTGCCGGTGAAGCCCACCATCACCGCGTTGGGCAGGGCTTTGGACATGCGCCCGCCGAGAATGCCGTACTGCGTGCGGTGGGCCTCGTCCACCATGACGATGACGTTCTCCGAGGCGTTGAGCACGTCAAGCTCGCCCTCAGGGGCCGTCAACGCCTCCGCGAACTTCTGGATGGTCGTCATCACCGTACGGCTGCCGCCTTCCTTTAGGACGCCCTGCAAGTCGAGAGGGTCGCGTTGATCTGGCCTTTGCATCCGGCGGCGCGCTCGGCGTTCGGGCGGCTCAGGGCGCGACCGGTCCATCCTCTCCGGGGCCGGGAAGCCGCAGCGCTCAAAGGTGCCGGCGATCTGCCGGTCCAGCTGCCTGCGGTCGGTGACCACGACGATGGTAGGATTGCCTAAGCGGGGCTCGCGGCGCAGCTTGGTCGCCAGCCACAGCATCGTCAGCGACTTGCCCGATCCCTGCGTGTGCCAGACAACGCCTCCCCGCTCCTCCGGCTTGCGGCCCGATAGGAGGCGGTCCAGCGCCGCACGGACGGCTCGGTACTGCTGGTAACGGGGCAGCTTCTTCACCAGCCGCCCCCGCTCCGGCTCGTAGACCACGTAGTCGCGGAGAATGTCCAGCAGGGTCGCCGGGGACAGTAGGCCCACGATGAGCTGCGCCTGCCCCTGCGGCTCGACACGGAAGCGCCCCTGAACCTCATCCTCGGTGTACGGCAGCACCGACTTCCACTCGAAGTAGGCGTTCTCCGGAGCGCCGAGGGTGGCGTAGGCTGCGGCTGCCCCGCAGTGGGCCACGCACAGCAAGTTGTAGTGGAACAGCTCCGGCGCGCCGCTGCCGTGCCACTCCGGTCCCGCCTGCTGGTAGCGACGAAGCTGGCGTACCGCCTGCGATCTCCATACGTCGAGCAGTGACGGAGACTTGGCCTCCATCACCACTAGGGGGACGCCGTTGACGAACAGCACAAGATCGGGGATGACCATGCGCTCGTCGTCGTCAGGGCCGCCTCGCTCGTTGCCTCGCCGTACTCGGAACTGCGTTGTGACGACGAACTCGTTGAGGCCGCCCTCCGGGTGGTCGAAGTCGAAGAAGCGGACGGTGCGAGAGTCCCTGCCCCTCGGCCCGTCCACGGTCAGGGGCATACCGTAGGTCAGGTACTCGTGGATCGCCTGGTTGCGGGCCATGCCCGTGGAGTCGACGTGCTCCAGCTCAAAGATGGCTCGCTCCGCCTGCTCCTCCGTCATCCATTCGTTAAGCCGCATCAGCGCGGCCCGCAGCCGTCCCTTCAGCAGGACCTCCCGCTCATCGGAACGCTCCGCCGCCAGCGCCTCGCGGGGCACATAGGTCCACCCCAGCCGCTCTAGCAGTTGGCGGGCTGGGTCCTCGGCGTGGTTGAACTCGTTGAGTCTATTTGGAATTAGCGTACTCATTGTCAAGCTTAGCCAGAGTTTGTTTCAAATTGTAGAATCTCTTTTTGCTGCTTTTCTCGGCCGTTGGGTCAAGTTTCCGTTCGTAAGTACACGTCGGGTCCTGATGGACATTTTTCATTGCTGAGTGAAACTGTTTGTTTTGCTTGAAATCGGGGTAGCGGCTCCTGCATTTATCAACTAATTCATTGTAGGAAGTGGGGAATGTCTTCAGGGCCTCATCATCGCTTATCGAGACTTTAGGAACATTTGGGTCACTTGTTAAGCCGATATTGCCCCCACCAGATAAGCCGCGATTTAACTCCACCCGTATTTGCATTACTATCGCGTAACCAGAATCGGACGAATCGTTGGAGCTTACAAGGTCTGAGAGTTCCTTCAACAGCTGTCTCTGACGTACCGGGTACTTGGAAACAACGGTTTGTGCAGTGCCGACAAACCCAAGAGGTAGAAGATACGGCGCGTCAATTGAATCTTGGAACCAATCCGCATAGGCTTTGGCAAAATTCTGAACGCCTGCGGTACTGAATTCGAGTATGGACTGCTTCAGTTCTGGAACCAACACTCCTAAATGCGCCGCCTGATTCCTGACCTTGATGAGTCCATTGATATTGCTCTTCACCTCTTCAGGCAGACCGCTTTGGTTCATTGCCCCTCTTATTTCAATTGTTAAGATCTCCCCATCGGAATTGCGTTCATACCGGCGTGAATCGCGCCTTCGCCGGTAAATTGCCTTAATTTCCCCTTTGCTTTGCTGGATAATGCGCGCTTTGGTTAGAATCTCCCAAGCATTGACGAGAAGAAAAGCGACAGTCTGCTCCCTATATTCGGCTCGAGGTTTGTTATAAAGTTCGACGGCTGCAAGCAGTGCTTCACGAGCGCAACGAGCCATCACAATATCGCGCCTTGGCCTAGCTATTTGCTATCACCCCACCCGCACGCGCCCCGACAGCAGTGCGTCCGCGGCAGATGCCTTCAACGATTGCAACCCACTCCGCTCCTCGTGCGCACGCTTGATGGCATCGTCTACTCCGTCCAGCATGGTGGCAATGGCCCTCTGCTCGGCTACAGGGGCCTTTGGCACGCGCATCCCCTCAATGAGTGCACAGTTCAGCGCGTCCTGGTTCGATCCTTGCCCAAGAGCACGAATGACAGAATAGTTGTGCCTAGCCCAAGCAAAGAAGAATTCAAGGCTGAAGTCTTCGTCCGCTCCGTATACAGCCGCGAAGTTTTGGTTGATTGCCGCATCAAATCCAAGGCGTGCAGTCATTCCGCGGGTCTTTCCCTGCCCAATCATAGCAATCAGCACAGAACTTTTGGGAACAACGACAGCCCCTGCCGTGACCGCCTGGGACGTGATGAATTCGTCTGGCTCCACTATGAAGACATCGTTTACCTGTCCAGTCTTGACAAACGGAACTTCATCGCCGTGCCAATAATCTAATCTCGCTCGCGACGGGGTAGTCCCATTACGCACCTCCGCCACATCCCCCAGCCGCACTACATCCCAGGCCGCCGGTACCGTCCCGATGCCCGGCACATCCTTCCATTGGGTGTGCCAACCAGGGACGCCGCGGGTGAGCAGTTCGTGAAGCAGGGCGTCGCGCAGGCGTTCGGTGGCCGTGATGACCGCCTCCACACCCTCGATGGCCTCGTCGATGGAGTCCAGTACGGCGGCGATGGCCTGCTGCTCCGGCAGGGGCGGGAGGAGGATGGGAAGGGAAACCACATCATAGCGTGTAATTCCCTGGATGGTGGTCCCACGTGACTTCCGTTGCAATGATGAAGCCATGCGCAACAGGACTCTGCACAAATAATCTGAGTGGGCTTGGCCGTTGGACACCAGACAGGTTATGTCCTGGCTCGCCCCCATCGTTTCAGTGGCCATACCGGCAAGGCCAACTCTGGTCCTCGTTGCCAGCAACAACGCTCCAGCTTCACAAACCACAGTGTCACCCGAATAGAGGCCCTCGGTGGTAAGGAACGAGCGCGCATGCTCCCGAGTTATTCTGAACTCGGTTAAGTCGGCACCAGTAACGAAAGGGACGTGCCCATCCCAATAATCTGGTTGGTTCTTAGGAGGAGTTCCACCTTGGCTCATTGTGGCCACATCCCCCAAGCGCACGGCCTCCCATCCATCCGGAACTTGCATCTTGCCGTGCATCAACTGCCTCGCTGCTCTCCACCGTTGGTACCCCGCAGAGCGCATCAAGTGTCACCCCTCGGCCTGCCTGCTTCGCTTCCAGCCACCGCTGGAGGGACTTCTGACTCTCATTGGAGGGCCTGCCCGCAAGCAATCCCTCCACGCTGACGTCCTCGTCCAAGTCGGGCCAATGGATGCCGTGGCCTCCGCCGATGAGACGCCAGTTGGCCCTCTCTTCCTCTGTGGCATGCACCAGCCTGGGGTACCAGGCCAACGGGACCGAGATGGTACGGCCATCGGAAAGCTCGGCGGTCAACGTGTCCTCGGTAACCGTCACGTCTTCCGCATCAGGGACCCTCACCTCAACCGTCGAAATATTCATTCCACGCCTCCGTGAGCAACGTTTGATTCTCTCCAATTATCCTCGCAATTCGGCCTATCTCAGAGCGCCTCAGTCCACCGCTCCTCTGAAGCCTCACCGGGTCCAGCCAGAACTTGGCGACCCGGTCATCACGTTCTACATGTACGTGGGGCGGCTCCTCCCGGTCACTTGCGTAGAAGAATAAGCGATACGGCCCCTCTCTCAGTATCGTCGGCATCGCCCATCTGCAACTCTATCGGACATATCCCAGCTCCGCGAGCAGTTCGTCCATCTTTGCCACCGCCTCATCACGCCGCCGCTCAGCATCCCGCAGCTGCGCCAAGGCGTCCTCGACGCTCATCACCTCCACCGGCTCGGTAGTGTCCACGTACCGGCTGATGTTCAGGTTGAAGTCGTTGGCCCGCATCTCCTCCAGGTCTGCCACGTGGGCGAAGCGGTCCACGTCCTCGAAGGCGCGGTACGCCTCGACGATCCTGGCGATGTGTTCCTTGTCGATATAGTTCCGCGCCTTGCCCTGCCGGAAGCTGCCCTCCTGCGCCGCGTCTACGAACAGCACCTTGCCACGCCGCTCGGCGGGTTTGGCCTTGTTCAGTACGCAGATAGCAACGGGGATGCTGGCCCCGGAGAAGAGGTTGGCCGCCAGGCCGATGACCGCCTCGAACAGGTCGGCCTCCACGATGCCCTGGCGTATCTTCCCCTCCACCCCGCCCCGGAACAGGATGCCGTGGGGCATCACGACCCCCACCATGCCCTGAGAGTTGGTGACGCCGAGCATGTGCAGTAGGAAGGCGAGGTCACCCTTCGTCTTGGGCGGGATGGCGCCGTAGCGGTCGAAGCGGTGGTGCGGGTCGTTAGGCGCGAATTCGTGCCCCCAATTCTTCAAGCTGAAGGGCGGATTGGCGATCACCCGGTCGTAGGAGAGGAGGCGTCCCGTCCCGTCCACTAAGCCCGGCTCCGCGATGACGTCGCCGGGTTCCAGACGGGCGGCCCGCAGGCCGTGAAGCAGCAGGTTTAGCTTGCCGATGGCCATGGTTCCCAGGTTGCGCTCCTGGCCGTGCAGCGCCAGGTCACGGAGGTCTCCGCCGTGTTCTTGCACGTACTGAGCAGCGTAGATGAGCATCCCGCCGGAGCCAGCGGTGGGGTCGCAGATACGCATCCCCTCGCGTGGTTGAAGCAGCTCGATGATGAGGCGCACCACGGGGCGAGGCGTGTAGAACTCGCCGCCCTTCTTCCCAGCGTCGTCGGCGAACCTGTTTATCAGGTACTCGTAGGCGTCGCCCAGCACGTTGCTCCCGCCAGCCGCGTCTTCCCGCAAGTTCTCGTCGTGCAGGTCCAGGCCGTCGAAGTGGTTCAGCAGGCTGCGGATGATGCGCTCGCGGTTGGCCGGGCTGCCCAGCTTCTGTTCGTCGTTCCAGTTGGTGCCCGCCAGCACGCCATCAAGCCTTGGAGTGTTGGCGTCCTCGATGGCGTGGCTGGCGATGTTAAGGGTCTCGCCTAGATTCATAGAAGCGCTGGAGATCACCTCCCAGCGGGCGGACTCCGGGACGAAGAACTCGTGCTCGTCCCTGTCCTTGAGCGCCACGTCGCGGGCAACGCCCAGCGCGACGGCGGTCTCCACCTCCTCATCGAACCGGTCGGACAGCCGCTTAAGGAAGAGAATGGAGAAGATGTAGTTCTTGTAGTCGGCGGCATCGATCTGTCCGCGCAGGATGTCTGCGGCCTGCCACAGCTTCGACTCAAACTCCTGTCTGGTCAACGTCATAGGCCTCTCCTCAAGGTTGCTGGTACGGTCCTGCGACCAATCTCAATTATCACCGAGTCGCGGAGCGTCTCACGGCGCAGCCGGGCGGCTTCGACCGCCGATCCATACGCCGCCTCCGCCGCCTCCACGAGCCGGGCCACGGTATCGAGATCACGCGGGGGTGGCACGGGAACCTGAACCTCGCCCAAGCTTCTAGCCGACAGCGACTTGAGGGTTGCGCTCACCGTCATCAGTTTGCCGAGCTGCGCCCGGCCAAGGGACGAAGTGAGGCAGTACCAGAGCCAGTGCCCCATGCCGGATTCCGGTTGCTTCGCTCGCACCACCAGCAGCGTTATGCCCGCCACCGTCCGTGACACCTCTGGCGGCACCAGCGCGACCTGGACGGACCCGGTCCGGGCCGTCACCAGCAGGTCGAAGGGTCGGAGCAGGTGCCGCTCTGCTCGTACGCCATGGATGAGACCAACCTCCCTGAGGCCATCAACGTCCAGCCAGCCGTCGTCGCGCACGTCGCTGCTCTCAACTATCCGCAGCATCCACTGACCGCGCCTCACGCCGATCCCATGACCGGCACGGGCCAGGCCCTGGTATACGTCGGCTAGTTCGGCGATTGACTGCATGTTTGTATTATAACATGTCTAGTGCCATCCATCATGGGCAACACGTATCCGTGTTGGTACGTGCGGCCAGAGTGCGCTAATCCGGCGCAGGGATGGGCACAGATCGCGCAGTCCTGAGGTGGTCGCAGCCCCCGAACAAGCGGGGCCCGCGATTAGTGACAGATCAGCGGGCCGGGGTAGCTAGCGTGAGGGTGGTCGGGCGAAAGATGTGGCCGCCCGGGATGCAGGTGGGCGCGACGATTCACCACGTCCTAACCTCCCACACACCACACTGACAATTCAACAGTGGACAGCCGGAGGGGACCCGTCACTTGAAGCGTCGAGGCCGCCTTTTAACTGTACCTCTAGCCGGAAACTCAGCGTGAAGGTTTTCGATCTGTCCAGTTTGGTGAACAGGAGGCTCTTGGGGCCGGTGCCGGGTAACCTGACCGACTCCTCATATAAGGACCTCCCACCGAAAAGTTCGCAATTCAGTCCCATTAGGCCCATCCGAAGAGGCTCGAACTTCCGTATGGTGCGCTGTACCAGGGCTCACAGGCCGCCTAGCCACATCTCGAAGATGGTTCTGTCTACCGTGCACGTTGGTGGGCCCACGCGTACTGTAGAGCGAACTCTTGAGTTGGTACTGTCGTTGTAAGTCCAGTAGGGATGTCGCGGAGGTTCCCTAACGGCGTGGTTCCCACCGGAAGAAGCGGACGCCAACAAGTAGCCCAGCCACCAAACACCCGGCCATCACCAGCAGGTGCCCCCACTCGAAGCCTGTGCCCGTCTCAGCAAGGAACGACGTGTGCAGCGCGAGGGCGAAGTGCCGGAGGGGAAAGATGTCGGCGAGGGTCGTGAGCCACTGCGGGGCCCCGTGACCTGCCCCCCAAAAACTGGTCCAGTTATAAACTCGTAAAGTGGAGCTGGTGAGAGGGGGTAGTCAATGGCGAGTAAAAAGCGCAGTGTAGAGGAGATAATAGGGAAGCTGCGGGAAGCGGAGGTGGCCCTGGCGCAAGGGGAGACGGTGGCCCAGGCATGCAGGGGTATCGGGGTATCGGACCATACGTTTTACCGGTGGCGGCAGCAGTATGGGGGGCTGAGAATAGACCAGGCGAGGCGGTTGCGGGAGATGGAAGCGGAGAACGGACGACTCAGGCGTGCGGTAGCGGACCTGACGTTGGACAACCAGATTCTGAAGGAGGCAGCACGGGGAAACTTCTGAGCCCGGCCCGCCGGCGGAGATGCGTGGAAGTGGTGGGGGACAGGTATGGCATCTCTGAGCGGCGCGCTTGCCGGGCGCTTGAGCAACCCCGGTCAACACAGAGGTACACTGCAACAGTGGCCGATGATGAGGAGGCCCTGACGATGGCAGTGGTTCGGCTGGCCAGTCGGTACGGACGGTATGGGTACCGGCGGGTGACTGCCATGCTGCAATGGGAGGGATGGAGAGTGAACCACAAGCGGGTGGAGCGGATCTGGCGACGGGAAGGACTCAAGGTACCAGCCAAACAGCCCAAACGGGGCCGACTCTGGCTTACTGACGGCTCCTGCGTGCGGCTGAGGCCACAACGACGGAACCACGTCTGGGCATACGACTTTGTGGCCCTTCGTACCAGTGACGGCAAACCTGTTCGTCTCCTGACAGTGGTGGATGAGTATACCAGGGAGTGTCTGGCCATCCATGTGGGTCGCTCGTTACGCTCACCCCATGTCATTGAATGCCTGGGGGACCTCATGGTCCAGCGTGGCGTGCCGGAGCACCTCCGCTCGGACAACGGGCCGAAGTTCACCGCCAGGGCGGTGCGGTTGTGGCTCCAAGGGGTGGGAGCCACAACCCTCTTCATCACACCGGGTAGCCCTTGGGAGAATGGGTATGTTGAGAGCTTCAACGGCAAGCTTAGGGACGAACTCTTGAACCGTGAGCTCTTCGATACCCTCTGGGAGGTGCAGGTCCTCACCGAGCAGTGGCGCCACGAGTACAACCACCAACGCCCCCACAGCGCCCTGGGCTATCGCCCTCCTGCTCCAGAGGCCATCCTCACCTCCTCTGCTCCAAGCGCTATCAGTGTCTCATGATTTGTGGTACAACTATTGGGGGCAGGTCAGTGCGACTTGGGACAATGACGCATCAACGTTGTTAAGTCGGGCCGTATCAACTACCGATACTGGACGCCGTGTCCACTATCGCTGATTCATAGCTAACCACCGATACCGGACAACTTGTCCGGTATCGGTGAGACCATACCCGCGCTTTATGGTGGCAAGACTGGCCACAAACTCGCGCAGCGTGCCGCAGCACTGCTTGGTGTATGCGCAGCGGAACAGAAGCGGGCATATGACGAAGCCAGGAGCTTCTATAACGTTCGGTCAAAGAAAGCACACTGGAAGAAGTCGCCGCCTTCACGAGAAGTGCTAGTCTAGTGTCTCGTATATAGCATTACAATGCTGATATGAGGAGGTCCTCCCCGCGAACCCCGGTCTCACCCTCACCTCAATCCTCTCCCATAGGGAGAGGAGGCAGACCGGGGGGCCACGTCGAGCGCTGACGTATTGTAAACCCATTTGGCAGACACACGACTAGATAGGGAGCTTGAGGCAGGGCGCGGTCTAGCCTCCCTCACTATCGAGAGCTTGCTCAACCGCGACCCGCCACTACTGTGGGCAGAGGTGATGAGAAGCCTCCTACCTGAGACAAAAACTTACATCGACTGTCTCTGGCACTGCCGGCAGAGCGCCGCCTACCAGGTCTCGGATGATCCGGACGAGATCTGACTCACTACCGAACTGCGGCCCCCTGCTCCTGACCTGACTCCGCCCGGCTCCCAATTCGGATTCTCTATTCCCCCTCCGGTCCGTAGACGATCGGCAGTGGGAATTCGTTCTCACCTACGAAGCGAATGGGGTTGAGCGATCTGCGGAACTCGCGCGGGACCTGCCTCCCCACATACCTCAGTTGAGCTTCCATATCGGCGGGTCCCCCCACGAATCCCCAACGCCCGTCGCCTCCTGGCGACGGGATCCACGACTTCACGCGGTACGCGCCCAGCACCCGGTCCCGCGAGCGAGCACCAGATAACCCGGCGCATCCTCCTGGGAGCCGGGATTCATGGCCCACCAACCCCGGGCGGCGGCGTAGACATCGGCGGGATAGACCAGGGACAGGTCATCTTCGGGAATTCCAAGTACTGTCCCGTCCGGTCCCGGTAGGTGTACTCGATGTTCAGGTTGGCGATGTAGTAGGGCAGGATCGCCACTTCGTTGGCGTGGATCTCATGGCGATATTTGTGTTCCAGTCGGTCCAGGGGCAGGTAGTTGATC
>CBDDDW010000020.1:0-108908 GCA_965226805.1 Dehalococcoidia bacterium
CGGATGGCCATGGAGGACCAGCTTGTTGCAGAAGACGCAGAAACCCATCCGCCAACGTTGGACGCGCTACTCGATGATAAAGGATCTATCAGCAGTGGAGACCTGACCTACGGCAAGATGGCTGAACGAATTTCACCCGAAGCCAAAAAAGCGTGGGATGAGAAATACGGAGACCTCAGCGAAAGAGCCGCACACCCACGGCGTCTAAGCCTGTTGGCACTCACAACTGTACGGCGGACTGTACGCCCTGGTGGTCACTACGATGAAGTACAAGTGAAGGTGACGTTCCTCTATCTCCTAGAGCAACTTGGGCAGGTGCTACGTACAGTTGGTCTCCTGACAGCGAATGTAGAAAGCCCTTGGGTTGAAGGAGCTAGGCCGGCACTTAGGGATATGACGGCTCTCTATCGAGAAATAGCTGAGTGGTTTGAACGGCGGTTACAGGTGGATTGAACACGTATCCCTCCTAGGCATTGACATCACGTCGGTGGGAGAAAATGAATGTTGAGACTTGTCAGGAGTTGGCTGGCGAGTTGGGGAGTGACCGAAGAAGAACGTCTGGCTGGGGCGAGTGCGGGCCCAGGGCGCGGAGGCGGGGGCCGGTCCGTGGTTCGACACAGTCACGCGGACGATATCGTCCAGTTGACAGGGATCGAACCAGTCATGAGGGAGACGACTCATCTATCCCGGCTCGTCTAGCTCAGCTCCGGACGGCCTAGCCGGGTTCGGTACCTAGGCTGTGTTGGCAACCAGCAAAATTGGCACACTTTGAGACCCGAGAAATCAGTGGTCGGATTGAGGTCTCGTAAGCTCCCTGATGGCCTTGTTGTGCTGTCTTCGCCGTTGGATTGTTTGAGCCTGCACCTCCTTTCTGTGTCGTAGGATCTCCTGCCGCCTTCCCTTGAGGACGTCTGAGGGCGTCACGTTCCCCAGGGCCTTGTGATAGCGCCGGTAGTTGTAATAGCTGACGAAGGCCACGATGGCCGCCTCCAAGTCTGAAGGCAACTCGTACGGCAGTTGGTTTACGTCACGCTTGAGGGTCTGGTGGTATCGCTCCAGCTTGCCGTTGGTCTGAGGGTGGAAGGGCGTTGCCAGTATGTGCTTGATGCCCACCATGCCCAGGCAGTCTCTGAAGGCCCGGGATACATAGCCGGGGCCGTTGTCGCGCAGCAGCCTGGTCCGGTCTTCTATCGGGATCTGGTCCATGCCGGTCCTGTCCACGGCCTCTTGGACCACTTCTATGAAGGAGTCGGATGTCATATCCCTCTGAAGCCTGTGGGCCAGGATGAATCGTGAGTAGTCGTCCATGACGGTGACCATGTAGTAGTAGCCCCAGCCCACCACCCTGAAGTAGGAGGCGTCGGTGGCCCACATCTGGTGGGGACCGGTGGTCTTGCGATGGCACTCCTTACCCGCAGCCAATCGCATCTCGGGTCTCTTCACCAGCCCCTCCCTGCGCAGGATGCGGTAGACCGTAGACTCAGATACGGAGAAGCCCATGTTGTCGGTGGTCCATGCGGCCAACTGCCGGCAACTCAGTTCCGGCATCTCCCTGGCTGCCGTCAGAACGGAAGTTATTTCCTGGGAAGTCAGCTTGTTCCACGGTGGCGTGCTGGCTCCAACGTCGTCCTCAAGTCGTTGCTGCTCCTTCCGTCTCAGCCACCGGTAGTATGTGCTCCTGGGGACTCCTAGCTCACCCAGGGCCCTGCGTTTAGGGAGGCCGGATGAAGCCACCTTGGTCAGCGCCTCCGCCTTCTCTGCGCCACTCATCCGCTGATGCCGCCGGCGTCCTGAGGCATTGGTATGGACGTTTTTTTGAGACGATAGACCTCAAGGGACAGATCGGCGACCAGATGCTTTAGCTCCCCGTTCTCCCGCTTGAGCTGATGGACCTCTTGCCTAGTGGCGTCTCGCACGATGTCGCGGGTAAGCCTCTCCTTCCCTGCCTCCATGAACTCCTTGGTCCAAGAGTAGTAAGAGTGAGGCTTGATTCCCTCCCGCCTGCACAGGTCACTCACGGTGGCCTCGCGGCGGAAGCCTTCCAGCACGATACGAATCTTCTCTTCCGGGGTGTACTTGCGCCGAGTAGCAGCCTTAACCGTTCTGACGAAGGACCTGGCCGCCTCTGTGCGTTCATCTGCGGCCGCTGCTTTACCTGTTTCTGTCTGGGACATCTTTGGCTCCTCTATCTGAAGCGCTCTACCTCATCCAGGGAGCTGACCCCACCTCAAATCTCTCGGGTTTTTCTACCCCTTCCGGTGTCCCATTTTCGCTGACGGCTTACAGTCAATGGTGGCGCGGGGTCATAGCAACATGGGCGTGAAGGTCCAGGCCAGGATGGAGTCGGCGCTGGAGGCTCCGGCCAAGGTCGCTCCCGCGCAGCCAGCCTGCATCGACCGGGAGGCCGTGTGGGAGCGGATGAACGCCCACGGCTTCAGCCAGAACGAGGTCGCCCGGCGCGCCGGCATCAGCTCCGCCAACCTCTCCCAGATCATGAACGGCAGGAACAACCCGTCGCCGGTGGTGCTGAAGAAGCTGCACGGCGTCCTGTTCCAGCCGACGAAGGCGGAGCGCGTCATGCCCGCCGAGGTGAAGGTGCTGGGCTGGCGGAAGGGCGAGCGGAGCGGGATGGTCGTTCGCGGCGCCGGTGGCCCCGGGCGCGGCGCCAAGTCCGGCGGCGGCTCCATTCGGGTCGGCGGCCGGGTGCCCTGGGGCGCGAAGGCGGAGTTCGCCTGCCGCGCGGGGTACGACGGCATGGGCCGGGTCTCGGTGACGCACGTCGTCGAGCGGGGCTACTCCGCCATGCTGAAGTAGCCGGAGATGGCAGCTGCGTAGGCTCCATGACTAACGCATGATGGGCGGCTGCCTCGGAGCAGCCTGGGACGGCCCGCACCGGGCCGCATACGCGAGTCCCGCCGTGGGCGGGCCTTCGCACGTTCAAGCATTCGCCTGGGGGCGTTGCCGGAACCCGACCGCCCCCGCTGGGGCGGCGCAGTCCATCTCCCGTCGCTCTCCGCCTTGCGGCGGCGACTGATGGAGACGTGCGTCCGGGTTCCGGCGTCGTCCTCTAACTACCACGAAAAAGGAGGACGACACGACATGAACCTCGGAGGTTTCATCGACACGTTCAAGGACGCCATCGCCCGGAGGGTGGTGGAGTCCTACCCGCCGCTCTACCGGCCCTCGGAGAACGGCGGCACGCTCCCTAGGCTGCTCCGCAAGCCCCTGGGAGCGCAGGCCGACGCCATACGGGGCGCGGCCCTCTCCCTCGAAGCCCACCGGGGCACCACCGTCGTCGGCGAGATGGGCACGGGCAAGACCTTCATCGCCGCCGCCGCGCACATGGCGGGCTTCGAGCGCATCCTCATCATTTGCCCGCCGTGACACAGCGGTGGGCCGTCTCGAAGGGAAGGCTCCTGCGGAACGAGGAGACGGGGGAGCCCTTCCGGGTCCCCTGCTGCCCGGACTGCACGGCGCAGGTCGTGGACAAGGACGGCGTTCCCCTGACGGACGCCGACCTGAACCGCCGCAAGCACACCTGCGCCGGCTGCGGCGCCCCCCTCTGGCAGGCCGACCGGTCCGGGCCAGCCCGCTACCCGCTGGCCGGCTACATCAAGCACCGGATGAAGGGCTTCTTCGACCTGCTGATAGGCGATGAAGTTCACGAGTTCAAGGGGCGAGGCTCGGCCCAGGGCATCGCCGCCGGCATCCTCGCCGACGTTTGCGGCAAGTCCCTCAGCCTCACCGGGACCCTCCTCGGCGGCTATAGCAATTAGAGGAGCGGCAGAGGTTGGATCGACCCGGTGCGACTGGCGCGGCGTTGTCCGTACGCTGAATTACCGAGAAGAGGAGATACGCTTCTGGCTGGGCATCGAGGAGGACGCCCTTCTGCCGTCCGTAGCCGAGGTGGAGCAGCAGCTTGTGGGGGACGTCAACCGCATGAGGGCTGATCACCGACCCATATGGGGAGCATGGGTGTCCGCCCTCGCCAAGGGTGGGTACAATACTGAGAACACCCGGATGAAATGCTACGTTGAGTACGAGGTCAGCGAGCATCTTTTAGGCGCAGGCCCACGGATCCTCACCGTGGCTTATGACAGAGAGGAACGAGGGCTGTCCTATGACCTGTACAGCCGGTCGCACGCGGCAGGGAAGTATCGCGGCGCGCCTGAGCTGAGCGAAGCGGAGTTCGCCGTCGCGCTGCAAGAGACAGTGCTGGAGCTATGACACTGGAGCTTCGGTGCGTTTCGGGTTTTCGTCCCCTGATGTTGAGGACGGCGTGGTATACTTTGGCCTATTTGATGGCTACCTGCACGCGATTAGCGCTTCAACGGGGACCCAGATCTGGCGCTCGCGACCGCTGTCGCTTCAAGGACGGCAATAAACTGAAGAAGATCTTGAAAATAGTGACTTTCGGGATGCTTGGGCTGGTCCTGATGGGGTCGTCTGTATCTCTCTGCACTAACCAGGAGTCGGCAAATGATTTGATGGGCGTAGCCATAGAGTACTCAGTTCCGCTGTGGTCTAAGGACGGCCTGCAGATCATCTTCTCCCACCCGCCCAGCGGGGTATTCGTGGTTCAGGCCGACGGCTCGCGTATGTGGTCTCTTCCCCCCAACTCGTCCATGGGCACCCAAATCTCCCCAGGCAACTTTTCGCCAGCTCTGTCTCCCGATGGGTCTCGGGTGGCGTACGCCATGGTAGTCAAGCCCGAGTACACCTCAGAGATAGTGACCTCCGCGTTGGATGGCTCACATCTGCGTAAGCTGACGAGCAAAAGGGCCTTGGACGCCTACCCGGCTTGGTCGCCGGATGGAACCCAGATCGCCTTCTATTCGAACAGGGAGGTGAGGTCGGCCTACGGTTTCCACTTGTACATCATGGACTCGGACGGCTCCGACGAGCGGAGCTTGGTGTCTTCGTTGCTCATCTCTGCGAAGCAACCCCCGGTGTGGTCTCCCGACGGAACGCGGATCGCATTTCTGGCCCTTCAGTCTGAGCCCAGACGGTATATCGTCCACACCGGCCGGCCGGATGGGTCGGGCCTGACGGAGCTTGGAGATGCTGCTAGCAGTCCCGCGTGGTCTCCCGACGGAACGCGGATCGCATTCATAAGGGAAGGAGACGAGACGCGCGGGCTGTATACGATGGACCCCGATGGGGGTAACGAGCGCCTGCTGTGGTCCTTCGAGAAGGACGCCGGCCTTTGGTACAATAACCTTTCATGGTCGCCTGACGGGTCTGAGATTCTCTACGGCTTTGCCGATGTTGACTCCTATGGTCTAGTCGAGGTCGTCGTTGTCAGGGTTGATGGTTCCGGGCCCAGGACCCTTGCGGAGCCCCGTTCCTCCTGGCTAGAGGGCGGGGCCGCGTGGTCTCCCGACGGTTCGAGAATCGCCTTTCACGTCGTATCAAACGACTCCGATGTCGTTCTCCATACCATGGCGCGTGACGGATCGGACGCGCGTGCCTTGGTGAGAGGGCATCACGAGCGCCTGGTAGCGGAGCACTCCGATTGGCGAAACGTCTCTGGTGACATTGCTGCGTGCTCTGGTGGTTACGTCGTGCTAAAGCCGGGAAAGAACCCGGGCTTGGTGCGGGATTGCGAGGCGCTTCTTCGAGTGCGGGACGCGCTGGCTGGGGACGCCGTTCTGAACTGGAGCGCCGCCGTGAAGATCTCGGAATGGAGAGGCGTCGGAATTGAAGGGTCGCCTCCGCGTGTCACAAGGTTGAGCCTCTCTAGTCTCAGTCCAACCAAGCTTACTGGCATCATCCCGCCGGAGTTGAGCGACCTCCCCGATCTGGAAGTGCTGTCCCTCCACTCCAATCAACTATCGGGGAGCATCCCGCCGGAGCTCGGCAACCTCGCAAACCTTAGGGTAATG
The DNA here is from genome assembly GCA_965226805.1 of Dehalococcoidia bacterium. Lineage (GTDB taxonomy): Bacteria > Chloroflexota > Dehalococcoidia > Lucifugimonadales > JAGWBF01 > CBDDDW01. Next base: position 5,886 of record CBDDDW010000020.1, read on the forward strand.
AGACTCTCACTGAATCGCCTTGAAGGAACCGTACCGGCGGAGCTAGGCAGGCTCACAAGTCTGGAGACGCTGAAACTGAGTGACAATGGGCTGGTTGGCGGCATCCCTCCTGAACTGGGTAACCTCCCCAATCTCAAGGAGTTGTGGCTCAGGAACAACCGCCTCACGGGTACCGTCCCCCTAGAGTTGGGCAACCTCGTGAGCCTCGCGGTGTTGGAGATCGGCAACAACGACCTGACTGGATGCGTGCCGGCGGAGTTGTCCGGTCGTCTGAGATCACTTGGGACCGATGGGTTGGAATATTGCTGAGATATAACGGGCGTTCGTTAGGTCCACAGATGCAGGTGCGGCGGATATTATGAGCTTTAGGGTGATACTCAGAGCCTTGGCTTGGGTGGGGCTTGGTCTGCGGGACCCCGACAGTTCTCCTCATCCCTTCGACACTATGGCCATCAATTCTCTCCCGACCTGCTCCTTATATTAGGACCTCCCAGCGAAGCACAACGGTGTCGTCCTCGCACAGAGGGAACCTTTGGTAAGTGCCTCTACTGATGGTGGTCAGCCACTCGTCTAGGGGAGTCGACGCCAGCCCGTTGGTATGCTTTCCGGCTCCCACCAGACCGCTGTTCTATCAGCGCGCAGGGCGCATGTAAGGCTGTTTCCGCTGCTCATGGGTGCGACAGATAGCAACGGAAAGTTGTGATACTCGCAGGGACCGATGCGCAGTCCTCAGCACGGCTTCTTTGGACGTTCATTCTCCGTCGAGGTCTTCCATCGGATAACCCTGTTCGGACAACCAGGTCAGTACGAGGCTGGAGAGCTGGGTCGCACGCGAAGCCGGCCTCGTGGTAGCGGGCCGAGAACGAGGGCCGCCGCGGGAGGTTATCCCGATCTCGTACTCAGGACGCCGGCCCAAGCCGCTTTGACCGGTACTGACTGTAGGGGATAGTACCCTCTATGCCCTTGGTCTCGTACTCTTCTACGGCTTGTTGGGCCAGGGCCACGTCTTCCGCCAGCGCTTCGTACTCGTCGGGGGCGACGAGCTCCGGCTCTCCGTTGAGACCGTCTGCCGGGTCGCTCCACTCATTGAGAGGTTCGGCAGTGGCCTTGGGCAAGAGGGGGCGTAGCGCATCCTCGTCTTCACGCTTATCTGACATATTCGGGAACTCCCGTCAGCATCATACCGCGGGGGCGTCTCTGTCCCTTTCCTCTCGGCTCGTGCTGGAACATCTCCTACAGGGAGCATTCCCAATGGGAGATCTCGTGCTCTCTGCAACAAACGGCTCCTCACTCCGTTCGATACGTCCGAAGGTGCACACTCGCTCAAAAGGTCTTCTCCACGTAAAGGTACAGCAGATCGATATCCTGGAGCTTGGCTTTGCTGTCCGTGTAAGAGTCCGATTCCGCCTTCCCAAGGGATGGCCCTCCGCGAAACAGCCGGGGATTGTCCGGCAGTGGGAGGGGTTTAGAAGTGTCAGAGACAACGCTGGCCACCACTACGTGGTGCAGGTTGCGTCCGGTGGCGTCTCCAACCAGATATGGTGGTGGCATGGGGATCAAACACTCGTCTGTTGGCCCGCGCTTGAAGACGCACGGGAGTTGACATTGGAGGCCCAACCGGCGTATCTGTCCCTGTATCGGCCCCCAGGCGAAGGGGGTACCCTCATACCGATACCGGGACCCAGCTTGGGCGGAATAAGCTGTACGGCCGTTATCGGCGAGTAGAACGATTCTCTCGTGGGCCGAGTTCATGGCCGAGGAGCCGGTCAAGCCGAAGGGCCGGGGCCGCAAGGCGCAGCCCGTTTCCACGTCCCTGTTCGATTGGGCGCTGGACATGGAGAAAGAGCGAGAGGAGGAGTTGGTCGGCCTGTCTGCTTAGCTACAGGCAGGCGCAGGGCGCTAGAGACCGACGCCAAAGGGAGAGGGCGTCGCCGATGAAGCGGCGGCGGCCTCCCCCTGCTTGCCCATGTATACTGTTGCGTTCGGCGAAGAAGTGTGAACCGGCTTGACGGTCTGTTGGGGTAGTACACGGAACAGAGACTGTATATTGTACCCAGGCAAGGGCACGGTTGTTCTAATTCGACCCGCACAGACTTTTTACGAGAGAATCGACGTTGACTTCAGTAATGCTGGAGATGGTACTTAACTCAGGATGTTTGGAGGACAACGCTGTGACTCCGGGAGGAGAGCCCTTTCCAAGTCTCCGACAACCGAGAGGCAAATTTCAGCAAACCTCCCAATGTCTACGCCGAGCACTTGGACAGATTCGCCTAGCTGGTGGCCCTCTTCGGTGTGCGTCAGACTTAGATAACGGCCGTCGGTCATGCCTAGATTATGTCCAATGACATGTCGTTTCTGGATGCAGTCCATTAGAAGAATAAGGTCAGACTCCGACACGCCGTCGAACGGATTAATGCCGAGCTCCAAAAACCGCTTTCGTGCCCGCTCCACGTTTTGGAACTCGTTGCCGACATCCGCTCTTGCATCCACAGGCTCAGACAGCCTAGTCAAATGAATATAGACGGCTTTGAGCGTAGCCTCGAATGCCGTGAGGACGTCTTCATGTGCGTTGCCCATCAAACGATAGCCGAGTTCCACGTCACCTAAAGCATTTTGCCCCTCAGCTATCTTGATCTGTCTGTGAATAAGCTCAACTTCACGACGAAAGTGCAGTTGGACGTTGGGTGCTCCACAGTCAGGGCAGAACAATCCAATCGCGTAGACACCATAGGAGCGGCTGCATACGTCACACACAAGATTACGAAGCAAATCCTCACGAATAGCGATCGGTGCGGGATTGGACCCCTTCTTGTACTTCATTTGCATGGAAATTAACCCGCCCTTTGGTTGCCTACGATTGAAATCTCGGGCCCAGCCTTTCAAATTATCCTGAATGTCAGCGATGGCATCGTGTTTAGCCCGTTTACATGTATCATCCTTGTCTTTGGGATGTACGAAATCCTCTTGCGGGGCGACATAGCCAGAATAAGGACAAACTACCTCGCCAGACCCAGGGTTCAGTCGGATACGTGCTTGGTCATTGGCAGCGATACTGCGAACTTCGGGTGCGTCTCCGATCAGGAATAGGCGCGGAACCGCATCTGGATTAGGCGAGTACATGTATAGCTTTCCTGAAGGCGAACGAGCTAACTGATAAGAGAGTTCAAATTCATCACCCGTGCCACCTATACGATGCCCTTCGAGCCTTTTGAACTTAAATCGTTTCATAGCGTGGACCCTTTCATCAGCAACGCCAAATTCAGTCCTCTCAACTTTCCCGACACCACCCTCGGGAGCAGCGACCTGCCCTCAACAGTTGTACTCCGGCTAGGGTACGGAAAACCTTCAAGCCTACCCCGGCTAGAAGTAATGTGACGGGAGCAGCGTACAGCACGAAAACTGCTCCGAATACAGTCGGGATCACCGAGCACAAAAGACAAAGACTCGCTGGGATCAGCCACTTGGGGCTACTGGGCCTGAGGATCAGTCCGATGCCCGCGGCGGACGCTAGCACCAGCGTCGCCATGTTAAGGAGGTTTATTTCTGCTGTCGGGCGGACTAGCAGGGAGACGAAGAGGCCTACGCTGACCGCTAGTGCTAGCGCCCCACTGCCTACGAGCGTCAATTGCTCCAAGTGTCTGATAAATCTAGCCAACGTAACTCAGCCCGTTCAGATCTATTACGGTTGCTGAACTTTCCCACCCCGACAGACCTCTTCCCAAAATATGGGCAGGGCTCCCTCGGTCAAGTCGCATGTGTACGAATAGCCGTATGCAGTGCCATACTACTGCGCGTACATAATATCCTGGAAGTGCCAAGGTGTACAAAGAGCGAACAGTAATCGGAGAGTGTCCTCCACGGCGAGGGGCTTGGTTACCTGAGGAGGACGCAATCGGAGTCGGCTGAGTGGAAGTGTGCGTGGGAGTAGGCGTCGGCCGTGGCGTAACGCCGGTAGTTTCGGGTGTACCTCCACTTTGACGAAGGGATTGGGGGTCAACGAACTCCTGGGCGCAGGCCCTATCATGAAAGCCAAATGCCACACTGCCGCTGCTGACACACAGGTCGGAGTCGATGACGATCGGCTTCAGCACGTCGCTCCGAGCTTCAAGGCCAGGGAACCCTGGCAACTGCCATGAGCCCCTTAAATCGGGATTGCCCAGATCAAACTGATTCCTCCAACCATGTGACCCTGTGGGATGGCTCGAACTATAAAAGGGCAGCCTGAGGGCGTCAACTGCATCCGATTCACTCAACTGACCCACTCCCATAGGGTAACCACCCCCCTGACGAGCGTAAAAGTCTAGAATTGCCTGCCCCTGCCCAAGCGTCTCCCTCGGGGTGGTCTATTTACCCCGGACGACCCCATAACTGTCCGAAATACCTGTGCTCTCAAAGCAGGCTAGCCAGGTGCCAGCCGAAGCCGGCTGATCCGTTCTAGTATCCCGGTCAGCATTTCCCTGGTTACCAGCACCTCGGCAAGCTGAAACACCAGCCTCCTTGCGTGGCGTACCAGTCGCCCACCCGTCTTGATCAGCCTGGTCTGAAGACTGGTCAGAGTCCAGTGCTTCATATCCTCCGGCAACACCAGCCTTCTCATAAAGTTGATTCCCTCGTAAAAACCCGTTTTAAGGAAGTTCCAGCGATTTAGCACATCTGAGCGCTACCGTATGTTGGGGTAGTATACGGAACAGAGACTGTATATGGTACCCAAGTGTAGGTACGTTTGTTCTAATTCGACCTGCACAGACTTTTTACGAGAGAATCAAAGTTGCCCAGGTTGTAAGTCAGGACGAACAGCCATAGTCTCACCTGGTTGGCCACGAACTTGTGGCAGGAAAGCCGGGTCCAGTTCAGGGCGTACTTGCCCTCCTTGATCCACTGCTCCGCCGTGCCACGGCCATTGTAAAAGCGGACTATTCCTTTGGGTGGATAGCTCAGGTTGGTCACGATGAAACCAACCCTGGGAAATAGCTCCCCCTGATGCCACTCTACTTTAGCCACCACTCGCCTGGGCAAGTGCCAACTCTGGGCCTGATAGGCAAAGTCATGGTAGGAGACGATAGGCTCCCGGGATGGCCATTCGGTAGGACGCTCCAGCAAGGGTTGGATCTGCTCCTGAATTACCTGATTGGCGGGAAGCCGGATGGCGTACCCGATCTTTCCTTGTTCCAGATACTCGTATAGCTCCGGCTTGGCAAAAGCAGCGTCACCCCGGAACAGCAACCGCAGTCCTTTCTTCTGGTATCCTTTCACCACCGGCTCAAGGAGTTCCTGCCAGCCATCGGCACTATGCACGTTTCCGGGTCGTAGCGTCGCTCCTTCGCAATCCCCAAACTGGTTGAACAGAAAGAGGGGATGATAGCAGACACACTCGAAGTGCCCGTTGTAGGCGGCTCCTTCCTGCTGACCATGCACTGGACTCTCCGAACTGTCCATGTCCAGAATCACTCGCCGGTGTGGAGTGTGAGCCATGGCCAGCTCCACCCACTGGGGATTCATCAGGGCCAGCCCCTTTAGGTTGTCCTCTTGAGTCAGAGTCTCCGTCTCAAAACGGCTCATGGTGTTGGTTCTGGCGGCGTTGCGGTCTGAGCCTTGCCAGCCCACGACAACTCTCATGGCTGGGTCTTGGGAAAGACGTTCTGCATCGTTGGTATCATCGTAGCCGGCCAAGCGTCTGTAGATGGACTGGCGGAGCAGAGGGACCAGGTGGTGGCGGATGTTGCGGCCGGTACGGCTTTCCTGGAGATAGTCGGAGGCTATGGGGGTAAGGTCCAGGGCGTCATCCAGTTCTCGGAATGCCAGCAGTCCGGCGTCGGAGGTGATGGTGGCACCATGTAACTCCAGCCGGATTTGGGGATTGAATTGGAGCCGAAGAGAGGCCTTTTCGCGGTCACCCATCGGGTGCCTCCAATGCCGGTACGCAAGTTATCTGAAATAGCCAACTTATTGCATGTATTATATCTGAAATACGGCTAAGAGATTCATGTAACGACTAGAAAAGCAAGAAAGTTGCCTATTTACCGCATCACTTGTTTGAGCCAAATGGGGAATACGGGTTAAATGGCCGTCGTCGGCTTGAACGCTGTTCACCGTGACTTTCAAGCTCCCCGGAGCAGCATCTGACACAGGAAACGTCAACCATCCAAGGGTAAGCGGAGGCCGTTCGAGCACGACGCCATGCCCGTCGGCCAGCCACGAGCGTCCATCAGAGCTCTCTCTACCTCTGCATTGTCGATCATGACAGCCCCGTCGAGCTCTTCAGCCGTGTTCCTTGCGACATAGAACAGGGTGACCCGTTCATTGGGATGCAGCACAGCTCGGCCCAAAGTGATGCCAACGCTGCCGACTACGACTTCATGCTCCAGAGATGAGGAGCTGGAAGTGGTTACCTCGCTTCAAACGAGGTGGCGAGTAGCGGCAGCGCAATCAGGGTAATCGCGACCAGAGCCATCCCCACGACAATCGCTACGATGCCGAGCACGTGACGGACACCGCCATACTTCTTCCTGACCACCCAGATTCCCGCGATCAGGAATAACGCGGAAGGCGGGACCATTGCGAGAAGCCACAGTAGCGCTGTCATCGGCTACGAATCACCCAACGCTGCTCTTTCGTCGCCTTGCCTCCATCTGGACATCATTCTCTTCAGCCCCGACGACCGGCGGCCCGAGCCCCGCGCATGCGACCCAAGTCGGTCACCGCCACGATGATCAGTGCGAGCGCCACCGGCAGATAGAGGAAGCCGAAAGAAAATAACCCCAGTGCGCAGAACCCCAGGAACACGACAGAGATTGTCCAAAGGAGCAGCCTGCGTCCGGTCGGCCCGGGGCCGGTTCGCCTGACGGCCATCAACGCGATACCGCTCAGCAGGACGGGCACGATCGGCACCCAGATAACGTGCAGACCGTTTGTCTCGATGAAGGTAGCGCTGACCCGTGTGGTCCCCTCGATCGTTATCGACACACCTTGGTACGCCGGCCCGAACACCAGCCAGATACTGGCCGCCCAGGCCAATAGATGGGCCGTCCACGCCGATATGACGGTAATTATCAGTACACTCCTACGGCCTCGTATAGTCTAGTCCCTAGCCACAACCTCCGGACACGTCCTTGGCATTGATGGTGTCTCCACCTAGATCAAGTCGAGCGTCTAGAGTTGTAAGTAACGCCTCTAGGTCCGGGTTGCTTAGGACCGCCTCGATGCACTCTTCGCTCCCACCAACATAGGTGTCGTACAGGTCGATGTCCGTTGCTACACACCAAGCCCTGTCCTCCGGCCACCAGATGCTCGGCGAATGCCCCCAGAGAGGCCCATCCCTTGTAATGAAAGCCAAGATGGCATCGATAGGCCCGCGGAATAGCAGGTAGTCTCGCCCTGGAGCTCTCACCCGAGAACTAGCCTTGTAGAGGCGAGTGTCGATGTTTCCATAGCCTTCCCAAAGGCAGAAGAAGCAACTGTCAGGGGTCGAGGTAAGACCCCTGAGCACCTCGACCAGGGCACGGCACTCCCCTACGGGGATGGACCCCATCTTCGGATGGGACCCCCACGGCGGGTCTTTGTACATGTCGTGAGTGTCCTCACTCAGACCTGCGATACGTTCGAACTGCATCAGCGGATGGACAGTACGTCCCGTCCACTCGGCCACCGTAGACCACCGGACCGGCCTCTCCTCATCTCTATTCAGGTAGGCAGGGTGGAAAATCCGGGCGTACGCCGCAAACCCTTCGGGCAGCAAGGAACGCAGCGTCCCGAAGGCTGAGAAGCTCTCCTCCACCCACCGGGCCTCAGACACGTCCTCGGTGAACTCCAGCCCGTCCGGCGACAGTTTCGTTTGCCGGATGGGTGTGCCGCCTCTAGTGGAGGGTGTGTACATACGAGACATGCCGCCCCGGTTCGTTCCCAACGCCCGGCGCAGTTTCTGAATCCATGATTGTCGGATGTACTTCATACTCTATTGCCAATCGAGTCCTGGTACTGACGGAGACTGTCTCCAGGAGAACCTACAGAGCCAAGCTGAATCTCAATCCGAATGTTCTTGATCTTGTATAGCTTGGTGGGCCGGGGCATACTGTGCTGCGTCCTGCCTGAGTGACATTGACGCCTGCCCCAGAGAGATCAAGTTCGACAAGCCGCCTTGCTTCCCGCTGAAGCTCTACGAGTGAGCAGGGTCTTTCAACTACTCGAACTGGGACGCTGGTCCGCAACGTCCGCACAAGCGCGACCATCCTGTGAGGGACTTGTCCCTTCCAGTAGAGGATTACTTCCCCCTTGTCATTGTCAAACCGCATCCCTGTGAAGCCTTGCAAGCCTTCTCTCTGCCAAAGCTCGTAGATTTGACTCGACGCATCTGCTAGAGGCATCTGCCTTGCAATCCTAGGGTCTATTGTTCGAGGGGGGGCTTCGTGGGATATCGATTTGTGACCAGTTGCCGATTCGTAACCACCGGTGCCTCGGGCGTACAAGAACCCCGCAGCGGCAATCAACGGCAGCGCTACTACCAGAATTGCAGAGTATGTGAATCTCCGGCTCATACCAACGCTTCTTCGTCTTCACGAATGCAATTACTACAGCAATGTCGTCAAAGCCGACGAACCCTACTAGTCGTGTGTCTGCCAAATGGGTTTACAATACGTCAGCGCTCGACGTGGCCCCCCGGTCTGCCTCCTCTCCCTATGGGAGAGGATTGAGGTGAGGGTGAGACCGGGGTTCGCGGGGAGGACCTCCTCATATCAGCATTGTAATGCTATATACGAGACACTAGACTAGAATAGAGAGGCATCTAAGTTTCGATTTTACCACGCCGGGGTTTAGCCATCTCAACTCAGGCGCTTCGTGATATCCGGGAGCCCGGTGCACGAAACGTAGTAGCGCTTGGTACGGAGGGACATCTGAGGTCTATCGACGTAGCGACAGTATCTGCATGGGTCGCCCATGCCTTTGCCTGGGCCGCCGGGGTCTGGTTGGCGTTCTGGCCCACCTATGAGGGTGCGTCGGTAACGGCGACACTCCCTGGTGAGCCTGGCGGGGAGGTGATTCGGTCTAGCGCTACGGCAATAGAAGTGAATGGCCTGCACGTAATCTTGTTGCTGCTAGTGCCTATCCTGTTGACCGCCATCACTTTGTTGGGCCTTCGGCTCCAACAGACGACGATGCGCAAGATACTCCTCTGGAGCCCCGCCGTCGTGCTTCTGGGATTCTGTTTTGTAGCGATAGCTTCGATCGGCATGTTCTACCTGCCAACAGCCCTCGCGCTCCTTGTTGCAGCCATTGCTGATCTCGGAGGTCAGGAAGGCAATGAGCCGATCTAGTCTCTCGGTCGTCACTGGGGCCTTTGGCTACAGTGGCAAGTACATCGCGCGGCGGTTGCTGGAACAGGGTGGCATTGTGAAAACGTTGACCCGTACTCCCACCTCCCGCAGCCCCTTCGGTGATCGGGTGGAGGCTCTACCTTTGGACTTTGGCGATTACGATAGGCTGGTGGAAAGTCTTCGGGGAGCTGACGCTCTGTACAACACCTATTGGATTCGCTTTGCCAGAGGAGCGGTCACGTGTGAGGTCGCTGTCCAGAACTCCCGCATCCTGATAGGAGCGGCGGTCGAAGCCGCCGTTAGCCGCATCGTCCATATCAGCATCACCAACCCCTCGGAAGACTCGCCACTTCCTTACTTCCGGGGGAAGGCGCTGGTGGAGAAGGCAATCCACGAGTCTGGGTTGTCCTACGCCATCCTCAGACCCACGGTGCTGTTCAGCCCCGAGGATGTGCTGATAAACAACATCGCCTGGTTCCTGCGGCGGTTTCCAGCGTTCCCCATCGCAGGGTCTGGGGACTATCCGATCCAGCCGGTGTTCGTAGACGACCTGGCGCAACTTGCCGTGAATGCCGGGGCGGGAAGCGAAGATGTCGTGTTAGACGCCGTGGGTCCAGAAACATTCACGTTTGAGGAGATGGTACGGCTCATAGCTCGCCGAGTAGGCAGCCGAGCCCGGCTGATTCACGTACGGCCTTCCGTGGCGCTGCTGGCCGCCCGAATGGCGGGTTGGTTGGTGCGGGATGTGGTGCTGACCAGGGATGAAATCGACGGACTGATGGCGGGCCATCTGGTGTCGGCTGACCCACCCACCGCCTCCACCCCGTTCACCGAATGGCTGGAGGCCGAAGGCGCTACGTTGGGACGGCGCTACGCCTCGGAACTGGGCCGCCACTACCGCCGCCCGTAAGGTCGCACGGTCACGTCCCGTCAAGTGGTGTAAGAGTGCGTCATCCTGTTGATGCTGTTTAGGCGGCAGTCTCATCGGCGAGATCGGCCTCCGGAAGGGCTTCGTTCAGGGTCAGAATGGCGGGGGTGAGATATCGACGGCCGACGGCCCATTCGTCGTGCTGCTCAGCCAGGAAGGCGCCAACCAGGCGACGCACGGCTGGCCTGTTAGGGAAGATGCCACCACATCGGTGCGGCGTCTGATCTCCTTGTTCCAGAGGGTTTCCCCCCCCCCCCTGGTCGTTGGGAACGACAACCTGCGTCTGTTGAACCTCAACAACAATGACCTGACTGGCAGCATACCTGTGGAATTGGGCGACATGGACAGCCTGACCCATCTGTGGCTGCGCGACAATAGTCTGAGCGGCGGGATACCACAGGAGCTTGAAGACCTCAATCTGACGGCTCTGCACCTGTCCGGCAACTCGTTCTCAGGCTGCATCCCGTCGGGATTGCGGGATGTCGAGACCAACGACCTGAACCTCTTGGGGCTTGACTACTGCACATCGCCTGAGTCATAGTCGTCCCCGGCGCGGGCGACGTTCACATCCAGGGATAAGGTCGCCCTGGGGGCGGCGGTCGGGACGTCGCTAGCGAGAAGTCTCGGCGCTGTCACCTTCAGCAGCCTCCAGGTCCACCGCCCACGAGTACCGCAGTTTTTTGTGTCTATTAAAAACCGCGGAAGTTGATCTGGGGTGCCAACGCCAAGGACAAGGCCGACCCTATACGGATCGAGAAGGCGTTTCCCGCCATCATCTCCAAAGCCAAGTCCCAGCGCGTCAACAGGCTGATGCGCTCCCGCGCACCGAAGATCGCACACCCCCGCAGAGTCGGAAGCACCTACCTGCTCAGCGGGCTGGTCAAGTGCCACAAGTGCAACAGGGCGCTCAGCGGACAGGACGCCAAGAGCGGCCAGTTCTCCTACTACGTCTGCCAGTCGATCATGAAGCGCGGCAAGGACGCCTGCGACAGTCCCAGGCTCAACGCCCGGCGTTTCGAGGAGATGGTCGTCGGCAAGATTCGCTCCAACGTCCTCACCGATGGAAACATCCGCGCCCTGGTGAAGGTCGTCGACGAGCAGATGGACGGCGTGGCCCGCGAGCAGCGCAAGAGGCTGGAGACCATCGAGGACGAGCTTGAGGACGTGAAGCGGAAGCTGGGCCGCATCTGGCACTTCGTAGAGACGACCGACATCGACATGGCCGACGCCTCGGACCGCATCAAGGAGCACCGTGAGCGGCAGGAGCGCCTGGAGGACGCGGCGGCCGATGCCAGGGCCATCCTCTCGCAGCGCAGGGCCGTTCTGGACGACGTGAACACCATCGCGGCCTACGCTCAGGACATGAGCGAGTTTCTGAACGAGAGCGAGCTGACCGAGCGCAGGGCCTTCATCGAGACCTTCGTCAAGGAGATCGTCGTGATGCCCGGCGACGCTCTGCTGCGCTACACCATCCCCATGCCCGACGATAGCCCCATACCCGGCAGGAACGCCGAGGAGATGGTGCTGAACGGCTCAGTTCTGTCTACCGTCAAAAATGGTGGGCCGTGTGGGGATCGAACCCACGACACCCGGATTAAAAGTCCGGTGCTCTACCAGCTGAGCTAACGGCCCCAGAGTGTCCGGTGATTGTCCTCTCGAAGTTGCTGTCAGCTGATTCTAGCAAGCTGCAACATCGCCCGCAACCATCTTGTCATCTATGTCACCCCGGCGCGGGCTGTATGACGCACGGGCCGCAGACTAGCTAGCTCCTCAGGAGGAGTGTGCCAAGCGACAGGCCACCTATTCTATGGGTAACGCTTTACGCCTCGCAGCGGACTCATAGGCCCTGAGGACCACTCTCAGGTCTCGCAAGCCCTCCTCACCGGTCATCAATGGCGGCCGGTCTTGCGCTATGCTGTCTCTAAACTCCTTCACCATGCTCCCGATACCGTTCCGGTCCTCCGGAAACTTGAAATCGCTGGTGCCCGCCTTCGTTTCGACGGTCATAAAGGAGCGGTGGGGTTCGAAGTGTATGCGCCCCTTTGTTCCGGAAATGTTTACCCACAGGTTCCGGGACCTCTTGGACATCCCCCAAGCATGGTTGATCAACCCGACGCCCCCACCTTCCAGCTTCGCCATAAGTACGATTCCATCCTCGCCTTCTATCTGTTGAAGCACCTGCGGGAGATAGGAAGCATAGACCTCCTCAGGCATACCGGCGAAATCTATCAGCATATCGACCGAATGGATTCCCCCATCTATCAATACTCCTCCGCCCATCATCTCGCGGTTGGTGCGCCAGCCACCAACCGCGTATATGCTCTCCTCTTGGATCTGAATAAACCTCACGATCCCTACATCACCGCGCCTTATCAGTTCTCTGGCCTTTTGGACCGCCGGTATGAACCGCTTGTTCTCCGCCACCATAAGCTTCACCCCTGCGTTCGCGGCGGCCCGGACCATCGCACGGCCCTCCTCCATGGTCCGAGCGATGGGCTTCTCCACAAGCACATGCTTTGAGTGCCCCACCGCTAAAAGAGTGTGCTCCAGGTGCAGGTGGTGGGGCGTGCAGATGTACATCGCCGCCACCCTTGGGTCTGCGGCAGCGGCTTCATAGCTGCCAAAGGAGTCTTTCCCGCCAAACCTGCGGCAGTATGCCTTGGCCTTCCTCGCATCCCTGCTGGCAAAGTACAGGTCAATACTTCCCTCTGTCCCGAATCCGGAAAATGATCTCACGTCCTTGGCGAATGTCTTGGCGAAATCGCCGCACCCAACCACACATAGACCAAGCCCCATGGCAGCCCTCCCTACGGAATCCGACGCATAAGTTTTCAGGCCGTGGTGACCCCAACCCTGGGACAATCCTAACGGTCTGGATGGATCGACCCTAGGACGCTGCGGACTTGAGCTCCGCCCGAAGGGAGTTGAGCTTCCGGTACCAGCCCGCCAGGTCCTCCACGGAGAACCTGGCGTTGGCGGGACTCGGATTCGGCGCCACGAAGACCACCGATGTCCCGATGCTCCGATTCTGCAAGCCGAGAACAGGGCTCGCCCTTGTGCCTTCTCCGTATCTAAGGTAATTGCCGTATGCCAAGATCCCCTGAAAGCACACGATCAGCGGCTGATATTGAACCAGCTTCTCCCTGAGCACGGGCGCCCACCGGCGGAAGTCCTCGGCCCTTAGCTTCGATGCCTGAGAAGTGGGGCGCTTCACCACGTCAGTAAACCCAATCCCCTGGTCGAGCAGAGTGTGGTCCAGCTCTGCCGTGATCTCCCCGTCGACGATGCCGGAACGACGCAAAGCGTCCCAAAACCGGTTCCTGGGATTTGCGAAATAATGGCCCACATCGACCGAGTAGGCGGAAGGATTGATCCCCACGAATACGATGTCTAGGCCCCTATTAAGATAGTCCGGCAGCGTATCCATGGCCCGTTCGCCCTAATGCGCCCCCATCATTCTCCCACCTCGAATCGTTCAGATTCGGGCGGCCTGCTCCAGAGCTCTTCCGCTCCTGTCATAGCAACGGTTCGCTCCGGGCTGGCCCGCCACGCGTCGTAGATCTCGTTGCTCTCCCAGGTTACGAGGGTAGTAATCTTGGAGGGGTCGCCGATAGAATACAAGGTCTGACGGCTGCCGAACCCTACAGCCTTGCTCTGAGCGAGGCCGTTTCGGTCCAGGAGCTTTCGCGCTTCCTCCAGCTTGCCCTCCTTGGCCCAGTGGTGCGTGAGAACTCCTATCATCACTCCTCCCGAGATTAATTAGGCCAGATGCGATCGAAGGGACTCCCAGGTGTGACGTTCTGTACTTATGTAAACTAGCGAGTCGCCTCCCTGCATCATCAGATCGCCGAAGCTCAAATGCACGTTCCCATTTCGTATTACGCCCATCAGATTTATATCGCCGTTAAGCAGCTCCCTGGCCACGTCGATATACGGCTTTGGGACTCCAGAGCTATCCTCTACCTTGGTGCTGGCCATAGTACCGTCGATTCGATTACTTGTAATCGCCTGGGTCAGCAGGTTCACTCCCGGGTCCTGGGCTTCCTGCACAAGCAGATTATTCGCCAGTTGCAGCGTGTATATAAGGGAGACCCGCTTAGATCCGGCGAATAGCACATCATGTTTTTCGCTAAGACATTCAGCCACGATCGCCACTTCGGGATTTATATGCTCGATAATCGAGACTACGGAAGCGACTACACTATCGGTGTTGGGGTCGTCGTACCCTGTGCTCAGAACGATGGCCTGCCTTGTTGTCGCCAGATTTGCCCTTCGGTAAGTGGTTTCCTCCAGGGGGGAACCCCTGACAAAGGACAAATTGGGCAGGCTAAAGGGAAGAGATTCAATCTTGTCCGTGACTATGACGATCTCGTCGCCTTTGTGCTGGGGGTCCTCCGTATATTCTTCGATTATCTGGCGGACCCTCGCCTCATTTGGGAAATTTATGATCAATAGGTGGCTCGTTGACCCGACGCTTCCCATTCCGGCTTTCTCCTTATATTGAAGTTCTAATATCCAATCGACCATCATACCTGCCGCGGCGGTAAAGGTGGTGAGCCCCAGAACGAAGATGAAGACGATGGTCCCAACCCTTGCCCCCAGAGAAATGGCCGAAAAGTCACCGTAGCCAATGGTGGTAATCGACACCAAGCTATACCAGAGACTATCAAAAAAGCTTACTTCACGATCCGCCAGGCGCTCGAAGAAGAAGAAGCTCAGCGTATTGCCAAGAACGGCCGCTGCACTTACAGCGATCAGTAGGGTTAGCCCTACTCGTCGGTCCCTTCTGATCCTACGAAGTAATCGCGAAATGGAGTAGATCATTGGGGGTTAACACCAGACCGATTAGCAGTTAACGTACCTTAAATGGCAGGAGTTTTCGTAGGTACGGTGAGACGATTGTAGTGGCACGCCCAGACGCCGTCAACCGCCTTGCGACGCTTCGGGGGTCTGGTACAATTGCTGTGGGCTGGGCCTGGCGACACCGGTAAAGCCGCGTCCCTGCCTGCCCCTCTTCGCGGCGAGATCCGAGACATCGAGGGGTTTCAACAGTAAGCTACGTCGGGAGGCCCTCGCTCTTGGGTTATGCCAGGGGGCACTGGCAGGAGTCGCTATGCACGACGATGACGAGAAAAGAAATCTCCACTCTCAGAGCCTTTTCGACGGCGTCGCAGGCCGGTACGACCTGCCGGCCCAGTTTTTGTCCTTTTTCCAGTACGTCAGATGGAGGCGTTTTCTCACCTCCCGTCTGACGTTAGCCCCCGGAGATACCGTGATGGACCTGTGCACCGGGACCGGTGGGGTAGCGATCCAAGTGGCCCGCACTTACGGCAACCGGGTGGTGGGCGTTGATCTGAGCTCGAAGATGGTCCGGCAGGCATGGCGGGCCGTATCAAGGTCAGGCCTCGATGATGACATAGACCTGGTGTTGGGCAGGGCAGAGAGTCTCTCATTCTCGGATGCCAGCTTCGACGCCGCATGCTTCACCTTTCTGCTTCGCTACGTCGAAAACCCGGAAGCCGTCCTGCGTGAAAAGGTCAGAGTTCTCAAGCCCGGTGGACGCCTGGCCTCCCTAGAGTTTGGAGTGCCGGAGAACTGGATGGCGAGGCGTCTCTGGTATGCATATACCAGGGGAGTCCTACCGCTGGCCACCTCCCCCATCTCCCGAGGCTGGAGGCGGGTGGGGTCATTCCTGGGACCGAGCATATCGCGCTTTTACCGGGACCACTCCATCACCGATATCAAACAGATGTGGTTCAACTCAGGAATCCGGGACGCCCAGGTAAGGCATTTATCATTTGGAGGCGCCGTGGTGATCTGGGGGACCAAATCAGTCGAGTGAAGAGTAGGTAAGAACTAGGGAGGCAGCTCGATATGAAAGCCGGAATGACTCCGGCGTTTTACGCTCTCAGGGGCACCAGCCGCTGGAAAGAGTACCTGAACCTGCTCCACATCCCCTACACACTGTGGCACCTGAGCTACGTTGTGCTGGGAGCGGCCATCGCTCCCTCTATGCACCTCGACAGACTCGTGGGCACCCTGCTGGCTTTCTTCCTGGCCGTCGGAATCGCGGCACACGCCCTGGACGAACTCAACGGCCGACCCCTGGGGACAAAGATACCCTCCGGCATCCTGGTGGGGCTCGCAACTGCCTGCTTGATTGGAGCATTGATTCTGGGGGCGACGGCAGCCCTGACGATTACTCTCTGGATCATCCCATTCGTGGTCTTCGGAGGGTTTATTGCCGTCGCATATAACCTGGGCCTGTGGAATGACAGTTTCCACTCAGATTTCTGGTTTGCCTTCGCCTGGGGGGCTTTTCCGGCGCTGACCTCGTACTGGATCAACGCGATTAGCTTGGACGCCGCGGCAATTTTCATGGCCGGAGGCTGCTTTACTCTAAGCCTTACCCAACGAGCTCTGAGCACTCCGGTGCGCTCTATCCGCAGGAAGACGGTCGATGTACAGGGCTCAATGCATCTAGAGGACGGCAGTGTCATCCAGCTCGATATACCGATTATGATCGCGGCACCCGAACGGGCATTGAGGCTCTTGAGCCTGGCGGTAGTGGCCATTGCTGTGAGTCTGCTCGCCTACCGCTTATAGACTCCTTAGCATGTCTAGCGCTGCGGGATGCGCTCTCAGGGCCACCGCTCGCCCACTACCGCTGAACGGAGCATCACAGGTCGCGGCGGTCGTACGGCTAGATATGGGTGGCAGCTCTCGATCCGCCCGGTCAGCCGAGGTAGATGTAGACACCCGCGTGAGGGTATTCGACCTCGATGACACCGCGAAGGTGGTTCTCGACGGTATCCCGATAAGTCTCCAGGGCCTGGTCTGATGACTGGTCTCGATGGGGGCACTCCGTTCCGCGTTGTAGCTGTGGGCAGATGTGCCCTCCCGTGGGTACGTCCCAGAAGCCGACGCACGTCATAGGATAGTATAGTATTTCGGACGCGTTGCGCAGGTCCGCCACGATCTCCGTGGCTCGAAAGTCGCCCCTCCTAGTTATGTTAACCGTCACGCTAGTCATCGGAGATTAATATTGAAGTAGAGTCCCAGGAAGTGGTGTAACAAGAGTAGAGGGTCTGGATGAAGAGAGACCACCACGTCATCCTTAGCGGGCAAAGACGAGCCTGAGAAAGGAGGACAACGGTGGTCAAGGAAAGTATGGACCTGCTTGAGCTAATGCGCAAGAGGGGAGTCGACGGTGACGTGGACTTTCTACGAGAGGCACTGAGAGTGCTGGTCGAGGAGATCATGGAGGCTGATGTGTCATCGAGGACCGGTGCTGGGTATGGAGAACGCAACCCTGAGCGGGTGACCCAGCGCAACGGGTACCGGTCTCGAGCATGGGACACTCGCGTAGGGACCATGGAGTTGCAGATACCCAAGCTGAGGGAGGGGAGCTACTTTCCGAGCCTGCTGGAGCCACGGCGTCGCAGCGAGCGAGCTCTGCTGGCGGTGATCCAGCAGGCGTATGTGGAGGGTGTATCGACGAGGCGAGTGGATGATCTGGTCAAGGCTCTTGGGTGCGAGGGTATCTCAAAGAGCCAAGTGTCGCGTATCTGCCAGGAGCTGGACGGGGTGGTGGAGAGCTTCCTGGGTCGGCCGCTGGACGGCGGATCATATCCCTACCTGTGGCTGGACGCACTAACCCAGAAGGTCAGAGAGGCCGGTAGGATAGTCAACGTCAGCGTGGTGGTGGCGACGGCGGTCAATAGCGAGGGCAAGCGTGAGATCGTTGGGATGGACGTGGGTACCAGTGAAGACGGCGCCTTCTGGTTAGCCTTCCTGCGCTCACTGGTCGCCAGGGGCCTCGGCGGGGTGGAACTGGTGGTATCGGACGCTCATCAGGGACTCAGGGATGCCATCGCAACTGTCTTCGGTGGGGCCAGTTGGCAGCGGTGCCGCACCCACTTCATGACCAACCTGCTCACTCGGGTCCCCAGGAGCGCTCAGCCCTGGGTGGCCACCATGGTACGCACCATCTACCAGCAGCCGTCCCCTCAGGAAGTGCATGCCCAACTCGAGCGGGTGATTGCTCAGCTCCAGGACCCGTTCCCACAGGTCGCCTCTCGACTGGACGAGGCTGGACCCGACGTCCTGGCCTTCTCCAGCTTCCCACTCGCCCACTGGAAGAAGATCTGGTCCAACAACCCCCTGGAGCGTCTCAACAAGGAGATACGGCGCCGCACCGATGTGGTGGGCATCTTCCCTAACCGCCCAGCTGTCCGTCGCATGGTCGGCGCCGTCCTAGCTGAGCAGCACGACGAGTGGGCCGTCGGCCGTCGATACATGACACAGGAGGTAACCACCTCCAACGAAGCTCTACCCAGAGCCGAACTCGCAGAGGCAGCGGCCTAGACAATATCAACAGGATGACGTACTCTTACACCACTCTATGGGACGTGACCTAATATTGATCAGCCGCCACTGTAGAGTCTGTTGGCCTTTCCGTCTTCACAGTTGGCATTGGTACAGAACCAGAAGACCCCGGGCATGGGTGGAACTCGCACCCCATCAATCTCTCGCCTCATAGGGCGCCCGCAGCTGGGACAATTGGTCACGTTAGAAGCGTCGGCAGTCATCGTTGATCCCTTTCGGTGCCCTCGTCAATTACTCCTTTAACCCCAGCACAGACAGATGGCCGAAGGACTAGGCATCCAACTTATCCAGGAGCCTCTCCGCCCGCTGCCTCAACTCATCGTCGAGGTCTTTGGCGCAATGGGGACAATCCAGGTCTCCGTATCGGATCCTCGTGCCACATTGGGTGCAGAGGAGAACCTCCGCCAGGATATTGAGCACTCCACTGATTCGCTCGTCCAGGCTCATTTATCCATCCGCTTCTAGGCTCTCCTCAAACATCAATCACAGACCGGCTACGTGCGACCCACCTGGGCAGTACCTCAAATCGGATTCACGCGCAGACATACTTACACTTGCACATGAAGGTCGCGATTAGGTAATCAGCCGTGATGACCTCGCTAGCCGGGTGGTATCGAGCGAAGAACGTAGGCAGCCTGAGTCGAGGGCTCTCGGCTAACCTTTACCCAACGTAGAAATCTTAGTATTACAGACCTGGCAGACACCCTGGACCCGCACCCGGCCGTTCTTCATCCTCACCTGGACCGCATCCTTTATAGCCCGTTTGTCCCTACACTTGAAGCAATAACCTTCCATCTTCATCCCTTCAATCGTCTTGCCCATTAAGATAGGGTCACAGGGGTTTCATGTCAAGATGGGGAGTCAGACCTGACACAAGCCAATTTGACGGTTCAAAACACGCTGACGCTGATGCGACCGACGATAGTCGATCAGTCCGACCCTTCGGATTCCGAATCATGGAGACGGTGATGGGCGATAATTTCGTGGGCTGGAGCCTGCCCGCCCTTGAAAGGCTCCACATGTATCGTACACTCCTGCAATTTAGATATGGAGTGCATCAGGCCATGCTGCACCTGCTCGGAGATGGCATGGCCCTCCGCGATCGTCAAGCTGCTTTCTACACCGATGCTGAGCTCGGCGAGAAGCCTGTGGCCGGACCATCTAGCGCGTGTGTCATAGGCCGCGAGGACTCCGGGCACGTTTGAGACTATGCCCTCGATCTGGGGGATGATGTGGGGTTCGATCCGGTCCATCACCCGTGACATCACCATGGGGCCGGCCTCTCTTACCAAAAGGTAGACGATCAGGCCGGTAATCGCCAGGCCGACCAGTGGGTCCGCTATGGGGAACCCCAGAATGACCGCCAGAAGTCCCACCACTACCGCCAGGGAGCCGAGGCCATCTACCCGCGCGTGATGCCCGTCGGCGACCAGGGCCGCGCTGCCTATCTCTTTCCCTACCTTGACCCGGTACTGAGCTATGCCTTCATTGACAAGGAAACCCACCACTCCCGCGCCCATGGCCCACGGCAGGTTGGTCGGTTCTTCGGGGTCCAGCAGTTTGACAAAGGACTCGTAACCTACGAGAGCGCCGGTGGCGGCGATGAAAAGCAGGATCAAGATTCCTGCCACATCCTCCGCCCTCTGGTACCCATAGGGGAATTGTTTGGTGGGCTTCTTACGGCCCAGGGCGAAGGCTACCCAGAGGGGCAGGGTAGTGAAGGCATTGCCCAGGCCATGGATGGTGTCGGCGAACAGCGCCGTGCTCCCACTGATTACGGTGATGACCCCCTGCATTGCCGCGGTGGCCACCAGGGTGAAGAAAGTCACCTTTTATAACCCAGAGGCCGCGATCGGTGTCTAGCAGCTCCAGGTTGGCCTCATGATCGCCATGCTCCATGCAGGCCTCCGGCTCCACATACGACGGCTACAGCTCCGGTTCAACGAAGGGAATATCACCGATGATCAAAGACTACGACGCGGGCAAAGGACGGGATGCCCCCGTCGCTCATGGAGGACTCAGAAGCCTGGCTGCTGCCCCGCCGCTTCAAAAAAGGTAACTGCCAAGGCTGGTACAGAACATCACCTAGCGTGGCAGCGATCTCTTCCGCACGAGGAAAACCAGTATGGAACTTCCGCACGAGGAAAACCAGTATGGAACTGAGTCCAGGGACGCCACAGCGTCCCGGTGACGGCGGTCCTGCGCCGCGCAAGGAATAGCTACATCATCCTCTTGATGACAGCCTGAGCCTGGTCCTCACTGAGGCCGAGGGGCCGCTGGGCTAGAGGGCCGCCCTCACGGAGAACGGGCTCCAACTTCTCGAGGCTCGGTGACTCACTTGGCTGGAAGAACAGCCCGGTGTAAATGGTGTCGCCCCACATCATCGCCTTCTCGCATGCCGATTTCCAGTCGGTAGGGTCGTGGCCCTCGTCCTCCAGTTTCTTGACGCGCTCTTTGAAAAAGGAGTGATCGTTGTCATGGTTGAATGTTACACACGGACTGAACACATCGATCAGGGCAAAGCCCTTGTGCTGAATCCCTTTCTTCATCAGGTCCGTCAAATGCTTGACGTCACTGCTGTAGCCGCGGGCCACGAAGGTCGCCCCGCTCATGATGGCCGTGGTGATGGGATTGACCGGCATCTCGACGCTGCCGAAGGGAGTGCTCTTTGTTTTCATCCCCATTGAGCTGGTTGGGGAAACCTGGCCGGTCGTAAGCCCGTAAATCTGGTTGTTCATCACGATGTAGGTCAGGTCCACATTGCGACGTGCCGTGTGGGTAAAATGGTTTCCGCCAATGCCGTAGCCGTCGCCGTCGCCGCCGGTGGCGATGACCTTTAAAGTGTGGTTCCCCAGCTTGGCTCCAGTGGCGACGGCCAGCGCACGCCCGTGAAGGGTGTGCATCCCGTACGCGTTGAAGTAGCCGGGCAAATTGGACGAGCAGCCGATTCCGCTGACGGTGAGGATCTCGTGGGGCCTTAGGCCCAGCTCCGCGCAGGCCCTCTGAAGGCTGTTCAGGACTCCGAAGTCCCCACAAGCCGCGCACCAGTCCGGGCTGATTGCCCCCTTGAAATCCTTGGCTGTTAGCTGGACAACTGGTTTGCCTTCGGCTGTTTCGAGGGTAGTCGCCATGATCTCACCCCTTTAAGTAATGACCTCTTGAGTCGGTACGTATACTTTCATCCTTTCGGCGAGCAGGTCAACCACTCCGTTGACGATGTGATGGGGCGCGAATGGCTCTCCATCGTACTTGCGGATATGGCCGTCCGCAGAGACTCCGGTCTCGCTCCGCAGGTAACGGGCGAACTGGCCGGAGTAATTATTCTCGATGATTATCGTTTGCCTCGCCCGCGAGAAAATCTCAGTCACGGCGTCAGCGTGAAAGGGAACGATCCACTTGATTGGCAGGTGATTGGCACTAACCCCCTCAAGCTTCAGCAGCTCCACCGCTTCCCTGATAACCCCGTAGGTTGAGCCCCACCCAACAAGGGTCACGTCGGCCTCCTCAGGGCCCTCCAACCTCGGAGCGGCGATCTGGTCCGCGACGTCCTGGAGCTTGCGGGCCCGTTTTTCCACCATCTTCCGGCGCTTCAGCGGATTGGTGAATTCGTCGCTGATCAAAGTCCCGTCCTCGTCGTGCTCGTCGGTAGCCACAACATGCACGTAGCCCTCAAGGCCGGGCAGGGCACGGGGAGAGATACCGGTTTCGGTATCTTCATAACGCATGTAGCCGTCGCGGGAGGAGGGCTCAGTGATCAGCTCTCCGCGCTCGATCTTCGGGTACATATCGATGTCGTCGGGGTCCACGCTGAACCGCCCTTCGGATATCAGCAGATCAGAGATTATGATGCCCGGACACTGGCACCTGTCCACCAGGTTAAACAGCTCTGGGACAGTATTAAACGCGTCCAGGGCATCCGTCGGAGCGACAATCAGGCGCTCAAAGTCTCCCTGGCTGGCGCCCAGCACCTGCCACAAGTCTGCCTGCTCAGTCTTGGTAGGCACACCAGTTGACGGGCCGGCACGCTGCACGTTGATGAAGACCACAGGGATCTCCATCATCCCCGCGCTGCCTATCGCTTCGCTCATCAACGCAAAGCCCCCGCCCGAGGTGGCGCACATGGCACGGCAACCGGTATGAGCGGCCCCAATGGTCATGTTGGCTACGGCAGTCTCGTCCTCTGCCTGGCGGACCATGATGCCCAGGTTACGGGCGTTTTGGGCCATCCAATGCAAGACGCCGGTGGCCGGACTCATGGGGTAGGCCGCGTAGAACTTGACACCAGCCGCGGCGCCTCCCATTCCTAGAGCGTCGTTTCCCGCCCAGACCGCCAACGGCTTAGGCCCGGTGGGTACAGGAACGGGGAAAGGCTCGAAGTTAGTGTTCGCGTAGTCGAATCCGGAACGGGCTACGGCCACGTTCTGGTCGACCACCGTCTGGCCCTGCCTCTGGAACCGCAGCCTGAGGCTGTCTTCGAGGATATGAAACTCCAGGCCGAGCAGGTGGGTAATGGCGCCCACAGCAACTGTGTTCTGCACCAACGTATTTCGCCCGCCACCCGTTAGCTGAGCTACGGGAATCGGGCACAGCCCCACGCCCTCTCCGGCCCCGCTGGGGACGATGGTATCGCTATTGAAGATCACCCGGGACCCTCGCCCCATCAGCCCCAGATGCCGGTCCATGGTGTCCTGGTTCAGGCAGACCAGCAGGTCTAGTTTATCCCCGTGGCTGTAGAGCTCCTGGTCGCTGATGCGCACCGTAAGAAAAATGTGCCCGCCTCGGATGATCGACTGATAGGCGTTATACGTGTTGAGGTGAAGGCCTCTGCGCACGAAGATCCGAGCGAGAATATCTCCCGGGGTCGCGACCCCCTGCCCAGCCTCGCCCCCGATAGCCAGGCTGAGGTCAAATTTCCGTCCACCCATGCATCTCCCCCGCTTCGGAGATGAATACCCTATCGATGTATCAAGTGTACGCCTGCGTTGCGGCCCCTGCAAGAGACTTTACGAGCCGGTTCTAGTTTGTTACGGAGCGGAGATAATCGTATCAGCGCACACGGCCGCGTTGATGAGTTTCAGGCTACAGGCAAAATGAGACGTTTCCAGGCGGGTACGGAAATAATTTGTCCTTCGAGGTCGGGGGGTCTATCGCCGGGCTGTTGGACAGAGTGTTCAGGTGCCTGGCCAGCGATTCCAGGCTAGCCAGGTTGTGCGGGCCATCAGGTGGTATAATCGCGGGAGCTTCCGTAACCATCATCGTGGTCAAAACATCGCGCTTTCTTTGGAAGCCCACAGTTTGATAAGAGATCGTTTCTCGAATCATAGCGACCAATCTAATCGATCGCCTAGGCATTATGAGACTAGAGCATAGCGTATTGATTCCAATCGGCCGCGAGCAGTTGTGGGAACTTCTGCTAGATGTCGGCCGAGTAGGCAGGTGCTTCCCCGGAGTTGAACAGCTGACTCCGATAGACGACCAGAGCTACCAGGGCACTATCAAGGTCCGGGTTGGGCCAGTCAGCTTCAACGCGACGGGGAAACTTACGGTAGTGGAGATGGATAAAGATCGCTGGCATTCATCCCTGCGGCTGGAAGGCGCCGACCGCAGGATCGGCGGGGAGATCACCGGCAAGGTGGAGATAGACCTTAAGGAACGATCCGTGGGCGAGACCGAGATGGTCGTTGCTGCTGATCTGTTCCTGGTGGGCAAGCTGGCGTCACTCGGCCAGTCCATCATCCGTAATAAGGCTCAGTCTGTCATCCAGGAATTCGCCCAGAACCTCAGGAGAGAAGCGGCTTCTCTCTAGACCGATGCGCACCCTGGCGTCTGACCCGTAGCGTCCGTAGCCCATCAGAGAGCTGGCCCGGCCGGAGCTGGAGGTCATGGTCTCCATCGGCCAAGGCTTCGGCGATGGGGCCTCCCGCCAGCCCAAACAGGACCTCGACCCCTTCCCGCTGGACGGATTGGGCTACCAACGAGATCCCTTCGACTTCAGCCACCTGGTACCTCCTTTGCGTCGGGCCGCTACGCGTATAAATGACATCAGCGGAGAGAAGCGCCTGTCGAACCCACGACTCTTTGCTTGGGAAGTATAACCTTCAATGCGAACTAGACCAACACCGCTTTACGTTGCAATAGTATCTGTGGTGATTGCGAATTAGATCAATTAGGCATACTTTTGAGAGTAGTTTTATGCCTAGCAAATTAGCCTCAAGACTTTGCCCGTCTCCCGTCAATGGGCGCGCTTATGCCTCTAGCTGTTCTGGTTGTTAAACATGACGGCGACTTTTCTCGAGTGGGCGGCCGTGGTGAGAAGGTCAATCTTGCCGTCGCCATTGAAGTCATCCGCCACCAGTGCACCAGGTGCGTTAATGACACTTGTGTCGAGAGGGTCTGGAAAGTTTGCGGCCGGGCTGAAGGAGCCTGCGCCGTCGCCCATCAGAACGGAAATGTTATCGCAATTCACGTTTGTGGTTGCTATGTCCAGATTGCCATCCCCATCTAAGTCCACCGCCGCGACTGCGAGGGCAAATGGATTAGGTAAACACGAGTCCGTTGGGTAGGTGGTGGCCGGTCCAAAGGTCCCATCGCCGATGCCCAGGAAAACGTTGTCACCGGAAATCAAGTGGTTGGATACCAGGTCGGGAATATTATCGCCATTAAAGTCGCCCACCGCCAGTCCGTTGACGGAGGAGCCTTTATTGTCAACCAATTGGCTACGCGTGAAGCCATCGTCCCCGGCATTGGCCAGCATCACGGAGATATTTGGGCCTTGGTTGCCTATCAACACATCCAGTTCGCCGTCTCCATTGAGGTCGACTACCTCAATTTGGCCGCGGGCCGGGTTGCCTGCAAGATGTGGTTCGCCGAGGGATTGGACTAGACCGAACATGCCCGGCGCGGCGTCGCCACTGTTTAGCAGGTAGGCGACGGACGAGCCACAACAATTGCCCCCAAGCAGGTCAAGGTACCCGTCGCCGTTGAGGTCCCCCAACCCCACCGTACGCATTCCAGCAAAGACCTGATAGCGGTTGGCCGGGCCAAAGGTGCCATCGCCGCTGCCCAGCACGACCGTGAGCCGTCCGTTCGCGCTGTCGGACCAGGCGATGTCGAGATGCCCATCGTTGTCGACATCTCCGACCTTCACCGGACCCGGGACTTCACCCGGATACCGAATGTCATTTTGGGTGAACGAGCCGTCTCCATTCCCCTGGCCGTCGTCATTCCCCAGCATGATGTGGATATCCTCACCACCGGATGTGACGACCACGTCCAGGATGCCATCTTCGTTGAAATCGCCTGCGGCTGTCGGCCCTGGCAGACTTTGTTGGAACGTGGTCTCTATAACCGAGGTCCCGATTGGGGCGCCGAACCCTGACGGTGATTGTCCAGGTGGTGGCAACGAACCCGACTCAGCTGAAAAGGTGACAATAAACCCAATGTCACCGGTCCCAGGCGGCTCCGCAAATCTCATACCAAGGTCTGCGGTGAATATTTGGCCAACACCAATGCCCGTCGCGTTCCCAGGGGCGGGATTGATCTCCCCTTCCCTAGGCCCGAAGAGGACTTCAATCATGAGCTGGGCGTCTCCAGATCCCTCGACTGTCAGGGTTATATCCGAGCCCGCATTATTGAACACGTACAGGGGGATCCTTGGAAGACCTCCAGCGACGTTCCCGAAAGCGTCTAGTTGTACGTCCCCGAAATCAAGGACGGCGTTGGGCCCCAGGGGGTTAGCCAGGTCAGGCTGGCCGTTCAGGTCGGGGTACAGCACCAGGGTCTCGTGGACACTCAGTTGGCCGATGACCGACACCAGGGCGGGCTGGTCCCTGGTGATAACTCCCTGGGCCAGTACAAGGCCGAGAGTCAATAGAATGGCTCCTAGGCCCAAGGTTAAGCCCGAATCCACCGAAGGACGGCCTTGGGGACAGTCCTTGAAGAAGCCATCGGGTGCTCCTCTGAATCTGGGATAATGGTTTTGGAACAGAAACCAGCCCGGAAAGGAGCACAAGGAGCACCCAATAGATGCTGCCACAGAACAAACCCGACCGTATCCGCATCCTCTTTGACGACCATCGCCTGGTGGCCAATGCCGGCCTGCTCCTGCCGGCCACCCTAGCCCGGCACCTGGGCCTGCGGGAACTCGTCGACCATCACCTTGACCTCGGCGGAGCGCCGGGACGGGCGAACACTGGGGACAAGATGCTGACGCTGGTCGCTTCCGCGCTGGCAGGCGGCGACTGCATCGACGACGCCGATGCGCTGCGCGCTGGTGGGACGGTCGGTGTTCTAGGCTGCGTGGTCAAGGCGCCATCCACCCTGGGGACCTTCCTGCGCAGCTTCCGGTGGGGGCATGTCCGTCAACTCGACCGCGTGAGCCGCCAGTTGTTGGCCCGGGCCTGGGCCGCTGGGGCCGGACCCGGCGACTCGCCCCTGACCATCGACCTGGACTCGACCATCTGCGAGACCTATGGACTGGCCAAGGAGGGAGCGCGCCACCACGGCTATACCGGCGCCCGCGGCTATCACCCGCTGCTGGCCATTGCCGCCGGCACCGGCGAGGTGCTGATGTCCCGGCTGCGCGAGGGCCGGGCCAACACCGCCCGTGGCGCCGCCCACTTCCTGCGTGAGACGGTGGGGCGGGTGCGCTACGGCGGGGCCAGGGGACAACTCACGGTGCGGGCCGACAGCGGCTTCTACGCCCACACTGTCGTTGCCGCCTGCCGGGAAATGGATGTCCGCTTCTCTATCACCATCCGCCAGCGCGCCAGCCTGCGGGACCTGATCGAGGCGATACCAGAGGAGGACTGGACTCCCATTCCCTACTGGATGGACGGCGCCGCCGATGTCGCCGAGACGACTTACACCCCGTTCCAGACCAAGCCGGACGCCGCGCCGGTGCGGCTCATTGTCCGGCGGGGTGAAGCCGACGCCCGGTTCCCAGCTCGCCCTCTTCGCCAGATACAGCTATCACGCCTTCATCACCGACCGCGATGGGGAGACGCTGGAACTGGAGGCCGATCATCGCCGCCACGCCGAGGTCGAGAACGCCATACGCGACCTCAAGTACGGCGTCGGGCTGAACCACATGCCGTCGGGGCGCTTCGCCGCCAACGGCGCCTGGCTGGCGGTCCAGGTGATGGCGCATAACCTGGCCCGCTGGACAGCCCGCATCGGCCTGGGTCAGCAGATCGTGACCACCAAGACCCTCAGGCGGCGGGTCTTCGCTCTGGTGGGACGGATCACCCGCTCGGCGCGCCGCCTCACTTTGCATCTCCCCCGGCGCTGGCCTTGGGAAACCCAGTTCAGTCGCGCCTTGGCCCGGCTGCAAGCCATTCCATTCCCGGCCTGACGGCCAGCCTGCAACTGACCCAACGTCCCCGCAATCTCGCGCCACCCCGGTCGCGAGAGTCCCCTGCTGCGTATCCTCTCGCCATCCCGCGCATCGCAACTCCCGCATAGGGCCTTAGGGGCCCTGTGCGGCGCCTGAAGACCCTCCGCCGGCCTCCCATCTACCCCAGGGAAGACCCCAGGAACTTCTCAGCCCAAGGCCAGCGATCCATCTCCCCTGTAGCTCCCTCACCCACCCCCTTCCGCTGTCCTCACGCCGTCCATCCGTGTCCTTCGGTGGATTCGGGCTTAGTGAAAGGTGATGCTCCTGAGATTACGTAGGCGATTCATCGATGGCTCACCTCAATTCGAGACAGAGTGAGATACTCGCTAAGAATGCTGTATTGACCGAATAGTGTCATCTGCTGAGTATATAGGCTTGCTTTGCGTTACGGCAAGCCTATAGCGGAGCCTCAGCTGGGATTGGGTTAGGCTGGACGGAGAAGTGTAAAAGCGACTAATCGGAGGAAGTCGAGGCCATTAGATGCAGATATGCAAGCTAGATGTCCGCCTTGCCGCGACGCTGTAGTAAAAAGAGCTGCCTTTAGCTTCGCATTTGCCCGTTTGCTTGCAATATGGAGCGGGTGATGGGATTCGAACCCACGACTCTTTGCTTGGGAAGCAAATACTCTACCACTGAGTTACACCCGCTCAGCCAATACCATTATGGTCCGACGTAAGGACAAAATCGGCTAATACTGGAAATCTCCCCGGACAGGGCTGAAGATGTCCAGTACCCGCGCCGGTGAGCCCACGCACCGGGCGCTGTGCTCCACGTTCCCGGGTATGATATACATGTCCCCGGGTTTCAGGCGCCTGGTCTCTCAGGCGATGTCCATCTCCGGGTCTCCTTCCAGCATTATCCCTCCCTGCTCGTGAGGCTGAGTGTGGCTGGGTACTTGGGACCCAGAGTCCAACTCCACTGCCGCAAGCAGCAGATTGTCGCCCCAAGACGTCCGTATCTGTACCCCAAGTACCGTATCCTTTGGTTGCCTCTCGGCGGGATCGTGGAAATACATAGCATCTCCGTCACGAGAGCGGTTTAGACCTGGCGGGAGGACGGTGGACCCTCCACTGCCGATCTAGCTAAGCCCGGGCCGCGGGTCCCGATAGCTACGACTTCTTCTTAACCCTGAGCTTGGAGACGAGCTTCCTTGGGAAGCATGCCCTCAAGCATACGCTCAAGGGCCATAGTGTGGCTGCACATCGTGTGGGATTGGAAGAACGCGCATTGGCAGCTCCACGCTCCCATGTCACAAGAGACCAGATACTCGTCGTGATTTCCCCTGAAGCTGACGCTAATGGAGTTTATGAGTACCCGGTCTTTCTGGTCCGCGTAGGCCCTTGCCTTCTCTATCTTGTTGATGATACTTGAGTGCATCCCCTCTCCTCGACACCTTTGTCCCTTAAAAGAATTTTAAGCCAATAACCGGTGCCGGTCAATTACCCGTGCCCAGTTTTCCAGGCCCTGGTTTGATGGCTTTTCGGACCCATTCCTGTGGACTCTCCGGTCAGCCATAATATATATTTACAGGTGTATCGTTGACTGGATTATCGCCACGGCGAGCCAGAACAACCATTGATCACAGATAATCTTAAAGGTACGAAACGAATGGTTGCACCGGCGAAGGCAGTGCCATGAACGGAGACCAGATCAGGCGTACTTTCCTGGAGTTCTTCCAGGAAAAGGGCCACACGGTCATGCCCAGCTCGTCCCTCGTGCCCACCGGCGACCCCACAATGCTGTTCACCAGCGCCGGGATGGTGCCGCTTAAACCCTACTTCACAGGGGAGACCACACCCCCCTCTCGCCGCCTCACCTCCTGCCAGAAGAGCTTCCGCACCACCGACCTGGACGAGGTGGGGGACCACAAGCACCTCACGTTTTTCGAGATGCTTGGCAACTTCAGCATAGGCGACTACTTCAAGCGGGAGGCCATCGCCTGGAGCTGGGAGTTCGTGACCCAGCATTTCAATCTGCCGGCGGAACGACTCTACGTCACCGTATATCTGGACGACGAGGAGGCGTATAGCCACTGGAGCCAGGATATCGGTGTGCCCCAGGAGAGGATCTTCCGTTACGGCGACAAGGACAACTGGTGGGGCCCCGCGGGCGTAGAGGGGCCATGCGGCCCCTGCAGCGAGATCCACTATGACGGCGGCTTGGAGTACGGCTGCGGCCAGCCCGACTGCCACCCGAACCACGACTGCGAGCGGTTCGTGGAGCTATGGAACCTGGTGTTCATGCAGTTCTACCAGGACGCCAAGGGCAACCGGACCCCATTGCCCAGACCCAGCATCGACACCGGCCTGGGACTGGAGAGGGCCGCCGCCATCCTACAGGGCAAGCGCACCATCTACGAAACGGACCTCTTCCAGCCCATCATCCAAACGGTGTGTCAGCTCACAGGCAAGTCCTACGGCCAAGACAGAGACACCGACTACGCCCTCCGGGTGGTGGCCGAGCACGGGCGTGCAGCCGCCTTCCTTATAGCCGACAGTGTAATGCCCAGCAACGAGGGCAGAGGATCCGTGCTACGCCGCATCATCCGACGGGCCATCCGCTACGGCCGACAGCTGGGGCTGGAGCAGCCTTTCCTTGCGCAGGTAGCCGAAGCCGCGATCGAACGATTCCGACAAGCCTACGCCGAATTACTAACCGACAGGAACCATATATTCAGGGTGGTGGAACAGGAAGAGAATGCCTTCCGCGAGAACCTACCTCGCGGGTTGCGATTTTTTTCGGGGTTCACGAAGGAGATTCCAAGTATCTCCAAAGATTTGGAAAAGATACGGCATGACTTAGAGTCCACCTCAGAGATGACAATAGAAGCCGCTCTAAGCTTTTTGGGGCCTGTTATTCGTGTCGGAGGAACTGGCCCGGTATCCCTCCCAAGACTCGCTGAGATGCTCTCGGGTCCAGAAGAAACATACGGGGCTCTGAAAGCGCGGGAAATACTTGTCGACAGATCCACTTTCGATGAATCGGCTTCGACGGAATCCAAACCCGCGTCTGATCAGATGCAGGAAATAACACTCCACCTAAACCGCACCGAGCAGAAACTTGATGACGCTCAGCAAATGCTCCCTGGGGGACTGATCTTTCATCTCTATACTACCTACGGCTTTCCCCCAGAGCTCACCGCTGAGATAGCCCGGGAGCACGGCCTCGAACCAGACATGGAAGGCTTCGAAGGGGAGATGAAGGACCATCGGGAAATTTCCCGCCCGTCCCACGCCTTCTCCGGCGGTATGGAGGTCCTTACGACCTACGAGAACTTGGGCGTGGATAAGGTAAACTTCGTTGGGTACGAGCAACTCGCTAGGGACTCGCTGATCACTGCCATCCTGGTGGATAATGCCCCAGCCGGACACGCAGCCAAGGGGCAGAGCGTGGAGGTGGTCCTTAAGGAAACGCCCTTCTACGCTGAGGGGGGAGGCCAGGTGGGCGACGCCGG
The DNA here is from genome assembly GCA_965226805.1 of Dehalococcoidia bacterium. Lineage (GTDB taxonomy): Bacteria > Chloroflexota > Dehalococcoidia > Lucifugimonadales > JAGWBF01 > CBDDDW01. The sequence continues at coordinate 37,358 of CBDDDW010000020.1, forward strand.
GGTGATCGCCGGTCCCAACGGCAGGGTACGGGTCGAGGATACCCAGAGCCCCGTCGCCGGGCTCATCGTCCACCGGGGTGTGGTCGAAGAGGGGGACATGTCCCTGGGTGAGCAAGTGAACGCCCACGTCGATCCCTCGAGGCGCCTCGATACGGCGCGCAACCACAGCGGCACCCATCTGCTCCACGCGGCGCTGCGCAATGTGCTGGGGCTCCACGTGCGCCAGGCGGGCTCTCTGGTGGCCCCCGACAGGCTCCGCTTCGACTACAGCCACGTGAGTGCCCTGGCAAGAGAGGAGCTACAGGAGATACAGGACCTGGTGAACGAGAAGGTGCGGGACAACTTGAAGGTGGACACAATGGAGTCCACCTACTCCCAGGCCTTGGAGCACGGGGCGCTGGCCTTCTTCGGAGACAAGTACGGCGACGTGATCCGGGTCGTGGAGATGGCTGACGGTGAGAGGTTCAGCTACGAAGTCTGCGGCGGGACCCACGTCGGCGCCACGGGGCAGATCGGGCCGGTCTTCGTCGTGGGCGAGTCCAGTATAGGAGGCGGGATGCGACGAATAGAGGCCGTCTCGGGAAGGGCCGCCGAGGGGCTCTTCGTTGAGCGGTCCTCTCTGCTGGAGTCTCTATCCCACAAGCTCCAGACGCCTCTCGTCGACCTGGACTCGCGCCTGGACAGCTTCATGAGTGAGATGGACAGCCTTAGAAAACGCCTAGCTGTCCTGGAGCGAGAGAGGCTGCGTCGGGAGTCCCAGGAGCTGCTCGGCAAGGTGCAGGATGTGGGCGGCATCAAGGTCCTGGCGGAGAAGACCTCTGCCGACAGCTCGGACTCGATGCTGGAGATGGGGGACTGGCTCAAGGACAAAATGGCCAGCGGCGTCATCGTGCTGGCCGCCGTGCAGAACGGCCTCCCCAGCATTGTAGCCATGGTGACCTCCGATCTTGTGGCCAGGGGCCTCAACGCGGGTAACATAGTTAGGGAGACCGCCAGGGTCATCGGTGGGGGTGGAGGCGGCAGGGCCGAGATGGCTCAGGCCGGAGGAAAGCGGGCCGACAAGCTGGATGAGGCCCTCGCACGGGTGAGCGAAGTCGTAAGGAAAGAGGCCGGCCTGTGAGGCTCCTGTGCCTGGACTTGGGCGAGCGCCGCATTGGGCTCGCCATAAGCGACCCAGGGGGCACCCTGGCGACGCCCCTGGGGTTCATCCTGCGGACCCGGCTGCGGACCGACATCGCGAGGGTCCTGGAACAGACCGGTGAATGGCAGGCAGAGGGCATCGTGGTGGGCCTGCCCCTCTCACTGAACGGACGAGTCGGCCCCCAAGCGAAGAGAGTGCAGGGATTCATCCGAGCCCTCAAGGCCGCGACCTCCTTGCCCGTGGAGACCATGGACGAGCGGTACTCCACAGCCCAGGCGGAGAGGCTCCTACGCCAGGCCGGCCGGCAGCCCTCCCGCCACAAAGGGGACGTGGACGCGGCGGCCGCCACCGTTATCCTCCAGGAGTTCCTGGACCAGTCGAGAAGCCGGAAAACCTCTTGACATCGATCACAACCTGCCGTTAGGGTATATAATGATTCACAGGAGGGGTGTTCTAAGACAGCCAAGACCGTCACAGTTATAAGGAGGAACCCGCAGCTAATGACCTATATCATTACCGAGCCGTGCGTGGCTGTTAAAGATAGCGCCTGTGTGGATGTCTGCCCTGTGGACTGTATCTACACGACGGATGAAGACGACATGTTTTACATCCATCCCGACGAATGCATCGACTGCGCCGCCTGCGAGCCGGTGTGCCCTGTAACGGCGATCTTCGCAGAGGACGCGGTACCAGCACAGTGGAACTATTACACCGATCTTAACTACAGCTACTTCAAAGATAAGGACCCCTCCACCCTCAAAACCCACTTGTGATGTGACCCGGCGTTCGGCGATGCCCTGCCGGGAGCGACAACCCCTTCCCGCGAAGGCGCATGCTGAAAAGCCAGCATCTAAATCTGATCGACGGCCACGCCACCACCGCAGCTGGAACCCCTCTGGGACACGATGACCAATGATGGCCCTCGTGTCTTTTAATTAGCCCCATGAGCATCTCCGCAGCGAAAGCTCCAAGGGGGCGGTTTACTTGACAACAGATAGGGCCCTTGATAACATTTGCTACAGAGGCCGCTCATGTTGGTGGTCTCATTTTTTTCGAGCAGGTTTCACTACAGTGTCTTTCGTGACCGGGATGCGATGCCGGGAGTGTGGCAGAGAGTATCCCATCGAACCCATAAACGTCTGCGATTTTTGCTTCGGCCCCCTCGAGGTAGTCTACGACTACGACAGCATTGCCAGAGTAATAAGCCGCGAGCGCATCGCCAAAGGGCCTCTGAACATCTGGCGCTACCAGGACCTCCTTCCAGTGGACGGCAAGGACGCTGTGGACATAAACGCGGGCTTCACTCCCCTCATTAAGTCCAAGAACCTGGGTAAGCTCCTCGGGCTGGATAATCTCTACATTAAGAACGACAGCGTCAACCCGTCTTTCTCCTTTAAAGACCGGGTCGTGTCTGTGGCAGCTACCAAGGCATTGGAGTTTGGCTTTGACACCCTGGCCTGCGCTTCTACGGGGAACCTGGCCTGCGCTGTCGCCGCGCACGCAGCCAGAGCCGGTATGCGGGCGGTGGTGTTCATACCGGCCGACCTGGAGTACGGGAAGGTGGTTGGGGCCGCCATCTACTCTCCGGTAGTAATCGCGGTGAAGGGTAGCTACGACGAGGTCAACCGCCTATGCAGCGAAGTGGCGGACAACTACCCGTGGGCGTTTGTGAACATCAACGTGCGCCCCTTCTACACCGAAGGGAGCAAGACTCTGGCATACGAGGTAGCGGAACAGCTCGGCTGGCGGCTGCCAGACCACACGGTCATCCCCTCCGCTTCGGGAGCACTGTACACGAAGATCTGGAGAGGCTTTAACGAGCTAGCCTCCCTGGGTCTGGTCGAGGGGCCCGTGCACACCAAGATGCATTTAACCCAGGCAGAGGGCTGCTCGCCTATCGTCGAGGCGTTCAAAAGCGAAGACGACGTCATAAGGCCGGTAAAGCCCAATACCATCGCCAAATCTCTGGCCATCGGAAACCCCGCCGACGGTGTCTACTCTCTCGGAGCTCTGAGGGAGTCCCGCGGTTCAGCATACGCCGTGCCGGAAGAGGATGTCACCGAGGGGATGAAGCTTCTAGCGCAGACCGAGGGGATATTCACAGAGACGGCCGGCGGAGTCGTGATCTCGGGACTAAAGTATCTGGCCGAGACCGGCGCAATCAAGCGTGACGAGTTGACTGTCGCGTACATCACTGGCAACGGTCTCAAGACCCTGGAAGCAGTCGAAGACGTGGTCCGCCCCCTGTCAATAGTCCCCACCATGAGCTCCTTCGAGGAAGCGATCGACGGCGTAGACATCGGAGTGAGGTAGGGTAATCATGGGTAAGAAGCGGGTCAAGTTTACTTTCACGCCGGAGCTGGTGCCACAGCCGATAATCTACCAATTGGGACACGAATTCCAGCTGGTCACCAACATCAGGCGCGCGGATGTGCGCGAGAACATGGGCTGGGTCGTTCTGGAGCTCGAGGGCTCCGACGAAGAGATCGAGAACGGCGTCAAATGGGTTAGCTCGCAGGGTGTACGGGTAGACCCGGTGAGCGGCGATGTCATCGAGGGGTGAAGTCCCCAATGTCAAAAGGAGAGTAAACTGAGATGAGTGGTGTGCTGATTCGTATTCCCACTCCCCTGCGTCGTGTCACCGGTGGCAAGGACAAGATAGAGCTAGAAGCCTCTCCCATGGGGGGGTTGATCGACGCCCTTGAAGCCGAGTTCCCAGGGTTTAGGGAAAGACTTGTAGATGAGAACGGCGAGCTGCGCTACTTCGTGAATATTTACCTTAACGGGGAAGACGTCAGGTTTCTCCAGGGCTTGGAGACATCTACCAAGGCTGGGGACGAGGTAAGCATCGTACCGGCGGTGGCAGGGGGCTGTTAGAGCCAGCCCCTTCCCGCCGCTCCGAGCGACGGAACCAAGCAGGCTCGGTGATGCCTGTCATCCCGAACGCACCATTGTCATTCTGTTGCGAGCGAAGAATCTCCGCCCCCCTTTCAGGAGTTCCCTCCTCCCCCGATCTGCCTGGCCTCCATCCACGCCTGCTTCTGGGCCAGCCTGGCGGATTCATTGGTAGTCACATAGTCCCCTAAGAAGCTCTCCTTGAAGCTCCGGAACCGGCCGTCTTCTATAGCCTTTCTGGCCGTCTCCATCAGTCGGGTCACGAACCTCAAGTTGTGTATGCTGCCCAATCTGAGTCCCAGGAGCTCTTTGGACTTGAACAAGTGGTGCAGGAAGGCTGCGGAGTATCTTCCGCAGGTATAGCAGTCGCAGCTCTCCTCCAACGGGCCGGACGCCTGTTTGAAGCGACTCCGCGTTATGTCAACGCGCCCCGTGCTTGTGTACAGCGCTCCGTTTCGGGCGACCCTGGTAGGTAGAGCGCAGTCGAATATGTCCATGCCACGGCCCACACACTCGACCAAGTCCTCCGGGGAGCCGACGCCCATCAAATACCTGGGCTTGTCTTCGGGAAGAAGCTCCCCCATTTGCTCGGTAATCTCATACATCGGCGCCTTGGCCTCACCTACCGCCAAGCCGCCCACAGCGTAGCCATCGAAGACCATTTCGCTGATGTACTCCGCTGACTCCGCCCTTAGCTCCGGGAACACCCCCCCTTGGACGATGCCGAACATAGCCTGCCATTCGGACTCCTCCAGCCCGCCGTGGGCCTCTTTGCATCTCGACGCCCAGCGATGAGTGCGGTCCATGGCCAGTCGGACCGCGTCCCTGCTCTCGCCGTAGGCGATGCACTGGTCGAGACACATGATTATGTCGGCACCCAATGCCTCTTGATATCTAGTGGCGGCCTCGGGCGTAAAGTGATGCTCGCTGCCGTCGATGTGGGAGCGGAAGATTATACCCTCATCGCTCACCTTGCCCAACGAACCGAGACTAAAGGCCTGAAATCCTCCGCTGTCGGTGAGTATCGGCCCGTCCCAACCGGTGAAGCGGTGAATCCCGCCGAGGGCTCGGACCACCTCCACCCCAGGCCGCAGGTAGAGATGGTAGGCGTTGGCCAGGATAATCTGAGCCCCCAGCGCGCCGACTTCCTCGGGAGCCAGGGACTTAACGCTCCCCTGAGTAGCCACGGGCAGAAAGGCCGGCGTGGCTACACGGCCGTGCTGCGTTTCGAGCTCCCCCGCGCGCGCCGAGTCGCAGGTGGCGGTGACAACGAATTTCAATGAAGACATGGCAGGAATCCCCTGAGCTAATGTATAGCCACCTGACCCGGTTGTCCACAGCGGGAACCCTAGATCCCGACTTTGAAACCAGGAACTCTCCGAAGCTCCTTTGCCAGGCAGTCCGCCAGGGGTTGAAACCGCCTGATCTTATTGACGGGTTCGTCCGCGTCTACGTTATCGATGGTGATGACCTGATTTGAGGACAGAGTCGAGCACTGAGAAGAGGGGGCGACATACCCTTATGCCCCCCTCAGGCGCCCAGCGTTGGGAGCAGCAGCCTGCCGTGGAATCTAGATAACCAGGGTTGGGCGATTACCCACTGTATTGTTCAGTTGAGTCCACGACGATAACCCTATCCACCTTCGAGGTCTTGCTAAACTCAAGGTCCCAGCCGCAGATCCCGAGGGGTCACGTTGTCCGAGCAAACCGCAGTTTTGGTATAATTCCATTTCTGCGAGGGAGGGTGTTCCCAGCAAGGCGCTTTCGGCAGGGAGTGCGACTCAAGATAAAGGAGACTGAAATGCAAGCGATAATCGTGACGATCCAAATAAAACCAGACCACAGGGAGGCCTTCATAGAGGCGATGCTGGATGACGCGCGCGGCTCCGTGGGGAACGAGCCGGGGTGTCTGCGGTTCGACGTATTACAGGACGCAGAGGACCCTAACCGGATTCACCTCTACGAGGTGTATCGGGACCAGTCCGCCCTCGAGGCCCACCGCGACATGCCCCACTATCTAAAGTGGCGGGAGACGGTAAAGGACTGGCATGCGGCGGAGCCGGTTCGCCATATGTGTCAGACCGTGTTCCCACCGGAGTCAGCCTGGAGCAAGTAATCCGGGGCGAAAGGCGGACCAGGGGCGCGGCGCGGGCCACGACCTGACTCCACGACGTTTCGGGCTGACACAAGGGCTCAGCGATGTGCCGCCAAAAGCTCTTCCTGAATGTATTCCTGGAATAGAGCCAAGTTCGAGGGGTATGGCGGAAGCTTACGCTCGTTTACCAGCCTACCCACGCGCACGATTGCCCTGTTATATGGTACCAGCACTTCCAGCTCCTGGGCGCGCTGCACAACGTACCCATTGATTTCCTCTACTTCCATGGGAGTCCCACGCAGGGCATCCTGTAGCGTCGAGGGGCGGGTGACCACCTCCATCTTCTTCGCCGTCTCCACAACCTCCCTCTCCAGCTCCGGCCTCTCCCCTCGGGCAGCCTGCTTGATGTCCTCGGGGGTGAGGATCACTCCGACGCTGCCGCCGAAGCCCCCAAACCTGACTCCCAGCTGCTCGCCCACGCTTATCGCCTCGTCCTGAAGCGCCCATCGCAAGCGCGCCGTGTCGTTGAGCCCGATCTCCCTGGCATCCCAGGAGGTGATAGCGGCCAACAGGTTGCCTCCGCAGTTGACCACGAACTTGGTCCAGACTTCGTCCATAACGCTATCCGAGACCCCACATGTGCCGACGTTGTCTCTCAGTAGCTGGCCAAGCCCCTCTACTCTAGAGGTCACACCTCCCTTATACTCTCCCACCATGTAGTCATACACTCCAGGCTTGCCGCCCAGGGTACGGTGAATGTGCCCGGGTTCCCAGGTCTGGCCACCCATGAGTGTCTCGCAACCGATTGTTCGATCGGCGCCTACGATATCTGCAATCGTGGGCTCGTTTATCCCGTTCTGGACGGATACCACCATTCCGTCCTGCGCCAGGAATGGCTTGATACGTTCCACGCACCACCTGGTGTTATAGGCTTTGACAGCCAGAAAGACCACGTCTAGGCCATCCCGAATCTCGTCCAGCTCATCGATATGCAGAGCAGGCATGACTCCTTGCCACTCGAAGGGCTCTCCTCCGTAGTACCCCGTCACGCGCAGGCCGGTGGTGCGTATGGCTTCCACGTGGGGTTTCCACGGGTCGATGATCAACACGTCGTGGCCTCCCCGGCGCAGTCCGGCCGCGACGATGCCGCCCATTGCGCCCGCGCCTAACACTGCCATCCTCATGCCCAGTCCCCCTTTTGACGTAGAGGCGACGCATGCGTCGCCTCTACTGGATTAGACCAACATACCATTTGTCAGGCCTCGTTACTATAACACGGCGCCAACCTGAGTCCGATGGTACCGCCGGGGATGACGCGCTTTGCCGCACCTTCTCCGCGCCGTTAGGATTGCCGGTGGCATTTTCCCAACTGTTGAGCTAAAATAGTCCCAATCCGCAGGCAGGGCGTGCGCGTTATCCAGTGTAGGAGGTAGCGTAATGGACAGGGACTATACTATTTGCGTAGGAGCCATCGGGGGTGGGGTATGGCGGAGCCCAGATGGTGGAAACACCTGGGATCGAATCAAGTCCGTCGTTCCGGCCGAGGGCAATGTGAGGGCGCTGGCGGTATATCCCGACAACCCTCACCGGGTTCTGGCCGGTTCGGACGACGGTGCCTTCAGTAGTGAGGACAACGGGGCCACCTGGGAAAAGATCGACTCACCTATGGATGGCACACAGATCTGGTCTATCGGCATAGACCCTGTGGACACGGACACGCTATTCGTTGGCACCAAACCGGATGCGTTTCGCTCCAGAGACGGGGGCAAGAGCTGGGAACAGCTGTCTTTGGGTGTAACCAACCCATGCCCAACGGGCGTTCCTCGGACCACGGTGATGATGGTCGATCCCCGGGACCGGCGCACCATTTGGGCCGGAATCGAGGTCGACGGCGTCTACAAGAGCCTGGACGGGGGGGACACCTGGGTCCACCTGCCTGAGCTTGGGCCTGACCCCTTCCACGGGGACATCCACAGCATGGCCATCAACCCGGGACAAACAACCTCGGTTTACGCCACCAGCCCCTTCGGAATCGCCACCACCACCGACGAAGGAGAGAGCTGGCAATACCATGAGTTTCCCAAGTATAACCCGGGCGACAAGAACTCCTACTGCCGGGGAATGGCGCTAAAGGTGGACGATCCCAACGTCATCTTCGTGGGCAACGGGGACACCATACCGGGATATACAGGAGACATCAGGATGTCAAAGGACGGTGGTCTGAGCTGGGATGCAGCGGTTCTACCCGTGGAGCCCAACTCGGTAATATACTGGTTCGCCACGAATCCCGATGTCCCAAACGTGATTGTGGCCGCCAGCCTCTACGGCTACCTGTACGCCAGCGATGACGGAGGCGACACGTGGCGGAAGCTCAGGAAGGAGCTGGGTGAGATAAGAACGCTGGCCTTGATGCCCAACTAGCAGGCTGCGAAAGAAAGGGGTGTGCAGAGGGGCGAAGCCCTTTTGCCGGTCCCCCTCAGGCGGAGGAGAGCCAGCCCTGAGCCAGCCAAAGGGGTGTCCCACAGATATAATTCCTCCCCCTTCTTGGCCAGGCCCGCCCTGAGCGTGCCGAAGGGAAGGGGGCCGGGGGGATGGTCGAAGGAGTTCTTCAGCACCCCGCTAGAGACCACTCTTCCCGTAGGCACCGACACACAGGTAAGTGGGGCTCACTCCTGTAAGCTCTTGTAGACACATCAACCTTTGATTGCGGGCAATGTAGTGGTGTGTTATAATGCCGCAAAGCGTAGAGACGGATCTAAAAGGAGACATGATCGACACCGAAACGAAGTCCCAGGTGATTGGGGACTTCCAATTGCACGAAAGCGACACGGGGTCTGTAGAGGTCCAGGTAGCTCTCCTAACCGAACGGATCAAGGAGCTAACGGAGCACCTCAGGGAGCATCGCAAGGACGTCCACTCTAGAACTGGACTTCTGAAGCTTGTAGGGCAACGAAGAAGCCTCCTGAACTATCTGACCCGGGAAGATGTCGCGAGATACCGTGCCTTGATAGCTAGGCTAGGCCTGAGAAGATAGCCCCGACCCTTCGGGGCTCTTCTTTATTTCTGTCTCTTCGCTGTTCACATACTAGAGAGGTCGTGTAACTTTTGCCATGCAGTATTCCGTAGAACGAGAGATCGGTGGGAAAACCCTGGTTATCGAGACCGGTAAGTATGCCAATCAGGCCAACGGCGCCGTGCTAATACGTCGCGGAGAAACGATGCTCCTGGCTACGTATGCTTGTCGGGCCGGCCAAGGCCGGACATAGATTTCTTGCCGCTGACGGTAGATTATGAAGAGCGCCTATATGCGGCAGGAAGAATTCCCGGCAGCTTCTTCAGACGGGAAGGCAGGCCCACTCAGGAGGCGATCCTTTTCGGACGGCTGACAGACCGTCCGTTGAGACCCTTGTTTCCCAAGGGGCTTCGAAACGACGTCCAGATAATCTTGACGGTACTGTCCGTAGACAAAGAGAACCCACCCGAGATCCTGGGTATCGTGGGCGCATCGGCCGCCCTTTCCATATCCGATATACCCTTCGATGGGCCTGTGGGGGCCAGCAGGGTATCCCATGCGGACACAAGTTACGTAATCAATCCCACGTATAAAGAGATCAACGACGGGGAATTGAGTGTTGTGGTCGCCGGCACCAGGGACGCGGTGATGATGGTGGAAGCGGAGGCCCAAGAGGCATCGGAAGAGGTGGTCCTCGAGGCCATACGCCGCGCTCAGGAGGCCAACGGCCAAGTCATAGATATGATTCAGGAAATGGTAACGGCCGTCGGAAAGCCCAAAATTGCCCTTGGCCCCGCCGAATCTGACCTGGACCTGGAAGCGGAGATCGGCGCGGCTCTAGACGGCAAGCTGTCTCGGGCGCTTGAGGCCGGGGGCGACAAAGCCCAACAGGAAGACGCCCTTGGGGCGCTAGAGGCCGAGGTGCGAGAGCGATTCGATCAGCAATACCCGGCACAGGCCATCGCCGGGACCTTCGAGTCCATTGTCAAGAGGGAGACCCGCTCCCGAATCCTGGATAAAGGAATTCGGCCCGATGGCAGATCGACTACCGAGATCCGTCCGATAAGCTGTGGAGTAGAGATCCTGCCCCGCGCTCACGGCAGCGGCCTTTTCACCCGTGGGGAGACTCAGGTCCTCAGCATAGCTACTCTGGCCTCCATAGGTATGAAGCAGAAGCTGGATTCGCTGAGTCCCGAAGAGACCAAGCGGTTCATGCACCACTACAATTTTTCTCCCTTTTCCGTGGGAGAGGTCAAACGCCTTGGTACGGGCCGCCGGGAGGTCGGGCACGGAGCGCTGGCGGAGCGGGCACTCTTGTCGGCCATCCCCAGCGAAGAGGATTTTCCATACGCAATCAGGCTTGTCTCGGAAGTCCTTAGCTCCAATGGCAGCACCTCCATGGCAAGTGTCTGCGCGAGTACCCTGGCCCTCATGGACGCGGGAGTGCCCATGAAGAGTCCCGTCGCGGGCGTGGCAATGGGCTTGGTCATGGGAGAGGATGGCCGCTATTCGGTCCTCACGGACATTGCGGGAGTGGAAGACCATCTGGGCGATATGGACTTCAAGGTGGCGGGTACCGCACAGGGCATCAACGCCCTACAGATGGATATCAAACTCAAGGGAATCACCTACGAAGTGATGGAGCAGGCCTTGAAGCAGGCTCGGGAGGGCCGCCTTTTCATTCTGGATAAGATGCGAGAAGCGATCGCCGAACCCAGGGCCCAGGTTAGCCCCCATGCCCCGAAAATGCTGCGCATGGTGATCCCGGTAGACAAGATCGGCGCCCTGATCGGGCCGGGCGGGAAAACGATCCGGGCCATCCAGGAAGACACCGGAGTGAACATAGATACAGAGGACGATGGGACTGTGCTCATATCCGGGCTGGACAGCGAATCGATGGAGAAGGCCAGGGCTCGAGTGGACGGCCTGACGAGAGAGATACGCATAGGGGACATATTCACGGGAAGAGTGATGCGGGTCACCAATTTCGGGGCGTTTGTCCAATTGGTGCCCGGCAAGGACGGCCTGATCCGCCTGGAAGACCTTGGAAGCGATCTTGGCGAGGACGGCCTGGAAATGGGTCTGGAGCTGACCGTGATGGTACAGGAAATAGACCACATGGGTCGGATCAACTTATCCCGTCGGGCCCTGTTCGACGGCCCAGAGGGGCAGGCGGCGCCTGCCGCCAGACCCTCCAGGCCTCCTTATGCCCAACCGCGCCAGGGAGGTCCGCCTCCAGGCGCCAGGGGTGGGGGTCCCGGGGACAGCCGACGACCGCCGCCTCGACAGGGTGGTGCTCGACCCCCATCAGGCCCCGGAAGGAGGCCCTCACCCGGGCCTCCCAGCTTCCGCGACTCAGACAGATAATACTCCCCGGCCTAGCGGTACCGTCAGGCCCCACGCTGGTCTGAAAGAGCCCTACCGTTGTTTCCTGTCTCAAACTCCCCCCATTGACCTCTACTCGCTAGAGCTCCTACTCGAACGGACGGAGGATGAAATGGCATCGATACGGGTGGTAGTTAACGGCGCGGCCGGCAAGATGGGTCGCGAGGTCCTCTCCTCCCTTTGCCGGGAGCCCGACATGCATCCTGTGGGGGCAGTGGATGTGCATCCGGGAGACGCGTTGGACCTCCCAGACGGCTCTGGTAGTATCCCCCTATCCAGGAGCCTAGAGAAGATCCTGGAAATCACCTCCCCTCAGGTGCTCGTCGACTTTAGCCAGGCAGAAGCGACCATGGCGGCGGTCCCGATCGCAGCTGGGCACGGAGTCAACGTAGTGATTGGTACCACAGGGCTCGGTGATGAGTTCCTGAAAGAGCTGGAACGCCTCTCGACCGAGAAGGGGATAGGCATTGTCGCGGCGCCCAATTTCGCCTTGGGAGCGGTGCTCCTCCTCCACTTGGCCAAGCAGGCAGCCCCTTTCTTCGACTACGTAGACATAATAGAGTCCCACCACGAGGCTAAAATAGACGCCCCGTCGGGCACTGCCCTGGCAATGGCCAGGGCTATTGCTCCAGACCGGGAGTACAAGCGGAATGTCCCTCAGAAGGAGACGCTACCCGGCACACGAGGCGGGGAATACAATGGCGTAAGCATCCACAGCGTCCGGATGCCGGGCCGCAGTGCCCACCATGAGATCATCTTCGGTGCGGCAGGCCAGACACTCTCCCTGCGGCACGACACGCTAGGGCGAGACTGCTATATGCCGGGGGTGATGAGCGCGATACGAAAGGTTGTGGATATCAAAGGCCTCGTGGTAGGCTTGGATAACATCCTGGACCTGAAGTAAAGGAACACACCACCTATGGAAAAGGTCAGCATAGCCGTCGTGGGTGCCACAGGCGCCGTCGGCCGGGAGTTCCTGAGAATCCTCGAGGAACGACGGTTTCCCGCCAGCGAGATCAGGCTACTTGCGTCTCACCGGTCCGCAGGATCTCGACTGAAAGTCATGGGCCAGGATCTGATTGTAGAGGAGACCACTCCAGACTCCTTTAACGGTGTCGACATCGCCTTCATCTCAGCTAGCGGCAATCTGAGCGGGGAGTTCGCGCCCCTGGCCGTGCAGGCGGGGGCGCTGGTTATCGACGACAGCTCCTACTTCCGCATGGAGCCGGAGGTGCCGCTGGTTGTGCCGGAGGTCAACGGCCAGGACGTAGAGTGGCACCAGGGAATCATATCCATCCCTAACTGCTCCACCACCCCTCTGGTGATGGTGGCCCATGCGCTGCGAGGTCTGAGTCCCATTATTCGAATCATCGCGGACACCTATCAGTCGGTCTCAGGTGCCGGAGGCGCGGCCATGAAAGAGCTCAAGGAACAGAGCCGTGTCCTGCTGGACGGAGGGCGGCCGAACCCTCGATCCTTGCCCCACCAGATCGGCTTCAACGTGATACCCCGCATCGACGGCTTCCTCCCGGACGGATACACCAGGGAGGAAGAGAAGATGATGCGGGAGACACGCAAGATCATGCACCAACCCGAGCTCTCTTTGTCCGCCACCTGCGTGCGTGTGCCGGTATACGTATCCCACAGCGCCGCCCTCCACGTAGAGCTTGCGGACCCGGTCACTCCAGAGGAAGCCAGAGATGCCCTGCGCGGCATGCCCGGAGTCAAGGTGCTGGACGACCCGGGAGAGAGCCTGTACCCCATGCCCTCGGATGTGGCGGGCGCCGACGACGTCTACGTCGGACGCATACGAAAGGACGTGTCCCATCCAAACGGGCTGGCCCTGTGGGTGGTGTCAGACAACCTCAGAAAAGGGGCCGCCCTCAACGCTATGCAGATCGCGGAAGAGGTGCTCAAGCGAGACTGCGTCAGGCCAGCCACACATGCTTACGCCATGGGGTCCAGTTTCGATGAACAAGGTTGATGGTACATCCGGATCATCATTCGAGAAGGACCTCGCTTTTTACGAGTCTGATGAAGGGTCATTCCGGGACGGGTACATCGGGAAATACTTAGCCATCATAGATAAGTCGTTCGTGGATTCAGACTCAGAATTCTCACCTCTAGCAGGCTGGTGAAAACGGGAGTGCAGAGGGGCGAAGCCCCTTTGCCTGGAGTCTGAGGGTGTCCCTCAGATAGAAGTTCTTCCCCCTTCCTGGCCAGGCCCGTCCTGAGCCTGCCGAAGGGAAGGGGGCCCGGGGGATTGTCGGAAGGGTTTTTCAGCACCCTGCTGGACGGAATCTGAGGAACCTCACAAGACACGCCAAGCAAGGAGGGGACGCTGTGACGGACATAGGCAGGCTAATCACTGCAATGGTCACTCCTTTTGACAATGATGGACAGGTGGACTACGAGCAGGCCAAGCGCCTGGCCAAGGCCCTTCTGGACTCGGGCAGCGACGGCGTGATCGTCTCAGGTACCACCGGTGAATCCCCTTCCCTCAGCACGGAGGAGAAGCTGCGCCTCTTCGCGGAGGTCAAGGGTGCCCTGGGGGATAGGGGCGCCGTCATAGCCGGGACGGCCAACTACAACACGGCGGAGAGCATAGAGCTGAGCAAAGAGGCCGAGAGGCAAGGAGTGGACGGCCTGCTGCTGGTGGTCCCATACTACAACAAACCTCCCCAGGAGGGCCTGTACCAGCACTTCAAGGCGATCGCCTCGGCCGTGCACATCCCGTGCATCCTCTACAACGTCCCAAGCCGGACGAGCTTGAACATGGCAGCGGAGACGACCCTGCGCCTAGGCCAGGTGGACAACATCGTGGGGGTGAAGGAGGCGGGCAGCGACATGGACCAGATCGCCTGCATCATTCACGGGGCCCCGGACGGCTTCAAGGTCTGGAGCGGCAACGACAACGAGACCTTTTACATCATGGCCATGGGTGGCTACGGGGTGGTCAGCGTCGCTTCTCACGTGGTAGGCAGCCAGATCAAGCAGATGATGGGCCTTTTGCTAGAGGGCGACATTGAGAGGGCAGCTTCCGAGCACCGCAGGCTCCACGCCCTGTTCAAGGTGCTGTTCATCGTCTCCAACCCGATTCCGGTCAAGCACTCACTGAACCGGGTCGGTTTCAATGTTGGCAGCCCGAGGCTCCCTTTGGTGCCACCCGACGCGGCGTCGGCACAGAAGATCAACGAAGTCCTGGACCGCTACGAGATTGACCTACCGATTCCGGGCTAGAGTCCTGGCGTTTGGGACCTTAGAGAATCAGCTCTACCAGGATCGTCTCCCAGCGCTGAGGGCCCGTCGAGATTATGTGGATGGGGCACCCCACCAGCTCCTCGATGCGCCTGACGTAGGCTACGGCCTCCTTGGGAAGCTGCGAGATATCCGTAGCGCTGGCCGTAGGCTGGTCCCAACCGGGCATCTCCTCATATATCGGCTCACACATCTCCAGCTTAGCGATGCTCGCGGGGAAATGTTCGACGGCTTCGTCGCCTACCTTGTAACCGACACACATCTTCAACGATGGAAAGCCGTCCAGCACGTCCAGCCGGGTCAGCACCAAAGACGTGAAGCCATTGATGAGGCCGCTGTACCGTCCGGCCACGGCGTCGAACCAGCCGATGCGCCTGGCCCTTCCTGTGGTAGTGCCATATTCCCAGGCTCTTTCTCTGAGGGCGTCGCCGGTGGCGTCGTCCATCTCGGTGGTCAGCGGCCCACCACCCACCCTCGTAGAGTAGGCCTTGAAGACACCAGTGCTGCTGACGATGTCACGGGGGCCGAGGCCCAGGCCCGTACACGCCCCTCCGACAGACGGCGAGGAGGAAGTGACGTATGGGTAGGTCCCATGGTCCAGGTCCAGCATTGTCCCCTGAGCACCTTCCAGCAGGACCTTGCCCCCTTTTGCCAGGGTGTCGTGGATCATAACCTCGGTGTATCCCAAATGGGGTTCGAGCCGGCGGCCCCACTCGACGCACTTCTCGTACAGCTCATCCAGAGATACGGGGGCCTCGCCGTAAATCTTGGTGATCATCGTGTTCTTGGACTCGACCACCTGCTTCAGTCGCGTGCGCAGGCGATCTGGCTCGAGGAGCTCCCCCGCCCGTATTCCAACCCGGCCAGTCTTGTCCATGTACGCGGGCCCGACCCCACTTTGGGTGGTGCCGATGGCGCCCGAACCCCTGGACTTCTCTTCCAGCCGGTCCAGCAGAACGTGATAGGGCATGATTAGATGGGCCCGCTCACTGACGTAAAGGCGGCTGGTATCCACGCCTCTGGATTCCAGACCTTCGATCTCTCGGAGAAGCACGTCCGGGTCCACTACGACGCCGTTGCCGATAATGCAGGTGGCTTGAGCCCAGAAAATGCCCGATGGAACCAGATGGAGGCTGAATTCCCCGTTCTCGTTGACCACGGTATGGCCGGCGTTGTTACCCCCAGCGTACCTGACCACACAGTCGGCACGCTCGGCCAGGTAGTCTACGACCTTCCCCTTGCCTTCATCCCCCCATTGGCCGCCTACCACGGCGTAACCTGGCATTTCCCCCTCCGTTCGGGTCAATAGTCCGAGTCAGGTTACCGTCCGGCGCGAATCGCGACACTGCGCTACCCATGCGCCGCCCTCAGAGTAATGCCTGAATGGACGCCTTGGAGCTATCTAGAGGACAAACCTTGGGCAGTATATCAAATATGGCAATCCATGGGAAGAAGCCCGCGCGATATCCCGCCTATCGAGAACCGTGTTCCTTTCGCGTGTCGTTGTAGCTGTGCTATAATTCTCCTGGAAGTCCCAATCCGGCTAGCAGACGATAGCCGGGATCGCAAGCCTTTGGGATACTAGTCTAGTGTCTCGTATATAGCATTACAATGCTGATATGAGGAGGTCCTCCCCGCGAACCCCGGTCTCACCCTCACCTCAATCCTCTCCCATAGGGAGAGGAGGCAGACCGGGGGGCCACGTCGAGCGCTGACGTATTGTAAACCCATTTGGCAGACACACGACTAGGTTTGGGCGCCTTCAACAAGAAGCAAAATCTTGTCATTAGGGGAAGATAATGGGTCCTTTCGATGAACTGAAGGTGTTTAGCGGTAATGCCCATCGCCAGCTTGCTCGCAGCGTGTGCGACTATCTCAACATGCCCGTAGGCCGCGCCGAAGTATTCAAGTTCACCAACGACAATACTTTCGTTCGCATCCTTGAGAACATTCGCCAGCGAGACGTATTCATCATTCAACCCATCTGCACCCCCGTGAACGACAGTCTCATGGAACTGCTTATAATGATCGACGCGGCCAAGCGGGCCTCGGCGGGCCGGGTGACGGCGGTGGTTCCATATTACGGCTACGGTCGGACCGACAAGAAGGACCAGCCGCGGGTCCCCATTACGGCTCGCCTGGTCGCGGACTTGATCACCGCCGCTGGAGCTGAGCGTCTGCTCACTATTGACCTCCACGCAGGACAGATTCAGGGTTTCTTCAACATCCCCGTGGACGAGCTTACCGCCATGACAATCCTCGGCCGGTATTTCCAGGACAAAGCGTTGGAAAACCTCGTGGTGGTGGCGGTGGATATTGGCATAAGCAAACGGGCCCGCGACATGGCGGAGAGGCTCAACGCTCCCCTGGCGATTGTCGAGAAACGCCGCATCGGCAATGAAGACCAAGCCGAGACCCTCAACATTATCGGTGACGTAGAGGGGAAGACCGCCCTGACGTTTGACGACGAAGTGGACTCAGGCGGCTCCATGCTGTCGGCCGTGGACGCGCTGAGGGAGCGGGGCGTCAAGGAGGTGTACGCTTGCGTCACCCATGGCGTTCTGTCCGGAGATGCATCGAGCAGGGTGGCCGGCAGCCCACTCACGGAGCTCGTGGTCACAGACACAATCCCAATCTCTGAATTAAAACGCAACGGCACCATCACGGTGCTTTCGGTGGCTCCTTTGCTCGGCGAAGCCATCCGGAGAATACACGAGGGCATGTCCGTCGGCGAGATGTTCGAGTAAAGAAGGGGCACGGTTTATAGGCGGGATATGCGATGGTAAAGATTCTCAGCAAGATCATGGGCGACTCTGGGGACAGGCTCGCCAAGAAGTTCAAACCTTGGGTAGACGAGATCAACTCCTTGGAGCCAGAGTTGGATGGGGCGCCGGAATCCCACCTCCTGGCCAAAACTGAGGAGTTGAGGGAGAACCTGAGGGATGGAGAGGATCTGGACGAACTGCTTCCCGAGGCTTTCTCGGTAGTCAGGGAAGCAGCCAAACGCACACTTGGCCAGCGCCATTACGACGTTCAGCTGATGGGTGGCATCGTCCTGCACGAGGGGAAGATCGCCGAGATGAAGACTGGGGAAGGCAAAACCCTAGTAGCGACTCTTCCCGTGTACCTCAACGCTCTCACAGGCCGGGGCGTGCACATTATAACGGTGAACGACTACCTCGCCAAACGCGACACAGCCTGGATGGGCCCAATCTATCACATACTCGGCCTGTCTGTAGCTTGTCTGCAGCACGACATCTCCTACATGTACGACCCCTCCTGGGAAGGCGCAGGGCCAGGTCTCGAATCCATGCGCCCTATAACCAGGCGGGAGGCTTACAGTGCCGACATCACCTTCGGCACGAACAACGAGTTCGGGTTCGATTACCTCCGTGACAACATGGTGGTGGATCCGGAGATGCTTGTGCAACGAGAGCTTCACTACGCCATCGTTGACGAGGTAGACAACATCCTGATTGACGAGGCTCGAACGCCCCTCATTATTAGCGGACCCGCCGAGGAGCCGGTACAGCTGTACTACACCTTCGCCCGTATCGTGCCTCGGCTGACGGAGGAAGACTACACGATCGACGACCGGACCCGCACGGTTAGCCTGACCCAATCGGGAATCTACAACATGGAGAAGTGGGCAAAGGTTGGCAACCTATACGATCCCGAGAATTATCATCTGGTCCATTACATAGAAAACGCCCTGACGGCCAGCCTCCTCAGAAAGCGAGACAAAGAATACGTGGTGCGCGACGGCCAAGTAGTGATCGTGGACGAGTTCACGGGCCGTCTACAGTTTGGCCGCCGCTGGTCGGACGGTCTGCACCAGGCGGTAGAGGCCAAGGAAGGGGTCAAAGTTCAAAGGGAGAGCATTACCTACGCCACGATCACCCTTCAGAACTACTTCCGGATGTATGAAAAGCTGGCAGGCATGACCGGCACCGCCAGCACCGAGGGCGAGGAATTCTTCAAGATCTACAAGCTGGAGGTGCTACCCATCCCCACCAACCAGCCCATGATCCGCGAAGAGCTGACCGACCTGATCTACAAGACCGAGGAAGGCAAGTGGAACGCCGTAGCCCGGGAGATCCAGGGGCATTACGAAGACGGCTGCCCCGTCCTCGTGGGCACCACCTCCATCGAGAGCTCGGAGAAGCTGAGCGACGTCCTCAAGAGGTCCGGGATACCCCACGAGGTGCTGAACGCCAAACACCACGAACGGGAAGCCCAGATAATTGCCCAGGCGGGCAGGCCTTCCTCGGTCACGGTGGCCACCAACATGGCAGGCCGAGGTACGGACATAATTCTAGGAGGGAACCCGGCCGGAACCGATATCTCACCCGAGCAGTGGCAGCAGGACCATGACAAGGTAATCGCGCTCGGCGGGCTCCGCATCATCGGAACCGAGCACCACGAGGCCCGCAGGATAGACAATCAGCTCCGTGGCCGGAGCGGCCGCCAGGGCGACCCGGGCGGCTCCCGCTTCTACGCCTCTCTCGAAGACGATCTGATGCGCCGCTTCGGTGGAGACCGCATCAAGGGCATCATGAGCTTCGTTGGGTTGGACGACAATACCCCCATCGAGAACCGCATCGTCACAAAGTCCATCGAGGGCGCCCAGGTGAAGGTTGAAGGCCATCACTTCGAGATAAGGAAACAGCTACTGGACTACGACGACGTGCTCAACCACCAGCGCCGGACCATTTATACCGAGAGACGGAAAGCGCTGACGGGTTCCGACCTGAAGGAAAGCATCCGCGCTTTGATCCACAAGGAGATCATCTCCATCACCTCCGGACACATCCCGAAAAAAGAAGAAGCACACCGGGACATCAAGGGATTCCTCGACACTCTGGGCACTATCTTTACTCCACCGGAACACCTGAATACCGAAGAAACTCTTTCCCTAATGAAACGGGATGAGATTGCAGATAGGCTCATAGAGCACGCGGACGAGCTCTACGAGACGCGAGAGCTTCAGATGGGAGCCGAGAACATGCGGACTCTGGAGCGATTGCTGATGCTCCGGGCCGTCGACGTGTACTGGGTCCAGCATCTGACAACGATGGACAACCTACGCCAAGGAATCGGTCTCCACGCCTTTGGCCAGAGAGACCCCCTCGTTATGTACCGAACCGAGGGCAGCCGCTTGTTCCAGACCTTGCTGGACCGTATTCAGCATGATGTGGTCCACGGCGTCTACCAGGCTGCGCTCTCCCCCGCGCGGGCGAGCAGGCAGGCTGACTCCGGGTCCAACGGCAGCAGGATGGCGACCGCCTCGGGCCGCCAGAGGGAGGCTGTGGCCGTCGGCGCCCGAAAAGTAGGAAGAAACGAGCCGTGTCCCTGCGGCAGCGGCAAGAAATACAAACGGTGCCACGGCGGCGCCGGATGATTTCGTCCCCCTATCGATAGGTCTGATTTGACAGGAATCGCTAAAATGCCTGCCTCCAACGCCGAAATTGCCGAGCTGTTTGACAATATGGCTACCCTTCTGGAGATACAGGGTGATGCAATATTCAAGATACGGGCCTACCAACTGGCGGCGCGTACCATTGAGCGCCTGTCCTTTACTCTGGAGGACGCCGTGCAGGACGAGATGGACCTGAAAGCCATTCCAGGAATCGGCGACGCCATCAACAAGAAGATCCGAGAGATGATTAGCACCGGCCGGGTCGAGGCCTACGAACAGCTGAAATCAGAGCTCCCTGAAGGCGTTTTGGCCCTGGTGAAAGTGCCCGGCGTAGGGCCCAAGACCGCTAAATTTCTTGCAAAGGAACTGGGCGCCACGTCGATTGACGATCTGGAGAGGTCAATTCTGAACGGGCGGTTAGCCGAGCTGCCCGGACTGGGAGAGAAGACCGCCGAGAACATCCTGCGACACATACGCTACGTACGCTCCAAGGACGGCAGCGCAGCTGACAGTGAGAGCCCCTGATGACCCAGAGCCAATTTAAAATGAAGCCCCACCCCCCCTCGATTGAGACGGAAAATGTGTCGGAGGCTCTGGCGCAGGAGGATGCCACTGCGATTTTCCGGCACATGAAGGACGCCGTGCTGTCCGGTGTGCAATGGCACATGGCGCTTCTTGAGGCCGTGGGGAAGTGGACGGCAACCTCGGAAGAGCTGCACGGGAGATGCTACCAGTACCTGCTCTCGGGCGAGGCCTTTGACTGGCTACTATTGGCGGAGCGCCTCTGCCTCGAGCTGGACGGGATTATCCCTCCCGAGGAGAAAGAAGCGCTGATCTTCCACGGAAGGCTCCCCGCCAAGGTCAGCCCACAGGAATTTCAAGCGGTGGTGGGCTTCAACAAGCACCAGGCTGTGCTGAACTATTGGTACGGAGTGGTCGTGGAGGAGGCCCTTCAGCTGGCGGTGGAGGAGGAGGTTCGCAAGCAGCATCGGGCAAAGGGGTTCGCCGACAGTGAGGACCTGGTGGAAGAGGCCTTCAGAAGGATCTATGAGAAAAGCCGCACCCAGCTCTTGCAGGAGTTCGCCGAATACAAGGGATGGGGAGCGCCAGAGTCTGTGGGACTAACCGAGCTTAAGGAGTTCACCTACTGGCTGTTCAAGATGCGGGTCAAGTTCTGGGACCCGGCGAGGGTGGGCAGTGACACCCACAAGGGCCTGGAGAAGCTCGCCAGCCTGAGGGGCCAGGCCGATTCCTTCGCTCTTAGCCCTACCCCCGTTACTCACGCAGACACCTGGAAGATGTTAACCCTCGACGGCCGTCACCGCCCTCATAAGGGTAGCTGAGAAAGGACCTCCTCGAGTCGCCCTCGACGTTCTTCGAGGGTCGTAAGCCGCTCCTGCTCCCTCTCAACCACCTCGTCCGGAGCCCTGGAGAGGAAATCCTGATTGGCCAGAAGCCCGGAGACTCGCTCCAGACCCGCTTGGCACTCCCCCAGCTCTTTTTGAAGTCGTGACCTCTCCGCCGAGACGTCCAACAGCCCGGCGATGGGCAGCTTCACCACCAGCGGGTCGACCACAAGGTTTATCGTTTGTCCAGGAGGTGGCTGGTCTCCTGGACCACCGAGAATGCGCAGCGGGCTAACCCTGGCCAGAGCGCAGATCGCCGGAGACTCCTCTTCCACCGCTGTTTTCAGTCCGTCAGCGTCGACCAGCGCCTCGAGATTCTGACTGGAAGGAATACGGAGCTGGGCCCGGGCGTTCCTGATGGCCCGTATCAAGAGAATCAAGCTTCGCATTTCCTGCTCGGCCTGGGGGTCGGCGCGGCCCACATCCGCCTCCGGGTATGGCGCCACCATTATGGATTCGGGCAAGGAGAGTGCTGAAGGGTCCCCTTCCTTTGGCAGCAGGCCCAGAAGGTTCTGCCAAATCTCCTCGGTGATAAATGGCATAAAGGGGTGCAGGAGGCGGAGAGTACGCTCCAGCACGTGCGCCAGCACTCTCAGAGGTTCTGAGTCACCTGCCCTCAGCCTCACCTTGGCCATCTCTATATACCAGTCGCAGAACTCTCCCCAGAGGAACTCGTAGATCGTCCTCTGGGCCTCCCCAATCTCATACTCCCTGAGATAGTGGTTGACCGAACCGATCGCCAGGTTCAGACGATCAAGGAGCCACCTGTCCTGGCGGTGCTTTAGCTCGGGCAGATCGTACCATCCCGACAGGGACGCGGCGTCGGCGCTCTTCAAGCTGGCCATTACGAAGCGGGCCGCGTTCCACAGCTTGTTGGCAAAGTTGCGGCTGGATTCCAGCTTCGACTCTCCCAGGCGTAGATCGTTGCCGGGAGCCGTACCCGTCGTCAAGGCGAACCGCAGGGCATCAGTGCCGAATTGCTCGATCACCTGGATAGGGTCCAGCACGTTACCCTTGGTCTTGCTCATCTTGACACCCTGAGTGTCCCGGATCAGGCCATGAAGGAACACGGTATGAAACGGCTCTCTTCCCGTGTTCTCCAGGCCCATCATTATCATTCTGGCCACCCAAAAGAAGAGGATGTCGTAGCCCGTCTCCATGACGAAAGAGTCGTGACCCTCGATGGCTGGGTTGTATCCCTTCTTGGGGTAGAAGTACGCCATGTCATCGGTGTCGTCGGGCCAGCCGATCGTAGAGTGGGGCCACAGAGCCGAGCTGAACCAGGTGTCCAGGACGTCGGGGTCCTGTTGGAGTTGGTCGGAGCCGCACTGGGAGCACCGGGACGGGTCGTCAACTTCCACAGTCAATCCACTGCAGCCATCGCAGTACCACACAGGTATGCGGTGGCCCCACCAGAGCTGGCGGCTGATGCACCAGTCCCGAATATTCTCCAGCCAGTTGAGATATGCGCGCGAGAACCTCTCGGGGACTATACGGATCCGCCCTTCGACAACGGCCGCGCAGGCCCGGCCCGCGATGGAATCCGGGTCGTCGTGACGGCCCACATTCATGAACCACTGCACGCTCACAAGAGGCTCCACCACCGTCTTGCAGCGCTGGCAGTGGCCCACCGAATGCCGGTGGGGCTCGACCTTCTCCAGCAGCCCTTCTCGCTCCAGCTGAGCGACCACCCCTTTGCGGCAGTGGAACCGCTCCTGGCCGACGTAGGGGCCCGCTTCCCCCGTCATGGTTCCGTCCAGCCCGATAACCGTTACCACAGGCAGGTCGTGGCGCTGGCCGATCTCGAAGTCGGTGGGATCGTGTCCGGGGGTCACCTTGAGGGCGCCCGTACCGAACTCGGGGCTGATCGCCTCGTCGGCCACAACAAGAATCTCCCGGCCGATTATGGGCAAGACAGCCTTATGACCCAGATACGCATGATAGCGAGGGTCGTCGGGGTGGACGGCGACGCCGGTATCCCCCAGCATGGTCTCGGGCCGTGTGGTCGCTACGGTGATATGGCCCCCTCCCTCAGCCAGGGGGTAGCGGATGTAGTAAAGCGCTCCCTCCAGCTCCTCGTGTTCGACCTCTAGGTCCGAGAGGGCAGTGTTGCAGCGGGGACACCAGTTGATGATCCGCTCCCCCCTGTAAATGAGGCCCTTCTTGTAAAGGTTAACGAAAGTGGTACGCACCGCCTTACTGGGGCCGGGATCCAGGGTGAAACGCAGGCGCGACCAGTCGCAGGACGCGCCGAGGCGCTTGTGCTGCTCGTCGATGGTGTGCCCATACTTCCCCACCCATTCCCACACTCGCTCCAGGAACTTCTCTCTGCCCAGCTCCTGCCGGTTCGTCCCTTCCCTGGCCAGCTGCTGCTCCACCACCCATTGGGTGGCGATCCCAGCGTGGTCCTTACCCGGGAGCCAGAGTGTGGCGTCACCCATCATACGGTGCCAGCGACACAGCACGTCCTCTATCGCCGCTGTGAGAGCATGCCCCAGGTGCAGCTCCCCGGTCACGTTGGGTGGAGGCATGATGACCACGAAGGGCCGCTTGTTGGGGTCGATTCTGGGCGTGAAGTAGCCCTTGTCGACCCAGAAGCTATAGATCCGCCCCTCCACGTCGGCGGGGTTATACGCCTTGGGAATATCACCTCTCACATCTGATGTCATATCACGGTCATTTCCGTCAGCGCTCCTTCGTATCTAGGCTCTCAGGGAGAGAGGTCGAGACGCGCCTTTACATAGTCAACAAGATTTCGAAAGCATGTCATTCTGAGGGAGCGGACGACCGAAGAATCTGGGGAGGGTGTAACCCCCGGCCACCTCGGATTCTTCGTCCGCCTTTGTCGGACTCAGAATAACATTTAAATCAGCTTTAATTTGACTGGGCAGCTAGCACGCCGGCCCGTTGAGTATCGATGAGTCGATTTTCCTCGCGATGAACTGGCCGTCTCCCAATTTGCCGAAGAACTGACCGTCCTCCACCATTACCTTGCCGCGCAGGATGGTAGTGGTGGGCCATCCCTGGACCTCCCATCCTTCCCAAATGCTGTAGTCCCCTATGTGGAGATCGTCCATGGAGAGCGCCTTGCGAAAGGAAGGGTCTATAAGCACGATGTCGGCGTCGCTGCCGGGGGAGATGGCGCCCTTGCGCGGGTAATAGCCCATTATCCGTGCCGCGTTGCCCGACGTTACGTCCACGAACCGCTGTAAGGACATACGCATCCGGCCGACCCCCTCGCTGTAGGTTATGCCCATCCGGGTTTCCGCACCGTTGTGGCCGCCGGTGACGTCGAAGACGGTCTTGCCGGTCATCTTCGTCTTGAAGTCAGTGCAGTATTCGTCCGTCGCCATGCTGCTCAGGCCGCCCTTGACCAGCCCGTCCCACAGGGTCAGCCTGTCCTGCTCCGATTTGAGGGAGGGGTAGGTGTGATACTTCATGCCGTCGGGCCTCTTGTAGTCCTCGGAGGTAAAGCAGACGTAGTTGTGCAGGGTTTCCCCATAGATAGGCAGGCCCTTGCTCCTGCCCTCCCGTATAGCATTTACGCCCTCGGCCGCACTGACGTGGACGAAGTAGGCGGCTGCCTCACTCCATTCCGCCACGTTTATCACCCGCCGGAAGGACAGGTCCTCGGACATGTTGTTGTGTACCTCGTGAACTAGGTGGGGCTCGGTGCGTTCCTCTTCCCGGAGCTTGTTGTACATGTACTGGACCACGTCGTCGTCTTCCGCGTGTACAAGCACGAGTCCACCATTGGCGGCGAGCTTCTCCATCAGCCCCGACAGGTAGCCCATGCCCACCAGCCGGCGGACGTGCTCGCGGCTGGTCTCGCGGAACTCGGACGTGGGCCTTGCGTCCGTGGTGAATATCTTCATTGTGGGGTATCCGGACTTGATGGCCTCCCCGACCTGATCTATTATGTTCGACTCGATCTGCCCGAGAAGCATGAAATGGTGGGAGTAGTCACAGTAGGAGTTGCCCTTCCACCGGGAAGTCCTTTCGTCTATGGACTGGAACAGATCGATGCCGGGATACTGGATCCCAAAGTCGGTCAGGGTCGTCGTACCACCGAAGAGGGAGGCACGGCTCACCTGCTCCGGGGGCGCCGTCTCCACTCCGGGAAACCCAAAGATCGGCTGAGCAACGTGGGCGTGAGGCTCGATGCCACCCGGCACCACGATTTTGCCTGTCGCATCGATGACGCGACCAACCTCGCCCGGGAAGGTTTCCCTCTCGGCCAGGGCGACGATCTTTTCGCCATGTATCACCACGTCCCAGCCTCCAACACCCAAGGGCGAGACTACTTGCCCGCCCCGTATGATAAGGTCAATCACTTCCCACCTCCAGGCAAAGATGATACACGAGTGTAGCACAAAGGCGGCGCTGCGCGTACCTGAAAGTGGAAGGACGGCTAGCCCCAGGGGCTTTCTTGCCCTTGCGTTGAAACGAGCGTAGAATTGCTGGAAAACGAAACGGGCCGGAGTGGTCAGAGGACAAGCGAACATGGAAAACGGCAACGCGCCGTTGCATGGCATCAGGGTACTCGACTTGGGTCGGCACCAGGCTGGGCCCAGGTGCGCGCAGGTGCTCGGCCGCCTGGGCGCCGAGGTGATCAAGGTCGAGCGGCTGGGAGGGGAGGAGACCCGTACCCATAGCCCCTTTGCCAATGGACAGAGCGCCTACTTCGTCCAGTACAACAGCGGCAAGCGAAGTATCTGCATGGACCTGCGAAAGGACGGGGCCAAGGAGTTGCTCAAGCGACTGGTGAAGATCTCCGACGTGTTTATTCAGAACTTCCGGCCCGGTACCATCGAGAAGATGGGGTTTGGGTACGACGTGCTCCGCGAATTAAACCCCAGGATCGTGATGGTGAACATCTCGGCCTACGGCCAGTTCGGACCCTACAGGGAGAAGATCGGATACGATCCCATAGGCCAGGCAGTCGCCGGCATCATGACGGTCACCGGGGACGATGGTATGCCCCCAATACAAACTGGGGTCCCTATCATAGACAGAACGACCGCGCTCCACGCGGCCATCGGCACACTGGCCGCCCTGCGCGAACGCGATAATTCGGGTGAAGGACAGTCCATGGACCTTTGCCTGGCGGACTCCGGGTATAGCTTTACCGAAATTCCCATCACCGCCTATATGGGCGGGGGAGGGGAGCCCAAGCGCTGGGCGCAGGGGAGGACCGGCATTCCCCCATCCGGCAGGCACCCATGTAAAGAAGGATGGGTACTCCTGTCAGTACCGGACCAGCACCAGTGGCCTCGGGTGTGCCGGGCCCTCGGCAAGCCGGAATGGATAGAGGACGAGCGTTTCGCCGACAGAGAAGCACGGACTCAAAACGGAGACATCATCAACTCGGCCGTACAAGAGCTCCTGGCTGACATGACGATGAAGGAGGCCATCGACCACTTTACCCTGCACGACGTTACCGTGGCACCGATCAACAGCATAGCCGAGGCGGCCACTGACCCCCTCCTCTGGGAGCGACGGGCGCTGGTCGAGGTGCCGGACCCCATCGCTGGGTCGATCCACGTGTCCGGGGACTTCTGGCATTTCAGCCGTACTCCCGCGGTGTTTGGACCTACACCAACGCCCGGGGAGCACACAGACGAGATACTGACCGGCCTCCTTGGTATGTCCGACGAGCAAGTGGAACAGCTGAGGGCCGAGCAGGTCGTGGGCTAGTACTCAATCGCATAAGTCCGCGTACAGGAAAATCGTAGTTGGCCCGCTCACACTGAGCGGCTTTTTGTACCGCGCTTTTGCGCAAGCAAGTACTAGCGCCTGCAGCGCTCACGCACACGTACATCCGCATCGGCGCTCCTGAGCTCGTGGCAGCCGAAGTACCGCTTTTCTTCCGCCCCCAGTAATGATACCTTATGTGGTGTCCGGGCCGGTTTGTGATCCAGGTTCTCTGACTCTAATCTAGCGAGGTTGTCCAATGTATGACCTGCTGCTCAAGGGAGGAACGACCGTCGATCCTTCCCAGAAGCTTCATGGCGTTCACGATGTGGCGGTAACGGACGGGAAGATCGCCGAGATCTCAGCCTCCATCGAGAGGGAGGAAGCCACGAAGGTAATCAACCTGGCTGGGAAAATCGTGACCCCCGGGATAATCGACCTTCACGTGCACGTCTACGATGGATTCACCTGGAACAGCGTCAACCCAGACCTGGTCGGCGTTCGGGCCGGCGTCACTACGCTGGTGGATGCAGGGAGCGCCGGATGCGCCACCTTTGCAGGCTTCCCCAGGTACGTCATCCCCGATAACCATACCGAGATTCTCGCTTTCCTCCATATCTGCCAGACGGGGCTTTCCACATTTCCCGACATCACCTCCGAAAGCAGCATAGACCTGGAAGCGACGTTGAAAGTGGCGAGCAGCCACAAGGGCCTTATAAAGGGCATCAAGGCGCGGATGGTGTCTCCGGCCCTGGAGATTTTGGGCATGGAGATGGTCAGGATAGCCAAGCGAGCGGCCAAGGACAGCGGCACAAGGTTGATGGTACACATCGGGGACACCGAGAAACGATGCGATCCAAATGTGATCCGGGAGCTTCTCCCCATCATGGAGGAGGGTGACATAGTCACCCACTTCTTCAACGCCCTGCCAGGTGGGGTGCTGGACTCCAATGGCAAGCTTGTACCAGAGGCCCGGGAGGCGGCGGATAGGGGCGTCTGGCTGGACACGGCCCACGGGATGTGCTGCTTCAGCCTGGACGTGGGCCGGCGAATCCTGGACCAGGGACTGCTGCCCCACTGTATCAGCTCGGATATCAGCAGCCCGGGGCGATTACGTATCGTCCACAGCATGGCCGAGATGATGACCCGCTTCCTGGGAATGGGGTTCTCTCTCGATCAGGTGATCACCATGAGCACCACCAATCCGG
Organism: Dehalococcoidia bacterium; assembly: GCA_965226805.1. GTDB lineage: Bacteria > Chloroflexota > Dehalococcoidia > Lucifugimonadales > JAGWBF01 > CBDDDW01. The sequence continues at coordinate 65,871 of CBDDDW010000020.1, forward strand.
CGAAGGCCATTGGGGAAGAGAATCGACTGGGCAGCCTGGTAGTGGGCAGACAGGCGGACATTTCTGTGTTGCAGATCAACGATGGAGATTGGGTGGTGCACGATTCCTTTGGAGATAGCCTTCGGGTTGACAAGGCCGTAGTACCGGCGTTGACTGTGAAAGCGGGTCAGGTGTTCGAGCCCGAGTGGGGCCCCCATCCATGGGGCTGGGAGCCCGAGCCGGCAGGCTAGCTACGGATGCGGCGCCACCGGAACTCCCTGTCACGTAAGGGGAATGGCGGATGGAAGAAGCGCTCCTCTCCATAGGGTTGCTGATTGTCGCCGCCAAGGTGGGGGAGGGAATCGCCCTCCGCCTGCACTTGAACGCGATGGCAGCCTATGTCCTGGCTGGCATCATCTTCGGCCCCGTGCTGGGTCTGGTGGAGCCCAGCGAGGAGCTCAGCATATTCTTCGGGGTAGGGATTGTGTTCCTGTTCTTCCTCGTAGGCGTGGAGGAAGTGGACATCTCCGGGTTTGCCGAAACCCTCCGAGGCAGATTCTTCTTGGCGGCAGCCATCGGCCTCCTGGTACCCATGGCTGCCAGCCTGCCGGTAACTCTCTACATTCTCGACTTGTCGACTCCCGCCGCAATAGCTCTCTCCGGCGTTATCTCCCTCTCCAGCCTCGGTGTTGCCGCAAAGGTACTGAGCGACATGAACCATCTGAAGGAGCCCTTGGGGCTGGAGATCTTCACTATAGTAGCGGTGGTGGAGCTGGTGGGCCTGCTGTTGGTCGGCTTCGCCCTGCAGGACCTTGAGGACCCCGGGAAGTTCAGCCTGTGGACCATCCCAAGGTTGCTGGGCCAGATAGCTGGATTCGCTATCATCGCGTGGCTCCTGGCCTGCCACGTGTTTCCGCCCCTCGTTATCCGGCTAAGGAGATGGGTCACGGCAACGCAGCTCACCTTCGGGGTGCTGATAGGAGCGCTTTTCCTGATCGTGGTCGGAGCGGAGGAGATCGGGATGCATATGTCGCTGGGCGCGCTGCTGTTTGGAACCGCCCCTCTCGGGGCTGCCACGCAGGCTGAGGGCCGAAGTCATGCCTGGTGTACGCAGCATCGCTAACGGCCTGTTTATTCCTCTCTTCTTTGCCTCTGCCGGCCTCCACCTCACAGCATCGTTATCCGGGCTGTCCGCAGTGGACATAGCCGCCATTGTGGGGGTGGCTGTCATGGGTAAAGGCGCCGGCGCCGTGCTGGGGCCCCGAATTGCCCGCCTGACCAACCCCTTCGCCATCGCCTCCGGAGTTATGGCGAAGGGCGTGGTGGAGATCGCGCTCCTGCTGGCCATCCTGGAGACCGGCGCAATCAGCCAGGAGCTTTTCTCCCTGGTCACCATGATCATGCTGGTCTACATCTTCGTCACGCCCTTGGTAATAAACTCAGCCGTGAAACGCGCCAAGGAGGCCAAAGATCCCACGATGCCGTCGGCCATACCTCCCTCCTACGGCAGGTACGCACTGGACAATCTCAAGGTTGAGGATGTCCTGGACGTGTCCCGCCAGTTCCCCAGGGCCGACCTCTCGGTCGCAGACTTCATGGAGCAGTGGATCGTGCCGGAGCAGAGGGATTACGTGGTCATCGGAGATGACCGCCGGTTTGCGGGCGTCTTCTCCATTCGGAGCCTCCGGTCGGTCCCTAAAGCCAGATGGGACATGACGTCTATCGGCGAACTAGCCAAGCACAACTATCCGCCGGTGAACCCAGATGACTCCTTGGACGATGTACTGGAGTGGATGGCCGAGAGATTCCTCTCCACGATACCCGTGATCCACGAGCAGACTGGTGCGTTCCTGGAGTCCATCACCAGCAGGGACGTTATGGCGTCCATCGCGGGAGGAGAGCGAGACAGGAGCCACTAAGGGGCGCTCACCGCTCCCTTTTCGCCCGCCTGGGCAAGAGCCGGGCCACGCGCGCGGAGAAGGAAATCCGCCTCCCAAGGTTGGCGGCGACCACCGGGACGGCAGTCTTGTTCCCGACGATCAGAGATCCCACCCAGCTGCGGACCTCCTTCTCTGTAGGCCTCCTCTGCTCCCAGGAGGGCCCAAGACACGTTAAGGGCTCCCAGCGGCGGGCCCCCCTGGGCCTCACCATTACTAGGCCCCCGGCCTCGGCGACTATGAGGACCCCGGCTGCCACGTCCCATATTCTGGGCCCGCCAATCACAACGTATTGGAATACCTCTCGCGCAGCCATGGCCAGCTCATAGGCGATACTTCCGGTTACTCTCGGCTCACCTACGCGCCGTCGAAGGCCCTTTCCTATCTTGAAACTGGCGCCGAAGGAGCCCGGCAGACCCACAAGGCGGTTGGGCTCGGGGCCCTCTGAGCCCGTACCTTCCGGCACTATCGAGATGCGCTCCCCGTCCATCCAGGCCCCACCGCCTTTCCGCGCATGCAGCACAACACCCCCATTCCCCCCGGGCCAGGGAATGAAGATCGCCCCAGCTACGGGAGTTCCCCGGTGCAGCACGCCGACGGATACGGCGTATATAGGCAGGCCGTTGATGAAGTTGGTGGTGCCGTCCAGTGGGTCCAGTACCCACAAGAAGTCTTTGACTGGCTCATCTTCCTCTTTCGGTCCCTCCTCGCCGACGATGCCGTGGTCCGGAAAGGAGCGCGAGATAGAGCTACACAGGTACTCCTGGCTCTCGGTGTCCGCCTTAGTAACAGGGTCTCGCTGTTTCTTCTCGTCCTTGTACTCCACTTCAATATCTGTGCCGAAGTGGCCCAAGAGTATCTCGCCGGCATGCCTTGTCATCTCGGCAGCCTCGGCCTCTATGTCAACCAGCAGATTCTCGTCAGGGAGGGTTTCCATGTACCCTTCTCTCAACCAGGCAGAATCAGGTCAGATTTTGGACACGCCGTAGCCACACATGGCCCAGCCTTCGGCGCGGCACCCCAATTATATCAGCGGTGGCCCACCAAGGCTTGGTACTTGAAGGGAGGTTCCCAAATCCACTAATATTGTGTAAGATAGTGTGGAATATATTGTGGAGAGTTTCTCGATGCCAAAGAAAGTAATACAGGTCCCTATAGGGGATGAGTTGCTGGAAGCACTGGACGACCTGTCCAGGGCCGAGGGTCGCTCTCGCTCGGAGATCATCCGGGAAGCGTGCCAACGTTATTTGGAGCGGCTTGAGCAGGTGCAGCTAGACCGGTCCTACCAGGAGGGTTATAGGCGCCGTCCAGAGGATCCGGCCCTTGCCGAAGCCCAGGCTTCGGTTACCGGTGAGGTACTGTCCAGGGAGAGTTGGTAAGTGCTGAGGGGCGAGGTGTGGTGGGCCAACCTGCCGGCTCCAGTGGGAAGGCGCCCGGTACTCCTCCTCTCCCGTAACAGCGCCTACCGAGTACGCACGTCGGTGACGGTGTCCGCCATTACCCGCACCATCCGAGGAATACCTGTAGAGGTGCCGTTAGACCAGAGCGACGGAATGCCGACCGAGTGCGTGGTCAACCTGGACAACATTCTCACGATCCCTAAAGGCATCCTGGAGCAATCCATTGCCTCTCTCTCGAGGGAGAAGATGATCCGGGTCAACCGGGCCATCGCCTTCGCGCTGGGCATGGAAGTCCCCACGTGAGAGAATGTCGTTCCCTCGAGGGCTTGTGGCGCCGTATTCGTCCTTAGTGGTGCTGTAAGCGACCAGCCAGGCACCCCTGCTACCTGGTCCCACAACCTTCCTTGCCGGTCACACGTCAGTTCGCACCCAGCCCCATGGGTTTCGCAGTGCCTGTGCTATAATGTCCCCACGCTCGAAGGGTGAGCCAGTCTCCAAGCCGGCACAAGAAAAGAATTGCCAGTAGGGTCCCTTCGCCCGAGCCACTCTCCGCAGGAGCCCCGTCCTTGATCGACATGCAAGACACCGTCCGCCGTTCCTGGCTCTTGGTGCCCCTCTCCGACGAGAACCAGATCTCCCAGGCCTGGACGGTTGACGCAGACGTCTTAGTGCTGGACCTAGCAGAGCTCGTAGCTGAGGTGGACAAGCCCCCTGCAAGGGAGCGTGCGAGGGAGGCGATCGCGGACGTCAGGCGCGGCGGCGCCCACGTCTTCGTCCAGGTGGACAAAGAGCTCTTATACGCCGATCTTAGGGCCTGCGCCTGGCCGGGCCTTGACGGGATCATCATACCCAGACTGGAATCCGCTCAGGAGGTGGCCGAGGCCGACGACCTGCTCTCGGCGATGGAAGACGAGAGGGGGCTGCCTCCCGGGAGACTCCAGATTGTGGCCTCCCTGGAGACCGACAAGGGAAACTTTTATGCCATGGATATCGCGCGCTCCTGTCCCCGCATTTGGGGAATAACGCTGGGCAGGGCAGACCTGATGATGGACCTTCGCCCAGAACCCTCGGGAGAGATCCATCTCATGACCTACCTGATGCAGCGAATGATTACCATAGCGAACGCCTGTGGAATCGTCCCCCTGGGCGCCTGGTGGCGCGCCCCGGCGCGGGGCTTGCTGGCCAGTCCTGAGGACACATACCAGGCCGCAATCAGGGGAAGTCATATCGGATTCAAAGGCTCGATGTGCATCCGGGGGGACCAGGTAGAGCAGCTAAATCGGGGGTTCAGTCCCGGAGAGGACGCGATCGGCGAGGCCCGCCACCTCGCCGATGCCTTCGCCAAGAGGGAGGCGGCCGGGGAGACAGTCATGAGCATGGGCGGCAGGATCGTAGACCTGCCCGCCGCCAGGGCCGCCCGCAAGCTGATCGAGTTCGCCGGCGCCTGCGCTGCCCGGGACGAGGAGAAGTCCCGGGCGGTGTCAAAAGCCCAGGAGGAGCTGCTTGAGCAGGGGGCTTCGCCGTGACCAGGCGAGCGGTGCGTCGCTCCGGGCTTACCATGCCGGTCAACACGGAGCGGTTCGTCGACAAGGCCTGGACCCGGGGATGCGACTACATCAACCTAGACTTGGAGGACTCGGTCCCTGAGTGGAAGAAGCCCCACGCCCGCACGCTGGTGAAGGACGCCATCGGAACAGTGTCCAAGGGAGGGGCTGAGGTGTTCATCCGGATCAATCACGGCTATGTTCAAGCCGACCTGGAGGCAGTAGTGTGGCCTGGGCTCAAACGGGTCAACTACCCAAAGACGGAAACTGCGGAGGAGATAGAGAAGCTCGACCAGATCATTACCCGACTTGAGCGAGAGCGGGGGATACGCCCCGGCACCATCGAGATCGGAACAGCCCTCGAGACGGCCAGGGGCGTGACGAACGCGTACGAAATCGCCGGCGCCAGCCCCCGAATAAAGGAGTTCGGGGGCGGCAGTGGATACGACATGACCAGGGACCTGGGCGCGGAGATGTTCGTGGGGCTCGACCAGTTCGTGTACGGTCGTGGCGAGATGGAGCTGGCCGCCCGCGTGCTGGGCAAGGAACTCCTGGGAGCGCCCTATATTCCCGATACCCGAGGCAGCGTCAGCGACTCTGAGCAGGCGTTCCGGGAGGCCGACGCCGCACGCAAGTGCGGATTTCGCCACGGCAGTGGATTACACCCCAACGTGGTTGAGCCCCAGATAAGGGGATTCACCCCGACGGCCCAAGAGGTGGAACACGCTCGGTGGGTGTTGGAGCGGTACGGGGAGCTCCAGGCCGCAGGCAGAGTGTGGGAGGATGTGGATGGGCAGGTCATCGATGGCTATGAGGCGTGCAGGGCCGCGGAGCTACTCGACTGGGCCCAGCTCTGCGCTGAAAGAGACAAAGCGAAGGCCGAGGCAGTAGCCCGCACCCAGGCTGCTGAGAGCGCCGACCTCTGAGCTTCAGGGTGGTTTCTGAGCGTCTATGACGGAATTGATACGCCGTTCCAACCTTTTAGTGCCGATCACGTCGGTGAGATACTCTCCACTGGCCACCTGGTCTCTGGATGGTGAAATCGCCCCGCCCGGGCCTCCTCTCGACGATGAGCGACCGAATGACCCGTGGCTCCGCCTACCCGACGCTATCACCCTGGACCTGGAGGATGGGGTCGCCGCCCACAGAAAGGATGAGGCCCGTAGCTTGGTGAAGGACGCCATCGGGCCGGCGGGGCGGGGCGTGGCAGAGGTATTCGTGCGGGTCAACAAACTATACCTCTACGCCGACATCGAAGCCTCTGTCTGGCCGGGGCTCCGGGGAATTATGTTAAGTAAGGCCGAGACCGCCTCAGACGTCGCCTCGGCGTCGGAGATGCTGGCCGAGATGGAGCAGGTGCGAGAAATGGAGGCCGGCTCCCTGGAGATCATAGTCCTCCTCGAGTCGGCACTGGCCGTCTGGAACATCCGGGAGGTCATCGCCGCGTCGCCACGAGTCAAGCAGGTGGCGCTGGGCGAACGGGACCTGTGCGCGGACCTGGGCATCGTCCCCTCGCGAGAGCACGATCCATTCGCATACGCCCGGGGTCGCGTGGTCGTGGAGGCCATAGCCGCCGGTGTCCAGCCACTGGACATAGGCTATCCCCTTGGCTCAATACCAGGAGTGATCTCCTGGGATGAGCTTCTGAGGTTGGCGGAAGTGGGGAAGAACCTCGGCTCCAAGGGAGTTATCTGCCCGCACCTTTCCTGGGTTGAGCCGGTGAACACCGCCTTCACCCCCTCGGCCAAACTGGTAGATTACAACACCCAGGTGCGGGAGACATTTGCCCAGGCAATCGCCGCGGGAACCGCCGCAGTGCCCTTCGCGGGGAGGATGATCGACGTTCCGGTGGATGAGTGGGCGAAGACGGTGCTAGAGAAGGCAGCCGCATGCCGAGCCCGCGACGAAGAAAAGCGGAGGGCCTGGGAAAGCTTGACTTAGCAACACCGCGAGCATCGAGACCGCTACGAATCAGAGGCTCAGAAAATGTGCGCTGAAGAAGATGGAATGGCTGCGTTCGCGGCCTTATTCACAGAATACTTGAGCTACACGGAGATCCGCAACGACGTGGTCGCGGTTGCCGACTTCGACATAGGTGATTCTGACCTGCTGGAACGCGCCATCAAGCTGTTCTGGGAGGTGACACAGCCCTCTCTTTTTTCCTTTTCCGATAAACGTTACGAATCTAAAGATGTCCCACCGTTCCCCATCGAACTCGAGCACGCATTGTTAGAGAAACTCGCAGAATTTGAGCGGCGCAGCCGTGTTGATTACCTCCCAGACGAAGATCCTTTCACCCGTTTCCCAGAGCGCATGGTATACATACATGTCGCTGCTGCAAGAGCTCTTAGACTCAAATGGACGCAGGGCTATACCGATGAAACGAGACAAAGTCTAGAATCAGCATTCATGGTAGCTAAGCAATTAGACCCAGAGCCTCCATCCGTTTACGGCGATGAAGCCCCGCCTCAAATCAGCTCGGCCTGGGCTGCCACTGGACTGGCTCTTAAAGATGTAGGGTGTCAGCGCAATTGGACACTATTGAGGCCTAGAAAACCGAAGAGGTTGGGGGTGGTAGAGGCTCCTTCAGAGGGGTAGATTAACCCTAAGTGAAAGGAGTCATTGATGACCCAGGTAGAGGATCAGGCCAGCCAAGCTGAGGAGCGAAGCCAGGAGACACGAAGCTTCGTGCGTCAGGTCCGTGCAGCGACCCGCCGTAAGTATACCCCTGAAGAGAAGATCCGCATCGTCTTGGAGGGGTTCAGACGGGAGACTACCGTTAATGACCTGTGCCGACGGGAAGGAATCAAACCCCACTCCTACTACGCCTGGACGAAGGGGTTCATGGAAGCTGGGAAGGAGAGGTTGACTCGGGACAGTGTGCGTGATGCGACCCGGCAAGAGATAGAGCAGCTCAAGCGGGAGAACAGAGAACTGAAGCAGCTGGTGGGTGAGTTGTCCCTGGAGTTGCACCGCTTCAAAAAAACAGCTCTGCCGCCCCTACACGACAACGGCACCGTCGCATGAGCGTAGTGGAACAATCGAAGGTCGTGGCTGAGGTGGAGCGACATGGTAGAGGGAAGAACAGGCGACTCAGGGAGCTTGGCATTTCCAGGAGCACGTATTATTGGTGGAGGTGGAGGCACCGGCAGGGTAGTTGGGAGGGTACGGAAGGAACTGAGAGGCCCTGGAATCGCCTGCGTCCAGAAGAGGAGGCAGTAGTGCTGGCGGCAGCCCGTGGGATGCCGACCTGGCGAAGCCGGCAGTTGGCGGCTTCGCTCACCGACCACAGAGGCCTATCGGTCTCCGCCTCCACAGTCTATCGTATTCTGAGACGGGAGGGTCTGGTGAAACGGATCGAATACCAGTTGGCAGCGAGCAAAGAGTACCAGCACAAGACCACAGGGCCCCACCAGCTGTGGGCCACCGATGCCTCCTACTTCCGTGTAGTGGGATGGGGCTACTACTACCTCGTGACGGTGATGGACGACTACTCCCGGTTCATCTTGGCCTGGAAGGTGCAACGGGACATGACGGCCAACTCCCTCATAGAGGTGGTCCAGGAAGCTGTTGACTCTACTGGTATGACTGATGTACCTCTGGAGGATCGGACCAAGCTCCTCTCAGATAATGGCTCAGGTTATGTATCGCGGGCCTTCCGCGAGTACATGCGGGTGGTGGGCATTCGCCACGTCCTGGCAGCACCCTATCACCCTCAGACCAACGGGAAGCTGGAGAGATATCACCGAACCCTGAAAGACGACATTAACCAGGTGCCATACGAGGTGGTGGAAGACCTGGAGGCGGCCATCCGGGACTTCGTCGAGTTCTACAACTACCGAAGATATCATCAGGCGCTCAGGGTTGTAACTCCGGCTGACGTGCTGGAAGGCCGTCTGGAGACAATTCTAGCCCAGAGGAAGGAGGTACAGCGAGAGACTTTTGACCGGCGGAGGCGGTACAATCAGGAGGTCAGAGAAACCCTCAAACCAGGAGCTTCTTCACCCCAATCTCTCGGACCCAGAACTGTCCAAAACCGCTGACACCCAACACTCTTAAAGAATTGTTCTGGGTCCACAATCTAAATGGGCAATACCCAGAGGCGCTACATGACCTAGCTCTAGCAATTGACTACCTGGGTGCCGCATTGTCCAGCGCCGAATATTTCGCCGAGGAGACGCATGCCGATACGGAAAGGGGAAAACACGAGAGTTACTTGGCACACGATCTGATAGGGCGCATTTCGCCATACGTTCTCATAGAAGATCCAGAGACCATGCGTATCAAACCTCTGCCTCGTACTCGCCCGCCGATTTTCGATGTGGCTCCATCAGAGGCAGTCGAAACCTTCCGGTCTCTGCGAGACAGCGACAACCGGGAAGTAGACTGGAAGCAGGTAGCCAGGGACTGCGAAATCCTGGGCAGGCATTGGGGAGTGTGTCTGGGATACGAGGATTTTGTTGTGAACGAAACGGTAACTGACTCAGAAGGTGCAGAGCGAGTTTGGTCGCACCTTTGGGCTTTGAATCAGGGGTGGGCCAAGGCCGAGCTAGAACCCAATGACCTACGCGATTACTTGCGTGATGAACGCAGGGAAAGGGCAGACGAACAAGCCGAGAAGAGACTCAAAACCTATTTCTTCACCGGAGACCGTTGGAGCACGTTGCCTGACCTCGCCAGGAAAAGCCTAGTTGATGCTGACAGAGAATGGTTCTCAATTGGCAGGGGTAGGCTTGAATCGGTACTGAACGATCTGAGGGTGGCCTCAGACACTCTCTGCTACGATTTCCTTTGGGAGCCAGTCGGGCGATCTAAGGGAGGAGTCGGCCTGTTGCGATTCGTGGAAAAATGCAAGGAACTTGATATAGACCGAAAGGAACCAGGTATTAGCGAATACATTTGGTTGCTAGGGCAACCCTTTTTCAAGGAATTCGCCAGCAAGGCTGACCTAACAACACAAGAAACTGCCTTCCTCACCATAGAGCTAAAGAAAGCACTGGAGGACCTGCGTCACCAACGAAACATTGCTGAACACGAGCGAAAGCGCGACTGGAAACTGCACGAGGTCCAGGACCATCTGAGGAAATTCATGGGCATTGGATGCCTCGGTATATTGCCGCGCCTCGTCGACATTGGACTAAAACTCAAGCCCGGCAAGCCTGTCTGAGGGCTTGAGGATGTATTAGTTATCCAAGACCGCCATCGCGTCCAGCGCCTTTACCCCTTGACCACGGGGCAGCACTGCCAACGGGTTGATGTCCAGCTCGACCAGCCGGTCGCCAAGGTTCATCCCCAGGTCTGAGACGCGCATCAGCACCTCGACGAGGGCATCGACGTCCGCCGGTGGCCGCCCCCTATACCCTTCAAGGGCTATGGCGCCACGGACTTCCCCTACCATCTCGACGGCATCTCGACGGGAGATTGGGCAAACACGTAGGGACACCTCGTTAAGTATCTCGACGAAGATTCCCCCCATACCAAACAGGACTACCGGGCCGAACTGTGAGTCGCGGTTGATCCCCACGATTGCCTCCACGCCACCCGTCACCATCTCTTGCACCAACACACCAAGGATGCGTGCATCACCAAAGGTGGATTCGACAGTCTTCATGACCGAGTCGTAGGCTTGGCGTAGGTCCTCGTCTCCGCCTATTCCAATACACACCAGCCCTGCTTCCGTCTTATGCAAGATATCGGGAGACTCGACCTTGAGCACCAAAGGATACCCGATCTCCTGGGCGGCTGACAACGCCTCGTCCAATGTGGCTGCTCTCAACTCCCGAGTAACGGGAACCCCCCAGCTGGAAAGCAGCCCCTTGGTCTCGTGTTCGGATAACGCGCGTCGGCCCAATGAGCAGAGAGCGTCGACTTGCTTCCTCTGCTGCGGCGACGTGGCCGGCGGATGGGCAGGGATGTCCTTCAGAAACTGCTCTCTCTGCGGATAGTATTCCAAGAGAGCCCTGATGCTCAGCGCCAGCCTCCCGGGCTGGTAGTAGACTGGAATGTCCGATTCCTTCAGGAGGCCGAGGCCGGCGGTGGCTGAATGGCTGGCCGTCCAGAGGAAGGCCATCGCTTTATCGGTCTTAGCACGAAGGTCTATTACTTGCTGGGCCTGGGAATCGCCGCCGCCACTCGCAACTACAAGAGTGCCGACGTCTGGTTCCTCTATCAGCAGGTCCATAATTTGAGCAAAATTCGCGCTGTTGGCATTACCGGTGACATCTGCCGGATTGGCCGCCCACCCAAAGCCCTTCAGGATGTCATTGAGCCCGGCGAGACCCCCCTCGGACAGGTCCGGCAGACTGAGACCCGCCTCCCCAAATTTGTCGGCCAGCTGGGTGGTGATGCCTCCCGAGTGGGATACAGCTGCCACCCCCTCATTCTTGGGCGCCGGGTTGAGGCCGAGCATCTGAGAAACTTCGATTAGTCCGTCGTAATCGTCCACCCGGATAACGCCGTACTGCTTGAAAACGGCGTCGTGGACAGCATCGGAGCCGGTGAGGGCTGCGGTATGAGATATCGCCGCTTTGGTCCCAAAACTCGACCGGCCCACCTTGATCATTACGATGGGCTTACCCCGTTCCTGAGCCAGGCGCGCTACCTCCAGAAACTTCCTGGCGTCCTTGAAACCCTCGATATAGCAAGCGATCACGCGGGTATCGACATCATCCAGAAGATACCTGATGAAGTCGGTGGACTCCAGGTCCGCCTCGTTCCCCGTGCTGACGACGTAGGAGTAGCCGATTCCCCAGTCCTCGGCCCGGCTAAGAAGGGGTCCGAAGGCGTTTCCCCCGCTCTGAGAGACTAGAGCAATGGGGCCAGCCCCGCACAGGGCAGGTTTAGTGTATGCCGTTGCGTAAATATTTGATTTCAGGTTAAGGAGACCGATACAGTTGGGCCCACAGACTCTTACGCCTGATGTTCGAGCAAAATCGCCCACCCGTCTCTGGAGGTCTTCCCGTTCCGCGACTCCCCTCTCGGCGAATCCCGCCGAAATAACCACGGCCGAATTCGCACCTCTTTCAGCCGAGTCCTTCAGAACGTCCATTACGCGGTCGTGAGGCACGACTATGCCGACCAGGTCGGGGCTTTCCGGGAGGTCTTTCACACTTGGATAGCACCTGACCCCCATAAGCTCCTCGTACCGAGGGTTCACCGGATATACCCTAACTCGATCAGAACCTCGAAGAGCCAATTTAAGAAAGCGGCCACCGTACTGCTGTCGCTCGGTGGCACCCACTACCGCGATGGACCTGGGGTTCAGCATCCGGTGGATGGCTCGCTGGGTTGGGTCCGAGGGACCGACCATCTAATTCACCTCCACTGAAAATCCGGCGAGAGGAGCCCGGGCGTATTCCATAGTAGTTGAAAAACCCTTTGCAACCCGCCACCAAGCAACCGAGGTCTCGGCAGGACAGATCCCTCGCCGTGTCTATCAGCTGAAATGCCGGACGAAAGAGGGGTGCCACCTCAAAGCGTGCGCCTTGGACATCAATCAACTGGGTGAAACATTTCGACAAGCCGGGTGGAGCCACCCTGCCCTCACTAACCCGGCTACTGTATTATCCACGACAGCAATCACACCCTTTTCCCCTGGAGAGGAAACTGTTTAGCCGGACGATCAAATCCCCCAAGCTAAGGAGCTTAAAGGGTATCGGGGTCGACGCTAAGGTGCAAGAAGGGGTTCGGGCTCAAGCGGGAGGTAGCCAGTTGGAAAGGGTCCTCATAGTCGATGATCAGGTCTACTTTTGCGAGATGGCCCGTGAGATTCTCAGCAAGCATGGAGCGTTTACCGTCGTTGGCGAGGCCCAAGATGCTCAGCAGGCCGTGGAGCTTGTCGGCAAGGTTGATCCGGACGTAGTCCTGATGGATGTCGAGATGGAAGGGATGAACGGCCTTCAAGCCACCCATCTCATTCGTAGCCGGTTCCCCGAGGTCCGGGTCGTATTGATGAGCATCTACGATGAGAAAGAGTACGGCCGCCTCGCCCTTCGAGTGGGCGCAAAAGCTTTCATCTCCAAGAAGGATTTCTCGGCTCCTACGCTGGCACAGATTCTCAACCTAGAGTCTCCTCAAACCGCCGATCTGTAGCGACTCTCCGAGGGCTACGCTTTTAAGGCGCCATCCATATGCCTTAGTTACTCGTGTCCGCTGCGCTCCAATGACGACCCTGAGTCCTCGGGCCGCTGTCGCGTTGGAGGCCGCGGACCACGCCTATTCTCGTTGACAAACCGCTAGGCCGATGCTATATTTAGCTCACATGTCACCTGTGCGCCAGTGCCCGATACGCGAGCTTTGATAGGCAGATCCGAAAAGGAATACGAGCGCGTTGCGGCCAAAGGTGGAGCAGGATTCGTACCCAACAGCGACCATGGTAGGGTGTCGTTGAGCCCTAGCTTAAAACAGGGCCCTTCAGCTTAGTACAGATAGTGCCGACTGTGTTAACGAGTTTCTCCGCTCCCTCGAAGCCGGTTTGGGAAGGCGGGATATCGTTGCAGTCGGCATTTGACAGTGTTTAGGAGGAACCCAATGCAGACCCAGGGTCTCGTGGTACGGTTCGCGGGAGAGGGTGGTCAGGGTTTCGTGACCGCATCCGATATGCTGGCTAGAGCGGCTTCCTCAGTGGGCTACCACTCTTTTACCTTCACCACCTTTCCTTCTCAGATCATGGGCGGCCCAACGTGGGCCCAGACGCGGATCTCGACCACGCCCGTGTTGAGCCCGGGCGACGACCTGGACGTCCTGGTGGCCTTGAACCTGGAGGCCTACGAATCCCACCAAAGTGAGGTGCCCCCGGGTGGGGTGGTACTCCATGATTCAGGCTTCGATATACCCGACGACGACCGCGCCATCGGAGTGCCATTCGACGAGCTGGCGAAACAGGCGGGCCTTGCACGGGCGGCTAACATGGTCATCATCGGCGCCCTAGCCCATCTCGTTAACATGCCCATCAAGTACTTCGAGGAGTTCGTACAGGAGCGCTTCAGAGGAAGGGATGCGATCGTAGAGGCCAATATCAAAGCCCTGGGCCTTGGCCGTGAGCACGCCGCGTCCAGCGAGATGCAGCTTGGAGCGCTGGCTCCGCCCAACAAACCAGATTACGAGCAGGTAATGATCAAGGGTAACGAAGCGATCGCCATTGGAGCCATGGCGGCTGGTCTGGACTTCTATGTTGGATACCCTATCTCGCCCGCTACTACTATTCTGGTTTTCATGGAGCGCAACCTCACAGGCCCCGGCAAGTTCGCCTACCAGGTGAGCTCAGAGATCGAGGCCATCACTTCGGTGTTGGGAGCGGGCTTTGCTGGCAGGAAGGCCATGACCGCGACTGCCGGGCCGGGCTTCTCATTGATGAGCGAAGGACTGGGCTTGGGTTGGATGGCGGAAATACCGGCGGTGGTTGTCGACGTGCAGCGGGGTGGGCCAGCTACCGGGCTGCCGACTAAGACCGAGCAGTCGGACCTCTTCGCTTGCCTGCACCCCGCCCATGGTGACGTTATGCTCCCGATAATCGCCCCCGGCACGGTAGAAGAATGCTTCTATGCAGCCGTCAAAGCCCTGAACTGGGCAGAGCGGTATCAGGGGCCGGTGATTCTTATGAGCGAGATGTCACTCGCAGAGAGGTCGCAAAATATTCCCAAACCAGACCTGTCCAAGGTCAGCGTGGAGAGCAGAAAGGTCTACGAGGGAAGTAACGGCTATCTGCGATACGATGGCCCGGAGTTGTCGGCTATACCGATCCCCGGGCAGCCAGGTTCCTATGTCGCCAACGGCAGCGAGCACGACCCGATGGGAGACACGACTCATCTCCCCGACCGCCATATTCAGATGACCCAGCGCCGCTTCAGCAAGCTCCACCTGCTGGAGGACGACGAGTACGAATGTGAGAACCAGTCTGAGCCGGTAGCGGTCATGACCTGGGGTGGCTCCAAAGGCCCGACACGGGAAGCGTACGAAACCCTGAGGGCCAAAGGGGAGCGAATCGGATGGTATTTCACCATGCAGCTCCATCCTCTGCCTCCCCGTCTGCTGGAAGAGCTTCGAGGCAAGGAGTTGGTGATAGTGCCCGAGCTCAACTACCAGGGCCAGTTTTCGGCCATCTTGAGGTCGCAGGGAGTACGCGCGGAATCGATCACTCAATATACCGGCCTTCCCTTCAAAGTGAGGCAACTGGCCAAGAGTATCACTGAGATGGCAAGGTCCAACAAGAAAGGGCTAGTTAGGGCATGACCTCAAAGAATCCGGAATACGATTTCAAGTGGTGCCCAGGATGCGGTGACTTTGGAGTCCGCAGGTCATTGGAGTTCGCCGTCGCAGACCGCATCCAACAGACCACCCTCCCCATGGAAAACAACGTCGTAGTTGCCGGTATCGGCTGCTCTGGTAATCTCGTGCACCTGCTTGAGGGGACACAGCCGTACGGATTCCACGGCATTCACGGCAGGTCCCTGCCCATAGCAATGGGGGTCAAGATGGCCCGGCCCGACCTGAATGTGATAATTGTCGCCGGCGACGGTGACTTTCTAAGCATCGGGATGGAGCACCTCGCACCCCAGGCCGCCCGGAACCTGGATGTCTGCGCGGTGATCATGGACAACGGTGTGTACGGCTTGACCAAGGGCCAGAGTTCCCCCACGACGGAGCTGGGCCAGACCACCAGCTCGACGCCCTACGGCAAGATCGAGGAATCGCTAAATCCGTTGGAGCTGTACCTCACCCTTGGGGTATCCTTCATCGCCTCGGGGTTCTCCAGCCAGCCTCGGGTCCTGGCGAAGCTGATCAGCCAGGGGATGGAGCATCGAGGCTTCGCCATAGTGCACGTGCAATCGCCGTGCACTACCTATTACGACACGTATGAGTTGATCAAAGGGAATAAGAAGAAGGGGATTGAGCCCACCTTGTGGGAGATCCCCGAAGAACACGATCCCTCGGACCGCAAGGCAGCCCGCGAGGTCACTCAGGCGGGAGGGCTGCCCGTCGGCATTATTTACCGTGACGCGAGCCGCCCCTCCCTCGACCAGAGGGTTGAGGAGATGCATCAGAAGGCGCCGGCAAAAAGCGCCCAACAAATGATGGACTCGTTCCAGCTCTGACAGCGGTTATCTCATTGCCGGGTGAAGATAGGGCCTCACGTGCAACCAGGTGGCGTGAAGCAAGTCCAAGCCGGAATCGCACTCCCTCTTAGACTCAGCCCCTCTGCTTGACGTATTGGTCCAGATGGCGCCTCAGCAAAACTCTACCCCTGTGAAGCTTCGACTTAAGGGCGGTTACAGAGCTTTTCAGTATCTCAGCGGCCTCCTCGTTGGACAGGCCCTGTACGTCCCTTAACACCACCACCGCTCTCAGCTGGGGCGGCAGCTTCGCCAGGCCCTCCTCCAGCTTCTCTCTGAGCTCCGTGTTGAGCGCGGCATGCTCCGGCCCCTCCAGATGGCTCGCGAGCTGAGTGTCGTCGTACCCGGTCTGGGTCAGGTATTCCTTGCGCCGGTCTTTCCTCAGCTTCATCAGGCTGGCGTTGACGGCAATACGATAGAGCCAGGTGGTTACCGCAGCGTCTCCACGAAACTTGTGGAAATTCCTGTAAGCGGATATAAATGCTTCTTGAGAAGCGTCTTCGGCGTCGGCCTGGTTGCCCACTATCCGATAGGCAACGTTATATACGTACTGGGTGTATTTCTCTGCGATCGCTTCAAAATCGCGCTCGTCGTGGCCGCTGTCCATTAGCCTTCCAGACCTTCCCCTAGTGTGAACTCTTTCGCCGGGTCCCGCATCTAACCTAGTCTAGTGTCTCGTATATAGCATTACAATGCTGATATGAGGAGGTCCTCCCCGCGAACCCCGGTCTCACCCTCACCTCAATCCTCTCCCATAGGGAGAGGAGGCAGACCGGGGGGCCACGTCGAGCGCTGACGTATTGTAAACCCATTTGGCAGACACACGACTAGTATAAACGTTCCGGAGTACATTTTGGCATGATACGCCTCGTCCGTCGGCGCCGAGCCGGCCTCGCTTCCAGGGACTCCCCGCTTTCGGCGGGATGCCCATGAGTAAGACACGATCTCTTGCATAGAGAAGGACGGACGGGACGGACACGCTGTTGCTCTACAAGCAACGTTAGTTTAGAATCATCCGGGGGGTAAAAGAAAGTGTTTAGACTGGGTTGGTTGATCCGCCCCTTCAGAAAACCCGATCTCGATTGTGTTGAGGTCCGGGATCTTTCCTCTGAGTACCTGGAAGGAGATCTGCCCCCTACACGGCTGAAGCGGTTCCGAGCCCACCTCTCGGGGTGCCCACCCTGCCAGTCATTCGTGGACAGCCTTTCAACAGTTGTAGGTATGCTCACGAGGCTGCCCGGTCCCCAGGCGCCTTCCACTCTAAAACAATCTATCATGGAAAGCGTGAAGGAAGAAAAACGTCCCCGTCCCCAAGAAGGACCACGCTAGGCGTCAGTCCCTGAATTAACGGTTGCCTTCCGGTGACCACTTCGACAAGCTCAGTTCAGACTCTGAGCCGCACCCGAAGGGTCCAGGGAGGTGGCAGATCCATCCCCGCTAACCCAGCCCCACCACCAGGAATGAAAATGCCGAACCCTTTGTCACCACTTCGGCTAGCTCAGTGCAGGCTCTGGAGCGGAGCGAAGGGCCTGGAGCAGGTAGGGCGTCGCATCACCCCACACCAGATTCTTAGCCTACGGCTCAGAATGACACCCTCGTAGCGGGCCCCCTGCCGGTTGCCACCAGCACCATTAACGATGAAAATGGCGACACCTTTGCCACCACTTCGGCAAGCTCAGTGCAGGCTCTGGAGCGGAGCGAAGGGTCTGGAGGAGGTAGGGCGTCGCATCACCCACACCAGATTCTTAGCCTACGGCTCAGAATGACACCCTCGTAGCAATGACAAGTTCTTAACGAGACTAACCTCTAAACACAGACATCCCTCGATCCACTGGGAACTAGTTATGACCCTGAAGGCCGAAAACAGTGGATTCCGCGGAGGGACAACCGGTTTCACACCCAATACCAGACCTAGTCAGCGGCAGCGATCAGGCCTCATCCCTCAAGGCCTGAAACTTCGAAGGGCATTTCACGATCACGTCGTGGGCCTGAAATATGCCATCCTCCCCATAGCTGCCTTCAAGGACGACGTCTGAGTGAGGGTTAAAGAAAAGGTCGGGGAGGACCCCGTTATATGTCGCCGCCAGCGTCTGGCCTTCGTCGGTCAAGATGAAATTTGCCTGCACAGTGTCCGGGACCCGTTCAAAGGACTCCGGTAACAATTTACCCACAACTCGGACGCTCTTGCCACTTGTGCTCTGCCCGTCGGACAGGAATTCGCTTACCGTGAGGTAGTACAGCGTATTGCCTGGGAAAGCAGCATACACCAGGTAGGCCAGCGCGATGGCCATGACAGACCCCACGACTAGCAGCCGCGTCTTGTTGTTGAAAATACTGCTAGGGTTTCCGGGAATATCCCCTAGCGTCCCGCTCTCATCCTCTAACATGTGCTAGCTCCCGGAGATGTTTCCTCTATCTCTCGATTCGGGCGTCGCGCCCACCGCCTAGGGTATGCCCAGGCCGGCCGTAGATAACTATACGCTTTTGGATCGCAACTTTTCAATTGCTACCAGAAACAGAAGGCTTCTCGGAATCTTCCAGGCCCTCCAGGGCCTGCCTCAGCTCCCGAATCTCCTTCTCCATCTCCTGCTGGCGCCTGGACACAAAGAACACGTACACGAAGAAAATCACCCATGTTACTGCATAGGCAGCGAAAAGGTACGGGAGATTCTCCGAAGGCATATTCACACCACCTGAAAGTTAATTAATACTTGCCGGCCCTTCTAGCCAGGTACCTCAGCTGGCGAAGCCCGTCCTCCGCGGCCCTTAACGACATCCTCTCCTTGACGAGGAAGGCGAACAGCAGAGTGAAGGTAGCGGCTGAGAAAAGAAGGACTCCTCTCATGGAGGCGTCCATACTGTCGGGGTCCGCAAGGGGACCCGCCACGACCTCGGGATGCAGCCCGCGCCACCAGTTCGCGGCAAAGTACACTATCGGTACGTCGATGAAGCCGACGATGCCAAGCACGGCAGAGAATCGAGCGCCTTGTGCTGGGCTGGCCGCGTAGCCTCTGAGCATTAGGTACGCAATATAGATCAGCCAGAGTATGAGCATCGTCGTGAGCCGGGGCTCCCATGTCCACCATTTGCCCCAGATGCCCTTGGCCCAAATGGAACCGGTGATTACCACCAAGGTGGCGAAGACCATCCCGATCTCCGCCGCGGAGTAGGCGAGGGCATCCCACTTGGCATTCCTCTTCCACAGGTAAAGGATACTGCCCAGAAAGACGAAGAAATAGGCTAGAAGGGCAACCCAGGCAATGGGTACGTGGAAGTAAAGTACGCGCTGCAGGTTGAATCGATGCGCGGAGGTGGCTGTAGGGGCCCACATGAAGATCAAGTAAAGGTCCACCACCATGAGGACCGCTACAACAGGCAGGAAAGCCGCCCACAGCGCCGAGCCATCGTTGGGCTTCGATGAACCAGCCCTCCGATCCCCCGCCATAGTTTCGGCACCGCTCTTTCCCATCCCGTTATTCCTCCACGACTGCCCCGAATACCCAGGGACATACTACTAGATATACCAGGTCGAAGATAGCGATAAGCCCAAGCCACTTGCCCACGCTCACCTCGCCACCGACGGACCTTCCGGAGGACTCTACCGCCGCCACGATCACGGGCATTATCACAGGCAGGAACAGCAGGGGCAGCATGATCTCTCTGGAGCGGGTGTGAACGGCTATTGCCGAAAAGAGGGTCCCCACCGTAGCGAAACCCACCGTAGCCAGGAAGATAGCCAGCACGAAGCCCAGGGAGAAGCTGGAGAAATCGAAAAGGACGGCAAACACCGGCAAAAGCATCGCCTCTACGATTATCATAAAAAGGAGGGTACCCAGCATCTTTCCGAAGTAGATGGAATCACGGCTCACGGGGGTCAGAAGGAGCCCCTCTAAGTTGCCTCTATCCCTCTCCAGGACGAAGGCCCGGTTCATCGCCAGGACACCCGCAAAGGCGAAAGCGACCCATAATACACCGGGAGCGAGCTCCTCTTCCAGTCCTGGGGAGATATTAAGCGCGAAATTGAAGACCACCACCACCAGAACCGCGAATACGAGAACCGAGACAACGGTGTCGCGGGTTCTAATCTCCAGCAGGATATCTTTCCGCGCGAGGGCCAGGACGGGTACCAGAAATTCCCTCAAGGAGCCGCCTCCACGTATTGCTGGTAGGTCCCCTTGAATCCGGCCACGTCCAGAGAACGACGCCACTCCTCGTAGGCTATCCTCCCACCCGACAGTATCGCCACTCGCTCTCCCCAGGCAAGCCCTTGCTCGAGGTTGTGAGTGGTCATCACGACGGTGCCGCCCTCGGCTCTCCACTTCTCTAGAAGGCCACCGAGCATGCCCAGAGCATCCTGGTCGAGACCCGCGTCCGGTTCATCAAGGAGCAGTATCAGAGGCTCGTGGAGTATGGACCTGGCGATGGAAAGGCGCTTTTGCATGCCGTGGGACAAGGTCCTCACCCTGTGATCGCTCCGGCTCTCGAGGGCCACCAAGCGGAGCACCTCCGCTATCCGCCGCTCTCGATTATCCAGCCCAAACATGCGCCCGTAGAAAGTCAGGTTCTCGTGGCAGGTCATATCCTGGTACAGATAACTATCGTGGGCCACTACTCCCACCATCCGCCGCAGGGTTACAGGATTGGTCCTCCTATCCACTCCGCCAATCATCACGGATCCGCCGTCGGGCCTGGATTGAGCAGAGAGGATCTGGAGCAAAGTAGTCTTGCCTACCCCGTTGGCCCCGAAGATGACCAGGAATTCTCCCCACCTCACACTCAGGTCCAAGCCCCACAATACCGGCCACTCCTCATAGCTCTTTTGGAGTCCCTCAACTTTGATGGCTGGGTGGTCTTGGCGCCTCATTATGCCAATGATAACCTCATCGCAATCGGCCGTGCAAGTTTGGCTCGTCTGAGGGACGCGCTAACCACGCGAACAATGAGCACAGCACAATTGACACTACACATGCACGAGGCATAATATATGGGTTCAGTAACTGACCATGTGTCTCGAGGTAGCCCGTATGCTGAGGAAGCTAGGCCAGGTCAAGAACGCCCCCAGTCAGGCGCAAGGAGAGCATGTACCCCCCGGCCAGTACCTGACCAGGAAATTCCCAGTGCTTACTCATGGCGCCGCGACCAGGATAGAGCTCAGCCGCTGGCGGTTGCGATTGTCCGGGCTGGTTGAAGAAGAGGTGGAGCTGGACTGGGAGGCATTCAAGGCCTTACCTTGGAACACGACAGAAGCAGACTTCCACTGCGTTACTCAATGGAGCGCTCTGGACAACGTATGGGAAGGAGTGCTCTTGAGCCAGTTGGCTTCAGTGGCCAGGCCAAAGCCTGAGGCCAGGTTTGTCATGGCCCACTGCTACGGTGACTACACGACGAACCTTCCGTTAGAGGCGGCGCTGGAATCAGGCGCGATCCTGGCGCACAAGCTCAACGGCCAGGAGCTATCCAGGGACCACGGCTGGCCCCTGAGGCTGGTGATACCCAGCCGCTACGGCTGGAAGAGCGCCAAGTGGATAAACGACATAGAGTTCATGGCGGAGGACAGGCCGGGCTTCTGGGAAATGCGGGGGTATAACAACAACGGCGACCCCTGGAAAGAGGAGCGCTTCTGGCCGGAGCTTTCGTAGCAAAAGACAGGATGTAGCGGTTCGCTCAGAGCGGCAGGCCAGGCGCGTCCATACTTGGCTGCTCCTGCCGAAGACCAGGATGACTACACGCGAAGGAGATGATGTCCGTTGAGTTACGCCGAGATGGAGTCAGTTGAAGCGGGCCTGCGTTTCAAGACACGTAGCGGGCTCGTCGTAGAAACGACAGGAGTGACCCAGGAGATCGAGTCCAACAATGTGTTCGTCCACGAGGTCGTCATATTAGAGGGCCCTGCTCAGGGAAACAAGTACCTCCATAACCTGGACTCCGCCGAATCACTCTAGCCCCACGCTTGAGGAGAGCCCGCTTCCCGTCCGCGCCGGCCCATCGGCACGTCCTCCAACGGTCCGTGATGCCATCGTTACCACAGCGTCATTGCTAGCAAAGTGTCATTCTGAGCCGCAGGCGAAGTGGGGACAAAGGATGTCGGCATTCCCATCCTTGGTCGTGCTGTCGGCGATCAAAAGGAACCACGAGTATCTGGCCCGCTCGTGGTTCGACAAGCTCACCTGAGCCGAGTGGCGCTGCCGCTCGGCAGCCTTCGAAAAGTTCAGGGCGGCCGGCTCTTCCGCAACAAGGACATCTGCGCTACTTGAGGGCTACAGACGTCACCAGTTAGTATCGTTAGCTGGAGCCCTGATTCCCCTACCAACCCGTGCGTCTTTTTCCGCATTGCTTGCAGAAGACGCTACGAAGAGGGCCGTTCTCAGCTCCACAATGCTCGCACTTCCACATGCCGGGACCTCCTGACTCAAATGGGTCTCCTATATACGCTGTTATTGTAGCATGACACGGCTAGGCGGCCTCAAGATCTCCCGCGGCGCCCCGAGCATCCGCGGCGAGAGACTCGTCCTCGTATTTCACGTCCCTTATGTAGCCGCACTGAAGGCAGGTGACGTACTGCCCGTAAATATCCTTATTTAGCAGCATGTCCCCACTGCATTTGGGACAACCCTTCAGGAACATCATGATTTGCCAGCTTTACCCTCACGCTTGGTATCCAAATTGCTTAGTTAATGTAAATTATATATATTGACACAAGCCGTGTCAACCATTAAGATATAAACAGACTTAGTTGGAGCCAGATAATGGTGGAGCCGCACAAGCGAAAAGTCGAGAATAGGGAGAGACCTGCGGTTCAGTCGATACCCATAAACCTCCGGCCGGACCAAGTGACTCTGGCCCACAACAGGGACCAGGTACCTCAACCTACGACCGAAAAGCGTCCATTGGATGTAGGAGATTTGAAGGGCGTATATATCATCAGTGTGGCCGCCCGAATTCTCGAGATGCATCCTCAGACCCTTAGGAAGTACGAAAGACTGGGCCTGATCAGGCCCTTCCGGACGATCGGTATGCTGAGGCTCTACTCCCAAGAGGATATCGAGAAACTTCGTCTCATTAAGTACCTGGAGGAAACCCTGGGACTTAACCTGGCTGGAGTGGAGTTCACCTTGAACCTCCTGACTTACCTGCTTCAGATGCTGCAACGCATCAGCACAGCAGAGGAGTCGGAGCGGGTCGTAAGCATGGTTGAGCAGGAGATGGCGGAACTATTTCGAAATCTCAATCTTCCGATCAGCGAATAA
The DNA here is from genome assembly GCA_965226805.1 of Dehalococcoidia bacterium. Lineage (GTDB taxonomy): Bacteria > Chloroflexota > Dehalococcoidia > Lucifugimonadales > JAGWBF01 > CBDDDW01. The sequence goes on from CBDDDW010000020.1 coordinate 89,089, forward strand.
ACTCAAGGGTACGGAAGGCCAGGAATGCAGGAAGATCGCATCGACGAGGCACAGCCTTCGGAATTGGAGACGGCTCCAAAGACGGGCGCGGGGATGGGGGAGGACATGAGCCTCGAGGACCGGATTGAGACGCTCAAGGCCGAGGTGAGCGAATCCAACAAGGACAAAAATCAATATTGGGACATGCTCCAGAGGGTGCAGGCGGACTTCATTAACTACAAGCGACGAGTGGAAGAGGAACGTGAGGAACAGCAAAAGTACGCCAATGGGAGACTGATTCTCAGAATACTCCCGGTGCTGGACGAATTTAACCTTGCCTTTGAGCACGCCTCGGGGTCGGACGCGGGAGTCTCCTGGCTGGAAGGGGTGAAGCTGATCCATCGTAAGATCGTAGCCTTCTTGGAGTCCGAGAATGTGTCTAAGATGGAAGTTGGTGGCCGGGAATTCGATCCTTCCGAGCACGAAGCCGTAGGCCATCAGGAGAGCGCAGACTACCAGGAGGGCGAGATAATTGGGGTGGCACGTGACGGTTACAAGATGCACGACAGGATAATCCGTCCCGCACTTGTCATACTCGCCAAGAAGCCGGAGCTTGCTGAGGAGAAAGGGAGTCCTTCCAAGGAAAAGGAGACGGAAGATGCCTAAAGTAATCGGAATAGACCTGGGTACGACCAACTCGTGCACGGCGGTCATCGAAGCGTCAGAGGCCATCGTGATCGAGAACGCCGAAGGCGGCCGGGTGACCCCTTCCGTGGTGGCCGCCAATCCCAAATCGGGTGAGATGTACGTGGGTCAGATCGCCAAACGCCAGGCTGTCACCAATCCCGACAACACAATATTCTCCGTCAAGCGCCTGATGGGCCGTAAGTACGACGACCCCTTGATCCAGGAGGCAATGAAGGTCCTCCCATACAAGATCGTCCGCGCGCCCAATGGGGACGCCCACGTCCAGATGGGTGACAAGACCTACGCCCCACCCCAGATATCAGCGCTGGTCCTACAGAAGATAAAGCAGGACGCCGAGGCCAAACTGGGGGAGAAAATCACTCAGGCGGTAATCACCGTGCCCGCGTATTTCAACGACGCCCAACGGCAATCTACAAAAGACGCCGGTCAGATCGCGGGGCTGGAGGTGTTGCGCATCATCAACGAGCCTACTGCCTCTTCCCTGGCCTACGGCCTGGACAAGGAGAGCGGGGACGCCACCATCGCGGTGTTCGACCTGGGAGGCGGCACCTTCGACATAACGCTGCTTCAGATGGGAGACGGTGTCTTCGAGGTCAAGTCCACCAATGGAGACACCTTCCTTGGAGGAGACGACTTCGATAACAGGATCATAGACTGGCTGGTACGGGAGTTCAAGCAGGAGTCGGGCATAGACCTGGGCCAGGACAAGATGGCCCTCCAACGGTTGCGAGATGCCGCCGAAAAGGCGAAGGTAGAGCTCTCCACGGTCTTCGAGACGGAGGTCAACCTTCCCTTCATCACTGCCGACGCCAGCGGCCCCAAACACCTTGTGTTACCCCTCAGCCGCGCCAAACTGGAGCAGCTGGTAGCGGACCTTCTGGAAAGGACGCAAGGGCCCTGCCGCCAGGCTTTGACCGACGCGGGTATCCCGGCCGATCAGGTGGGCGATGTGATTCTCGTGGGAGGTATGACACGGATGCCTGCCGTTCAGAGCAAGGTCAAGGAGATATTCGGTAAAGAGCCCGGTAGGAACGTCAACCCCGACGAGGCCGTCGCCTTAGGGGCGTCCATTCAGGCAGGGGTGCTCGTTGGCGATGTGCGAGACATCCTGCTTCTGGATGTTACGCCGCTGACCCTGGGGTTGGAGACGCTTGGGAGTGTGTCCACCCCACTGATCCCCAGGAACACGACCATTCCGACCTCCAAAAGTGAGATATTTACCACGGCCGCCGACGGCCAGACTAGCGTGGAGATCCACGTTCTCCAGGGCGAGAGACCCATGGCCCCGGACAACAAGTCCACCGGGAGATTTATCCTGGACGGCGTACTCCCGTCTCCCAGGGGCGTGCCCCAGATCGAGGTTACCTTTGATATAGACGCTAACGGTATACTAAGCGTATCCGCAAAGGACAAGGGCACCGGGAAAGAGCAGAAGATCGTGATACAGGCCAGCTCTGGCCTTTCTAAGGAAGAGGTACAGACCATGGTCGAGCAGGCTCAGCGGTTCTCTGACGATGACCAGAAGAAACGCGCTGAAGCCGAGACTCGCAACCAGGCGGACAATCTGGCCTACTCCGGGGAAAAACTCCTAGCCGAGCATGGAGAGAAGGTTCCCGAAGACCTGAAGCAAGAGGTGCAAGGCAAAATTGCGGCTCTGAGGTCGGCCGTCGAGGCGAACGACACGTCGCTGATGCAGTCCAGCATGGATGACCTTAACAGCGCCCTTCAACGAGTGGGACAGTCCGTATACAGTCAACAAGGCGAGACGACCGACGAGGCGCCCGCTGCCGAAGGGGAGCAAGCGCCCCAGGGGGACCAACCGGAAGACACGGTGGAGGGCGAGTACCGAGAGGTTTAGTCGTTAGATAATTTATCGGGAGAGGAAGCATGGCTACATACCACGGTACAGGCAATCAAGAGGGTGTTCGGCAGCAGCCCGGCGGCGAGACACATGAAGATGTCGAGACTCTGACCCCTTTGCAGGCGCACTACCTGCGTCTCTTGGAGCACCGGCTGGCGTTAAAAACAACTTACCAGGCCGACCCCAGCACAGAGGTCTGGCTCCTCAAGGCTCTCGACAGGGCCAGCTACTCCGCTTTCCGAAGCTGCATCGAGCATGGCGCCGAGGGCCAGGCGAAAGCTTTACTGACGAACCAGCACCTGGCCAACTGAGCCCTCGGCCAGATGGCTCGTCGGAAGGGACTTGGGGTGACACGGGGAATATGAAGGGCTCAGAGCCTACGCTGAGCCTGCCGAAGTTGTGACAGTAGCCGAAACTTACGCCCCAGGCTAGCTCAGCTTGTGGGCGGGGAAGATGTGGCGCTTCACGCTCTCCACGCTGGTCTCGGCGAAGCTCCTTGCCACCTGCCTTACGCTGTCCTGAACCGTTACGGGGACCGCCTCATCTCGGAGCAGCTTTGACCCGCATTGTTCCACACATTCAGTAGGAATCGAGTCCGGCAGCTCCCTCTCCGACATGATTCCATACGCCAGCGTCCAGCATCGGGCCACGGCGCCAAGATCGTACCCTCCCCCTCCCATGGCCAGCCAGGGATATCCCATGCCGGCGAACTCCTCCACCGCCTCACAGAAGCCCCGGGATGAGAGCATCAGGTGGGTTAGGGGGTCGCTGTAGTAGCTGTCGATTCCCAGCTGAGTGACGAGCACATCGGGGTTGAAGGCGGCCACCAGAGGAGGGACTACCTCTCGAAAGGCCCACAGGTAGGTATCATCCTCGGTGAACGGGTATAGCGGGAGGTTGACCGAGAACCCCTTACCGGCCCCCACACCCGATTCTTCCACGAATCCCGTGCCGGGGAACAGGAATTTCCCGGACTCATGAAGTGATATCGTGAGCACGCGGTCGGTATCGAAGAAAGCGTTCTGCACGCCGTCCCCGTGGTGGGCATCGATATCTACGTACGCCACCCGCATACCCTTACTAAGGAGCGACTTTATCGCGATAGCGGGGTCGTTGAACACACAGAATCCAGAGGCGTGTCCGGCCGCGGCGTGGTGTAGGCCCCCAGAAATGTTGAAGGCCACATCAGTGTGCTTGTCCAAGATTCGCTCAGCGGCCAAGAGGGAAGCGCCCGTACTGCTTGCGGCCGCCTCATACATGCCCTCGTACACGGGGTTGTCGCCACCTCCGCTCAAGTTGAACCTGGCGGGGTCGTATCTTCTTTCCCCGAGACCGAAGCTCTTCACCGCCTCCACATACTCCGCGTCGTGGAGAGTCCGGATCTCCTCTTCGGTGGCGTTACGAGGCTCCACAAGGCTCGAGTAGTCCCCATCGAACGCACGGTATGCTTGCAGAAGCTCGTATGTGTACCGCAGGCGTACCGACTTCAAAGGGTGGTCCGGGCGAGAGACGTGTCGAGAGAGGCTGTCATGGTAGACAAAGGTCGCGTTTCTCTTCATAGGTCCCCGCCTGGAATCTGGACCAGCTCCCTATGCATGTTGGCCCAATGGGTCCCACGCCAGTATATCCTGGCGCAAAGGGGGCACTCCATGAACTCGTTCTGGCTGTCGAAGACGTAAGGAGGGACCTGGCCCTTCACCGACTCCTTGGAGAGCTCCAGAATTGGTTCGTTGCAGGGGATGCAGCGAGAAAACTCCCGTTGGCTGTCGAGGCCAAGGGAGTCGATAAGCTGGCGAATCTGGCCCCTGACGTCGTCACGCTGAACCAGTACTACCTTCAACCTTCCGGTGGTCACCAGGCGCCTCTCGGTCAGTCCGACATCCCTCGTTACGATGATTCTGTTCTCCCGGAGAGCGATGCGGACCGGATCATTATCGTCAGCATGGGACGGAAAGAGGGCGTCGTATCCCATTACCCGCAGCCAGGTGGCGAGCCGGCCCACATTCACGTCCACTACAAATTTGGGCTCACTCATGGCCCACATCCATCGCCTGGCTTTTCGTGCAATTCCAATGCGACAGAATCGCTGCCCAACAGGCGCAAGGGAGACGCGCGGGAGAGGGACTATACCTCTACGATCATGTCCTCCTGCGCCAGTACGATCTCGACCTCTAGCTCTGAGGACACTCTCTCGAGCTCCTGGGAGATTTCCGACTCGTGGTCCGGATTCCTGTGCACAACCAGGAGCCGGGGAATGAGGATTGCCATGCTCGATGGCTTCTATGATCTCACTGCGGAGCAATTTGGGAGTCAGGTGGCCAGTGACTTTGGCCAGCTCTTCCGCCCCGGAACCGAAAGTAACTTCCACGAACAGAGGGTCCGGTTTGAGTGGGTCTTTGAAAGAAGGTCAACAGGCCACCGCCGGTGTCCCCGCAGTAAGCGAAGCTGCGGCCCTGACTCTGTTGGATCACGTAGCCTATAGTGGGCGCGGTATGAGGAACGGATACGGCGCGGACGGAGTAGTCCTGGACGCTGAAGGGCTCACCCGGCGTTATGGAATGACGCAGGTACTTAGGCCCCATTCCCCGTCAAGTCCGTCGAGAAGTCGGGGTAAAGCGTACCGTCCATGATGCGGGAGAATACCGTGTCCAAAGTCTCGGGAAGAGAATAGAGATCGATAGTACCGGGATAGTGCAGATTGGCCAGCCCAAGGGTGGGCAGATCACGGACATGATCCAGATGGCGGTGGGTCAACAGGATCGCCTGGATATTCTTCTGCTCCTTGGAGCTGGTCGCGGTCATCAGGCTCCCAGCGTCTATGGCGATAGAGCCATCCAGGAGAAAACAGGTGTGCTTCGCAGGCTGAATCTCCAGGTGATGGGCCCCAAGGACACGCACTTTCATTGGCCAGCTCCTTGCGCTGGTTCCGTTTCCCTGACGCGACGGCGGCCTGGACCAAGGTGACTACACCCTCGTCAACCTGGACCATAGCCGCCAGTGGCTTGACTTTCTCCCTCCGCCGTCACATGAGTCTAGTAGAAACTCCGGAGATGGTCAAGGGTGTGTAGACACAGCGGCCGAAGGGCTCTGTTGCTCTGGGTTGCGCTATGCCGAAGGTCTCGACGCCCACCGACCGCTACTCGTGCCTCCAAGCTATCGGCAGTCAATACCACTCCCATCCGCAGGTGTGGTCCAAGTTGACACTAGATAGGCGCCAGGGTATCATCGAGGGCGTCTGAGGCGCGCCAGCTTGGGCCGGCCGACTCGGACAAATCCACGACGTGGCCATCCAACCCCGTGGAGGAAAGCCATGGAGAATCCCTGGGAGACCGATCGTTGGTCAGTAAGCCCGTACAACTTCATCGAAGGCGAAAACCGCCCCATCCAGCATGCCCAAGGATATCATTATCAGTGACTGCACCATGCGGGACGGGGAGCAGCAGGCGGGCGTCACACTAACCAAGGACGACAAAATCCAACTAGCTTACGCTCTAGACGAGATCGGTATTCACGAGATCGAGGTCGGCTGGCCGGTGGTCTCGGAGAACGAAAGAGAAGCCATCAAGGCTATCACCAGCGCCGGATTGAAGACCAACGTCAGGGCCGTCTGCCGCGCAGTCAAGGGCGACATAGACCTGGCCGTGGAGTGCGGCCTTCGGATGATAGTCCTGAGCCTGCCCACGGGCGATCTCCAGGTGAAGTACAAGCTGAAGTGGCCCGAGGAGCGCATCATAGCCACGGCAGTAGATCTCACCAGCTATGCCCACTCAAAGGGACTGTACGTGGTGCTGAGTCCTTTTGATACGACTCGGACCAACCCGGATTTCCTGGAACGATATCTGAGAGGCGCCGTCACCGATGGGCACGTGGACAGGGTCCGAATGGTAGACACTGTCGGATGCGCCACCCCCCAGGCCATAAAGTACCTTGTCAAGAAGGTCCTAGAAATCACGGACCGACCCGTGGAGATACACTGCCATAATGACTTCGGGCTGGCTACCGCCAACACCCTAGCGGCTATCGAAGCGGGGGCTACGGTGGCATCCACCGCCCTGAATGGAATGGGCGAGCGGGCGGGCAACACCCCCACCGAGGAGGTCGCGCTGGCCCTGAGGATCCTATATGGGATCGATTTGGGCCTCAACTTCGAGAAATTCTACCACGCCTCCAAGCTGCTTCAAGAGCTCTCCAACGTGCCCCTTCAGAGGCACAAGGCCGTAGTCGGAGATAATGCCTTCGCTCAGGAGTCCGGCCTAGTGGTCAGCGGCTGGCTCGTGAATCCCTTCACTTCCATGGCCTACCTTCCTGAAGTGGTGGGCCAGGAGGCCACGGTGCTGATCGGCAAGGGCAGCGGCAAGGACGCCATCCAGTGGAAGCTGGGCGAGCTGGGGCTTACCGCCACAGAGGAGCATCTCCCAGAGATCACCACGCGAGTCAAGGAAGAGGCTGAGAGGACCAAGTCAACTCTGGACGATGAGGCCTTCACCAGGGTCGTCCAGAGCGTGACCGGCTAGCCCTACGTTTCTTGCCTCCTGCATCCCGCAGGTCGGGCGGAGGCCCCAGGCACACCTGCCCAGAGGCCGTAGCCTCCATCTTGCCTGGCACGGCAGCCCTCCGAAGCGCGGTGTCCTCGACCCTGACAGCAAAACACCAGGAGGTTAACCGCCAATGGCGAAACCGACATTGCGAACTCCCCTATGCGATCTTCTCGAGTGCGAGTTCCCGATCGTGCTTGCTGGAATGGGGGGCGACGCGACGACGCCGGAGCTGGTGGCGGCGGTATCCAACGCGGGAGGATTCGCCGTAGATGGAGTCACCAACAACACGCCCGAGGAGATCCTTGAGGACGTGCGCCAAATCCGTGAGCTGACGGACAAGCCCTTCGGGCTGGACATTCTCCTGCCGGCCAGCCGCGCGGACGTACCGGACTCCCGGGAGCAAGCGCGGGAGCGCATCAAACGGGAGTTTCCCAGGCACTGGAGCTGGATCGAGGAGTTGCGCCAAGAGTTCGAGATCCCCGACGTCCTGGACCCCAACCCACATGTCATCTGGTCGACCGATGCTACGGAGGTCCAGGTGGAGGCATGCCTGGAGGCCCGGGTCCACCTGCTGGCCGTAGGGCTTGGAGACCCAGGCTGGGTAGTACCCAAGGCGCACAAAGTGGGAACCAAGGTGCTGGGCCTTGCGGGGAGCCCTCGTAACGCCATACGCCAGCAGAAGGCAGGCGTAGATATCGTGGTTGCCCAGGGATACGAGGCCGGTGGCCACACGGGGCTCATAGCTAATTTCCCTCTCATCCCGGAGGTGGTGGATCTGGTCTCACCAATCCCAGTGATAGCCGGCGGGAGCATCACCGAGGGACGCCAGATCGCGGCCGCCCTGTGTCTAGGCGCGGTGGGCGTTTGGATAGGAAGCGCCTTCCTTCTGTCTGAGGAGACAGGAATAGGCCGTGTCAAGCGACAACAGCTTATAGTGGGTCAGACGGACGACTTCATCTTGAGCCGGGCCACGACGGGCAAGCCTGCCCGTGGCTACAAGACCGCCTTCAAAGAGGCATGGGAGCAGTCAGGCCTGTCCCCCCTACCCTTTCCGTTGCAGGGAGTTCTTGTAGAGGATTTTATGGAGGGCGCCAAGCAAGCCGGCCGCACCGAACTGCTCCATAACCCCGCAGGTCAGGGGACCGGGCGGCTAAGCCAGATCAAGCCCGCCAAGCAGATTGTCGAGGAACTGGTCCAGGGCACCCTGGAGGTATTGGCCGGCATGCAGACGAAGGTCGCTTATTCTATCCCATGATATCCCCAGGCCCGCCAGACTGGATGGCCTGCCAGTCCCATCGCGTCTCGGATGGGAACCTACCCAGGCTGCTGCATGTCCACGGCCACCCGCTCCACCTGATGAGTTGGAAAGACGAAGATCAGCCTGGCCGGTTGCTGGTATCGGTTAACGAAACCGTGTACGGATCCGGCGGGAGCGAGCACCGAGTCTCCCGGACCCACGGCCTTCCTCTCGTCATCCACCACGGCATCCAGCTCGCCTTCCAGGATAACCATAGCTTCCTCCGTGTTAGGGTGGATATGCGTGGGAATCTGGCCGCCGGGAGGCAGGGCTAACTCACCGATCCTCAGCGATTGACTGCCGTGCTCCACGTCCACCACTCGTAGGGACTCCAACCCGGAAGAAGGTACCTCCGCGTTGGTCATTTCCTCTCTCTTGATAACGGGCATCCCTCTCCTTCCCAGACCCCCGATCCTCCCCGCAGGACCCCTTTCCTACGATGGATCGCCCGGGCCGACCCGAAGGTATCACAGATTTCGCTCACATTTTGTTGGCAAGCGGTTCGGGAAATCATAGGCCGGCTCCGCGCCAGGGTCAATTAAAACCGCTTCCGGCGACGACGGTAGCAGATCCTTCTGGCTTGGGACGCGCTGCTTCAGATGCTCGCTACTTTTGGACAAGAGTCGAGAACACTTCCTCCCACCAGCTCCCGCTCTTGGTGCCGTAGCCCGAGCGGAAAAGGATAACTCCATCTCGGCCGACCGCGACGCTAGTTGATTGAGAGACGACCCTATAGTCCGTGATAATATCCCGATGAGTAACGGCCGTGGGCCATGGATACCCGTTGCTATCCCAAAAAGACCGGATTTTCTCCGGGCTCTCAAAGGGGTCCGTATCGATCGCCAAAATCGCGACCTCGCCACCGTATCGTGCGTCCAGTGTCCTCAGCGTCCGCAACTCGGCGCGGCAATGGGGTCACCAGGAAGCGAAGAAATAGAGGATGAAAGGCCTCTCCCCCACGAAGTCGGATAAGGTGTAAGTATCACCATCTATCGAGGTGACGCTGAAACCGGGCGCCCTGTTCCCGACCTCCCTACCGGTCTTTATATCCGGCGTGGGCGTCGGGAGAGGCGGAGTGGGGGTTGGGGCCGGTAGAGTAGCCGTGGGCGTCGGTGGCGGTGTTCTTGCTGGGATGGGGACGGCTGTGGAGGTGGAGGTGGAGGTGGAGGTGGAGGTGGGGACTGGGGTCGGAGAGCCCGGTGTTGGAATTTCCTCCGGCGTTGGAGAAGATGTAGCGAGTGTGGTCGGTGTAGGAGGTGGCGCAGCGGCCCCCGTGTTGGCGGTTGATGGCGATGGGGCAGCGGTGGGTTCAGGCTTCGCAGTAACCGTGGGCGTCGGCGCGGCAGGTGTGGGCGAACCGGAGGCGTCACGCTCAGTTTGAGAGGCCGCCAACGAGGTTAGCGTATGGGTAGCCGTTGGGGAAGATCGATCAGCAGGAACGGACGCCTGGACTGACGTTGGCGTCGGCGGCCGGACCGTGGTGGTAGTGAGCGAAGGCGTGGCCGTCCGCGTGGGAGTGGCGGTGGGGCCCACTTCTGAACCGCATCCGGCTGCTGTTAGAACTAGCAGCGCCGCGAAGACCAGGCGCAGATTGCGCAAGGGTCGTATATGAGTTCGGATCCTCAGGAACACCAGATGACAGCCCCACTTCTATGCCAGGATATGGCCGCCCGACGGTTGTATCATCCGCTATGAGCGCTCGATCATCTATACGGTATCAGAGACGCCCTGGATTCGGGAGGCCGCAGGCGCCGTACACGCACAGAAACTCGCCAAGTGCAGAGCGACACCGCGAGGTTGCTCCTGGAGCGCCTGAGTGCCCTTACGGAGGCTTCTCTTCCTCCAGCAGACCATGTTGGGCAGCGAAGACGGCGGCCTCGCTGCGACGGGACAGGCCCAGCTTCTCCAAGATGCGGCTTACGTGGTTGCGGGCCGTGTTCTCGCTTATGACCAGGGATTCGGCGATCTCCTTGTTGGCGAGTCCCTTTGCCACCAGCGCCAGCACCTCCGCTTCACGGCTGGACAGGTCCTCCGTGGCCCTCTGTTCCTCTTTAGCTGTGAGCTTCACCAGCCTCTCCATGACCTTCCGGGTCACCGAAGGGTCCAGAAGGCTCTGGCCACTGGCAACCGCGCGTATCGCGCTGAGGAGATCGGCGCGACCTACGTTTTTCAGCAAGTATCCCGAAGCGCCCGCCATGATGGCAGACGTCACCGCCTCGTCCTCACTGAAGGAGGTAAGCATGAGGACATTTACCTGGGGATGGGCGCTCTTGATAAGGCGGCAGGCCTCGATGCCGCTCATCCCTTCCATACGCACATCCATGAGGACCACGTGAGGATCGAGGCCCGAAACCCTTTGCACTGCCTCGGTTGCCGACGACGCCTCACCGACGACCTTTAGGTCGGCCTCGGGCTCCAGAATGGCCTTTAGGCCGCTGCGCACCACCTCGTGGTCGTCCACTACCATGAGCCGGATGCTTGGCATAGCGTCACTCACCTTTCTTCTCGACCCGCTAGAGATGTGGACCGCACAGAATTCAGGATCAGCAGGGCAGCTTGATTATAACCTGTGTTCCTTCAGCCGTGGAGCTTTCCAGGCTGAAGGCGCCTCCGAGCTCCTCGGCCCGCTGGCGCATGTTGCGCAGGCCATGGCCGGCGACTGAAGCCGCAGGGTCGAACCCCCGGCCGTCATCCTGCACCCGAAACTCAACTCCATCAGGAACGAACTCGAGGGAGACATTCACTTTGGACGCCTGGGCATGTTTGAGGGCGTTGGAAAGGGCCTCCTGAGTAATGCGATACAGGCCCGTCGCTGTCGCGACCGACACCGGGCACTCCTCCACCATTGTTTCGAGAGTCGTCGCCACGCCTGCGACATTGCTGAACTCTCGGATCTGGTTCTCCAACATGCTGACGACGCCCTTCTCCCCCGCCAGATAGGGTTTCAGGTCGAAGATATAGTGGCGCACCTCTAGCAGAGTCTCCTTGGACAGGCTCAAGTGGACCCCATCATCAGGACAGCGGTGAGGCTAAAATAAGAGAGTCTACCGCTGGGGTGTCTCGTAAACCTTCATCCGATTGTAAGGCTTGTGGATGTTCCAGTAAACACCTTTGTGGGCTCACTGCATGGAACACCTGACCCGGTGACCGATAGCCCAGGGCTTGATGGGGCCGCTCTTGGTTGTAGAAGGCCAGATAAGCCCCAATCCCTTTTCTGGCCTCAGTCCCATTTTGGTATGCCTTCAGGTACACCTCCTCGTACTTGATGCTGCGCCACAGCCGTTCCACGAAGACGTTGTCCATGCACCGGCCCCTGCCGTCCATGCTCACTTGAACGCCTTGCGCCAGCAGCATGCTGGTGAAGGCCTCGCTGGTGAACTGGCTGCCCTGGTCGGTGTTGAAGATCTGTGGCCGACCCTTGCTCAAGGCCTCTTCCAGAGCCGCAACACAGAAGTCTACCTCCAGGGCGTTGGACAGCCGCCAGGCCAGCACGTAGCGGCTGTGCCAGTCCATGATGGCCATCAAGTAGAGGAAACCCCGAGCCATGGGTATGTAGGTGATGTCGGTGGCCCACACCTGGTTGACCCGGTTGATCTCCAGCCCCCTGAGCAAGTACGGATAGACCTTATGCCCTGGGTTTGGCTTGCTGGTGTTGGGACGCCGGTAGATGGCCTCCAGGCCTATCAGCTGCATCAGCCGGCGGACCCGCTTGCGGTTGACCTGGTGTCCGTGATTTCTGCGCCAGGCAGTCATCCTTCTGGAGCCGTAGAAAGGTGTCTTCAGGTACTGTTGGTCTATGAGGGCCATCAACTCCATGTCCTCGGCGCCGGCCTCGGTTGGCAGGTAGTACAACGAGGAGCGGCTGATACCCAGCAAGGCGCACTGGCGCACCAGAGACAGCTTCGGTTCTTCTCGGTCAATCATGGCCCGGCGTTGGGACCGGCTCACAACCCGAAGCTCCGTGACAAAAAATCCCGTTCCACCTTGAGCTGCCCAATCTGTTGGTAGAGCTGGGCAGTGAGGACCTCTTGGTCCTTCTCCTGGCGTCCAGCACCATTTTCAAAGAGGTGCGGCGCCCCCTGAGTCAAGGCCTTCTTCCAGGCATGGATCTGGCTCGGGTGGACTTCAAACCGGCTGGCCAGCTCTGCAATGGTGTGCTCCCCCTGGAGCGCGGCCAAAGCCACTTTGCCCTTGAAGACTGGGCTGTGCTTCTTACGTGTTTGCTTCATGTCCTGCTCCTTCTTTCCGTCCTATTTTAGGAGCGGGACTCTCTCTTAGCCACCTGTCCGAATTTTGGGGACCACCTCAGGCCTACCAGCTTCGCCAGCCGCTCTTTAAGATCCTGGCGTTCCTGGGCGATCAAATCGGCCGAGGTCTCCAGGTTCAGGCTGAGCATGTATATGGACTGGGCTATTCCATCGTGAATCTCGCGGCTGATCCGGCTGCGCTCTTCCAGGGCGGCGAGCTCTGACGCCTGAGCTTTCCGCTGCAGCTGCAGGTTTTCCTCGGACCTTTCTCGCTCGGCGGCCACGGCTTCCCGGCGGCGCGTCCGCTCCCAACCGCTGATAAGAGTACCCGCGGCGACCATTCCTAACATTGTCATGATCCGGCCGAACAGCACCTTTTCCTGCTTAAACTCCTGCTGCAAAGCAAGCTCCAGCTTTGCGCGACCGGGGATATTAGGATTACTTGGGGTTATCGTGAAGGCCATAACTATGTATAAGACGATGACGACGGCAACCGCGCCGAAGCTGACCCGTCCGGGGAACAGCAGGGAAATGCCCAACAGCGCCGGGTAGTAGAAGATGTAAAAGCCGTTCTGGTACCCGTCAAACACATACAGACCCGCGGTGATCACAGCCAAGTCCGCGACACTTTGAAAAAAGGCCTGCTGCCACCTGATCGGCTTGCGCTGCACTATGAGCCACGTCATGTAGACGTTCAACGCGGTCAAGCCTGCGCCCATCGAGTTGAGAGTTACCCAGACAGAGTCCCTGTCGACCCGATAGTGCAGGATCACGAACCAGGCAGCGAGGAGCACCCACCGCACCGCCACAACAATGGTTACCGTCGGGCGGTAGTCGTCGAATACGGCGAATCGTGGAGTGGCGGCCTGGCTCTGCATCAAATTCTGCCTCGTTGCCCTATATCAGTTACCGGAACGGTAGTCGATTCCCACGAAAACATCAAGGCTGTCAAAGCGGTTACAGACTACCAGTCCTCTCCAGATTATCCACCTCCCGGCGCAAAGGCCAGTTACAAACGTACCAACTTTCGTTAGTCCGTGTGCCGTCAGGGAGTAGTACGTCCAAACCACCAGATGTTGGTATGCCGACCCACCGGCGTTGGTTCGTCTGCAACTGTTGAGGCCGGCCCTTGGCGGCTAAAGTGGGGCCAGCGAAGCAAAACCACCGGCGGGAGGGTGGAGATGAACACCGAAGCGGACAGAACACACGGATCAAAGGACCACCTGGCACCCGCGGAGCGAATGGCCGCAGTCGACTCAGCTATGCGTCGCTACTTCAACTCAGAGGACTGGCTCAGGGCCAGGGGCAAAGAATTCCCAGGCCTGAAGAGCGTGTAGGGGGAGGATCAAAACAATGAAGCTACTTCTTCTTATCATCAGCGGACTTTCTCTTGGTACGTTAGGGGCCTTCGCAGGCGCCATGGCCGGCGACGCGGCTTGCGGCTCAGGCTGCTGGATCAGCGAGTGGGTAGGGAGGCCTTATTTCGGCATGCTGATCGGCGCAATCATCGGGGTGTCAATCCTCATACCCGTCGGAGTCCACTTGGCCAACGGCCTGCGGAGCCAACTGCCATACACCCTGCTGACTTCAATTGGGATAGGGATAGTCGGCGTGTGGGCGTCCGCCCCCTTCGGATGGGGAATCGCCATTCCCACTGCTGTGTTCCAGATCTGGACTTGTATCGCCATCGCAATGTCAGCCGACCCGCTCGACGGGCGGCAGGGACTAAACGCGCGAGAGGAGGAAAGACATGTTTACCACAGTCTATCGGTAGCAACTCCCAGTTAGTCTGGCCCTGTCTTGGTGAGATCAACGAAACGAAAGGAGGTGGACCATGAGATGTCCAGCATGCTCGCAAGCAAATCAATTTAATGCAGGATTTTGCGCCTTCTGTGGGTCGCCGATGCCTAGCAAGCGGGCGACCAAAACCGAAAGTCCGCAGGAGGTGACTCCCACGGGCCCGGGAAGCTCTACAAGAGAGACCTCTACACAGACATATCTGGGTAACTCTTTGGATATCTACTCAATCATAGAAAGGTGGTGGACCTTGATTTTCAGCTCAAAGAACGAGACCGAGACCACTGAGGACTTGGCCCACGGCCAGATGGTCATAATCGCGGCGCGCTGGGTCCTTGTGGTGGCGGGCCTGACTCTCGCTATGTGGAACCCGGCCGCCATGGGTGAGCTACGCGTCTCCGTGGTCCTTATCCTCGGACTGGCGGTGGCCAACTTCTTCCTGCACACCCAGGTCCTCATGCGTGGGCCTGTCCTGTCCCGAGTAGCTTACGCGGCCAGTGCCGCAGATATAGCCGTCATCTCGCTGGTGATCATAGTTGGCGGCCAATTCGGCGCCGGCCCATACGTATTCTACTTCCCGGCGATCCTGGCGCTCTCCGTAGCCTTCCGAACAAACGTCACCGTAGCCTTCGCGGCAGCTGCCATCGCCCTTTACGCGCTGATCTCGCTTGCCACCATAAGTGGGGGTGAAGGCGCGACTCTTATAACGAGGATGTTAATGCTGGCGGGAACCGCGGTATGTGGCAACGTCTACTGGCGGATTGAGCGCGACCGGAGGCTTGCCGCGGCTGAGGGCCGGGACACGCTGAAGGCCGAATTTCCCCGTGAAGTGGTAACCCACTAGGACGCGAGCAGCTCGCGTGACACCAAATTACAGAAGGAGGAAAGAGATGCAAGAACCAAGGGACAAGAGGCAGCAGAGGACATCTTCTTCGGACAGGTCGTCATCAACTGGGCAAGGTGGTTTCTCCTGGGCGGCAGCGTCGTACTTGTCCTCTGGACAGCCACGTCCGCGGCCGAACTCGTGCTGGCGATGCTGCCGGTAGTGGCCCTGATGGCCCTTAACTTCTACCTACATGGGCGACACCTCGCCGAACGGCCGGCGAACCCGACACTGATCACAGCCGCCAGTGTGCTGGACATCGCCGTTATCACGGTAATGATTTTACTTTGGCCTGAAGCGACGCAGAGGGGTCTGGGCAGCCCGTTCTTCGTGATGTATTACCCCGTAGTCCTGGCCTTTGCCTTCGTGATGCCGCGGAAGATCACCGTAACCTACACCATGGCCACATTGGCTGCCTACGCCGGGGCATGCTTCCCCTGGCGAACACCGCGGTCTTCGATGACGTGCGGGCCGTCGAGGCCCTTGTGTCGCGGCTGATAACCCTCGGCGCCATGGGCGGCCTGGGCACCTACTACTGGCGGATCCAGAGGAATCGTCGCAGGGCCGCCGGCGGACACGGGCAACAAATGCACAACGCTCCGGCCGGTCCCTAAGGGCGGAAATTAGTAGAGAGCGAGGCAGGTAACTGATGAACATCATGCGCAGTCTCCTAATGATCCCCGAGGCCTGCCTGGACGCCTTTATGGCGCCCGCCCAGGACCCTCGCACAGAGCCTCCCGGACTGGAGGGCAGCCAGATAAAACAAGTAGCACTCATTCAGCTACGGGCTGCCCTCCAGTCCGGATTCTCCGGCATCAGCTCGTCCGAGGGGCTCAAGGCCCTGACCAGGTTGGTGTACGAATACGAGCAAGTACAGCCAGTGCTGGACCGCCAGAGAGAGACAGGCCCCCTGTCAATTGCTCACATCCTAGCATTGGTGGCGGAGACCTATACCCTCGGGCTGAGCGTTCTGACGGATGCGCTCGAGTTGAGCCGGATAACCCACTCTCCCGACACGGACAGGATAGAGGAAGAAATCGTCGTGATCGGGAGGGAGATCGAGTCTCTGAGGAGCGACGAGACACAAGCGGCCCGACTCAAGATTCGAGAAGAGACACTGACGTCACACAAGGAGCGCCTGGAGATGATCAAGCAGCAACAGCTACGAGTGGACGAGCTCCTGCACCAATCTAACCGGTGCGAGGCTTCGCTGCATCGGACCCGAGTGGAGCTTGCGACGCTCAAGATAGACCGGTCTGACACGAGCGTAAGCGCGGTAACTGAAACGCTTCGCAAGACCATAAATCAGGCAAGGGAAGTCCAGAAAGAGCTACAGTCCTTCGGATTCTGACAACCCATGAGACCAAACAAATATAAAGGAGGCATATCATGGTCACAGACAATGGTTCTGGCGAAGAACCCGAAACCGCCGATCTAGGTCAGGGGGACCCTAAGCAGGTCAGCCTGGTGAATGTGAACGGGCCCCTGGCCCCAAATGGGATCACTACCCACGAGTCCCGTGAGCTCGAATCCCGGGCTGTCAGTCTGGTCGATCAGCTGGGAGATACCGCCGGCAGCAAGCAGCTGGAGATGATCGACAGCATCACCGGCGTCGGATTTCACGCGCAGAGGACAGCCGGCGCCGACCTGGAGCTTCTGAGGGCACGCATGGGCGACACCTTCACCCAAGGAGGTGCGCCCGAGAGGATCTCCAGGGACCTGGTGGATTTGCGCGTCGCCCTGAACAAGATCAACCCCCACGAGCTGAGCCAGGCGGGTCTCATGAGACGCTGCCTTAGCCTGGTCCCGTTGGTAGGCAAATCTCCTCCCGGCGTGGGGGTCCTGGAAAGGATTGCCATCCGCTATGAGCCCGTCTCCAAACAGGTTGGGGTCTTGGAGACGAGGCTTCGAGACGCCCGGTCGATGCTCGCCAGGGACAACATTGAGCTGAGGAAGCTCTACGAGCAAGTCGAAGCGCACCAGCTCACGGTTCAAAAAAACGCCTACCTGGGGGAGTTGGTCATGCAGCAGCTGGACAAGCTGGTTGCTAGTACAGATGAGACCCTTAAACGTGAAAGAGTCCGTGACGTTATGCACGACGTCTCCATGCGGGTCCAGGACTTACGAACCATGGAAGCGGTGCACAATCAATTCTTTGTCAGCATCGAGATAACCCGACAGAACAACGCCCAATTGGGGCAGTCGGTGGAGCGGACACTAACCCTGGGCACCAACGTTGTGATCGTCGGCCTGGCAATTCAATCGGCCCTCGCCCGCCAGAAGAGGGTGCTTGAGGCCACCAAGCGGACGCGAGAGTTCCTGGGAAATCTCATAGTTGAAAATGCCGCCGCAATCAAGCAACATACTGCCGACATCGGCGACGTCTACAACAATCCTGTAATAGCAATCGAGAAGGTTACACAGGCCCACAACGACCTCATAGAAGCAATGAACCTGGCGGACCGTCTGAAGCAGGAGGGCATTGAATCCGCCCGTGAGAATCTGGTGAAGCTACGGGAACTGTCCACCGATCTGGAGCAGAGGTCCAGAGGGCTCCGAGAGCGAGCCAGGTCTGCGCCCAGGTCCCTTGAGGCATAGAGTGGGGCGATATCCGACCGGCCTCCAGGCCGTATCTGGCGTTGACAGGGACTCATCCCGCTGCTAATGTCGGCTTAATCCGAAAGAGGGGTATAGGCCAATGGCGACGCCGGCAGAGCTTGAGTCTTTTGTCAGCACTGTAACAGCTCCGGTTGACCTCGGTTCCTTCTGGGCCGAGGTCAACGCGGAGCTGAGCTCCCTACCCCTTGACCCCGAGCTCTCGCCGGCGCCTCTCCGTTCGACGCCCGATGTGAAAGTGTATGAAGTCCATTATCGCAGCCTTGGTGGACTGCGGATCGCAGGTTGGTACTGCGTACCTGCCCAGGGCACGGGCCCGTTCCCGGCCCTTATCGAGTTTCCCGGATACAAGAGCGATCCGTCGTTGCCCAGGGCTTGGGCGCAGAGGGGTGTGGCCAGTCTGAGCGTCGCGGTACGCGGAAAGCTTGGGTCCCATCAGCAGTTCAACCCCGGCTATCCGGGCCTGCTGACCAGCGGCGTGGAGGACCCGTCCACTTACTCTTACAGAGGAGTGATCTCCGATTGCATGCGCGGGGTAGACTTCTTGCTTACGCGGCCAGAAGTAGACCAGGAGCGGATATTCGCTCACGGGGCAAGCCAGGGCGGGGGACTGACCCTGATCACTACAGCGCTCCGGCCCGAGATCAAAGCAGGCGCAGCATCCTGCCCATTCCTGTGCTCGATCCCCGACGCAATTCGCCTGGCCCGTACCAACCCCTACAACGAGTTAAATTGCTACCTAAGGGCCCATCCGGACCGAAGGGAACGTGTGCTTAATACCCTCAGCTACTTCGACGCGGTAAACCTGGCTGATCGCGTTAGTTGCCCCATGGCCGTAGGTATACCCCTCGAAGACACAATATGCCCACCGGAAACTCAGTACGCGGCATACAGGCGGCTGGCCGGTCCCAAGGAGCTTTGGCTGACAGCGGACGCGATACACGGCAACCCAGCCGAGTACCAGGACAAGGAGACGGCCTGGCTGGAGCATCTGATGGGGAACGGCCGAAGTGGCGGCTTAGGAGGTCTTTAGTGAGCCGGGACGCATCCGGACCGGCCAAATTCTGGGCACAGCTGGCGGAGGACCTAAGCCGGATATCTCCAGACGCGGAGATCCGGCGCAACGCCTTTTACTCAGAGGCCGAGTGGGATATCTACGAAGTACGATACAACAGCCTCGGAGGTTTCCGGCTCTTCGCCTGGATGTCGGTCCCGAGAGGCGTAGGGCCTTTCCCCGGCGTGGTGTACATGCCGGACTACATGAGCGTGAGCGAGTTCCCTTTCACTCCTCTGAGACGCGAGATGGTGGTGATCAACGCCAGCCATCGTGGGCAGCGACACAACGATGCGGAATACCAGGCCGACTATCCCGGACTCCTCACGGACGGGATCGATGCGCTCGAGACCTATGTTATGAAAGATGTCTACGCGGATTCCATCAAAGCAGTGGACCTCCTATCGGGCATGTCTCAAGTAGACAGGCGGCGAATCGCCGTAGCGGGGGATGGGTTGGGGGGAAGCGTGGCCCTGGCGGCGGCAGCCACCCGGCCTGAGGTGAGGGCCCTGGCAATCGAGTCCCCAATGATGATCGGGGCGCCTGAAGCCCTCGAATTGGCCGGATCATATCCCCTGGACGAGGTGAACGATTATCTCAGGACCTATCCCGAACGGCGGCAGGATGTACTGGACACTATCAGGGTGTTCGATCCTCTGGCGATGGCCGGAAACGTCACGTGCCAGGTCTTGTTGGGCCTGTCCGAGAAGGACTCAGGATTATGCCCACCTCCGCTGGGGGAGCGGCTGGCCAACCGGCTCAGCCACTGTGAGCTCCGCGCCCACCCGGGTGTGGCAGGAGAGCAGGGAGGTCGCCAAGAGGTGGTGTTCAGGACCAACT
>CBDDDW010000021.1:0-106265 GCA_965226805.1 Dehalococcoidia bacterium
TCTGAGGTGGTTCTGATTTGGCAGGCGGGGCATAGCTGTCCCCCTGCGGATCACTGCTGGTATTCAGGCTACCTGCGGGCGGTGACCAACCGGAGCCCGACGAAACAATGCTCGGAGACGACTGGTCGCCGCCAGCTATAGTCTTTCCCGTAAAGGCGCCCGCTACGAGACCGATTGCCACGATGGCCATTAGTCCCAATGGCAGTCGTATTGTCTGGAAAAGGCCGCCCTGTTTGCTGAGAAGGCGCGTCATCCGAGAGTGGCTGCCTCATTTCACTGAAGATCTAGACAAGATTAGCAAAGCGGGTTGTATTTTGCAAGCCGCACGATCCTAGTACCTGTCAACGTAAATCTGCTATAGGTGTCATTCTGAGTCCAGCGAAGAATCTAGGGTTGCGACGAGTTACCCTTCCCCAGATTCTTCGGTCGCTAGGCGCTCCCTCAGAATGACATAACGTCGAAATCTGTTTGACTATGCGGAACTAGTCGTAGACCATGAATTCCAGCAGATTTCCATCGGGGTCCCTTACGTACACACTGGTGGCCGTGGTCTGCCCGGCGTTCCGCCCGCCCCGTCGTGGTACCGGCCGTCCACGATCGCGACCCCGGCTTCCGCAATCATCTGGAGCACCTCCTCCGTTGTCCCTTCCCATACGAAGCACAGGTCCCCGGAGCCTGGAGTGGCGGTGGCGCTCTTCATCACGCCCGTTAGCTCCGGGGGGTGGACGTTGATCTTAGACTGGCCTATCTGGATGGCGAAACGGTTGACCTCGCCCCTTCGCCATTTGTCCTCATCGATGATGCTGAATCCCAGCCGTTTGTAGAAATCCACGAATCGTACCGCGTCCGAGGTGGGGAGAACGACGTGGTCAAAACCGACAACGGGCATGGCTGCTCCTTTACGTCCCCTTCCTTGGTGGAAAGGGGGAAACATTGGGGTACAGCGGGGCCTGCGCGAGGGGGTAAGTGCCCTCTGGACTATCCTATCACGCGTTAACAGGGCGTTAGAAACGCGACGTTAGCCGGAGGATCGATCCAGGAGGGAGACGAGGCACACTAGTAGTTAGTCAACAACTTTTCGACAGCATGTCATTCGGAGGAAGCGCAGCGACCGAAGAATCTGGTGAGGGGTACCCACGGCCACCTGAGATTCTTCCTCCGCCTCTCGCGGCCTTGCCCCAAAAGTCACATTCCAGGCTGTCACCCTGAGCGCAGCGAAGGGTCTTACCTTGACAATAAGAAGCCGGGGACAGATTCTTCTTCGCTTCGCTCCTCAGAATGACAGTGTTAAGGCGGGGCCGCCTCCGGCGGACTGAGAATGACATCAAAATCGGCTTTTAAGTTGACTCGACACTAGGACCAAGAAACTCGAGAAAATAAAAAAACAGGTAGCGGTTATCGTTACCTGTCATGCCGATGCCTATGAGCTATGAAGTCCGAGAGCGGCGGTGAATTTACGATTATATGGCTGGCCAGGGCCCATTCGAAGTTTCTGAGTTTCCGCCAGAGCCTCCCGGCCCCGGGGCGATGGTAGGCATTCGCCTGGGCCCGACCAACCTATTTTTTGCTCAATCTATAATTAGAGGACTAATGAACCTTTCAGGTCCAGACAGATGCCTACCACCGCCCCCTATTACGTAAGTAATCTATCATCTATCTCACCTCCCTATCTAAATTACCGCACAAGCGGCAGAATCAGTGTAGTCGCCGAGCTCTCCTATGTCAAGGGCGCGACTTGGCCCACAATAAATGTTACCGAGACGGGTATCGTTGCCTCAAGAATCGCGCCGCCGGTAGGTGGTCACGCCGCGCTCAACCCTGGAGGTTTTGCGCGGTCTCAGACCGTACGCCTCAGGGCGCGCCGGGCTTCGCGCTCTCGCTCCCGGTCAATAATAGACCTGCGTTTGTCGTATTGCCGCTTCCCACGGACCAGCGCCAGTTCCACTTTGGCGACATGATTCTTGATGTACAGGCTCAGGGCTACGATGGTCAAACCCTTTTGGGTCACGTTGCCCGCCAAATCGGCTACCTGGTCCTTGTGAAGGAGCAGCTTCCTTGGTCTCAAGGGTTCGTGATTATGTACGTTGCCGGCACGGTAGGGTGCGATGTGGGCCTTGAAGAGCCATAGTTCTCCGTCCTGGGGCCAGGCGTAGGCGTCGCGGATATTCACTTGACCCGCCCTTATCGATTTTATCTCCGTGCCTGTAAGGACGAGCCCGGCCTCCACTCGCTCCAGGACTTCGTAATCGTAAAAGGCCCTCCTGTTGACCGTTACCGTCTTATGCCTGTCCATCCGCTTGTTCAAGGACGATTAGCTTGGTTTCCAGGACCTCAATGGCCTTATCCATCTGCAGGTCTTCCAAGCCGTCCTCCGGCTGCTCAATCGCGATATCGGGCTCCACTCCCTCTCCCTCTATCAGAGTTCCGCCAGGCGTGTACCAGCGGGCTATGGTGAAGGTCAGACCAGACCCGTCGCTGAGATCTCTGAGGGTGTTGACGCTTCCCTTCCCAAAGGTGGTGGCGCCGACGACGGTCGCGCGGTCATGGTCCATCAGGGCACCTGCCATCACCTCGCTGCCGCTGGCACTTCCTTCGTTCACCAGCACTACAATCGGTATGTCTGTCGCGAGACCACTGGAGTCTGCCGCCCAATCCCTACGTTCGCCATCTCCTCTGACTTCGTAGAGCACGAGCCCATCGTCGATGAACTGGTTTGTCACGTCCACGACCGAGCTCACCAGCCCTCCAGGGTTGTTCCGCAAATCCAGAATGAGCCCCCGGGCCTGGAATCTGGAGACTTTCTCGAGAGCCCCTACCAGCTCTTGGTTGGTGGACCCCCAAAAATTGGTGATTTTTATGTGGGCTATCCGGCCCACCATCATTTTCAAGTTGACACTTACTAGGTTGATGGTGTCGCGAATTATTGTAAGCTCCACTGGGTCCTTGTCTCCTTTGTGAAGGACAACGAGATGGACAGCCTCACCTCTGGGACCTCTAATCTGATTTACCGCTTCCAGGAGGCTGATGCCCTGGGTACTTCCGCCGTTGATCTCCAGAATGACATCTCCGGGGCGTATCCCAGCCATCTCCGCCGGAGTATCTGGCATGGGAGAGACTATGATGATCTCACCATTCCGTATTTCGACCTGGGCGCCGATACCCTCGAAGCGTCCCTTCAAGTCCTGGGACTCGACGGCGTGTCGCTCAGGGGTCAGGTACGCGGCATAGGGGTCATCCAGCCCGCGCAGCATTCCATTGATCGCATCCAGGGTCAGCTTTTCGGTATCGAGGGAGTCCCTGTTGATATGCTCCCTCTCGAGGGTATCCTGGATCTCCTGGAGTATACCGAATCCCTCGGCACGCCTTTCGGGCTCGCCTGTGGAGAGTCCGTTACCGACGGCAATTCCGACGAGTAGAACGACTATCAGGAGGAGGGCGGCGCCAATAATTCTGAAATTTCGCAAGGACTGACAGTACCTCCGGCGCGTTGCTGGGCCTGTAACGCACAGTGCCTAATTATAAGTATACACCAGGCTCACGCAACGACGAGCTTTATTTCCCTGCTATATGCTGTGAACGCCACGTTAGCGCGGTTTCCTAACCCGGTGCTCGGGTTGTCGACCTGGAAACGGCCGGGAATGTCATTCCGTCGAAGACAAACCTTACTCCGGCCCATCTCCCTTGGAGCCTAGCCCATAGGGAGAGACGTAGCCGTAAGCCGGGTTGAGGGCTGGCCAGATCAAGGACGAGACCGGGGAGGCTCAGCAAAGCATAAGGGGCAACCTTTGGTCGCCCCTTAACATAACTGAGACTTCGCGATCACGCCGTCCTAATCCATAGGCTTGGGATGACGCAGGAACGCGACATCATAGCCAGACACATTGGGGATCAGTTGCGGATACCCACAAGCTCCCCTGTGACAATGAGACGGTGGTCGTATACCAGGCGAGGAACACAGACTACCAGGTGAATATTTGAACCCTCCGCATCGTACTGCTGCATGTCATTCTGGTGCACGACCTTGGTTTCGATCATTCGGTAGAGATAAGAGGTGCTACCAGCCTCCACGATGGTGTATACCTCTTCCCCTTTCCTAAGTAGCTTAGGGATTTTGGGCAGGTTATAGAACACGTTTCCCTCGCCCGCTAGTGGGCTCTCCAAGTGCCCAAAGAACCACCCGCTACCCTGCTCCCCAGGATTGGACGATTCGGGTATGTGGCCTACCACGTGCTTTGGAGTCTCGTAGGCGCGGCTATCTCCCAGGCTCATGATCTGCAGGCCCGTTACATCGGAATCCACTCCGATGGTGGGTATCAGGATACGCGCCGGGGCGGTCAGGGTTCCTTTGGCGGCTGCCATGGCGGCGCTCAACGGCTGGAAGCCCTTCAGGAGAGACGCTTCCAGGTAGGAGGGCGGCTCATAGGCGAATGGGTCACTCCAGTATGTGGCCTTGAGAGCCTCCCCTGGGTAGAGTTGCTGGCTCGCTATGGCGGCGGAAGATAATTGGAAGGGAGGGGGCTCCACCTGAATCGACAGCGCCGGCGCGGACTGCTCGATGACCTCCGCCGACTGGAACTGGACGGCAGAGGTGGACACCACCTCGGCTACTTCGGCGGGGGCCGCTAGCTCTTCTTCTCGCCTGGCCTGAGCAAGCTCACCGGGCTCTTCCTCAACCAACGCCGGGGCTGTTGTTCCCAGGAGCGGTGGTGGCTCGAAGTAGGGCTCGGCCGGAGCCACTGTCCCAGGACTAATGACGGTGATGGGCAGACTCTCTCCTATCTCTGGGGCGGCGGCGGCAGTAAAGTTTAGATCGTCCAGGCTGGATCGTGCGTTGTGGGCATATATGTAGTAGGCGATGGCGGCACTCAGAAGAAGAGAGCCGATTAATATAAGGAATATTCCTGAACCATGAATGCACCGTTGCCACAACGGCTGACGTAACAGCAGGTAATCGAAGCCTGTTTCCATGTTGCCTCCCTCTGTGGGGGATAGCGAAGTACAGGAGAGGGAACGTTTCCGGTGGATGGATGCTCCCTAGCTTTCCACCCTACACCACTTCACCTAAGCCTTGGAGTAGCGGAAATGAGGTATTTATCTACGCGGCTGAATCAGGTGGCTACCGCACACGCTGGGCGTGAGCTGCTCCACTGCTTATCGGCTCGTTCAGGTAAATATCGCCGTTCCTGATCTTGATATGGAACCCGCATTCCGGGTTGACGCAGACCCAAGCTTTGTAGTGTACCGATGCTCCCTGGCTCCCATAGTCGGAGAGGGGAACCAGTTGACCTATATTGCAGGTCAGGCACTTAAGAACCGCCAAGTCGTCCACAGATAACCTCCTCCCTAGCCAAGATTGGGGCAGTATATCACCCTGTGTCAAGAAATTACAAGGTTAGCCACGCACCGTTTGGCGAATCAAAACGTAGACGGCTTCGTTGGGGACCACATGAGTGGGTGGGTCGTTTTTCGAGGAAGCTGCCCGCTGCTTAAGAGCAGTGACGGGGGGAACTCACTCGAGGAAATCTCGCAGCTTGCGAGAGCGGGTCGGGTGGCGCAGTTTGCGTAGAGCCTTCGCTTCGATCTGCCGTATCCGCTCTCGTGTCACGCCGAACTCCCGTCCGACCTCTTCGAGCGTGCGGCTGCGGCCGTCTTCCAGACCGAAACGGAGCTGGAGCACTCGACTCTCCCTGTCGGTGAGGGTATCCAGCACCTCCTGGATCTGCTCTTTGAGCAGTTGGAAGGATGCCGCGTCCGAGGGGGCTGGAGCGCTCCTGTCTTCGATAAAATCACCCAGGTGACTGTCCTCTTCCTCACCTATCGGAGTTTCCAGGGAAACGGGTTCCTGGGAGATTTTCAGGATTTCCTCCACTTTCTCCGGCACGACTTCCATGGCCCTGCCTATCTCTTCAGGGCTGGGCTCTCTACCGTACTCCTGCAAGAGCCGGCGGTGTTGGCGCATCAGCTTGTTTATGGTCTCTACCATGTGGACTGGAATGCGTATCGTCCTGGCCTGGTCAGCGATAGCCCTAGTGATTGCTTGGCGTATCCACCACGTTGCGTAGGTACTAAATTTGTACCCCTTGCGGTAGTCGAATTTCTCCACCGCCCTTATGAGGCCGATGTTTCCCTCCTGGATCAGATCTAGCAGGGCCATGCCCCTGCCGATGTACTTTTTGGCCACGCTGACAACAAGCCTTAGGTTCGCTTCAGTAAGATGTCCCTGAGCGCGCAACTCTTCGGCTTTGATGCGCGCAAAATACGCTCTGAACAGCGTATCCATCGACTCAAGCCTGGTGTAGCAATCGGGGGCGTTGACCATCTCCGCCATCTGTTGTGCCGTGCAGTCCTCCAACACATCGATTACCTCTGTAGGTAGGACCCAACTGTCGAGGGACAGGCGAATGACTTGCCGCTCCACCTCCTGAGGCTCTATCTCTAGGCCATCAGACACGTTGGCTATGAGCTCCGGGTTTAGCTCCGCATCTATGGCAGCCCGTAACTTGGGATGGTCCGTGATCTGGGAAAGGGTCAGGTCACGTGGGAGGCCCAGGTTCTCTCCCAATGACCCGACTAGAGCGGCAGCCTCTCCAAGACGTCTCAATAGGGCGCAGGAGACCTCCCACGCTCGTGGTGGCCGGAAATCCGCTCCCTGTAGCTCTTTCTGCAGTTTTGAGATGTGCCGGCCGCCCTCCATCTTGCGGGCCAATACTCTTTCATCTTTTGACGTGAGAAGATGCACTCGGCCGATCTCTCTGAGATACATCCTTACCGGGTCGTCCAGGACCTCTGCCCCCTCCACGTCCTGTTCCCACTCAGACTCCTCGCTCTCCGCCGCGGGTGCTCCCGCCTCATCCGTGGGCGCAGCCGGCGCAGCTTCTGGCTCCGGGCGAACCACCGTGACTGGATTCGCCTCGTCAGATATCTCCACATTCGCGACCTTGGCGTCCACTCCGGCAACCACGCTCAGGAGGCCGTCTCCCGGGATTCCCTGTCGATCCTCATCGACTCCATCCAACATCCTCTCCGGGTCATCTTGCCGAGAGCGCCTTCGTCTCATCATAATTTCACCTTCTAAGGGGAGCGGTAACGGTAATAGGTCCTTTAGGCTATAGTATGCGCTTTAGTCGCTCGTTCAGCCGTAATATGTCCTGTTCCTGTTCTTCAACCTGTTCCGCGCTAGCCTGAGACAGCCTGAGCCCTTCTTCTCTTTTCAAATCTCGGAGGTGCCGTTCCTCTAGCCGGCGTACGGAGTCCCGAAGGGCCGTCTCGCGCTGTTTCCGGTCTGACGGGGGCAGTTCCTTGGCGAGAAGTCGCTCCAGATGTTCCTGTAGGTCTGGGTCCAGTGTTTCCCTCAGTATATCTAGTGTCGAACATTTCAGCCATTTTGTAAATACTTCTCGGTTCTCTACTCTATTGAAAAACTCGAGACGGAGGCCCGTGACGGGGTCAGGCCCGCTGTTAGAGAGGTCTGGGTTCTGAAGGATCAACGCTAGGTAATATTCCTCCAGAGGGTCGTGGTCCAGCCTGTCAAAGGGAGTTATGGTCGCCTCTTGACCATCACTGCCACGCCGACTGGGAGGCCTATGGTCGCCACGGCCGGAGTCTCTGGACCTGGGCCTAATATTACTGCCGCGCTGTCTACTTCGGCCCAGGCTGGCCTGGAGGGTCGCTTCGCTGACCCCCAAATAGCCCGCCAGCCGTTGGAAGTAGTGGTCCTGCTGGAAAGGATCGGGGCTGGCCGCTATCAAAGGGAAGAGCAGCTCCGCTAGCCGTCCCTTCCCCTGGGGCGAGCTGAGGTCTAGCCGTGAGGAGAGGGCGCCGAACAAGAAATCCAGCATTGGCAGGGAATCTTCCACTAGCTTGGCCCATGCCTGCGGATTTTCTGTGATTACGTCGGCAGGGTCCTTCCCGACGGGTAGGGGAACAACTTTCAAAGAGGGCACTTCTGGACGCTCGTAGAGAGTAGCGCCCCGAGAGTGGCCGACTGGCTTTGCCTGAAATACATTCCAGGAGCTCTCAAGGCTTCTCAAGGTGGCCTCCTGGCCTGCCATGTCTGGGTCTAGAGCCAGAATGGCCGCGCCGGGCGAAGAGGATCCTGACCCTCGGATCAATGCCTTGACTTGGGAGACCTGCCGTGGCGTCAGCGCGGTGCCCATGGAAGCGACGACGTTAGAGAAGCCATGCTGATGGGCGATCATGGCGTCCATGTAACCCTCTACGATGACTATGCTCCCTATTTCGCGGACGGCTTCCTTTGCGAAGTTCAGCGCGTAGAGGATGTCGCTCTTGTCAAACACGGGGCTTCTGGGTGTGTTCAGATATTTGGGGGGAGAGTCGTCCAAGGTCCTGCCTCCGAATCCCACGAGCATGCCTCTAGGGTCCCTTATGGGAAACATGAGACGTCGCCGGAACATGTCCCGGTAGCCATCGGCCTGGCCCCCAGTCACGGCGCCGGCCAATGCCATTTGCGCTTGAGTGTATCCTTTCGCTGCCAGATGCTCCCTGAGAGACTTACCATCCGCAGGGCTCAGGCCGATCTGGAACTTTTTGATGGTCTCGTGGGTGACATTCCTTCCCGCTAAGTAGTCTCTGGCGCGTGATCCATCTTTGTCAGACTCCAGCAGCCGGCAAAAGTACTCCCTGGCCGCCTCGTTTATCTGGTGTAGGACATCTCCTTCGCCTCTGCGGCTCCTTTTTTCGGCAAGCTTCACTCCGGCCTGTTGGGCCAGTAGCTTCAGGGCGTCGGAGAAGTCCAGGTTCTCTATGCGCATCACAAATGCGAAGACGTCACCGCCTGTGGCGCATGCCCCGAAACAGCGCCAACTCTGGCGCTCGGGAAACACATGGAACGAAGGGGTCTTCTCTGTGTGAAAGGGGCACAGGGCCTTGTAGCTCCTGCCAGACTTTTGGAGTTGGGCGTGCAGAGATACTACGTCCAGTATATCCAGGCGGCTTTTTATCTCGTCTACTGCAGACATGTGCGATGGATGGCAGGGGACAGGAGGTGGGACACTATGTTTATTTTAACCGATATTTCCCAGATGGAATCCAGTGCTTTCATAAACACACCATCCTGAGACAGTCCAGACTATAAGATCGCCTGCTGAAGTTGTCAACTGCCACCAACCGCGCTAATATCACTTCATCTAGAGAAACAGGGTCTCCAAACCACTGGGAAAGGCTCTAAACGGATTATTCAGACCGAACCTCACGCTGCAAGTCGCGCACCTTGCTCAGGGCAGCCTCGATATGATCACGATTCCCTAACAGACACATGCTCCTATCCAGAATTGAAACGAAGTCTCCCTATCCGCTCCAGCATTTCATCGAACATCTCCCTGGTCACCATCACCTCGGCAAGCTGGAACACAAGCCTCCTCGCATGACGCACCAGTCGCCCGCCTATCTTGATGAGTCTCGTCTGAATACTTGTCAGGGACCAGCTCTTTATCGCTTCTGGCAGAGCCAGCCTTCTGAAGAAGTTGCCCAGATTGTATGCCAGGATGAATAGCCACAGCCTCACCTGATTAGCCACGAACTTATGGCACGAGAGCCGAGTCCAATTGAGGGCGTATTTCCCCTCTTTAATCCACTGCTCTGCTGTGCCTCTGCCATTGTAGAAGCTGACTAGTCCCTTCGTTGGATAGCTCAGGTTGGTTACGATGAAGCCTACTCTTGGGAACAGTTCTCCCTGATGCCACTCCACCTTGGCCACTACTCTTCGAGGAACATTCCAACTCTGGGCCTGATAAACGAAGTCGTGATACGAGACGATGGGCTTTTGAGAGGGCCACTCGGTAGGCCGTACCAACAGGTGAGCTATTTCCTTCTGAAGCACTTCGTTCGCCGGAAGCCTTATGGCGTAGCCGATATGCCTTGTCTCCAGGTACTCGTAAATCTCAGGCTTGGCAAAAGCAGCGTCTGCTCGAAACAGCAGCCTCACCGCCAGCTTCAGGTAGCGCTCGACGATGGGATTGATGAACTCCTTCCAGCCATCGGCGCTGTGGACGTTGCCTGGTCTGAGAACCGCCCCTTCGCAATCTCCAAACTGGTTGAAGCAGAACAAGGGGTGATAGCACATGCATCCAAAGTGGCCGTTGTAGGCTGCTTCCTCCTGCTCGCCATGCACCGGACTCTCCGAACTGTCGATGTCCAGGATGATACGCCTGTGTACGGTCTTGGCTAATGCACGTTTTATCCATTCGACATTCAGCCGCTCAATGCCCTTGAGGTTTTCCTTTTGTGTCAGCAACTCCGTCTCGAACCTACCCATCTCGCTGGTGCTGGCCGCGTTCCTGTCAGGGCCTTTCCAGCCTACCACTACTCTCAGGGCTGGGTCTTGGGAAAGGCGGTCGGCATCATTGGTGTCGTCGTATCCAGCGAGGCGGCTGTAGACTGACTGTCTCAGCAGTGGGATTAGCTGATGCAGGATGTTTTTGCCCGTTCGACTCTCTTTGAGGAATTCGTCGGCAGAGTCGGTCAGGCTTAGGGCGTCATCAAGCTCTCTGCACGCCAGCAGTCCTGCGTCTGAGGTGATGGTAGCACCGCGAAACTCCACGCGAACTTTGGAGTCAAAGTCGAGCTTGAGAGGGGTCTTTTCGTCGTCACCCATAAGGTGCCTCCAACACGATTACGTAATCAGAAGCCAGAACCTATATTCATGGGTGTATTATAATGTATAGACTCCCATTATATCCGTTTAATAATCAGAATATTCATAGTAATCACAGGAACGCCAATCACCACTTGGGTCTATCTGGGAAATCCAGGTTTATCACTCCAGGCCGACCGATACTAAGCCGCGGACGAATAGCTGAGGGCCCGGACCCGAGGGCTGAATAGCGCTACCCCCAAGGTGAGGGCGACGACCAAGCCCCCACCGATGGCGACGGCCAGGGGGGCGCTCCCGTAGTGGGCCACGAAGCTGGCCTGGAGGCCTCCCAAGGTAACCATGCTCCAGGAAATTCCGTAGAATCCCATTACTCTTCCGCGGAATTGGTCCGGCACCAGAGAGTGCAGTGTGGTCATCACAGATACCAGGTATACCGATGCGAACAGGTCCGCGAAGAATAGTACCCCTATGGAGAGCCAATACAGCTTTAAACTGGACGTGAAGCCGAAGAGCACGAGTAACACCCCAAAGAGCGCTGCGGCTACAAGGAGCAGCCACCCCTGTAGATTAGTTCGCCGAGATTGGACGATATAATGATTCCTGTCAAAGCTCCGACGGCCGCACCGCCCATCAGAAGTCCGATCCTGGCCGCGCCTACCTCGAAAACCTCGTCCGCGAATACCGGCATAAGCAACACATACGACATGCCGAACATCCCGCTGAAGAAGGTCATCCCGATAAGAATGGCAAAGATAGGGCTGTTCTTGATGAACATGAATCCGGTCAGCATCTCACTTAGGAGACTCCCAGGCGCCCGCTCAGTAGGAGCGAACTTCAGTGACCGAGCGATGAGTGCGAAGACAAGAAAGCCCACAGCGCTGACGAATATAGCCGGCGAGAGGCCTGTTTGGCCGATAATTATCCCGGCCGCTAGCGGAGCGAAGATGCGGGTCCCGGTCCACACCGAAGAGTTCAGGGCAATGGCACTGGACAGAGCCTCACGGCCTATTAGGCGCGGGAAAATGCTTTGGCGTGTGGGGCCGTCAAAGGCCTGCACAGACCCGATGAGGAAGGCGGCCGCCAGCACGTGCCACTCGTGTACCAGATCAAACGCGCTGAGCAGCCCCAGGCCAACCACTATCACGCCCGTGCTGGACTGGGTGAGCCATAGCAGCCGCTTGGGATTGAGCTTGTCGGCGAAGACGCCCCCGAAGAGATTCAGTACGATGGCCGGAACCGCTATGGCGGTACCCATATAGCCCAGATACCGCGTATCTGCGGTGAGCTCAATACGGATCAGCCATCCCAGGGCAAAGAGGACCAGCATCTGGTAGCCGGTGACGGAGAGCAGCAGTCCGAACCAGTAGTTTCGGAACTCCTGGTATCTCAGGGCTCTGGGGACGCGCAGCACCTCCAGCAAGGGCGCGGTTGCCCCAACGAGTCGGGGCAGAGGACTCTTCAGCATTCCTTAGTCTTTTTGGGGGATTGTTCCCCAAGTCAGTTCGTCGGCGTCGGGCAGCAGGTTTTTCTCTCTGGCCATGACTCGGATGTTCAGGATCGTAGCGTTGACTTCTTGCGTCAGGTATACCCAGTCCGGCTCCTCCGGTATCCAGTAGGGAGAGTTAATGCGTACCACCTTCTTTTCACGCGTGTTCACATAGATGCCGAACCTGGAACTCTGCTGCATATCTCCTCCTTTGCGGGTTTTGTAGGTCGGTCGTAAGTTCAGAGCCTGCTCACAGCCTCCTCAGTAGCATAATGGCCCCGATACTTTTGGGGCAGCAGGTCGGCGACCCGTAGCATAATCATGTCTGTCAAACTTTGCAGCACGGGTTTGGTCAATTTGCCTTCCACCACCGGCAAGGTAAAAGGGTCCCCTATGGTCACGGTGATGCGGCATAGAGGGAAGGGTATCCGCAAGTACCCGCGGATGTGCTCGGTCCCCGTGATCGCTACAGGCAAGATGGGAGCCTGACTCTTGGCCGCCACGTACGCAACTCCATGTTTCCCTATCTTCATTCCTTGGCCTCGACTGCGAGACCCTTCTGGGAAGAGCACTAGCGCCTGGTCCATGCTCAGCAATTCCAGGTTCCTCCGAAGCGCTCCCAGGTTCATACCGGATGGGTTCAATGGGTGCACTCCGACTGCCCTCATGAAGCTCGCGGAAACGGGGTTGGAGAAGAGGCTTTCCTTGCCCAGGAAGTGCAGGCGTCTGGGCAAGCTTGATGCGAGCACCGGCGGGTCCGCGTAGCTCAGGTGGTTGGACACTACGATCAGAGGGCCTTTCGGGGGAACGGCCTCCTTCCCGTGGACCTCCCATCGCCCGAAAGTGGTGAAGCAAAGCTTCCCCAAAAGCATCCCTGTGATGTAAGCTAAACCCACCGACGCTAGCCTATGAGATCCTGGACTTTCTCCATCACCTGCTCCATACCCATGCTATCAGTGTCCAGCAAGAGCGCGTCGTCGGCGGGGCGCAGGGGAGAATGCTCTCTTTGGGTGTCCAGCTCATCCCTTGCGCGCAGGTCCTCGAGAACCCGCTCGTATTCCATTCCTTGACCCCGCTCCTTCAGCTCCAGGTGCCGGCGCCTCGCCCTCTCCTCGACTGTCGCCAGAAGGAAGAGCTTGAGTTCCGCGAGGGGCAATACCACCGTGCCGATGTCTCTCCCCACGACGACAATACGACCTCCTTCGGCGATCTTTCGCTGCTGGTCTACCAGGGCAGTGCGGACATGCGCAGACGCAGACACCAGCGAGACAGTACGGTCTACCCGGGGATGCCGCAACTCCTCCGCCACCTCCCGGCCGCTGATGATCACGGCCCCGCTCTGAGATGGGAGACTGATATCAGCTTCGCGTGCCAGCCGGCCCAGCGCCCCCCCATCGTCCAGGTCGACACCCTGTTCCAGGGCCATCCAGGTCACTGCCCGGTACATGATTCCGGTGTCCAGAAAGCGGTAGTCCAACTTTCTTGAGATCAGTCTGCCGACCGTTGTCTTGCCCGACGCCACAGGACCATCGATTGCGATTGTGTCTGGCCTTGCCAATATGGTGCCTTGAGGATGTATCATGGATACTGGCTACCATGTGAAGCGCCAGTCCGCTTGATTTAGCCAAGAGAAGTATATATTACGAGGGCCGGGCTGTACATATATGGCACTCTTTTCGAACTTGCGTGCTCGGCGGGTGGGCCTGCTCCTGTGCTTGTTCGCCATAGGCACCATATGTTATCTGGCAGCCATATTCGACACCTTCCCTGGTGACACGGATGCCATCAAGGCTTTCCAGGGAGTGCGAAGTAACGGCCTGGATGCGGCAGCCAGGATATCCACGTTCATTGGTAATACCCTAGTCGTCGTGATCTCGGTCCCCCTACTTGCTCTGGCTATGTGGTTCGCGCGCAAGAGGGCCGATGCGATCGCCATTTTTGTATCGCTGATCCCCGATGCCTTGAACCAGGGCTTAAAGGCTTTGGTAGACAGGCCCAGGCCGGACTTTACGATCCTGATTTCCTCCCTGGAGAGTCCCAGTTTCCCCAGCGGGCACTCCCTACATGCCTTCCTTCTGTTGGGGCTACTGATTTTTATTGTCGGCGACCTGGTGAAGCCGGCGAGACTTAGGTTAGGCGTCCAGGGACTTCTTGCGTTCCTGATTTTGGCCGTCGGCGCTTCGCGGGTATATCTCGGGGTGCATTGGCCCAGCGACGTTTTGGGAGGCTATCTCGTTGGCGGGTTCTCCCTAGCGGCCATCATGTGGGTGCGCAAAGTGCTGATTTCTCGTGGACTCCAGTAATTTTTCGAATCGCATTCACGTGCTAGTCGTGTGTCTGCCAAATGGGTTTACAATACGTCAGCGCTCGACGTGGCCCCCCGGTCTGCCTCCTCTCCCTATGGGAGAGGATTGAGGTGAGGGTGAGACCGGGGTTCGCGGGGAGGACCTCCTCATATCAGCATTGTAATGCTATATACGAGACTAGACTAGACTAGACTAGACTGGGCAGAGCCGAGGCAAGACAAGCTTAGAGGGAGTCCGAATAGATGAACTGGCTGGATGCCGTGATACTGGTGGTTTCCGCTATCATCGCCGTCACTGGGTTGCGTATGGGAGGTGTGGGGTTCGCCGCTATCGGACTAGGGGTTCTGGTCGGCATCGCGATGGCGAGCCGCCTGCAGGCTAAACTCGAACCCGTCTTCTCAGGCTTCATAGACAGCGAAAACGGCTCGGAAATCGCGGCGTTCATCGCTATCCTCGTGATAATAATCTTTGTCTCAGTGGTGGCGGGAGCGGTATTGAGGCGCATCCTGAAGGTGGTCATGCTGGGTTGGTTAGACCAGTTGGCGGGCCTAGGCGCCGGTCTGATAGTTGCCTTCTCCCTGGGTTCGGCGTTCCTGTCCAACATACAGAGCTTTCCTATTCTGGATCTGCAGGACACTATCGATGGATCTGTCCTCGGGTCCTTCCTGGCCGATAACTTCGACACGGTGTTAAGGGGACTCAAGTTTATCCCCAGCGATTTGGGCACCTGACCCTGGGACCAAGGCTCGACTATATTACGCTACGTACTGGTTAAAACTCCAGTAGACGTATTATAATTGGGCATATGCTGAATTCGTCGGTACTGGTACTGAATCTGAACTATGTGCCCATCAACGTTTGCAACGCCAGGCGGGCCATCGTGCTGCTGGGCAAGGGTAAGGCGGAGCCACTGGAGAACGGGCGTGGCGAGATCCATACTCGGACCCTTACCATAACTATTCCATCGGTGATCCGCCTCGCGTACCTGGTCAAGCGCCCCTTCGTCCAGAGGAAGCTTTCCAAAAAGGAGATTTTCCTGCGGGACCGCTACGTCTGCCAGTACTGTGGTGTTTCGACACGTGACTTGACGTTGGACCACGTAATCCCCCGCCGACAAGAAGGGGTGCATACCTGGGAGAACGTTGTCAGCGCCTGCATACCCTGCAACCGGCGGAAGGCCGGCCATACTCCTGGAGAAGCTGGGATGAAGCTGCTGAGGAACCCTAAGGCGCCCTATCCCAGCCCCTATTACACCCTGCACAACAGGACGATCTTGGAGGAGTGGCGCAAATTCATTCCGTGGGCGGAGTTCGGCCCCGTCGGTTCGGGCGCTGCCGGTTCCTAGCGCCGAGGTCTTTCCCTGGGCCAGCCATGATCTGCCGGATTGCCTGGTGCTATGCCGTCACCCTCTCACCTGGCAGGCTTAACATCAACACTTCGAGCGCTAGCTGAGAGTTGGCGTTTTGCTCGAGGGCGTCCAGAGTCTTAAGGACAGCTCTGATAAACCCGGCTACCTGGGCTGCGGAGTATCGATTCGCCTGCTCTCGCAGAGAGTCAACTCTGTCTACATGGTAAACGAACTCCTCCGCCCCCTCCTTTATTAGGAGCAGGTCTCTCCACCACTGCAGCCACATATTTAGCTCCTCGCCAGCTTCTTGCCGGTTTCTGTAAAACAGTGATGCCAGCTCTGACGCGTAGCTAAACCGGTCCTCCAGGCTTGCTGTAGAGAGCCGAAGGATCTGTTCTAATTTCGCTTCTCGTGTCTCCATAATGGAAGGATCACTCAGTGCGGAGAGCGCCCATCCAAGGCACCCCATCGAGAGGCGTGCCAGCTTCTCAGCCTCCTCCGCTCCGAGGGAATGAGATTCGGCCAGCTCCCGTGTTATATCCACCAATGGCATGGGTCTTAGCTCCACGCGGCGGCAACGGGAGCGGATAGTAGGGAGCAGAGCTTCCTCGTCAGACGTCAGCAGAATGATTACGACCTGTGGTGGGGGCTCCTCCAGGGTCTTGAGCAGGGCGTTCGAGGCCTCCTCGCTCATGTGCTCGGCGCGGTCCAGCAGGAACACTCGGTGACTGCCTTCAAAGGGCTTCAGGCTGGCCTGGCGATGTATCTCTCTAACGTCGTTGATCCCTATATCCCTCTTGGGCGGCCCGTCGGTGCTCCGGCCTTCGGCCCCTAGCAACACTACGTCGGGGTGACGAGCCTCCGCGATATGGGCGCACTGCGTGCAATGCCCGCAGGGAGCAGGTTCCGGAGAAAGGCAGTTCAGCGCCTGCGCCATGTTGATGGCGAGGGTCAGCTTGCCCACATGAGGGGGCCCTATGAGAAGGTAGGAGTGGGCATATCTGCCCTCTCGTAGACTCTTCTCTAGCTGCGCCAGGGTGCGGTCTTGTCCTTTCAACTGCCACACTGAAGGGTCACCGCCGTTAGTAAATGGGAACTTGGGGAGATTGGCCGGGTCGTGCCGTGGAAGAAGAGTTAGGCCGGGCTAGGTGAATCGCTATGACATTCCTGCTCTCTAAAGGATATCACACTGCATCATGTCCTCGTAACTCTCCCGCCTACGTATCAGGCGCGCCTCGCCGCCCTTCACCAGGACTATGGCGGGCCTAGGGTTCAGGTTGTATGTGCTGGCCATGGCGAGGCAGTACGCCCCTGAGGCAGGAATCGCGATGACGTCCCCGGCCTCTAGGTCTGGGAGTATCACGTCCCTCACTAGTATGTCGCCGGACTCGCAGTACTTGCCGGCGATGGTGACCCGGTCCGAAGGCCTGGAATCCATTTTCCCGGCCACCACAACTTCGTAGGCGGCGTCATACAGCGCGGGGCGGATGTTGTCTCCCATTCCGCCGTCCACCGATATGTACTTGCGAACGCCCGGGATGTCCTTGACGGCCCCAACTCGGTAGACCGCCACTCCTGCCGGCCCCGTTATTGCCCTGCCAGGCTCCACTACCAGCCGAGGGGTTTCCATCCCAAGTGTTGTACATGTATCACCCATGGCGCCCACGATCGCGTCCGCGTAGTCACCGATGGAGGGTGGCTCCTGGTCCCGGGTGTAGGCTATGGCGAAGCCACCCCCTGGGCTTATCTCCTGGAGGTTGAGCCCCTCTTCCCTGAACCGGGAGGCGAAGTTCAGCACCAGCTCCATGGCGACCTTGTACGGCTCAAGATGGAATATGGGTGACCCCAGGTGGAAATGCATCCCAACCAGCTTCAAATGACGGGACTTGAGGGCGATGAGTGTAGCTTCCTCAGCTTGGCCAGTCTCGATGGGGAAGCCGAACTTGCTGTCCAGCGTCCCGGTGGTAGTGTGTACGTGGGTGTGTGGATCGATTCCAGGCGAGACGCGGATAAGTATCTCCTGCACCTTGCCGGCTTCACCTGCCAGCTCGTCGAGCAGGCCCAGCTCGTAAAAGTTATCCACGACAATACGCCCGATGTTCCAGTCCAGCGCGTCCTTCAGCTCCTCCCTCGTCTTGTTGTTGCCGTGAAAGAAGACCTTCTCGGCTGGGTAAGACACGGCCCTTGCCACTGCCATCTCTCCCCCTGAGACCACGTCCAGCGCGAGGCCCTCTTCCATGAATATTCGGGCTAGGGCAGGGCTGATGTATGCCTTACACGCGTAGGCCACGGTGGTCTCCGGGTGACGTGACCGGAATTCTTGTGTGAACTGGCGGCAACGGTCCCTCAGTGTCTCCTCGTCGAAGACGTAAAGCGGCGTTCCGTACCGGACAGCCAGCTCCGGCACGTCGCATCCGCCTATGACCAGATGCCCTTGGCCGTTGACCTTCGTATCGTCCGGAAAGACTCTTCCAATTTCGAGAGGCATGTAGCTTACCCTCCTGGCTGATTACTCGCTTTGGGTCTGCGCCTGAGCCACACCAGATAGCCGACCACGAGCAGACCGCTGGCCCAGAAGGGGCTGAATATGCCCAACCAGATGCCCCCATGGGCCAACCCCTTGCCCGCCGACGCCAGCGCGCTGGCAGCGCCACCTGCCACGTTTCCGGCGGCCCACTCCTCAGTCTCCAGCACAGCCACCCTAAGGATACCAGAGCCGGTCATGGTTCCGGTATCGCCTGTTCCGCTGACCGTGAGAGTCGCCGTAAAGGGCATGGGGGGTGATTTGGGTAGACATGCGAAGCCGTTGCGGTGGTATTGGAGCTGTCCAGGTCGCCGGTTACGGGGCTCGACCCGTCGCCAAAATCCCAGCGGAAGCTAACCGAGGCCATTCCCTCGGGCCTGGTGAAGGAGCCATTGAAGACCACTGCCTTCCCCTCCCCCGCGGTCTGGTCTGGTCCGGCAAACACCTCGATCTTGGGCACACTGGTCACGTCAACAATGACTGTGTCCTCGCCCTCGGCCGCGCCCGTCTCACCGGTGCCGGTCAGCTTGATAGTAGCGATGAAGGGAGAGTCTGTCCTATCGTGATACGCGTGAGTGACGGTGGCCGTAACCCGTGAACTGCCATCGGCGGAAGGAGCGGTGCGGGTGCTAACCAAAACCCCAGAGCCGTCGCCGAAATCCCACTCGTAGCGAAATTCGGTAATACCCTCTGGGGGGACGAAGGTGGCCCGGAACCTGGCATACTCCGACTCGCCCAGAGTCAGGTCGAGCCCCGCGTCCACCTCTATCATGGCCGGCGCAAGCTGCAGGCTAACGTTCATCAGAGAGAAGGCGGAAGTCTCCTCCAACAGCTTGATCCGTCCCTGTAGGCGCTCGATGTCACCCCGGACTCTCGTCACCTCCCGTTGCACCTCAAGCAACTCCTGCACGCTTCCAGCGCGTTCCATGAGCTTGATCAGCTGCTCCTCGGCAGCCCGTAAATTCACAAGACTCGCCTGGTTGTCTACGTATTCGTCCGTTACGTCACGGCTGTTCGAGATCTCCGACCTGACTTCTAGGGCCAGCTCTCGAAGACGGGCGACGGTGCCGTCAACGCGGTCAACGGGAACACGGATGGATACGAACCCACGGTGTACCTCCCTGCGCCTGGACTGGATCACCCAGCCACCTACGTCAGCGGCCAGGGTTGCGATGTCCTCCAAGGTCTGTGACACGTCCAGGACTTCCAGTGCCATATCCACAGTCCGGACGATCAAACGCCCTTGTGTGGACGTCCCTTCGTCTTCTTCGTTCGAGTCGAAGGACCCCTGGACCACCGCCTCGTCCGCACCCTTCGGGAGGGAGGGTCCCCTCAACCCAGCAGGCGGCGGCAATGGGGCGGGCGTTGGCGCCACGGCCGGCAACGGCGGAGGCGTGGACGCTGGCAACCCTGGAGAGTCTTTTATTGCAATCATAGCCCCCGCTCCCAGCAAGAAGTTAGCTTGGTCGTCTACAAGCGGCTCAGAGGCCATTGCCTCGTCGCCGCAGGCCACCGCCAAGAGGACCAAGGCCAGGGCTCCGACCAGAGCAAAATATTGGAACATCCGCTGCTTCATTTCTTTCCTCCTGACTATGCTGGCAGGCCGCCCGGAACTATCGAGAGTTAGTCCCACTGTTCACCAGGGGGAACGGGCGGGTCCTCCGTCACCAGCATAGACGGGCAGGCAGCGGGAAAAGTTCCCGACAAGGCATAGTGCAGCGGTCGGATAGGGGGCAGCGTTACGTACGCGCTAACGTCGGTGGCCTCACATCTTACGTAGGGGCTACTTCGGGTGTCAAGGCTTGCCCAGAACATCCGAAGGGGCTCACTATCCGCCACCGGGGCTTTTCTGCTAATATGTTATCATCGGTCCACAGGGAGGCTGGTAATGTCGGTTCAGTTTGAAGATAGCAACTTGCGGATAATCAAAGTGGCCCACATGGGGCCGGTAGACAACAACGGCTACATACTCTCCTGCCGGAGAACCGGGGACGCGGTCATCATAGACGCCCCTGCCGAGCCGGAAAAGCTGCTCGGTGAAGTGGGCGATTCCAAAATCAAAGCCATTATCATCACCCACCGCCACGGAGACCATACAGCGGGCCTAGGGGAGGTCAGGGAGCGCACCGGGGCGTCAACCGGGGCACACCCTGAGGACGCCCCGGCGATCCCCGGGCAGGCGGATTTCCAACTGAAGGACGGCGACACCTACCAGGTGGGAGAGATACAGCTCAAGGCCCTGCACACGCCGGGCCACACGCCAGGAGGTATCTGCCTCGTGGTTGGGAATCACGTGTTCTCAGGTGACACACTCTTTCCAGGTGGTCCCGGCGCCACGCGCGCTCCTGAGGACTTCAGGCAGGTGGTGAATAGCATCCGCAGGAAGCTGATGCCGCTGCCTGATGAGACCGCGGTGTACCCTGGGCACGGGGATGA
Source organism: Dehalococcoidia bacterium (assembly GCA_965226805.1). Lineage (GTDB taxonomy): Bacteria > Chloroflexota > Dehalococcoidia > Lucifugimonadales > JAGWBF01 > CBDDDW01. The sequence goes on from CBDDDW010000021.1 coordinate 20,713, forward strand.
TACGACCATCGGAAATTCCCGGGAGGAGATCCAGACGTTCGACTCCCGATCTCACCCCGATGACCTTTGCGGCCACGTGCAGTGGCTGAACAGCTGACCCGCAGGCGACGGCACGGCGTAACGGGTCCGGTCGCAGACTAGGATAGAGGCAAGTATGTATCAAAAGACGACCCTAAATAACGGACTAACTTTGCTCACGTCGCCGATGCCCCACACCCGCTCGGTGTCCATTTCCGTATTCGTTGGGGCGGGCTCGAGATACGAATCCGACGAGATCGCCGGAGTCTCCCATTTCCTCGAGCATCTGCTGTTCAAGGGTACGAAGAACTGGCCCACCGCCAGGGAGATAAGCGAGGCGGTCGAGGGGGTGGGCGGCGTCATGAACGCCAGCACCGACCGAGAGATGACCGTGTTTTGGTGCAAGGTGGCAAGCCTCCACTTCCGCCGCACCCTCTCCGTGCTGGCGGACATGATCCTCAGTCCCCTCCTGGACCCGGTGGAGATAGAGAAAGAGCGGGAGGTGGTTCTGGAGGAGCTCAGGATGACCAACGATTATCCCTCCAACCGTGTGGACCTGTTGATCGACGAGGCTCTCTGGCCGGACCAGCCGATGGGGAGAGACGTGGGGGGAAGCCAGGAATCGGTCAGTGGCATTACCCGCGAGCAGATCTCGGAATATTTAGGGCGCCAATACTCTCCCCGGAACTCGGTGGTGGCGGTGGCCGGAGATATCACGCAGGACGAGGTGGTCGACCTGCTGAATGACGTTCTCAGAGACTGGGTCCCGGAGGTACCGATGGACTGGTATCCGGTGCAGGATGGCCAGTCGTCGCCCAGGGTACGAGTGGAGCAGCGCAAGACCGAACAGGCGCACATCTGCATCGCGCTTCCCGGTCTACCCTTGACCCATCCCGATAGGTACGCCCTGGGTCTCTTGAACGTGATGCTCGGCGAGGGCATGAGCAGCCGCCTTTTCCTGGAGCTCAGAGAGAAGCAGAGCCTCGCCTATGACGTCCACAGCTCACTTAGTCTCTATCGGGACTGCGGCTCTTTGATTGTCTACTGCGGAGTAGAACCCCGAAAGAGCGTCACGGCAATAAGCTCTGTCCTCGAGCAGTTGAACGGCATGCGGGGTGATATCCCCGAGGGTGAGCTGGAGAAGGCCAGGGAGCTTTCCAAAGGCAGGATGTTGCTACGAATGGAAGACAGCCGCAGCGTGGCCATGTGGATGGGTGCCCAGGAAACGTTGACGGGAAGCGTGCGCACCATCGATGAAGTGGTGGACCGCCTTGACGCCGTGTCCACCGACGATATAAAGCGGGTGGCCGGCGACCTGATAAGCGAGGAGAAACTGAACCTGGCCGTGGTTGGGCCCTTCCGTAGCGAGCGCAGGTTCCTCAACCTACTGAAGCTCTAGCTCCAGGAGCGTCAGGAAGAGCCCGGCCTGAAGTAGGGGATACTTATCTGGTCCGTGGCGTGGACAAACGTCACTTCCACGGGCATATCGGCCCGCACTTCCTTGGGATCGCACCCGATAACGTTGGTGAACATCTTGACGCCCTCTTCCAGTTCTACCAGGGCCACAACGTAAGGCACCTCCTCGGCGAAGCCGGGGGTCCGGTTCTGATAGGTCACCGTAAAGGCCCAGATTTTGCCCTTTCCACTGGTCTTCACCCATTCGATGTCGGTGCTCCAGCAGTTGGCACATATGCCGCGAGGATAGAACTGGTACTCCCCGCAACCGATGCATTTCTGAATGAGCAGCTCGCCCCTCCGGCAGCCGTCCCAGAAGGGTCGTGTCTCTCCGGACATGGTGGGTAGTGGTTTCTTCCACTCGGCCACGCTCAGTCAGTCCCTCCCCAGGATTACGGTACCACCGCTGTGCCTGGAGCCCAGGGTGCCTCCTGTTCCATGGCAAAGGGCGATCTTGCAGTCGGGCACCTGGCGGGGAGTGCCCTCAAACTCTTGGCGAAGCTGTCTGGTGGCCTCTATCAGTAGAAATATTCCACGCATGCCAGGGTGGTTGGAGGACAGGCCGCCGCCGTCGGTGTTGATGGGCAGCCCGCCGCCGATTCGCAGGCGGCCGCCGGAAACGAAATCGCCCCCCTCACCTTTCTCGCAAAAGCCCAGGTCCTCAAGGGTAATTAGGACGGTAATGGTAAAGGAGTCGTAGACCATGGCCATGTCTATATCCCCGTGGTTCACTCCTGCCATGGCGAAGGCAGGCTCCCCGGTCTGCTTCGCCGCGATATAGACCAGGTCTCGCCGGCCCGCGCCCTGATGGGCCACCCCTTCCCCGGTACCCAACACCCACACGGGCCGCTTGCGGCAGTTTCTGGCCATCTCCGGGGAGGCCACCACCACGGCCCCTCCGCCGTCTGTGATGACGCAGCAGTCCAGCAGGTGAAGGGGCGAGGAGATCATACGCGAGTTGACCACGTCTTCAACGCCCATGGGATTGCGGAATAGAGCGTGAGGGTTCAGGGAGGCATTGCCGCGGACCGCCACCGAGATCTCGGCCAACTGCTCGGGCCTGGTCCCGTACAGGTGCATATGTCTCTGGGCGACCATCGCATAGAGCCCTACGGTGGTCAGGCCGTAGGGCTCCTCGAAGCTTCCCGGAGTCGGTTCCAGGGCTCGGTGGCCGAATCGGGCGACTCCGCCGGTTCCCACGGCCACTCCACCAGACCGCGCGAGGCTGCCGTAGGTTATCAGGGCGCAGTGGATCCTTCCGGCGGCGATCGCCGTCAGTGCGTGGGAGAGATGGAACTCGAAGGACGCCCCTCCCACGGAGGTGTTGTCGACGTACTTGGGGTTCAGGTCCAGGTAGTCGGCCAGGTCAAGGCTGCTTGACCTCGAGGTCGTGGATGAGGTGAAGAGCGCGTCCACATCCACCTTCGACAGCCCCGCATCCTTGAGGGCGCTGATGGCGCTCTCGCCCTGGATCAGCATCTCGCTCTTGTCAGGGGCATATCTGGCGGGATGCTCGTGGACGCCAACGATCGCGGCCGCGCGTCTGAGGTCAACCATCTGATGACCTGCTGCGGTCGTCGATAGGTCTACTTATGCTCGTGGGCGTGTACCACGTCAAGGATGTTGTGAGCCACCTGGTCTACGGTAATGTCTGCCGCCGCCGCCGCTGCCTCCAGCATAGCCATGGTGATGTGCCTGGGGTCGCCGTGGCCGTCTGCGTGCTCACCACAATCGCAACTTACGCACATGGTCTACTTCCTCCTAATATTCTTGGTAACAAGCCACCTTCAGCCGTACTTGTCTGCTGCTACCGGAAAAACAATTCCAGATATGGGTCTTCCAGGCCAAAAACCGCTATTGGAGGCTCACCGCAATATTAGCTGCTTCGAGCGACGGGGTCAATGAGGGATGGGAGTATGGAGCGGAGTCGCGGCCGCGTGTCAGGAAGTTTCCGCTTCTAGCTCCATTGCCTCTCCCTTTTGGAAGAGCGTGATGACCGCGGGCAACAGCAGTAGAGACGCCAAAAAACTCAGGACCATAATGGCGACCATCAGCATTCCGACCACTACGTAGGGCACCAGAGACGAGAAGAACATGGGGACGAACCCAAGGACGACGATCAAAGCGTTCCTGGCAATCGCCCTGGCGGGCTCCTCAAAGACCCTGCTCAGAGCCCGACCACTCGTCATCAATGTCTCTTTCATCTGCTCGCGATACCTGATGAGGAAGTGGATCGCAAAATCAATGGAAATCCCCAATACCAGGGTCGACAGAACCGCTAGAGGCATGTCATAGTCCTTGCCGGCGAATCCTAAGGCCCCGTATACGAATAGGACAGTAGCGGACATGGGTAGCATCGCCACCAAGCCCCATCGCAGCGACCGGAAGAGCAGGATAACCAGGACCAGCACGACACCAAAGGTACTGATAAAGGCCTTGAGCATGCCTGAGACCATCTTGTCCTGCCAGACCAGATTAAGATATGTCTCTCCGGCCCAGGCGGTGCGAATGCCTGGAGGCAACGGCTGCTCCTTCAGGTGGGCCTCCGTGACATCGACAACCCTCTGCATCGCCTGGTTGTCTCCGTCTCTCATCAGGATTTGCACGTTAGCTCTGCTGTAGTCGGGCTTGATCAAACCGGCAATAAGGCCACCGTTAGGCGAGTTAGCCGCTGACTGCAGAGAACGTTCTATCGCATCCTGGGCTTCAGGGATTCCCTTAGACGGTGTGCTGCTTACGACCACGTCGACATACGAGGCGGTTTGTCCAACCACATCAACGCCATCCCAGAGCTCCTGTAGGGCAGCCACGGAGGCCAAGACTGCGGGATCAGTGAGCATTCCCGGTCGGTCGGCCTCGATGATGAGACTGGCGTTGTAAGTGCCGGGAAAATGCTGGTTCAACTCCCGTATCGCGACCCGAATCTCGCTCCCGCTCTTGAACCACCGAACCGGATTGTCGTTGACCGTGATCCGCGTTACTCCGGGTATCGAAACGGCAACCAGCAGGACAAAGACGCCCAGGACAACGTAGGACCGCTTCGTCGCGAGGCGCCCCATTCCCCGCACACCCCAGGCCAGGATCCGTTCGCTCGCCGTCACATTGCCGGTGGCGATCCGTTTGAGACTCTCCTCTCCCAGGACTATGACAAAGGCAGGCACAAAGACCATGGTCAGGAGCCAGGCGATAACCACTCCGATTGCAATGAAAAGACCGAACACCTGGACCGGTGGTATCGGCGCTAGAGCCAATGACGCGAAGGCGACTGCGGTTGAAAGAGTGGTGTAGGAGATGGGAGTGAACAGCTCCCTATACACTGCTCGGAGCGTGGCTCGCCGGTCTTCGTGGTGAGGATATTGGTCGAAGAACTCGCTGAGGATATGGATACTGTCCAGGATTGCGATGGGCATGAGGAATACTGGTATCATCGAGCTCATCACGTGGAGACTGAAGCCGGTGCCGATTAACAGCCCCATGGTCCAGATGACACTGAGCATGGCTACCAACATCGCCCCGATCACGAGCAGCAGCCTCCGGAAAAAGTAGAGCATCAGGAGGAAGATCAGCAAACCGGCAATAGGCCCCAGAAATGCCATCTGGATGAACATGTTGCGTCCGAAGGTTTCCTCCGCCAGAGGCAACCCAGCTAGGTGATGTTCTCCCTTGATGTCGAGCCCGGGACTCTTGAGCAACCCCTTTATGTCCGATGAGACCCCATCAGCGTCACCCTTGCTTTCCAGAGGGACATAGACGGCGAGGCCCTTTCTATCCGGCGAGATGACCCGACCCGCAAGAAGGGGGTTCCCGTCCACGGCGCCGGCGATCCGGCTAACATCCTCGGGGGAAAGCTCCCCTTCCGGTACGTCTATGGCCGACTTGAAGCTGACGATCCCCTCCGGTATCACCCCAGGCAACGTCTTGATCTCGTCGATGAGCCGACTAGTCTTTGCCAGGGTCTGTAGGGTGTCAGCGCAATTGGACACTATTGAGGCCTAGAAAACCGAAGAGGTTGGGGGTGGTAGAGGCTCCTTCAGAGGGGTAGATTAACCCTAAGTGAAAGGAGTCATTGATGACCCAGGTAGAGGATCAGGCCAGCCAAGCTGAGGAGCGAAGCCAGGAGACACGAAGCTTCGTGCGTCAGGTCCGTGCAGCGACCCGCCGTAAGTATACCCCTGAAGAGAAGATCCGCATCGTCTTGGAGGGGTTCAGACGGGAGACTACCGTTAATGACCTGTGCCGACGGGAAGGAATCAAACCCCACTCCTACTACGCCTGGACGAAGGGGTTCATGGAAGCTGGGAAGGAGAGGTTGACTCGGGACAGTGTGCGTGATGCGACCCGGCAAGAGATAGAGCAGCTCAAGCGGGAGAACAGAGAACTGAAGCAGCTGGTGGGTGAGTTGTCCCTGGAGTTGCACCGCTTCAAAAAAACAGCTCTGCCGCCCCTACACGACAACGGCACCGTCGCATGAGCGTAGTGGAACAATCGAAGGTCGTGGCTGAGGTGGAGCGACATGGTAGAGGGAAGAACAGGCGACTCAGGGAGCTTGGCATTTCCAGGAGCACGTATTATTGGTGGAGGTGGAGGCACCGGCAGGGTAGTTGGGAGGGTACGGAAGGAACTGAGAGGCCCTGGAATCGCCTGCGTCCAGAAGAGGAGGCAGTAGTGCTGGCGGCAGCCCGTGGGATGCCGACCTGGCGAAGCCGGCAGTTGGCGGCTTCGCTCACCGACCACAGAGGCCTATCGGTCTCCGCCTCCACAGTCTATCGTATTCTGAGACGGGAGGGTCTGGTGAAACGGATCGAATACCAGTTGGCAGCGAGCAAAGAGTACCAGCACAAGACCACAGGGCCCCACCAGCTGTGGGCCACCGATGCCTCCTACTTCCGTGTAGTGGGATGGGGCTACTACTACCTCGTGACGGTGATGGACGACTACTCCCGGTTCATCTTGGCCTGGAAGGTGCAACGGGACATGACGGCCAACTCCCTCATAGAGGTGGTCCAGGAAGCTGTTGACTCTACTGGTATGACTGATGTACCTCTGGAGGATCGGACCAAGCTCCTCTCAGATAATGGCTCAGGTTATGTATCGCGGGCCTTCCGCGAGTACATGCGGGTGGTGGGCATTCGCCACGTCCTGGCAGCACCCTATCACCCTCAGACCAACGGGAAGCTGGAGAGATATCACCGAACCCTGAAAGACGACATTAACCAGGTGCCATACGAGGTGGTGGAAGACCTGGAGGCGGCCATCCGGGACTTCGTCGAGTTCTACAACTACCGAAGATATCATCAGGCGCTCAGGGTTGTAACTCCGGCTGACGTGCTGGAAGGCCGTCTGGAGGCAATTCTAGCCCAGAGGAAGGAGGTACAGCGAGAGACTTTTGACCGGCGGAGGCGGTACAATCAGGAGGTCAGAGAAACCCTCAAACCAGGAGCTTCTTCACCCCAATCTCTCGGACCCAGAACTGTCCAAAACCGCTGACACCCAACAGTAAGCCGCCCAAGAATGGCCCGTAGGGGATGACGTCCTGCCTCTGCTTGATCTTGGACACCAGCAGGACCACCGCCACCACCCCAACCAAAAAGCTGGCGAGGTAAAGGGGGACCGAAACCTCTGGGAACCCGATGACCAATCCAACCAGCATGCCCAGCTTCAGATCGCCGAATCCAAATCTGCTGTTGATCGCCATCGAAACCAGCCAGATAAAAACCATCGCGCCGAAACCCAATGCCCCTCCCCCCACGACGCTCACGTAGGCCTCACCCAGGCTTCTATCTTCGGCTGCAGGCCCGATTGGCGCGGCGGCGAAGGCCAGGAGAATTCCTGGGTAGACCACCACGTTAGGGATAATAGTCCACTCCATGTCTATCACAATAATCATCAGGAACAGGCTTCCGTAGGCCAGAATGACCCCGGCGAGCGGGGTCATTCCAAAGCGATAGATCACGAGGCCGAAGAAGGCCCCCATGGCGATTTCCACCGTCAGACGGCGCATGGGAATCGCGGCCTCGCAATTCCCACATCTACCCCTGAGCCATATGTAACCAAGCACGGGTATCTGGATCGGAAGTGCAAGGCGGCGCAGACAGGAGTTACAGGTCGCGACCGGGGCCCTCAATACCGGAAGACCACGGGGTATACGGTCGATATTCAGGTTGAGAATTCCTCCCAGCGCCAGCCCCAATAGGGACATACCAACCAGAACGGAGGCGTCCAACGGATCGTTCCATCTCCTCTTTTGTGGCTACGTATGATACCTTAGCCTGACAGACCAAGGGCCCGCAAGGCTACTGCGATTCACAATAAAGTCTCCCGTGTGGTACAATTTGCTCCGCCCTGTGCCTCAACGCCGAAGAGAGGACCTGCCGCCGAACACAGCCCGATCAATATGGCGGAGGGGACCAACGAAGGCAGATGGTTAAAGCAGTTTTTTTCGACTTCTACAACACCCTCGTGTACTTTTGGCCTCCTCTGGATGAAATTCAACAAGCATCCTGCAGAGAGCTGGGACTAAACGTATCCAAGGCCGGGATCAGAAAGGGTTACTCTCTGGCCGACGAATATATGAGCAGTGAGAACGCGAAAATCCCCCTGGCGGAGCGGTCCGGCGAGGAACGAGACCGCTTTTTCGCCGAGTACGAGAGGATAATTCTTAAGGGCGCCGGGTTGGACGTGACGATACAGCTTTCCGAGCAAGTATGGCAGATGGCTACCAACGTGCCGAAGGACTTTTCCCTTTTTGACGATGTGGTGCCGGCGTTGGAGCTCCTGAAGAAGCGAGGTATCATCCTGGGGGTTATATCGAATCTCCGGCGCAGCATGGATGACCTATGCAAGCAGCTGGGCCTCGACCCCTACATGGACTTTTGCGTCACCTCCTCGGACGCCGGGGCGGAAAAGCCCCACCCGCCTATCTTTCTCGCCGCCCTTCAGAAGGCCCACGTGGATGCCGTAGACGCGGTCCACGTGGGCGACCAATACCAGGCGGACGTGCAGGGGGCCAAGGCTGTGGGGATAGTGCCCGTGCTTCTGGACCGTGAGGGCTTTCACTCAGAGGTCAACGACTGCGCCAAGATCACCGCCCTACCCGAGCTAGACGACCTTTTCGCCGAGGGGCTGATTTAACACATCTAGCTTAGCTTAACCCATAGAGGACGAGTCCCGGGACCCTTTCAATTTAACCCGGTCCGCAAGTTTATCTCGCGTCACTCAGAGTGCCCCGGCGGGTGCCAACAGTCTCCGAGAATCTACCCAGGCACGGCCACTGAAGGCAGTTGCTCCCGGAAGGCGATAAGCCTCTCGAGGACCCCCGTCAGACTCTCCTTCCAGCCGTCTCCGGCCCCCCGGACGCTGAACTGGACCTGCTGGTTGCCCACCCGGACCAGAGGGCCGAGCGCCTTCTCCAGAGGGGTTTTGGCACCTCCCACAGATTCACTCAAGCTGATGGTGGCTGTGGCCCCTGACTGGGTGATGGACTCCACTCCAGCCTCCTTTGCCAGCAGCTTCAGGTCCACCAAGTACAGGAGATTGTCCAGCGGCCCGGACATCGGGCCGAAGCGGTCGCGGAGCTCCTCGCGTATGTCCTCGATTTGCTCCCTACCACGGACCTTGGTGAGCCGTTGATAGACCGCCAGACGCGTCGGCAGGTGGGATATGTAGGTGTCGGGAATGTGGGCGGACAGCTTCAGACTCACCCGTGCCTGGCTTTCCTCGGCCCCCCGCTCCAGGCTGGAGACTGAAATACCTTCCTGATTCGCTCTTGTCTCTTCTACAGCTTGATTTAGCAGCTGGGTATATAGCTCGAACCCCACGGCATGGATGTGCCCGCTCTGCTCGGGCCCCAGGATGTTACCGGCCCCGCGTATCTCCAGGTCTCGCATCGCGATCCTGAATCCCGCACCTAGCTCTGTGGCCTCCAGTATCGCCTGCAGCCGTCGGCGTGCGCCCTCGGTCACTCTCGTGCCTCGCGGAATCAACAGGTAGGTATGGGCTCTGTGTCCACCACGCCCCACGCGACCTCTGAGCTGATACAGCTGCGACAGCCCGAACCGATCGGATCTGTCGATGATAAGGGTGTTGGCGTTAGGAATGTCCAGGCCCGACTCGATGATCGTGGTACACACCAACACGTCCACCCGACCCTCGGAGAAGTCCACCATGACTTCCTCCAGGTCGGACTCGTTGAGGCGGCCATGCCCGACGGCAATCCTCGCCTGGGGGACCAGCTTCTTGAGGCCGTCGGCCACCCGCTGTATGGTTTGCACGCGGTTGTGGAGAAAAAACACCTGGCCTCCCCGTTCGATCTCCCTCAGGATGGCCTCCTTGATCACATCTTCGTTGTACTCGGACACATAGGTCTTAACAGGTTGCCGCTCTTCGGGGGGCGTTTCCATTGTGCTCATGTCTCTTATACCCGACAGGCCCATATACAGCGTGCGGGGGATGGGGGTGGCGCTCAGGGTCAGCAGGTCTACTTCGCGGCGCATGCGCTTTAGGGTCTCCTTGTGGGCTACGCCGAACCGCTGCTCTTCATCGACCACTACAAGGCCCAGGTTCTTGAACTTCACGTCCTTCTGGAGGAGCCGGTGGGTACCTATCACTATGTCCACCGTGCCCAGTTTGAGACCCTCGATAACTTCCTTCTGCTCGGCACGTGTACGGAAGCGGCTGAGCACCTCAACCCGCACCGGGAAGGGGCCCAGCCTCTCGCTAAAGGTATCGTAGTGCTGCTGCGCGAGGACCGTGGTAGGGACCAGAATGCCGACCTGCATGCCGTCGCTTACGACCTTGAAACCAGCCCTCAGCGCCACCTCCGTTTTCCCGTAGCCCACATCGCCGCAGACAAGCCGGTCCATGGGCCGCGAAAGCTCCATATCTCTTTTGACTTCTTGGATGGTCCCCTGCTGGTCCAGAGTCTCCTCATAGGGGAAAGAGTCCTCAAGCTCCTGCTGCCAGGGCGAGTCAGGAGAGAAACTGTGACCCTCGGCAATCTGCCGCGCGACATGAAGTTCCAGCAGCTCTTGTGCCAGCGCTCGGGCCGAGTTCTTCACCCTCTCTTTGACCCTGCTCCATTCAGCCGTACCCAGGCGCGTTAAGGTGGGAGACTGGTCATTGGGAGCCTGATAGGGGGAGACCCTGTCCAGGTGCTCCGTTGGTACGTATAGCTTGTCTCCACCGGCGTATTCCAGAGCGAGGAACTCCCTCATCTCACCCTCGGACTCCATGTTAACCGAGCCGGCGAAACGGGCGACCCCATGGTCTACATGGACAACGTAGCGTCCAGGCACGAGCTCTGAAAGGAATTCCTCCCGCTTGACTGGGGTCCTCCCCCTTCGCCGGCGCTCTTTGGTCGTTCCGAACAGCTCGGAATCGGTGAGCAGTGTTAGCCCGCCGCCCCTAACGGGCAGCGACCAGCCTTCTCTGACAGTGGCGGACAAAAGGGTGACGCTCCCGAGAGGTGGAAGGTCCCCGAGGGCGCCAACCACGCTCCCGCCCACGCCCCCTTCCTCAAGCAACTCCGAAAGACGGCGGGCGTGCCGGCTCGCTACGACAATCCTGGTGCCCTCTTTCAGGACCCCTGCGAGGTTGCCGGCTAACTGGCCCAGACCGCTATGGTATGAGGGCGCCGGCTCGAAATCGAACCCGTCATCCCCACCAGAGCCGCCCGTTATCAGAACCCGGGGCCTCTGCTCCAGAGTGGAGCTGAACTCCCGCCAGGAAAACTGTGGCGATGGGAAGTTGGCGGGAAGCTCGCCCCGGGTTTCTCGGGTGGCCCTCAGTTGGTCGGCACGGGCTGCCAAACTAAGTGCCTCTGATTCTATCTCCCCTTCCCTGTAGAGTACCAGAAGTCCTCCGAGAGGGAGGTGGTCAATGACGCAGCCATGGTTTAGCAACCCGTTATAAAAGGGAAGTTCGTCGATCTCCTGGCCGGCGAACAAGGAGGCGAGCTCATCCTGGATGCGATCCGCCGCTGCGGGAGTACATCGGGCAAGATTGATCCTGCTGATCAGATCCGAGACTCGATCCCTGTCCCCGAGAGAAGGGACGACCTCCCTCGCCGGTATGATATTTACCTGCTCGACTTTGCGGACCGACCTTTGAGAGACTGGGTCGAAAAGGCGGATCCCGTCGATCTGGTCGCCCCACAGCTCTATCCTGGCTGGCAGAGGGGAGGAGGCAGAGTATATGTCTATGATCCCGCCTCTCAGGCTGAAAGTCCCGGGCACCTCCACGCCTTCCTCTCTACGATAGCCAAGATCAACCCACCTTGAGAACAACTCCCCCAGCCTTACCCGTTCTCCCACCTTCAGCGTGTGCCACCCCTCCCTGAGTCCTTGCGGCGCGAGAGTCTTCCCGAGGGAGGCCGCAGTAGAGGCGACCACGAACGGGGGCCTTTCCCCCTCATAGGCTGCGGTGGCGTCTCCCTTGCCGTTCCAGGCAAGGGCAGCCAATACACGCATCCGCTCGTTGTTGGTGGCCGCGTCGACCACCAGGCGTTCGAAAGGAAGCAGGTCCGGCTCCGAGAATAGGTAAACGGGAGCTTCCTCACCTAAATACGCAAGGACCTGATCGTGGAGACGTCGGGCGTCCTCGGGGCGGGGCACGATGACCAGGAATGGAGCCTCCAGGTGGTGCCACATGGCGGACAGTATGAACGGCCTGGCGGCCTCCAGAGCCTCCACCTGTTGGAGCGTCTGCCCCGACCGCACACCTTCCAGGAGGCGCTGGTAGGCAGGATGACTGCCTATAAGCTCGAAAAGTCCGGTGAGGCTCATGAGGCTATATTGACCGAGAGGCTAATGCCATGAGGTTTCCGCACCCCATCTTTGACATTCCAAGCTATGGACTTCTGGGAGAAGCATGGATACATGACTTCAAACGAATTCGCGGGAAGGAGGCAACGTCCCCGGCCACGAATCACGCGCCAGACTGGCTGAGCCGATTCCTGGCATCGACCAAGGATACTAATGTTCCCGGAGGTGTCTTCAGGTTGATCGCATCATCCTGCTTGTGGTTAAGGTCATGCCACTCAACGACGACGCGCTGCACGGCCGACACCAGAGCCCGCTGGTCCTCGTTCAAATTACTCTCCTCGGACAGGGACCGCAGCGCCAGTTCCACCTTGTCGAAAGCTGAACTCATCCCAACCTCCCGGCGCGATAAGGGACCGGGCCTGTTCCGGCAGAAGCTTGGAGCCACGGAACTCGCCCACTCTGACTCATGAGTAACCGACACATCATCATCGGTACTTCTCCCTGCTCAGAGGGACATGGGCGGAACTCTATTCGTCTCAACGGCATTTGTGTCCGCGATGGGCGGCACCGGACACTACGCGAAAATCTGGGTGGCGCCGTCCAATCGGCCACACCAAACACAGCCTGACTTTCCTGCGCTCTGCAGCACGCGCCTTAGTGAGGGCTGGATCGAGCAATGCCTCCCGTGGATCTAAGTGGAATACTGCGAGCCTCCGCCGATAGCTGGTACGAAATGCACTTCGCAATCCTCTTCAAGCTTCTCCAGCAGACCCATGCGGGCCAGGTCTCCGTCGATGGCCACGGTGACGTTGGACCTCAGGCGCCCTTCCTCAACCAGGCGCTCCTTCATCCCAGGGTAGAGTTTCTCCAGCTCTTCGACTACCTGCCGGACGCTAGTCGCCTCGATGGTCACCTGCTTGACGCCACCGCTAACCGGTTGAAGCATCGTAGGGATGAAGACGGTGGCCACGCCGCTAGCTCCTCTGTGTCTTCCACAGGGCTTCGAGCACTTTGCCGGGGCTCATGGGAAGCTCCCGCAGTCGAACGCCTGTGGCATCGTAAATCGCGTTTGCGATTGCCGCCATCGGGGGCACAATGGGAACCTCTCCTACTCCCCTGGCGCCGTACCGGTGGCCCGGATTTGCGACTTCCACTATTACCGTGTCTATCATGGGAAGGTCGAGACTTGTGGGCATCCGGTAGTCCAGAAGGCTGGAGTTCATCATCTGGCCGGCGTCGTCGAAGAAATACTCCTCGTTGAGAGCCCAGCCGATACCCTGGACCACGCCCCCTTGAATTTGACCCTCAACGTAGCTGGGATGGATGGCTTTTCCTGCGTCCTGGTTGGCGGTATAGCGAAGGATTTCGACTTTGCCAGTATCCGTGTCGACTTCTACATCGACGATATGGGTAGCGAATGTAGACCCTACCCCCGGCGCAGCGAGGCTGGAGTGGCCAGTAATATCGCCGCCCGTTGACACAAGCTGCCCGGCCAGCTCCTTGAAGGTCATCTGAAGATTGGGGTCCGATCTGTGGGAGAAAATACCCTCGTCATACTCAACGTTCTCTTCGGGTGTGTCCCAGATCAGCGCCGCCCGCTCAGCCATCTGCTTATTTACGTCATCGGCGGCCACGATAGCGGCCCAACCGGTGGCGTAGGCGGTCCGGCTCCCTCCGGTGATCTCCGTGAAGCCAACCGAGTCGGTATCCACCACGGTGGGTTTGACATCCTCGTAGGGGATGCACAGCGTCTCGGCCGCCTGCATAGCGATGGCCGCCCGAGTGCCACCGATGTCAACAGAGCCTTCGATAAGGTTTACGCTACCGTCGGGGTTCACTGTGATGTTGCAGCTGGACGTCATCCCACCGTTGATCCAAAAGCCTGAAGCGACTCCCCGACCCCGGTGCTTGCCTTCAAGCCGAGTTTTGTAGTGCTCGTGGTCCCTTGCTGCCTCCAGGCACTCGACGTTCCCGATGAGTTTGTGGATCGGTCCCTCTATACGGCGGGTCCCCTCTTTCGATGCATTACGCAAACGGAACTCGATGGGGTCCATGTCCAGCTTTTCGCAAATCTGATCCACCACCGCCTCCACGGCGAAAGCCGCTTGAGGGGCGCCCGGCGCCCGGTAGGCCGTGGTCTTGGGAGTGGTCATCACCACATCGTAGCCGTCAATCCGGCCATTAGGGAAGTCGTAGCAGGCAAACGCACACATGGCTGCCACGCCAACGGGAGAGCCTGGATAGGCGCCGGCCTGCATGGCGAAAGACCCCTCGATGGCCGTGAGCTCGCCGCTCTTGGTTGCGCCCATCTTGACCTTCATCCAACTACCTGGCGCCGGCCCAGAGCACTCAAACACCTCGGCGCGGGTCATCACCAGCTTGATGGGGACCCCTGTCTTCCTGGAGAGCAGCGCAGCCAGCGGTTCTAGGTAAATAGGGATCTTGCCACCAAAGCCGCCGCCTATCTCCGTCGGAGTTACTTTAATCTGTGAGACAGGGTGTCTCAGGAGTTCAGCAAGGCTCCGGCGCACCCCAAACGCCCCCTGGGTGGCACACCAGACATCCAGCTGGCCATCCTTGTTCCAGAATGCGGTGGCGGCGTGGGGCTCGATGTAGCCCTGATGAACGGCTGCTGTCTCGAATTCGTGCTCCACCACAACATCCGCCTCTGCGAACCCCTTTTTGACATCACCCAACTCGTGCCTGAAATGTTCGGCGATGTTGCTTGGCTTATTAGAGGTCCCTTCAAGGTCTTTCGTGAACAGGTCATCATGCAACAGAGGAGCGTCTTCCCTCATCGCCTCTCGGACGCTTAGCACTGGCGGCAGCACCTCGTATTCCACCTTGATTAGTTTGACCGCCTCCTCGGCGCAGTGAGGGTCCACGGCGGCCACGGCGGCCACGGCGTGGCCCTTGAAGAGTACCTTGTCACTGGCGAGGACGTGGTCGCTGATCCGCTTGTATTTGGTGTCATTCCCCAGGTCCTCCTGGGAGAAGGCCCCCAGGGGCATGTCTTTCCAAGTTATCACAGCCTTTACACCGGGGTAGGCCTCCGCTTCGCTGGTGTCGACGGACTTGATGCGGGCGTGAGCGTGAGGGCTCCTCAATACCTTAGCGTGTAGCAGGCCCATCAGCTGTATGTCCGCAC
Source organism: Dehalococcoidia bacterium (assembly GCA_965226805.1). GTDB lineage: Bacteria > Chloroflexota > Dehalococcoidia > Lucifugimonadales > JAGWBF01 > CBDDDW01. The sequence continues at coordinate 36,094 of CBDDDW010000021.1, forward strand.
CATACTGGGCCCGCCCAGTGACCTTATCTACACCGTCGGGCCGGATATGCCGCTTTCCGACAACTTTGTACTCAACCTGGGATAACACTATGTTAGAAGCCACAGGATCATCTCCTTCACTACTTTGATTCCGGCAAGTACGGTCTCATATCGTGGGCCATCGGAGAAATTATAACATCGGTCTCGGTGGAATGTGCAGGCGCTTCCTCTGAAGAGGTCCCCAAGGGACCGATCAGCGGCCTCCGGCGCAAACCCCGCACCATGGCGGGATGGAGGCGTCTACCGTGTCGCCCGTCACGCGGCACGCCCTCGCTCCTCGACAGGGAAGGAGCGCAGTGCCGGCGTCACGGCGGCGACCTACGCTTCGGCCGCCTGCTTCTTCCACAGGGCTTCCAGGATGTTTCCGGGAGACATTGGAAGCTTGCGCATTCTGACGCCGGTGGCGTCGTGGATGGCGTTGGCGATGGCAGCCATTGGGGGCACTATGCACACCTCACCGGCGCCTTTGACGCCGTAAGGATGGCCGGGATTAGCCACCTCGACAATTACGGTGTCTATCATCGGCAGGTCCAGGCTGGTGGGCATGCGATAGTCAAGAAAGGTGGGGTTCACCATCTCAGCCTTGTCATTGAAGACGTACTCTTCATTAAGCGCCCACCCAATCCCCTGTGAGACTCCACCCTGCATTTGGCCCTCCACGTAGCTCGGATGTATCGCTTTCCCCGCATCCTGGAAAGCGGTGTAACGCAATATCTGTACCTTGCCGGTCTCTGGGTCTACCTCCACGTCTACGATATTTAACGCGAAGGCACCCGCCGCACCTTTGGGATCGACGTTCGCCCGGCCGACGATGGGACCGCCGGTGCCGTTTAGGATACCGGCAAGCTCCTTGAAGGTGAACCTCAGCTCGGGGTCTGATTTGTGGGAAAGGACTCCGGCAGAGTACTCTACGTCCTCCGAGGAGACATCCCAGATCCTGGCGGCCCTTTCCATCATCTGCCGTTTCACGTCCTGGGCCGCTTCGTAGCAGGCCCAGCCGGTCTTGAAAGCCACGCCACTTCCACCCGTCATGGAGGTGAAACCGATGGAATCGGTGTCTCCAATAGAGGGCCGGACATCTTCAACCGGTATTCCCAGGGCCTCGGCAAGCTGCATGGCTACGGCCACACGGGTGCCGCCGATATCCGGAGAACCCTCTACCAGGCCTATAGTGCCGTCGGAGTTCACACTAGCCAGGGCGCAGGAAGGTCCTGTGTTGTTGACCCAGAACCCGGAGGCAATGCCTCGACCACGATTCGGCCCTTCCGGGGGCGGGGACTTGTAGTGGTCATGGTCCTTGGCCGCATTGACCATCTCCAGGTAGCCTATACGGGGAAACTTGGGGCCGGTGATGCGACGTGTCCCTTCCTTAGCACCGTTGAGTGAACGGAACTCGAGGGGGTCCATACCTTTCTTCTCGCATATCTCGTCGATGACCGTCTCCACCGCAAAAGCGGAGGCTGGTGAACCGGGAGCCCGATAGGCGGCCGTCTTGGGTTTGTTCAACACCACGTCATAACCGGTTATACGGCCATTTGGGATATCGTAGGAAGCAAAAACGCATTGGACGGCGGGAACGACGGGAGAGCCTGGAAACGCGCCCGCTTCGTAGACAAGTTCCGCGTCCGCGGCCGTGATCCGGCCCTCTTTATCGACCCCCATTTTTACCTTGATGTAGGTACCGGCGGTGGGTCCGGTCCCCTCGAACACATCTGCGCGGCTCATGGACAGCTTGACCGGATGTCCGGTCTTCTTCGACAGAAGGGCTGCTACCGGCTCGAGGTACACGAGAGTCTTTCCGCCAAAGCCGCCGCCTATCTCCATAGGAATAACCTTCACCTTGGAAACGGGGATTGCCAGCATGTTAGCGGTCTGGTCCCTTATGGAGAAATGCCCTTGGCTGCTGCACCAGATGGTGAGATTCCCATCGGCGTTCCATAACGCCGTAGCACTGTGGGGCTCTATGTATCCCTGATGGACGGAGGAGGTCCGGCACTCCCGCTCAACCACCAGGTCGGCCTCGGCGAATCCCTTCTCCAGGTCTCCCAACTCGAATACAAAATGGCTGGCGAGATTGCTGCTCTTGCCGCTGTCATCCTCGGACCGAAGGCCACCGGGCCGAAAGGAAGGGGTGCTGAGATTGGCCAACCGTTCATGCAGAAGGGGAGCGTCCTCCTTCATCGCCTCGAGGACGTCGATTACCGAGGGGAGTACCTCATACTCAACATCTATCAGGGACGCGGCCTCTTCGGCGATGTGCAGCGTAGTGGCCGCAACTGCCGCCACGGCATGTCCCTTGTAAAGGACCTTCTCATTGGCCAAGCACATATTGCTGTGAAACTTGGGGTTCTGCATCGCCCCCTCAGCCAGTTCGGCCACCGCTCCCGTGGGCTGGGGAAGGTCGTCCGAAGTTACGACAGCCTTCACACCCGGCAGGGCGAGCGCCCGAGTCGCATCGATGGACTTGATGCGGGCATGGGCATGGGGGCTCCTCAGCACGTTGCCCTGTAGAAGCCCAGCCATATGAATATCGGCGCTGTACCGTGCCCGGCCTGTGACCTTGTCCATTCCATCGTGGCGGATGGGCCTCGTCCCGACCACGTTATACTCTTTAGTGGATAAGACTACGTTCGAAGCCATTACTTTTTGGCCTCCTGCATCTTCGAGGATGCGTCCAGCACGGCTCTTACGATTTTGTCGTAGCCGGTACATCGGCAGAGGTTTCCAGCCAGCCAGTGTCGCACACGCTGTTCCGAAACGTTCGGCTCTTTGTCAAGAAGCGCCTTCGAGGCCACGATGAAGCCCGGTGTACAGATACCACACTGGAGGGCGGCGTGTTCCAGGAAGGCCTGCTGAAGAGGATGTAGGCCATCGACGCCTGCAATACCCTCGATGGTGGTGATCTCCTTGCCCTGGGCCTCAACTCCAAGAACCAGGCAGGAATCAACTATTCGTCCGTCGAACATGACAGTGCATGCGCCGCAGTTGCCATCGTTGCACCCTTCTTTGGTGCCCGTCAGGGAAAGCACATCCCTCAGCACCTCCAGGAGGCTTTGGCGTGGCTCGCACAGGAACTCCACCTCTTCGCCGTTGATTTTAGTTTGGACGTGGGACTTGCTGGGCATTGCTCTATGCCTCCTTAGCTCTTGCGATGGCTTCCCGTAACGTTCTTCTGGTCAGAACACCCACCAGATGGATCCGCTGCCGGATGGTGCCCCTCATATCGCTGATGGGCTTGGCCGCCGCCATGGCCGCCTCCGCGGCCGCATCGATAGCCGTGTCGGAGATCTCTTTGCCGGCCAGCGCCGCCCCCGCTTCCTCCACAAAAAGGGGCGTGGGCGCCACTGACGCCAGGGCGATACGGGCGGAGACGAATGATTTGCCGCTGGCGTCTAACACCACCGAGGACCCTACGCCCGCGACGGCGATATCCATTTCATTCCTCGGGATAAACCGGAGGTAGTGAGCCCCCGAACGCGATTTCGGCGCAGGGAAGCGCATGGACACCAAAAACTCCCCGTCCGCCAGGATATTCCGCCCGGGAGCTGTACAGAACTGCTCCACCGGAACTTCGCGTGTCCCGTTGGGTCCGGCTATCCAACAGGTGGCTTCCAGCGCGATCAAAGATGGTATGCAGTCCGCGCTGGGGGCGGCATTGCAAAGGTTGCCGCCGACGGTCGCCCTTCCCTGTATCTGGATTCCCCCGATCATGGCTGCCGCGTCTATGAGTCCCGGATAGGCCTTCGACACCTTCGCGTTTTGGTATATTCGGTAGCACGGCACGGCGGATCCCAGGACCAGCCCCGCCCCAGGGTCGTAGGACAGCTCATTGGCCTCGGGGACATCTTTTATGTTCACCAGGCGGTCAATCCCATACCGGCCTCCCCTGAGCTGGACGAGAATATCGGTGCCTCCGGCCAGGACCCGAGCGATATTGCCTTTCTCTGAGAGCAAGGACGTCGCCTCACTCACCGTTCGGGCAACAGCAAACTCAATTTCTCGCATTGCTGTACCTCCTAAATTACGCACCTGAAATGCGGGCGTGAAGCTCCCTCACATCCCGTTGGAAACGTCCCAAGGCATCCAGTAGCGCCCATCGGAAGGCATGATAAACGCCCATCGGCATTTGTGTCAATCTGCCCGCCGCTGATGTGACGTGACGCCGGAGCATGGGGCTCAGACCCGTGGCGGCCGGGCCTAGGCCGGGGGCCCACGTCCCGAAGTATACCAAGAAAGTCGCCGAGGAGGAAGATTCGACGGCTCCTTCGGACCAATAGCGGTCAGCATCTTCAGTATATCGGAAAAACCTGATAATCTAGATTATACCCTCTCACCTCAGCCCTATCCAAAGGGCAGAGGAGGATGTCAAGACCCTTCTCTCACAAAAGGAGAGGAGCCCATATGGTGTGTGTAGCTTCCTACTCAATATCAGAGAGATTTAGGAGGAACGAGAATGGCGGATGGCAATAGCCAGCACCGAAAGCTTTATGTGGGCATGCATGACGGAGTGTGTTCACTGAATAGCGCAGACGGCGGCCGCACCTGGAGACAAGGCCAGATCACGCCCCTCACTCATGCCGCGGGCCGGCTAACGGCGAGCCGCACCCGGCCCGAGCGTGCATACCTGGCGGCCTACGAGTCGGGAGTGTACCGGACGGACGACGGTGGAGTGACGTGGCAACACCTGTCCTCATATCCTGCCGACTATGCCCACAGCGTACTGGTCCATCCAGAGGACCCCGACGCCGTGTATGTCGGAAGCGAGCCGGCGGCCGTGTTCCGGTCCTCAGATGGAGGAGAGACCTGGGAGGAGTGCGACGGCTTTCGGTCCGTCCCGGAGTCCAGCGGCTGGTGGTTCCACGGAGACCGCCTCTCCCACGTACGAGAGCTGAGGATGGCTCCCCACGATGCCCGCTACCTTTATGCGGGAATCGAGGTCGGGGGCATTGTGCGCTCCCAGGACGGCGGCGAGAGCTGGCAACAGCTACAGGGCACCGACACCGACGTCCACTTCATCAACTTGAGCGAGGCGAACTCCCAAAGAGTGTACGCGGCTACCGCGTTGGGCCCCTATCGCAGTGACGATGGCGGCCAGAACTGGCAGCTCATCAGCGATGGCCTGCACCGCACCTATACGCTGCACATCGTCGCGGCTCCAGACGACGCCGACCTGGTCCTGGTATCGGTATCCAAGAACGCCGGGCGCGCCGAGCCCAGGGTTTACCGGTCCACCGACGGGGGCATGCACTGGAGTCAGGCGCCCGGAGCGGGAACGGACGAGGATATGGTAGTGGCGATGGACTGGGACCCCGCCGACCCTCAGCGTGTGTACGCCGGCACCGACGGTGGCCGGCTCTATTCCAGTGATGACCGTGGCCAGTCCTGGGAGCCCATGCCTATCAGCCTCCCGGCCATCGCCGTCGGTGCGCTCGTGGTAGCGCCTGTCTGATAACCGCTGATGATCCCTCGCTGGGCAGGCGGCTCCTTCGAAAATCGGGACCTAGCGAGTGGGCTCTACAGGCCATAGCCGGGTTCTGGTATACTGAGCTTCGACGCTGCCTAGATTGTCGAACAACACCTACCCCCGTGGAGTAGATTCATGACACCTCAACCTGATGCGAAGAGGCTGGACGGGCGTTCCTGGGAAGAGCCCAGGACGGCCACGATAACGCCCGGTATCCAGAGGTTCGCTGAAGGGTCGGCGATGATCGAAGTGGGGCTCACGAAAGTGGTCTGCGCCGCGACCATCGAAGAGCGGATTCCACCCTTCCTGAGGGGCCAGGGAAAAGGTTGGGTCACCGCGGAGTATGCCATGCTCCCCCGCTCGACAGGCGTTCGCACTCCGCGAGAGGGTGGCTCCGGCCAGGTGAGGGGTCGTACTTCGGAGATCCAACGACTCATCGGCAGGTGCCTGCGAGCTGTCACCGACCTGGAGGGGCTGGGAGAACGGACGGTGCTGCTGGACTGCGACGTGATGCAAGCCGACGGCGGCACCAGGACAGCGGCGATCACCGGCGCCTACGTGGCCCTGTACCAGGCGCTCCTTAGCCTCGTGCGCGTCCGTGCTCTGGACAGGATACCCATACATTACCCGGTAGCCGCAGTGAGTGTCGGGATTGTGGATGGGCAAATATTGCTCGACCTTTCTTACGAAGAGGACGTCCGGGCCCAGGTGGACTTCAACGTGGTCATGACAGAGACCGGAGACCTGGTAGAGATTCAGGGGACAGCCGAGGGGAATCCCTTTTCCAGAGACCTCGTCACTGAGATGATCTCCCTTGCAGCCAGAGGCATGGAGGGCCTTTTTCAGGCTCAGAAGGACGCCATACAGGCGATAGGGACTTATTAGTCGACGGATTACGGAACCGGCTACCCATTGGCCTCCGTGACGGCAGGAGAAATTCATAATCCACACGGTATAGGAACCACTTCGATGCCGGTCAATGTCACACATGCAGCCGCGGCAGTGGCGAAAGCGTTACTGGATAGGCAGGAGCACGGTCCTAATCAGTTCGTGAGGCTTACATTAAAACCCGATGGCGGATTAGGGCTGTCTCTGGACGTGGCGAGGGAGGGAGACCACGTAGTAACGTACCAAGAGACCAAAGTTATGGTCGTCGGCCAGTCGGTGCGGGAAGCCCTTTCCAACACCACCATTTGTAGGGTGTCAGCGCAATTGGACACTATTGAGGCCTAGAAAACCGAAGAGGTTGGGGGTGGTAGAGGCTCCTTCAGAGGGGTAGATTAACCCTAAGTGAAAGGAGTCATTGATGACCCAGGTAGAGGATGAGGCCAGCCAAGCTGAGGAGCGAAGCCAGGAGACACGAAGCTTCGTGCGTCAGGTCCGTGCAGCGACCCGCCGTAAGTATGCCCCTGAAGAGAAGATCCGCATCGTCTTGGAGGGGTTCAGACGGGAGACTACCGTTAATGACCTGTGCCGACGGGAAGGAATCAAACCCCACTTCTACTACGCCTGGACGAAGGGGTTCATGGAAGCTGGGAAGGAGAAGTTGACTCGGGACAGTGTGCGTGATGCGACCCGGCAAGAGATAGAGCAGCTCAAGCGGGAGAACAGAGAACTGAAGCAGCTGGTGGGTGAGTTGTCCCTGGAGTTGCACCGCTTCAAAAAAACAGCTCTGCCGCCCCTACACGACAACGGCACCGTCGCATGAGCGTAGTGGAACAATCGAAGGTCGTGGCTGAGGTGGAGCGACATGGTAGAGGGAAGAACAGGCGACTCAGGGAGCTTGGCATTTCCAGGAGCACGTATTATTGGTGGAGGTGGAGGCACCGGCAGGGTAGTTGGGAGGGTACGGAAGGAACTGAGAGGCCCTGGAATCGCCTGCGTCCAGAAGAGGAGGCAGTAGTGCTGGCGGCAGCCCGTGGGATGCCGACCTGGCGAAGCCGGCAGTTGGCGGCTTCGCTCACCGACCACAGAGGCCTATCGGTCTCCGCCTCCACAGTCTATCGTATTCTGAGACGGGAGGGTCTGGTGAAACGGATCGAATACCAGTTGGCAGCGAGCAAAGAGTACACTCTGACCCCCGCGCTTACCAGAAGTGGTACATCTTGGCCGCGTTTTCGGAGGTGATCTTTCGCCGGACTTCGTCAGGCTGACCGGCGAACGCCTTATCCAAAAACTCCCTGGACTTCGGCCACGTGGACTCGGCATGAGGGTAGTCGTTGCCCCACATCAAGCTGTCGACTCCCAGCACGTCGTGCATCTTGACCCCTATGGGGTCTTCCATGAACTCGGTGAAGATATTCGCCTTCCAGGTCTCGCTGGGGAGCAGCCCTCTCTCGGAGCGATAGCCCCCCACCATCTCCAGGCGCTCAGCGTACATGAAGTCCATCCGGTGCCACAGATGGGGAATCCAGGCGGCCTCGTGCTCCACCGACCCGACTTTCAGGTTGGGATAGCGGTCGAACACGCCGTTAAAAATCATGTCCGCGAGAGAGAACTGGACCCAATGCTCGATGGTTACTATGTCCGCCGCCGTCATCTCTGATTCATCAGCCGTGATCTTGCAGCCGGGGATGTTAGGGCGGGTAGTGAATACATGGAGGAGCAGGGGAATCTGGAGCTTCTCGGCAGTCTCCCACAGACGGTCATACACCGGCTGGCCGTAGGGCCTATCGCCCACTGGGTATTCCGGAATGAAGGCGCCGGCGAGGCCCAATGCAGAGCAACGCTCCAGCTCGGTGCAGGCGTCGTTCACATCGTCCACATTGAGCATCGCGATCCCCTTGAGCCGGTCCGGGTATGCGGAGCAGAAATCGGCCACGTAGTCGTTCCAGCCCCGGCAAATGGCAGAGAGTAGATCGCTCTCCTCCTCACGAATCCGGTACCAAGAGAGGCCCTGGGTTGGCTGGATGATGGCTCCCCAGATCCCATCCTCTTCCAGTGCTGGGATCATGGCGTGGGGATCGTAGGCCCCTTTCGGGACATCTTCCCAGCTCCCCTGAAAGGTTATATTCTCCGCGTCCTCATACCTCACACCCGCTTGGGAAAGGAAGCCAAAAGCGCTGGTCTCCATGCCACCGGCCACCCAGAAATCCGACTCCCAGGTGCCCTTCGCCGTGGCAAAGCCGGGCTTCTTCACCACTCGCGGGGCCCGGTCCTTGAAGCGCGGGTCGATCCATTTCTCCCATAGATCGGGTGACTCAACGACATGGCTATCGGCCGATATGACCTTATAGTCTGGCATAGCTGAAATCCTTCCTCTCACGTTTCTTGGGAAAAGCCTCCTTATTAATACTTTAAGAGTGCCAGTGGTGTCAATCCTTGGGTAGATGGAAGACGAGGGTGGACAACGGCTTCATGGTGGTCAGTTCAACGTAGAGGTCCAAGTCCAACAGGAAGAAATCCGGGGTCATCATCTCCACCACGCGATCACCGTCCCACCTCAACGGGAAAGAACGCGGCTCGTACACCCAGTTCAGGCCGTAAAAGTCGAGAATCTGCGCAAACTCTTTCTCGCTAGGGTGGGCACAAGCAGGGGACTCCGCCCCCGTACCAACGGGCGGATGGGCAGTTTCCAGCTGGGCGCCATGTCCGCCCGTCCCACGATGTTGCCCCTGCGCCAACTCAACGCCTCCTACGCACAATATCCCAGACCAGCAGACACATGGAGTTGAGGCTCAACGCTCATTTGAACTTCGGGATCACCTTCTCGGTAAGCAGCCTCATGGAGTTGATGACGCGGTCGTAGGGAATTTGGTTGCCGTAGTTCATGTCGAGCACGACACCTGATATGCCCAAAGTCTCCTGGTACTCTTGGAGACGCTCCACCACTGCCTCAGGAGTCCCGTACACGACCTGTTGCTTCAGGATCTCGTCGTAAGATACTCCGGCCAGGCTTTCCAGCCTTTCGGCGAGCTCTGGGGTAGCTGCCGTGGCGACTAGCTCTCTGTATCCCTCCCGCACCATACGGACTGTGCTGGCTTCCGGGTGCGACCGCGCTCGCTCGACGGTCTCGGCCACATATGCGGGCATCCGGAGCAATACGTCAGCATCCCCGGGATGCCCAGCCTCCCGCCAGGCGTCTCTGTACATCTTTAGCCTCCGCTGAAGCTCCGGTATCCCGATGGCGCCGCTGCTGAAGATGGGAAAACCAAGTTGTCCGATCAAGGAGTAGGTCTCTTCGCTGCCCACCGCGACCCGGGTCGGGGGATAGGGCTTTTGGAACGGCCTGGGTACGACGGTTACATCCTCGAATGAATAGAACTCGCCCTGGTAAGAGAACTTGTCGTGGCTCCAGGCCTTGATAATGACTTCCAGTGCTTCAAGGAAGCGGCCGCGACTCTCGGAGTAGGGTACATTGTAACCCTGATAGTACCTGGTGAGTCCGCTTCGACCGACGCCGAACTCAAACCTTCCTCTGCTGACATGGTCCACCGTCGCCGCCTCTTCGGCGATGCGGAGTGGATTGGCCAGTGGCAAGACCTGGACGGCTAGCCCGATCCTTATCCTGCTGGTGCGGGAGGCGATGGCGGCGGCGATGATAAGGGGCGAGGCGAGCACCGCACGCTCCGGGCTGAAGTGATGCTCCCCCAGCCACACGCAGTCCATACCGAGCTTTTCCGCAGCGTCCACCTGATCGAAGGACTCTTCGAAGGCGTTCTCCTGCGTCATACCTTCCCTGACGTGAAATTCGGTGTACATGCCGAAGTTCATCGTTTGCTCTCCGGGCTTGGGGCTACCACAGGAGGGTCAGCACATACTCAGGCGGAAACTCTGAGTCCTGCATCCGGCCCTGCGGGGCGATTCCAAAGTCCTCCAGAACGTAGTAGAGCTGGCGCAGGTGTTGGGTGGAGTGTCCCGCGATGAGGTCCAGCTGCTCGGCGCCACTCCTCAAGCCGGGGGCGGGCGGCGCGTTCAGCGCGTCCATGTCCTGATTTGGGACCCAGGCCCGGTACTCCTCCAGCACCCCTTCGCCAAACCGCGCGATCTCCAGGAAGCTCTCATAGGAGCGACCCGGAAGGTCTTGCTTGGCCTGGTCCTCCATGGGGAAGACCCCGGTCTCGACGGCACGCATGACGCTCTGGATGTTGCGAAAGATGTGGTAGGCGAACTCTCGCATCGGGCGGTCCCTGTCGGGGGCCTTGAAGTCCAACTTGTCATCGGGCATCTGCCCAACGGCGCGATGGACGGCGCCGATTATGCGACCGATCAAGGGTAATGTCTCCGACGGTTCGCGGGGAGCGGCGGCAACGCCGAGCCCGAGGGCTTCAGAGAGATCGTTTGGGCGGAACCCAAGGATCTTCTGATCGCCTATTACAGTGAGGGGCACAGTGCGGACGCCCAGGGAGCGCAACTCTTCCAGGGCGCCAGGATGGTTCTCTATATCGCGACTCTCGAACTCGACACCGTTATCCGAAAGAAACTCTTTCGTGCGAGCACAGGTAGCTCAGCCAACCCGGGCGTAGACTCTTACGTCGCTCATGACATTTCCATCCTTTCACAGGGTGCTGAAAAACCCTTTCCACCATCCCCCTGACCCCCTTCCCTTCGATAGACTCAGGACATGCTGGCCAGGAAGGGGGAGGAATTTACATCTGATGGACACCCATTCGGCTGGCTCAGGGCAGGCTCTCATCCGCCTGAGGCGGACCGGCAAAGGGGCTTCGCCCCTCTGCACTTCCCTTCTTCATCAGCCTCTTCAGGGTCGATCGAGACCAGTAGGTCACTGCCCGCGGCGTCCCGGTTGCTCCCACAGTATGATATCGAAATTTCAGGACATAGTAAAATTGGACCAGGCCAGGCGCTCCCTATCTCAGCCGCTTTGATTCATCGATGTACTCTTCCAGAACAGTGCGGTCCGCCCCCACCTCTATTGCCCGGTCGATGTCGTCTTGGGCCTGTGTGTCGAGGCCGAGGAGGGCATAGGCGATGGCACGGTTGGCGTAGGCCGGAGTGTCCAACGGGCTCAGGCGTATAGCCTCACTGTAGTCCGCGATGGCCTGCTGATACCGCTGTTGCTCGTAGTGGACCCACCCCCGGTTGTTGAAAGCGGCTGCCAGCTGAGGATCGAGGCGGATGGCGTCATTATAATCCTCGATGGCAGGTTGAAGCCGGCCCAGGTCGTCATGGACTATACCCCTGTTCAGATAGGCCAGAGCAAGCCGGGGATTGAGCCTGATGGCCTCGTCGTAGCCTTCGATAGCCTGTGTATACTGGCCCAGCCTGTAATACGCGAGGCCCCAATTATAATGGACGTCCAGATCCTGAGGGATGAGGGTGATGGCCTCTTCATAGTCTTCGATGGCCCGCTGATGCTGGCCAAGCCCATGATGTGCCAGGCCACGGTTGTAATAGGCCTCGAAACCTTGATAGCCGCCGATTCGGAAGCTCTCGTTGTAATCTTGTAAGGCCCGCTCATATCGGCCCAGCTCGTAGTATGCCAGGCCCCGATTGTAATACGCGTTGACAATCTCTGGGTCGAGCCAGATGGCCTCATCGTAGCTGGCGATCGCTTCTTCCAGAAGCCCCTTTCTTTGAAGCTCGACGCCAGTGTTGTAATGCTCCGCAGCCTCCATGCCACCGCAACCCGACAATAATGCTGCCGCCATTGGAAGCATCGCGATGGTAAGAATCGAGGCTCTCGTAGGCATCACATCCCATATCTAGAGTGAGTGACCGATGTCATCGGGGTCAACAAGCGTGTTAATTGGGACACTGGTGGGCTAATATTGGCGGTCATTGAGCAGGACAGTGCACCTTGGAAGCCAAAGGGATTATGCCGCCAGTGGAATGACAGCGTAGAACCGCGGCTCTTCGCCTACAACGCGAGTCGTATGTCCCCGGCCGGTGAGATCTTCGGCCAGCATGATGTCCCCTGGGCCCACTCGGCTCACTGTGCCGTCGCTGGCGCCTAGCTCCGCCTCTCCGGACAGCGTGATCGTATATTGGCGCCGAGGAGCGTTGTGCCAGTCCAGGAAGTACCCGGCGGGTGCGCGCCGGAAAGTGATGCCGGTAGCGGTCTCCATTGGTGTCCCTTCTCCATAAGCTCCTTCGGTATCAAGGAAAGGCTCGAAGGGAGGAGTAACTTCTTCGATATGAGATAGCCCGTCATCACCAGTATATACCCGTAGGATCGTTGGCATGACATCTCCTTTCCGATCTTCCCGCCACGCGGCGGATCCATTGTGTCCCGGCCCGTCTTCGTGTTCCTCGGTGAAGTAGGTGACCACCCGGCCAATACAGGCATGATACTCGTGGAGCCACAGAGAGGCAAGCTATCGCCGGCGTCACCGAGGAACCGCGCTCGACTTTTCCCCAAGGCAGCTCGAGTCGCCGACCTGGGGTGAATGCCCAGCCTCCGAAACTCGTCAAGACGAACGATAGTGCCGCGAATCTGTGAGATGAGTAGAATTGTATTGACATTGCGTCCACCATTTAGTAAGCTTCGGTGGCTTGTGAGCGCATACGACCCGTGGCGCCTCACGTATGATCCGATCTAGCGTCGATGATGGAGGTAGTTCCAATGTTGAATCGGTTGTTAAGGCCGAAAGCCCTGCTCGTAATTCCATTACTGGTAGTCCTGACGATGGCAGTGGCCTGTGGAGACGACGCAGACGTGCCCACCCCTCAACCCACGGCTACGCCCATAGACATAGCCGCCATTACGACGCAGCTCCAGCAGGCGCTGCAGGACACGCTGAAAGACGTGACAGCCGGCGCGGTAACCAGCCAGGATATCCAGAGCGCGGTGTCGACGGCGATAGCGGCGATCCCAGCGCCTCCAGCGGCCGTCTCCGCGGCAGAGATACAGACGATGGTCTCGGCAGCTGTCACGGCTGCCTTGCCTAAGGAAGCCAGCGCGGATGAGATACGCAGGTTAGTAACGGACGCTGTCACTGCCGCCACGGCCGGTGCGGCCACCCAAGACGATGTGGCGCAGGCAATAACAAAGGCAGTAACAGACGCCGCGGCCTCTGCAATCACCGAGACAGATGTGGCCCTGGCAATATCCAGGGCAGTCTCGGCTGCCGCGCTCTCCGATGACGATATTCGGAGGGTCGTCCAGGCGTCACTTCCAACCGCAACTCCAACCCTGGCCCCGACGCCCACTCCCGAGGCCGCTCCCAGCATATTGGTTCTCGCCACCAACGACGTTCCCGCGGGGCTGGACATTCGGAGGTCAGCAGGCGGGACCCGTTCGGGGCAGGAAGCCAAGCGAAACATGGCTGACTTCCCCATCCGATACGCTCGCACGCCCACGGCTGACGGCAACTTCAGAGTGGACACCGGCGAGTTCGAGGGCCGTCTCGCGGAGTCCTGGTCGATCAGCCCCGACGGACAAACATATACGTTCAATGTTCGCCAGGGCGTTATGAGCAACTTCGGGAACGAGCTGACCTCCGAAGACTTCAGGTACTTCATGGAGCGGATCATGAGTGGCCCATTCACTATCTGGAGATTCGTGATAGGTGGTCACGGCCTGAGTAGCCTGGACCAGGTGGAGGTGATAGACCGCTACACCATACAGTACACGCTGCCCAAGCCGGACTCGGTATTCATACATAGCAATACCCTCTTCCGGACAATAGAGGACTCGACAGAGGTGAAAACACACATCACCGAGGATGACCCGATTGGACTCGAGTGGACTGGGAACAACACGGCGCACTTCGGGGCCTATACGCTCACAAGGACTGAGCAGGGAGTGTCTGTCGAGTTTGAGCCAAATCCCAACTACTGGGACGGGACACCGAACAACGCCAGGGTGATCATCCGCCGGGTGCCGGAACCCAGTACCCGAGCCAGCCTGATGTTGGCGGGAGTAGTCGACATCGCCTGGGGGCTGGGAGTTGATGAACTGTCCAGGCTAGTCGGGGTGCCAGGTGTGAAGATCTTGCGGGACCCGGACAACCTGATCGGGCTGGAGAGCAATCTGGTTATGAACACCGGCAGGGCCCCCTTCGACAATGTCCTGGTTCGGAAAGCCATCGCCCACGCCATCCCCTACGACGACATCATTCAGGGTGTCTTTGGTGGGAACGCCACCAAGTCCCACAACCTGCTCCGGCCCATAGATTTTGGCAACGACGCCAGCAGGGACTGGTACACCTACGACATCGATTTGGCGAGGGACCTGCTGGCAGAGGCCGGGCTGGCGGACGGTTTCTCTACCTCCGTGATCATGTCGGAACGGTCGGCGACGGGGCAGAACCTGCTGCTCGCCATCAAGACTTCGCTGGCAGATATCGGCATCGATATGGACATCGATATAAGGACCGAAGCAGTTTTCCGAGGTATGAGCTTCCAGAACCCGAAACCCTACGAGATGTTCCTGGAGGACATCTCCCGGGCCTTTGTGCCTCACCCCCTATTTGTCTACACCCACTTCTGGCAGCCCCCTGGGGTCTCCTGCTGCAACACTTCCGATTACAACAACGACCAGGTCACATCCCTCCTCACCCAGGCGTTAGCCTCAACAGATGAGGTGGAGGTGATAAGCATGATCAACCAGATCCAGGACATAATCATGGAGGACGTTCCCATCGTCCCCATTGCGTACGTCCTGGATAGGGTAGCCGTCAGAGATAACATTTCGGGCATCATTTGGGAAGCGGCTGTCTGGGCGGACTGGGCGGAGATAGTAAAGGCCCAATAGCATGGCGTCTCCGGCGGAGAGGAGCAGCCCGCAGGAGCATCTCGAGGGCGGGCCGATGGCGCCCGGCAGCATTGAGCTATCGGTCTTCGCGGACCCCGAGAACACCGAGTTCGTCGACGTCGGTGCTGTTAAGTTCGGCGTCGAGTTTCGGTTCCTGAACAAATTCGACGCCCAGCTGAGGGAGACGGACCAGGTGGCCGATTTCGGCGTCTGCGTCCACGTTTTCGCCGGTGGCACGGACAAGACCCAGGAGCGGCTCCGCTTCGACTGCTTCGAGATCAAGCCCCATTATCACTACATCAACTTAAGTGAGGGGCGAAACGAACGGCACCGCGTGGACACCGCGGCCTGCGGAGACCCATACGAGTGGATGATGGACTGCCTGAAGACCAGACTGCCGGCGATGCTGATCGAGGCCGGTGATCCCGAAGCGGCCAGGCGCCTCGACCAGCGAGAAGTAGAAGCGGCGCTGCCCAAGGTGGACGCCTGGGCCAGGGCCCTGGCCAGGCGGGTTCAGACCAACTGGCATGGAACAATGGTACTCTCTGGAGACGCTATGTAGTCTCCCGATGGGCGGGCGTCCCAAAGATGGGCACGGTGACATGCCCAGCGGACGCCCGAGACACCTCACCGGCGATCTGATGCAGGCCACATCCGAAGTTTCTGGTGTCTTCAACCTCCACCTCATGCCAGCCTAGTGGTAGTCCCTTAAAGCAATTGTCGCTTTTCTGTCACCCTGAGCCCCTTCGGCTGCGCTCAGGGTAAACTCGGCGAAGGGTCTGGGGAGGTGGCAGATCCATCCCGTGAACCCGGCCCCGCCACCGGAATCTTCGCTTCGCTCCAGAATGACAAGTTACTGACGAGACAAAGCACTGGCTCTTTTCGTGAGAAGAAGAATAGCACCGCGCCTCAGCTACCGAGGCTGGTCTCGTTCACAGCTGCAGTCAGGAACCCATAGCTCAGTTCAGAGGTTGATTCATGGCGAAGATCACTGGAGGGCGCGCTTTACTCGACTCCTTGAAGGCCCACGGAGTGGACCACATTTTCGGAGTCGTCTCAACCCACAACCTGGACTTGTACGATGCCCTTTACGACTCCAGGGACGCAATCAAGTACGTGGGCGGGCGTCTTGAGCTGGGCTCTGCCTTTATGGCCGACGGATACGCCAGAGCCAGCGGCAAACCCGGCGTGCTCGTGACCAGCACCGGGCCGGGGGCCGCCGACTCAATGGGGGCCATGGGAGAGGCCTACCACTCCGGATCGGCCGTGCTGGAGATCACCACCAACGTGGAGAAGGACTTCGTGAATAGTCGGCGTGGGATGATTCACGAGCCTATAAACCAGCTGGAGATGTTCCGCTCTGTGACGGACTGGAACGCAATGATACCCGATGTGGAATCCATACCCGATTATGTCCAGGAGGCGTTCCAGCGATTTCAGACCCGAAGGCCCAGGCCCATTGAGCTTGAGATTCCTACTGATCTTCTGGGGCAGGAAGCCGACGTCGAGGTGACTCCCCCGATGGAGGTGCCCCTGCCCCAAGGGGACCCCGCCATGATAGAGAGTGCCGCCGAGGCTCTGATCAAGGCCCGGAGGCCCATTATATTAGTTGGGGACGAGGTAAACACCTGTGGGGGCACCGAGGAGCTAATAGAGCTGGCGGAGGCGTTAGGCGCGCCGGTCGCTACCTGCAACGGCGGCAACGGCGCCTTTCCCGAGGACCATCCTCTGTTTCTGGGCCAGATCCTCGGCGGGCGGCTCATGGGACCGAACCCGATCCACGATTTCCTGAATACGTGCGATCTCGCTCTGGTTGTTGGCTCCAACCTGCCCTACAGGCTCACGGTCAACTTGGGCCTCGGTCTGCCCCCGAATCTGGTCCACATCCTGCTGGACGGAGCGGCCATAGGCAGGAACTACCCTGTGTCGATTCCGATCGTCGCCAGTCCAACGGCCGCCCTCAGGGGGATCATCTCCCAAATAGACGGTAGAGATGTACACAAAGGGGACTCCTTCAACCGGGAAATCGGCGATTGGAAGAGCCGGACCTACCAGGGGTTGAAGGAGATGTGGCCCAACGAGCTGTATACCCTGGAGGCGATGCGTAGCGTGATCCCCCGGGATGCGGCCACCTGCTGGGGCGTCACCGTGCCAACAGATAAGGCGGTACGTTGTTTCCCCACCTACCGGCCCCGCTCATTCATCCATGCCCACGGCTGGTCCGGCCTCGGCTTTGGCTTCCCGGTTTCCCTGGGAGCCAAGCTGGCCCGGCCGGAGGAACCCGTGGTCTGCGTGACCGGGGACGGTGGGTTCCAGTACAACATGCAGGAGCTTGGTACGGCCCACCAGTACGGCATAAACCCCGTGGTCGTCATGTTCAACGACAGCGCCTGGGGAGTCCTGAAGCAGTTCCAGAAAGACAGGTACGGCCGGACCATGGGTACGGAGCTGGACAATCCGGATTTTGTGAAACTGTTCGAGGCTTATGGCTTCGAAGGTACACGGGTGAGTACTGTGGATGAACTGGCGAACGCTCTAGGGTCGGCAGTTATGGAGGACCGCCTCCAGCTCATTGAGGCCAATATCCCCGACGGCTTCGCGAGCTTCAGGTAGCTGACGCGCGCCATGTATACCACCTTGACACCACGACTGGCGGCAATCACAATATCCCTGAGAGGCCCTTACGTAGTCCGAGACTCATCGGCGGATTGCACCAGCGGAGGAACCAATGTCCAAGGACCGTGACGACATACGTCTGATGGCCCACTTAATGCGGCGCGCCGGCTTCGGGGCGACCCGCGAAGAGTTGGAGGCCCGGGTTGCCAATGGGTACGAGGCCACGGTAGAAGAGCTTCTGCATCCCGAGGAGCAGGAGCCCGTGAACCGGCTGGATTTCTTGAGGTATCACCCTTGGGGATGGAAGCCCGGAACTCCCCACGGTATGGGCGCCGCCCAATGGCTGTTCTTCCTGATCAATACGAAGCGTCCCCTGGAAGAGAAGATGGCCCTGTTCTGGCATCACGTTTTCGCCACCGGGGTCTCGAAAGTAGACCATTACAACGAAGTACAAGGAATGGTGGATATGCTCCGGGAACGGGGTATGGGCAACTACCAGGAGCTTCTCTTGGCGTTGGCCAAGAATCCCGCCATGATCTTCTTCCTCGATAACAACGAGAACCACCCCGAGGCCGTTAACGAGAACTGGGGCAGAGAGCTGCTGGAGCTGTTCAGCATGGGCGTCGGCAGCTACACGGAAGACGATGTCCGTGAGTGCTCAAGGGCCTTCACGGGCTGGACGGTGAGCCCAAAGCTTCCCAGATTCCCCATGGGCCGTTTCGACTGGGGCTTCGAGTACAAAGAGGAGGACCACGACGACACCGAGAAGACCTTCCTGGGACACACAGGCCGATTCAACGGGGAGGACATCATCGACATCATCTGCCGGCAGCCGGCAACGGCCCGGTTCATCTGCCGGCACCTGTACAGCTTCTTCGTAGCCGATGAGGCCCAGGTACCGGCCTGGTCCGTCACGCCTCCGATGGACCCAGAAGCCATCGACACCCTCTCTAGGGCCTTCACCGAGTCCGGCTATGAGCTTCGACCCGTACTGCGGACGCTATTCAACTCCGACTTCTTCAAGAACGCCAGCTTCTCGAAGGTAAAGAGCCCGGCCGAGGTTGTCGTCGGCACCCTGAGGCTGGTAGGTGGGGCCGAGTTCCCGGCACCGGGCATTGGAGAGCTGTCCAAACTGCCTGGCTACATGGGCCAGGACCTCCTGAACCCTCCCAGCGTGGAGGGATGGCACACAGGCATGGAATGGATTAACAGCGGGTCCCTGATGAGGCGAATCAACTTTACCGCTGAATACGTCGGCGACACCACCCGTCCGGGCGTCCAGTCTATTATCAACAAGCTCAAGGAGCAGGGAGATCTCTCGCCCGGGACGTTCGTGGACACCTGCTTGGACCTGATGGGCCCGCTGGACGTCAGTGAGGATACCAGGCAGGAGCTGATCACCCATGCCACAGGCGAGGGCATCCTAGTCTGGGGGACGGAGCAGGGGGCTGATGGACCCTCTAAACGGGTGGGGGAGATGCTCCAGCTGATAGTCTCATTGAAGGACTACCAACGCGTCTAGCGGATTTAAGTTGGGGAGCCACGTGCTCAGCAACGCTGCGACCGGCTGGCGCTCGAGGAAGCTCCCCTTCCTGCCGTCGCTATGATAGGGCCTTTCGACGGGGCGCCGGTATCTACCTAACACTGGTAGGGATAGCATGTTTACGCAGAACGTATCTGGGCGGGTCTATGACTTCAGCCATGCCGTAGGCCGGGGGTCGGAAGAGGGCCAGGGCTTTGGGATGCCCATTGCCCTCGCCATGGGTCAGGGTGACACGGTGTATGTCCTGAGCCGGGGCTTTGAAGCCAATTCGAACGTTCCCTGGAACCGTACGAGCATCGGCGCCCGGGTAGGCAAGTACACGATTGGAAGCGTGTCTGGTGATGAAGCGTTCGTGACTGAGTTCGGCGGGAGCGGCGACGCCGACGGCGAGTTCATTTGGCCGGTGGAAGTCGCCGTCGACTCCGCGGAGAACGTATACGTTACCGATGAGTGGCTCAACCGAGTATCGACATTCGACAAGAACGGCAACTTCCTGGGGCAATGGGGCTCGGTAGGGAGTGGCGACGGGGAGCTCAACCGTCCATCGGGTATTGGCCTCGACCGGGAGGACAATGTCTACGTCGTCGATAGCATGAACCATCGAGTGCAGAAGTTCACGAAGGACGGGACTTACCTGGCCAAGTGGGGCCGCCAGGGCACCGGCGAAGGAGAATTCGACATCCCCTGGGGCCTGACGCTCGACGATGAGGGCTACGTGTATGTGGCCGACCACCGGAACAACCGGATACAGAAGTTCACGCCCGATGGTGATTTCGTGGCCAAGTTCGGCAGCTATGGGACCGGCCGTGGCCAGCTATGCCGTCCCGCGGGTGTTGCGGTGGACCCAGATGGCGACGTGTACGTCTGCGACTGGGGGAACGATCGAGTTCAAGCGTTTGGGCCCGATGGCAGGTTCATTACGAGCTTCATAGGAGACGCACAGGAGCTCTCCGCGTGGCAGCAGCTTGTCGTCGATGGTAATGTGGACATACAGAAAGCCCGCCGCAGGGTCTACACCACCGAGCCCGAGTGGCGTTTCGCTTTACCTACGGGCATCGCGTTCGATGCCGATAAGGGACGTTTCTGGTGACCGATCCCCAGCGGCTGCGGCTCCAGATATACAACAAATTGAAAGGCTACCTGGAACCGCAGTTCAACCTATAAGGCGACGGGTCCCGCTCCGAGGCGGTGCTCTCGCTCCCGGAGTCCGCGTCGGACTCTAGGAGGCTGATGAAGAAGGGAGTGCAGAGGGGCGAAGCCTCTTTGCCGGGAGTCTGAGGGTGTCCCTCAGATGTAAATTCTTCCCCCTGCCTGGCCAGGCATGTCCTGAGCCTGCCGAAGGGAAGGGGGATGGTCGGAAGGGTTGTTCAGCACCCTGTCAGGGTAGTATTCCAGCCGTCAGCCCTGGAAACGAATTCGCGTGAAGCTCGGACCATATGCTGTTCTCAGCTAAAGGAGGAGATAATGGCAAACAGACGAATGCCGTCCGAAGAGGAAGTGGTAACCTATATGACTTCCCTCAACAACTGGGGGAGATGGGGACCCGACGATGAACTTGGGACCCTCAACCTTATCACCCCTGAGAAAACTCTTCAGGCGGTGGGGCTGGTCAAAGAAGGGATCAGTGTGACCTGCGCCAGGCTGATCCTCCACGAGAACGCCTCGGACGTGCCTGTACAGTTCCAACACTATATGGTTTTCACCGGCGAGGCCGCCCCGGACATCGGCCCAGGATTCTCGGGCGACTACATCTCGATGCCCGTCCACGGGCATACGATCACCCATATAGATAGTCCCGTTCACAACTTCTGGGACGGTAAGATGTACAACGGGAAACCCGCCTCGCTGGTTAACACCATGGACAAGGCCTCGGCGGGCGGCATTCAGAATATCGGGAATGGCGTGATCACCCGAGGGGTGATGCTGGACATCGCCAAGGTGCAAGGGAAGAAGTGGCTCGATGAGGCAGAGGCGGTCTTTCCCGAAGACCTGGAGGAGGCCGAGTCAGCCCAGGGAGTACGGGTAGAGGAAGGAGACGCACTCCTGGTCCGGATGGGCTGGTACAAGAAGCGGCAGGAAGTGGGCCCCCCCACTCCGCCGGGCTGCCCCGGGGTACACGCCGCATGCTACCCCTGGCTGCACGAGCGAGGCGTCTCGCTGATGGTCACCGACACCAACTTCGACGTACCTCGATATACAGACTCCAATCCCAGCGAGTACTCTCCGGAGATGGATCTGCTCATACCATCCATCGGGACGGTGGCGATGGGGTTATTCGACATAGACGTCGCCAATCTGGAAGACCTGGCTGAGGTATGCAACCGGCTAAATCGCTGGGAGTTCATGTTTATCGTGGCGCCTCTGAGGATCCACAACGGCACAGGCTCACCCGTCAACCCGCTGGCTGTTTTTTAGCCTCTGGTGCGATCAAGCAAAAGGCCTTCACAAGAGGCAGCCGCTGGAGGAGCTACATCGCGGGTCTAAGGGATTAGTCCTGCTAGGCGATTGTTACACGCCGGGGCTGGGCGGCATTGTTGCCGTATCCGAGCCGGTTCCAGGACTGCTCTAGAGGTTGGGTCTGGCCCAGCTCGTCCGTCGCCCGGGCCATGATCGTAGCCTCCCCCTTCAGCTTCGCGTCCCATATGTAATCCCAGCGCCTCCACATCCACGGCAGATGAGGCGCAAGGAGCCGGGCAGCGGACCAGGTTTTGCCGGCGTCGGTGCTGACTTCGACATGCGTGATTTCCCCGCTTCCCGACCAGGCGTAGCCGCAGATCTGCACCGGCCCTTGCCGTTCCGTCACCCCTTCTTCCGGACGTGTGATCACGGCCTTGACGCGTTGTGTGCTCACCAGAGACGGCTCCGCTTCGTCTGGCCCGTCGTAGACGTATCGTTGGCCCTGCCAGAACCCGTTGAAGGGTTGGCTCAGGACCTCGATCCGCTGTATCCATTTGACCCACCACACGCCGTACCACCCAGGGACGATAAGCCGTAGTGGCGCACCATGGGCATGGGTCAGCGGCTGGCCGTTCATAGCCCACGCGAGCAGAGTATCGATGTGAAGCGCTTTCTCCAGGGGAACACCCTTGGCGAAGACGGTTGTGACGTTTTCGGGTTGTGCGGTGCCTGTATCGACGCCTTCCACCAGGACATCTCGGGCGCTGGGAAGCAGGCCCGCATGGTTCAGCACTGAGCTTAGCGGCACGCCGGTCCATTCGGCGGCGCTGATCGAGCCGTCGCCCAGTTGAGTGCCGATGGTCGCGGGGGAAAGGTATTTTCGGCTGGTGCCGGCGCACTCCACCATAGCCATTTGGGTTCGCGAAGGCATCTGTCGCAGGTCTTCAGAGGTGAGCTGCAGCCTCCGTGCGACCTTGCCTTCCACACGAAGGGCCCACGATTGGCGGTCGATGGGGGGTGGAGTATCGTAGTGATGTATGATATAGAACAGGTGGTTGGGCGTCAGGAGCCCCTCAAGTTGGGACAGCGGCGACTCTGCAGCGCGGATCCCTCCAGACGAATCCCGAGCATGTACTTCTAACTGGGTATCTGCCTCCTCCGTTCCACCATTTGCACGTTCCATAACTTGACTCCTCCTCTCTACAGCCCCCCCTACCAGGGCGGTTGGCAAAGAACCGGAGCGATGATTAGTATCCCGTGGTCACCCCGGACTCCAGGGCGGGGGCTGCTAGAGGCCATAGAGCCTGTTGCAGTTGTCCCACAGCACCTTACGCTTACTCGCGTCGCTCATCTCCTCCATCTCCAAGAACTTCTCCATGGCGTGTGGAAAGGAAGAGTCTGGGTGTGGGTAGTCGGTGGATATCACCAGGTTGTCGTCTCCAAAGGCTGTAATGACGCTCTGCGCGGGTGCCTCGTCAGGCTCCACGGAGAGGAAACACTGGCGAAGAAAGTACTCGGTTGGTTTCATCGACAGCTGTACCTGCTCCCCGTCTTTGTACATCTCCCACTGCTCGTCAAGACGCCAGAGGAGCCAGGGCAACCAGCTACAATTGCCCTCCAACAGGGCCAGACGCAGGCTGGGGAACCGCTCCAGCACTCCCCCTACGATGTAACTGCCCAGTGCCTCCATCAGGCCGAGCGGGAATCCGAAGGTCTGAGTCAATGTTGTGGGGTTGGGGTGGTGGCGCAGGAAGTTCGCCAGATGTCCCTGGTTCCAACCTGCGTTGGTGTCGTGGAGACAGACAGCTACGTTCAAGTCCTGGGCCTCTTTCCATAGCAGATCGCACTCCGGATCGTGGAAATAGCGACCGTTTACCGGGTTGGGCGCAAGGGTAAGGCCAACCATACCGAGCTCTTTGACGGCACGCCTCAGCTCCTCTGCCGCCAGTTCCACGTCGTGAAGGGAGATCAGTGCCACGCCTTTGAGTCGGTCGGGGTTTTCGCGGCAGAAGTCGGCGAGGTAGTTGTTGTAGGCGCGGCAGATAGCCACCGCGTATTCGGGGTCAAGCTTATCCACCGTGACATGGCCGCGGGAGAATGTGGGGAAGACCGCGGCGACGTCGACGCCCTCGACATCCATTGCTCTGAGCATACTGGCGGGACCGTACTCATCCTCTATAGCGTCTCTTATGAAGGGCATGATCTGTTCCACCCTTGGGCCCGCCGCGTGGGTTGTACGCAAGAAGACCTGGTCTATCCTCTCCTCATGTCCGGGGATATTGAGGTACCAGGAGCCGTAAATTTCCCCCGGATCAGGCGCATAGATGGGAGCTTCGGGTACGAATCTGTCTTCGAGGTAACGCTCGTATAGGTCATGGGGCTCCAAGATGTGGATATCACTATCCATGACTCGGAACTCCTGTTTCATCTCCTGCCACCCGCCTCTCCAAGAATACCCTGCCAATCTATATCCCGCGCTTTCCTGTGTCAAGCCACGATGCCGGTGCCTTGAGGGCTCTACGGTAGGAGACGTGTTGACACGCCGAGACGGGCGGGACTATGCTGCCAATGCCCGACGGGGGCTCCCAAAAGTGGAGTGTGGCGCATGCCATGGGGAATCACTAGCAAGGGGAGGGATCGAGTTGGTGAAGGTTGCGGTTCTGGACGATTACCAGCAGGTCGCGCTGGCCGTAGTAGACTGGAGCTCTCTACCTCCCGGCACGGAGGTGCAAGCTTTCGCGGACCACCTGTCCGACGTGGACGAGGTTGCCGAGAGACTGAGGGAGTTCGAGATAGTGGTGGCCATGCGGGAGAGAACGCCCTTCCCACGTAAACTGCTGGAGAGGCTGCCCGCGCTGAAACTGCTGGTTACCACAGGGACGCGCAACGCTTCGATGGACATGGCGGCGGCGGCAGACCTGGGCATTACCGTGTGCGGCACGGGTGGGCTGGAGTATCCTACGGCCGAGCTGACGTGGGGCCTCATCCTTTCCCTGGTCCGGCACATTCCAGAGGAGGACCGGGCGACGCGTGCCGGCCGCTGGCAGGTGAGCATGGGGGAGGGGCTAAAGGGCAAGACCCTGGGGATCGTAGGTCTCGGAAATCTGGGCTCCCAGGTGGCGACCGTCGGCCGAGCCTTCGGGATGTCGGTCGTAGCATGGAGCCAGAATCTCACCTCAGGGCGGGCCGCCGAATTTGGCGCTACCCTGGTGACCAGGGAGGAACTTCTGTCCCAGTCCGACATCGTTACCATCCACCTGGTCCTCAGCGACCGAACAAGGGGGCTCATCGGGGAGCGAGAGTTGGGACTGATGAAGCCCACTGCCTATCTGGTAAACACATCCCGGGGGCCTATCGTGGACGAGGGAGCGCTGGTGGACGCACTTCAAAACCGGACTATCGCCGGGGCGGCCCTTGATGTCTTCGATGAGGAGCCGCTGCCCCAGGACCATCCCCTCAGGCGCATGGAGAATACGGTCATTACGCCACACATAGGCTACGTCACCGTAGAGACCTACAAGATCTTCCTGGGTGAGATCGTGGAGAACATCAAAGCTTTCCTCAGCGGAACCCCGGCCAGGGTGATAATCTCTCCATCCTCCCCCCGATAGCTGCCGGAGCCTCTCCTCAATGGGTCTTCCCGTGTTGCGGCTCCGCTAGTCGATGCCGTACACTCTTGCCGCGTTTCCCGCCGGCGATTTTCGACTTCTCCTCCTCGGTACAACTCGCCAGGACGTCCTCGAGGATTTCCCTGCTTCGGGGGAATGTGGACTCCTGATGAGGATAGTCGGAACCCCATAGGAGGCAGTCCACCCCTATGACATCACGGAGTCTAATGCCGATGGCGTCCTCCTGGAAGCTGGCGAACACGTTGCGGTGGAAATAATCGCTGGGCAGCATATCCTCACTGAACCGGTGTGGGGCGAATTCGTGGGACCTCTGTGTGTACAGGAAGTCCATACGGTCCAGAAAGTGCGGGATCCACGAAAGCTCCCACTCCACCGCCCCCAACCGAAGGTTCGGATGGCGCTCGAACACCCCACTCATGATGATACTGGTCAGAGACATCCGGACCCAATAGTCTAGGTTCACTATGAAGTTGAGGGTTATATGGGCCGCGACCTGTTGAAGACTCCGGTTGGTCGACGAGTGGAGCGCGAGGGGAATTCCCAATTCTTCGGCTGCAGCCCAAAGGGGCTCGTATTCCGGCAAGCTGAAGGGCCTCTCCTCCAAAGGATAGGCGGTTACCATGGCCCCCACAAGCCCCAGCTTGGCACAGCGTTCGAGCTCCCTCACCGCGGACTGGACATCGTCCACGTTAAGCATCGCGATGCCATTGAGTCTCTTGGGGTGAGCGTGGCAGAACTCCGCGATCCAATCGTTGTAGACGCGGCAAATCGCCGTGAGCAGCTCCCCGTCTGGCACCCCGTAGAGTAGCAGGCCGACGGTGGGAAAGATGATCCCCGCATCCACACCGTCTATATCCATGTCCTTGACGTACTCATCGGGAATATATCCGCCGGGACGCACGTTTTCATGGACGTCTCTACGGCTGAGCTTTTCCGCTCCTTCAAACCTTCTGCCCGCCTGAGCCCCTCCTGCCATACTCACCAGTTTCAGGCCCTCGCAACACCAGTAGTCGAAACCCTCGATGCGAACGACGCGGGGGGCTCGCTCGGTGAATCGGAGCTCGATCCTGGTCGTCCACAAGTCCGGCGGTTCGATAACGTGGTTGTCCGACGAGATTATCCGGTATCCAGCCATGCTATGCTATTCCCCCTGTCTATCTTTTGATGAGGCCTCTCGCTTGGCGCCATCACGGACGTGCGGTCATGTGATCGGAGGTAGTTTACCATGTGGAAGGTGCGCATCAGTGACATGCACGCTTCTAGTAGAAGGCGGCGCCAGTTATTTGTCAATCTGGGCCAGCGCTTCCTGTCCCTTCTGGACTCCGTCATCAGGCGTTCAGGTGATCAAGTCCATTGGGCCTGCCGGTGACATTGGTCTGGTTTCGCCATCGGCATCCTTGCCGTCCCTCCTCGACTCAAGGCAATCTTGCTGCCGTCGGGAGACCAGTCGGGATGCTGGTTGAGGCCGCCCACATTGGTCAGTCGGGATTGGTTCGAGCCGTCGGCGTTCACCACGTATACCTCGTACCGTCCGTCTCTATTGGAATGAAACGCGATCTTGCTGCCGTCATGGGACCATGCGGGAGCGCTATCTACGACGCAGGGACTGGTATTGGTTAGGGCTCCTTGACCCTGGCGGGACGGCAAACAACGGGTGAGAGTTGCCCAGGGGCTTGGTGGCATAGTACCATCACACAGCGTCCCCGCTATCCCATGAGGAGACGCCAACCACGTTGTGGAGGTAGCCTATGAGCACCACAAGGCGACTGCGCGAGCTATTGAGGGGGCCTGGGGCCGTGATTGTCCCGGGGGCCTACGATGCGTTCTCAGCCCGGATGATGGAGAGCTACGGATTTCCCGCGATCTACCTGGGCGGGCTGGCCACGGCCACGGCACTGGCCACCTCCGAGCCGCTACTGGATATGAGTGAGCAGGTGGCCCATGCCCGGCTGGCAGCCTCTCGGATAGACGTGCCCCTCATCGTGGATGGGCACACCGGCTTCGGCGACCCCGTCCACATCACCCGGGCCGTGCGAGAGTTCGAGGCGGCGGGGGTCGCGGGCATCCACCTGGAGGACGTGGTCTACCCCAAGCGGGTCCACTACTTCAAGGGGGTGAAGCACGTCGTGCCAGTGGAGGAGATGCTCCAGCGGCTCCAGGCGGCACTGGCGGCGCGCAAGGACAGGGACTTCGTCATCATCGCCCGGACCGACGCCTACGGCGCGGTGGGGGGATCACTGGATGAGGCACTGCGGCGGATGGAGGCATACCTCAGGGTAGGGGCGGACGCTCTCATGCCCATTGTGGCGGAGATGGAGCCCGCGGCGGAGGTAGCCAAACGGTTTTCAGGAGTCCCCCTGGTCTACATCAGCGGGATTGCCAAGTTCCCCAATGGGGACCCGACCGCAACGCAACTGTGGGAGCTGGGGTACAAGCTCATCCTTTACCCGGACCTGGCCATCGCCGATGCCGTCATGGCGATAGACCGGATTTGCCAAGAGCTCAAGGAGTCAGACAACGTGACCTACAAGCGGGAGCACCACCTGGCGGCGCGCCAGCGCATCTTCGAGACCATCGGCCTGCCGGAGTACTGGCACATCGAGGAGGAGACCACGGAGCGGCGCTAGGCGAGAACCTGAGAAATGACGTGGCCCACGGTCTTATGACCAAGGAGCGATGCACAAAGGACCTCACGGAGCCTAGCGGGGCGGCGGCAGCCGACCAGGAAGATTGAACCGACTATGGCCGATGAATCCCGCGTGATCGGCTTCCTCTAGCCGACAAGGATCTGTTATTGGCCCAGCCCGATGGAGAGCCCTCGCTTCGCGATACGGTCACGCACGCATGGTTGAAGCTCGCCCGCGAGACGGGTCTCCAAGTTCGACTCCACGATGCCCTGCATAGTCATGCGTCGCTTCTGTTCAAGCAGAACGCACCCGCCAAGGTTGTCCGGGAGCGACTCGGCCAGGCCACTATTGCGACGACAATGGATATCTACTCCCACGTAGCGCCCGGAATGGAAAGGGCGGCGGCTCTCCGGTTCGATGATGGATTCGGATCATCCACACCAACCGCCAGACAATCAGCGGTTGGTTAAGCAAAATGTTAGCAACACCTGAAAAGAGAAGAACTGTAACCTCCCTTTACCCGGATGCGTATATCCATTATCCTTGACAGCAACACCAACCTGCGGAGGCACAAAACGTGGACATTTTGCCCGATCGACTTGCCTGGTATATCGGTGGCCCCATCATAGGACTGCTGACGGTTGCACTGTACGCCGTAGCGAACAAGCACCTGGGCGTTACCACGTCCTACTTGCAGGTTATGACTTTCGTGCGTAGCCCCCGAATGGCGGAGATGTGGCGAGTCTGGTTCTTCGGCGGTCTCGTTGCCGGCTCACTGCTAGCGGCCTTCCTTAGAGGTGGCCCATCGGCAAGTCTCAACTACGGTGCATTAGCCGATCTGCTGCCGATAGCCGCCATCGTTCCGGTGCTGTTTGTGGCTGGGGTGCTTATGGGATTCGGCGCTCAGTGGGGCGGCGGCTGTACATCGGGGCACGGGATTGGCGGCGCGGCTATCTTATCCCGCGGTGCGTTGGTTGGAATCGTCACCATCATGGGAGCCGCTATCGGCCTGACCTTCATTATGCATCTGATCACAGGAGGTGATCTATGAACTTATTTACTTTTCTAATCGGATTGGCATTCGGCTTCTTGATCGTCGCTGCGGGTCTGAGTGACTACACGGTAATTCACGACATGCTTTTGCTTCGGGAACCCGATGTATTTCTTCTTATGGGGTCCTCTTTCGCCGTCGCGATGCCATTGCTTTGGATACTCCGGCGGCGTAGTTGGAAGACGCCCCTAGGGGGTGAGCTGCAACTTAACCGCGTCGAGATCGAACGAAAACATGTATACGGGGGAGCATTGTTCGGGGCGGGTTGGGCCGCTGCCGGCACCTGTCCGGGTCCGGCAATTGGCATGACAGTCAGCGGTGGCCTTCTAGGCATAATTGTAATGGTGGGACTGGGTTAGGGGATTATCCTACGAAACCTGACAGCAGGACGTATCTCCTTCCGACGGGATGCGACACCTCATCCAGCTCGCCCCGCGGCGATCTTGTGATCATTGGCTTCTGAGAAGTAACAGGGAAAGAGAACGAAAGGAGACGACATGTATTTCAAGCAGTTCCTTCACGACGACCTCGGCTGCTCCTCTTACCTCATCGCCTCCCGTGAATCCCGTGAGGCAGCAGTGATTGATCCTCACAGAGACGTGCAGCAGTACCTGGACCTGGCCGCCGAGCGCGGTTACAACATCGTCGCCGTCATTGATACCCATTTGCACGCCGACCACGTCTCAGGCAACCGGGATCTGGCTGCAGCGACGGGCGCCCATCTCTACCTATACGAGGAGGCCGATACTCTCTTTCCATTCCAGCCGTTACAGGATGGTAACGTGATTTCTCTCGGCCAGGTTGATCTCCGGGTGGTTCACACGCCTGGGCACCGCCCCGAGGGGTTATCGCTGCTCGTGATCAATCCACCACGAAGCCCCGAGCCGTCCATGGTGCTCAGTGGGGACTCACTGTTCGTAGGTGATGTGGGGCGCCCGGACTTCGGTGGACCAGAAGGGGCCAAACAGCAGTATCAGAGTATCCAGAAGCTACTTCAGCTAGAAGACTACGTCGAGGTCTTTCCTGCCCACTTTGAAGGGTCGTGCGGTAAAGGCATGTGTGGCCGTCCTAGCAGCACCATCGGATTCGAGCGGCGCTTCAACCTGGCGTTGCAGCTTTCTGAGCGAGAGTTCCTCGAATATGCCTCCCTGCCCCCATCACGGCCCCTCAACATGACCTCGATCATGGCGGCTAACCGTGGTGAGGCCAGCTTTTCTTGGCCGCAGGTGGCGCACGACGGGGCAGTACCTGGAGTCGGAGCGGTTGAAGCGGCAGCTTGGATACAGCAGCGCCAAGCGTTTGTCCTTGACGTGCGGGATCCGTGGGAATACGCAGAAGGTCGCATTCCAGGCGCACTTTCTTTGCCCCAATCAGATCTGGCACTACGTCTGGAGGGAGTGCCAAAGGACCGTGACGTTCTCGTCGTGTGCGCCACAGGGAATCGTTCCTTGCGCTCGGCTGGCTTCCTGACAGCGGTCGGCCACACCCGTGTCACCAACTTGGATGGAGGCACCTCAGGTTGGATAGAAGCCGGCAATCCCGTCGAGAAAGACGGTTGAATGGAAACGTCACCTTTGCTGCCGCCCGAGGGCATGCCGGTGGCCCCAGTCCGTGGGCGGGTGCAGCGAGGTGGCCAAAACCAGGAAGCTGTGATAACCAGACGGGACCCGTCCGCAAGGCGGATGTCTATTCGCGAACGATCTCAAATCAGGCACCAAAAGGACTTCTTTTTCGAACAGCCATTTTATAAGTGATTACGCAGAAGCTTGGCAATTGATGTCGTTCAGATTTCCGACTAACATCTAGTCATTCGAATCTCTTCATCGTGCCTTGTTTCCTGGACGTTTAGGACTAAATATTTGAGACAGAAGATCTGGAGGCTTACTCGAATTATCAGCTTGACCATGAAGATGACCGGCTAGGGCCAAATTTCGACTGCCCGCTTGTTGCGGCCATGCTCAAGATCAATAACCTAGTCCGGCAGGTGGACGGGGCAGGTCAACCACCGCCGAGATACGTAATCGTCCGTGGTTCCACTGGAATCACCACCGTAAACGTACTGCCCTTGCCGTCTACTCCCTCACTCTCAACGGATATCGTCCCACCGTGCACCTCCACAAGCCTCTTGCTTAACGCCAGCCCCAGACCCGTCCCCTCCCGAGCCTTCGAATACGATGCATCCACTTGCTCAAAGACCGCGAATACCCGGTCCTGGTCCTCAGGTTTGATTCCTACCCCCGTGTCAGATACGGAGATCCGGATCGCTGGTACCGTCTCGTCAGACCCCGGTACCCCATTTTGAGCAACCAATGCTTCTACATCTACCTTCCCACCTTCCGCGGTGAACTTGACGGCGTTGCTCAGCAGATTGAGCATGATCTGTTTGAGCTTCCCCCTGTCTGCCGTCATGGAGGGGAGTCCTTTCGCATCCTCTGTGTTTACGCTGATGTCTTTCATATCGGCCATGGGCCTGATGATTTCGTGCGCCTCTTCTAGCAACACCATCACCTCGAACTGTGACAGATACAGCTCCATGCGCCCGGCCTCTATCTTCGACAGGTCCAGGACGTCGTTGATCAACTCTAGCAGGTGGCGGCCGCTGTTAAGGACGTTGCCCACGTACCTTGACTGGCGCTCGTTTAGCTCGCCGAAGGTCTGATCCTGGAGGATCTCTGAGAAGCCGATAATGGAGTTGAGAGGTGTGCGCAGCTCGTGGGACATGTTGGCAAGGAATTCCGACTTGGCCTTGGAGGCTGATTCGGCTTCCTCTTTGGATGTTGGGTGTCAGCGGTTTTGGACAGTTCTGGGTCCGAGAGATTGGGGTGAAGAAGCTCCTGGTTTGAGGGTTTCTCTGACCTCCTGATTGTACCGCCTCCGCCGGTCAAAAGTCTCTCGCTGTACCTCCTTCCTCTGGGCTAGAATTGCCTCCAGACGGCCTTCCAGCACGTCAGCCGGAGTTACAACCCTGAGCGCCTGATGATATCTTCGGTAGTTGTAGAACTCGACGAAGTCCCGGATGGCCGCCTCCAGGTCTTCCACCACCTCGTATGGCACCTGGTTAATGTCGTCTTTCAGGGTTCGGTGATATCTCTCCAGCTTCCCGTTGGTCTGAGGGTGATAGGGTGCTGCCAGGACGTGGCGAATGCCCACCACCCGCATGTACTCGCGGAAGGCCCGCGATACATAACCTGAGCCATTATCTGAGAGGAGCTTGGTCCGATCCTCCAGAGGTACATCAGTCATACCAGTAGAGTCAACAGCTTCCTGGACCACCTCTATGAGGGAGGGTCACGTCCCATAGAGTGGTGTAAGAGTACGTCATCCGGTTGATATTGTCTAGGCCGCTGCCTCTGCGAGTTCGGCTCTGGGTAGAGCTTCGTTGGAGGTGGTTACCTCCTGTGTCATGTATCGACGGCCGACGGCCCACTCGTCGTGCTGCTCAGCTAGGACGGCGCCGACCATGCGACGGACAGCTGGGCGGTTAGGGAAGATGCCCACCACATCGGTGCGGCGCCGTATCTCCTTGTTGAGACGCTCCAGGGGGTTGTTGGACCAGATCTTCTTCCAGTGGGCGAGTGGGAAGCTGGAGAAGGCCAGGACGTCGGGTCCAGCCTCGTCCAGTCGAGAGGCGACCTGTGGGAACGGGTCCTGGAGCTGAGCAATCACCCGCTCGAGTTGGGCATGCACTTCCTGAGGGGACGGCTGCTGGTAGATGGTGCGTACCATGGTGGCCACCCAGGGCTGAGCGCTCCTGGGGACCCGAGTGAGCAGGTTGGTCATGAAGTGGGTGCGGCACCGCTGCCAACTGGCCCCACCGAAGACAGTTGCGATGGCATCCCTGAGTCCCTGATGAGCGTCCGATACCACCAGTTCCACCCCGCCGAGGCCCCTGGCGACCAGTGAGCGCAGGAAGGCTAACCAGAAGGCGCCGTCTTCACTGGTACCCACGTCCATCCCAACGATCTCACGCTTGCCCTCGCTATTGACCGCCGTCGCCACCACCACGCTGACGTTGACTATCCTACCGGCCTCTCTGACCTTCTGGGTTAGTGCGTCCAGCCACAGGTAGGGATATGATCCGCCGTCCAGCGGCCGACCCAGGAAGCTCTCCACCACCCCGTCCAGCTCCTGGCAGATACGCGACACTTGGCTCTTTGAGATACCCTCGCACCCAAGAGCCTTGACCAGATCATCCACTCGCCTCGTCGATACACCCTCCACATACGCCTGCTGGATCACCGCCAGCAGAGCTCGCTCGCTGCGACGCCGTGGCTCCAGCAGGCTCGGAAAGTAGCTCCCCTCCCTCAGCTTGGGTATCTGCAACTCCATGGTCCCTACGCGAGTGTCCCATGCTCGAGACCGGTACCCGTTGCGCTGGGTCACCCGCTCAGGGTTGCGTTCTCCATACCCAGCACCGGTCCTCGATGACACATCAGCCTCCATGATCTCCTCGACCAGCACTCTCAGTGCCTCTCGTAGAAAGTCCACGTCACCGTCGACTCCCCTCTTGCGCATTAGCTCAAGCAGGTCCATCCTTTCCTTGACCACCGTTGTCCTCCTTTCTCAGGCTCGTCTTTGCCCGCTAAGGATGACGTGGTGGTCTCTCTTCATCCAGACCCTCTACTCTTGTTACACCACTTCCTGGGACTCTACTTGAGGGAGTTGGCCGTCATGTCCCGTTGCACCTTCCAGGCCAAGATGAACCGGGAGTAGTCGTCCATCACCGTCACGAGGTAGTAGTAGCCCCATCCCACTACACGGAAGTAGGAGGCATCGGTGGCCCACAGCTGGTGGGGCCCTGTGGTCTTGTGCTGGTACTCTTTGCTCGCTGCCAACTGGTATTCGATCCGTTTCACCAGACCCTCCCGTCTCAGAATACGATAGACTGTGGAGGCGGAGACCGATAGGCCTCTGTGGTCGGTGAGCGAAGCCGCCAACTGCCGGCTTCGCCAGGTCGGCATCCCACGGGCTGCCGCCAGCACTACTGCCTCCTCTTCTGGACGCAGGCGATTCCAGGGCCTCTCAGTTCCTTCCGTACCCTCCCAACTACCCTGCCGGTGCCTCCACCTCCACCAATAATACGTGCTCCTGGAAATGCCAAGCTCCCTGAGTCGCCTGTTCTTCCCTCTACCATGTCGCTCCACCTCAGCCACGACCTTCGATTGTTCCACTACGCTCATGCGACGGTGCCGTTGTCGTGTAGGGGCGGCAGAGCTGTTTTTTTGAAGCGGTGCAACTCCAGGGACAACTCACCCACCAGCTGCTTCAGTTCTCTGTTCTCCCGCTTGAGCTGCTCTATCTCTTGCCGGGTCGCATCACGCACACTGTCCCGAGTCAACCTCTCCTTCCCAGCTTCCATGAACCCCTTCGTCCAGGCGTGTAGGGTGTCAGCGCAATTGGACACTATTGAGGCCTAGAAAACCGAAGAGGTTGGGGGTGGTAGAGGCTCCTTCAGAGGGGTAGATTAACCCTAAGTGAAAGGAGTCATTGATGACCCAGGTAGAGGATCAGGCCAGCCAAGCTGAGGAGCGAAGCCAGGAGACACGAAGCTTCGTGCGTCAGGTCCGTGCAGCGACCCGCCGTAAGTATACCCCTGAAGAGAAGATCCGCATCGTCTTGGAGGGGTTCAGACGGGAGACTACCGTTAATGACCTGTGCCGACGGGAAGGAATCAAACCCCACTCCTACTACGCCTGGACGAAGGGGTTCATGGAAGCTGGGAAGGAGAGGTTGACTCGGGACAGTGTGCGTGATGCGACCCGGCAAGAGATAGAGCAGCTCAAGCGGGAGAACAGAGAACTGAAGCAGCTGGTGGGTGAGTTGTCCCTGGAGTTGCACCGCTTCAAAAAAACAGCTCTGCCGCCCCTACACGACAACGGCACCGTCGCATGAGCGTAGTGGAACAATCGAAGGTCGTGGCTGAGGTGGAGCGACATGGTAGAGGGAAGAACAGGCGACTCAGGGAGCTTGGCATTTCCAGGAGCACGTATTATTGGTGGAGGTGGAGGCACCGGCAGGGTAGTTGGGAGGGTACGGAAGGAACTGAGAGGCCCTGGAATCGCCTGCGTCCAGAAGAGGAGGCAGTAGTGCTGGCGGCAGCCCGTGGGATGCCGACCTGGCGAAGCCGGCAGTTGGCGGCTTCGCTCACCGACCACAGAGGCCTATCGGTCTCCGCCTCCACAGTCTATCGTATTCTGAGACGGGAGGGTCTGGTGAAACGGATCGAATACCAGTTGGCAGCGAGCAAAGAGTACCAGCACAAGACCACAGGGCCCCACCAGCTGTGGGCCACCGATGCCTCCTACTTCCGTGTAGTGGGATGGGGCTACTACTACCTCGTGACGGTGATGGACGACTACTCCCGGTTCATCTTGGCCTGGAAGGTGCAACGGGACATGACGGCCAACTCCCTCATAGAGGTGGTCCAGGAAGCTGTTGACTCTACTGGTATGACTGATGTACCTCTGGAGGATCGGACCAAGCTCCTCTCAGATAATGGCTCAGGTTATGTATCGCGGGCCTTCCGCGAGTACATGCGGGTGGTGGGCATTCGCCACGTCCTGGCAGCACCCTATCACCCTCAGACCAACGGGAAGCTGGAGAGATATCACCGAACCCTGAAAGACGACATTAACCAGGTGCCATACGAGGTGGTGGAAGACCTGGAGGCGGCCATCCGGGACTTCGTCGAGTTCTACAACTACCGAAGATATCATCAGGCGCTCAGGGTTGTAACTCCGGCTGACGTGCTGGAAGGCCGTCTGGAGGCAATTCTAGCCCAGAGGAAGGAGGTACAGCGAGAGACTTTTGACCGGCGGAGGCGGTACAATCAGGAGGTCAGAGAAACCCTCAAACCAGGAGCTTCTTCACCCCAATCTCTCGGACCCAGAACTGTCCAAAACCGCTGACACCCAACAGTGTCTACCTACGAATTCCTCATGTGATATCGAACTCCCTTTCTACGTTTTATCTGGATCTCTAGGGAGGGGTTGATGGCTAGCGCCCAGTCAACTTCAAGCTAATTTAATGTCATTCTGAGCGAAGCGAAGAATCTGGGGTGGTCGTGGGTTGCCCCACCCCAGATTCTTCGGTCGCTGCGCTCCCTCAGAAGGACGTGCTGTCGAAATCTCGTTGACTACCACTAGTACTACTTTGTTTGAGCTTGGGACGTTGTTTCCGAGCTGACCCATGGTAGCTGCCTTCAGCGAGGACGCCTACTGGGGTTACTCTACTCGAGGTCGGTTTGGGCGGAGGTCCGTTGAGGCAGTGCTGGGGGCCGAACAAAGAAAACCGAGAGCGCCGCCAGCAGATGGAAGACGGTCAACGCCGCGAGCAGTCCCTTATAGCTCTTTGTCAGGTCATAAATGACCGGCCCCAAGCTGTGCCCCACGCCCAGCCCAGCTGCCTCGAAGGGGCGTAAGGTCCCGACGAGAGTACCGTAGGACGCACGGCCAAAGTAGCGAGCCAGGAGTATATATATGAGGGCTTCTGAGGAACCGCTAGATATACCCCATAGCACACCGAAGACATAGGCCGAGAATGCGGAGCTCACCGTGAGCAAGAAGAGGACCATTCCCGCGGCAAAGACCATCGCCGCCATCATGCACACCCTGGGGGTCAACTTATTGGCCAGATACGCCCAGCCCAAATGGGACAGCGCAAGGAAAGTGCTGAGGCTCAAGACGCCGGCGGCCTGGGCTCTGGAGAGATCGGCCTGTTCCTGAAGATACGGCACAATGTTGAAGGCCATCCCAGAGCTGGCCATGACCGCCATGAGAGCGGCCAGAGCCACCAGCCAGAAGGCCCTGGTGCGTAGCGCCTCACCGGCAGTCCAACTGAACTCTGGGGTCCCCCCGCCGGCTGGCGTCGTCCGGCCCGCTTCCAGCGAGCTAGAGCCAGGCTGGCTCTCCTGCGAGGCGGCCAGCGTGGCTCCATCGGCCTTCGTCCCGTCGGGCAGCAGGCCGATGTCCTCGGGGCGGCGGCGCATAACAATCAATATGGGCAGAGTCAGGAGAAGGCTCGCGGTGCCGATGATGCGAAAGGCGGTCCGCCATCCGTAGGCCGCCGAAATGGCAGAGGTGACCTGGATATTGACGCCGCCACTAATAGGCCGGGCCATGCCAGTCAAAGACAGGGCGATGGCACGCTGACGCTGGAAGAAGTTAACCGCCGCAGTACGTGGCACTACTCCAATAAGCAGCGGATGGGTCATGGAACGCCCCAGGATAATGACGAGGTAGAATTGCCAGATGGAGCTGACCCCTGCCATGGAGAAGAGAGAGATACCCATGACTATGAGCCCGAAGGACATCAGCCACCGAGGTCCGTAGCGATCGGCCAGCCGTCCGACAAAGGGGGCCACCAGCCCTGATAGCCAGACTCCGGCGGTGACGGCGAAGCCGATGGTGCTCCGGTTCCACCCTGTATCCTCCAAAATAAAGCCCTGTATCCCGCCCATGACCAGTCCGCCTAAGGTCACACCAACAAGAGCGGTTAAGGCGGCCATTCCAATAAGAAGCCAGCCATAAAAAAACGGCGTTCTAGGCCGCCAGTTCAGGACCGTTTCCAGTGTAGTCACCAGGAATTCCCCGTATCAAACCCCTGCCCCAAAAAGAGGCACCATCCTCGACATGAACGAGTGTACTGATGCCCGCGAGCTCGGTCAATCCTATATCTTAAGCTAGTGGGCAACGTGAATGCCGCAATGCCGCCGAATAGCGTCGGTGGTAACGAAAGAGTAGATTCCCCGTGACTCCCCATCGCTGCCTCAGCCGTAGGTTTATCTAAGGTGATTTAGTGCGACCAGACGATGAGAATCGTGGGGTCGGGAACGTACCCGAGTGTTTGACACCTCTGGGAGGTAGTGCTAAAATCCCGCCCATAATGGATGCGTCTCTCCATTGGCGCAAACAGGGAAAGATCACGCGGCTATTGACCACGCCTCGTAGGATGAAGCCAGCCTACTACCTTAAAGCTCTAGGCGACCGATGAAGCAAGGGAGTGCAGAGGGGCGAAGCCCCAGGGGGATGGTCGGAAGGGTTTTTCAGCAATTTTATGAGGGGGAGGGATGCTTACACAAACAGTAGCTGGACGGACCTATGACTACAGCCACGCGATAGGCCGGGGTTCACCGACAGGCTTGGGGTTTCAGCGGCCCATCTCTCTGGCGTTTGGTGACGGCGATGTAATTTACGTCGTAAGCCGTGGAGGC
Source organism: Dehalococcoidia bacterium (assembly GCA_965226805.1). Taxonomy (GTDB): domain Bacteria; phylum Chloroflexota; class Dehalococcoidia; order Lucifugimonadales; family JAGWBF01; genus CBDDDW01. The sequence goes on from CBDDDW010000021.1 coordinate 74,326, forward strand.
GAGGGCGTGACCGGCGCCGAGGGCACGACGGCCGCCTGGAACCGGACGGGTTTTGGCGTCCGAGTGAGCAAGGTCACTGTAGGAACGACACCGGGTGACGAAGAGCTTGTGGGAGAATTCGGTAAGTATGGTGACGGCGAAGGAGAGATCATCTGGCCGACTGGGATCGTCCTCGATAGCCACGGCAACGTTTACGTCACAGACGAGTGGCTGAACCGTGTCTCTACCTTCGACAAGGACGGCAACTTCCTGAGATTATGGGGCTCCTCTGGGAACGGTGACGGTGAGCTCGACGGCCCCTCAGGCATCGCCATAGACAAAGAGGATAACCTCCATATAGTTGACAGTCGCAACCATCGTGTCCAGAAGTTCACCAAGGATGGGAAGTACCTGGCTAAGTGGGGGAAGTTAGGCAGCGGCGATGGTGAATTCGACTCCCCTTGGGGTATCACGATAGACAAAGATGGGTTCATATACGTGGCCGATCATAAGAACGACAGAGTGCAGAAGTTCACCCTAGAGGGCAATTTCGTGGCCAAGTTTGGCAGCTCTGGGACTGGTAAAGGCGAATTGAGCCGTCCAGCGGGCGTTGCGGTAGACCCCGATGGCGACGTATATGTATGCGACTGGGCCAACAACCGTGTCCAGGCGTTTGGACCGGATGGGGGGTTCATCACCAGCTTCATAGGAGACGCACAGGAACTCTCCAAGTGGGGCCGGATGACCATAGACGCGAACCTGGACGTTCTCAAAGCCCGGCGCAGGGTCTACACCTTTGAGCCCGAATGGAGATTCTCCTTGCCGGTGGCACTTGCCTTTGACACTGAGAAGGAGCGGCTAGTCGTGGCGGACACCCAGCGACAGCGCCTCCAGCTATACAACAAGGTAAAGGGCTATGCTGACCCTCAGTTTAACCTGTAAGCCAGCGAGCGGCCAGCCCAAGACAGGCGGTTCCGGACCACTGACCCCATGGACTGAATTGACCCGCCACCCATGGAACAGTTACGACGAGTACATGCGCTTGACAACAATTTAACCCGGTAGTATCCTTGCCACGATCTCAAGCGGTATACAAGGGGTTCCCCTCTCGGCTTACAAAGGGGGACCCCAGAAAATGTTCAGGAGGTAATATGAAGATCATAGACATGCGATGCAGGCCCCCCATCCCGGATCTAGCTGATTTTTTTGCAGTAAACGCGCCTGCGCAGGCAAAAGCGCTGGGGTATACGCTTCCACCCTCGTTTGAGCAACGATCGGTAGAAATCTTCATGCAGGAGATGGAAACGGCGGGCATCACCCAAGCGGTCGCCAATGGGCGCAACAGTCCACCGATGAACCTGGGAGTCAAGCAAATCCCGCAGGGGATATCCAACCATGACGCCATCTTCGATCTAGTACAGAAATACCCCGGCAAGTTCATCCCCATGGCAGGGATCGACGTTGGGCCCGAGGCCCGCAATATGGTCGAGGCTTTGAAAGAGCTTGATCGTACGGTTAATGAGCTGAAGTTCTATGGAGCGTTCATAGAGTGTGGTAGGCACGGAATCTATTATAACGACGAGCGTATGTTCCCAATCTACCAGAAATGCATGGACCTGGGCGTTTCAGTTATCTTTCAGGGTGGTGGAGGAACGGGACCTAATGTAAACTTCGCCAACCCGCAGGTCATCGACGACGTGGCCCGAGAATTCCCCAAGGTCAACTTCATTTGTGCCCACGGCTGCTACCCCTTCGTGAGAGAGGTGTGCTTCGTGGCAAATCGGCATCCCAACTTCTTCGTCTCCGTAGACTTCTATCTCGGGTTCCCGGGAGCTCATGAATATGTAGAGGCCGCAAACACTTACCTTCAAAACCAATTTATTTTCGGTTCGGCGTATCCGTTGGCTCCAATGGATAAAATCGTGGAGCTCCATCAGAAGGCAGGATTCAAAGACGAGGTCCTGGAGAGGGTTTATCACGAGAACGCCGAGCGTGCCCTCCACCTCTAGGATGCCCTAGAACCCTGACAATCTCGTTGACATGGTAAAGATAGGCGCCTGGATCGGAGTCCTGGTGACAGACTCCGGCCCAGGCGTCTCTGTAGGTCTGGGCAGAGAGGGCCAGTACTCAATCGACTAAATCTGATACAAAATGTCATTCTGAGCGAAGCGAAGAATCTGGGGTGGCCGTTGGTATCCCCTCTGCAGATTCTTCAGTCGCTTGCGCTCCCGCAGAATGACATGCTATCGAAATCTCGTTTAAGCTTTACCCCCCGACAGACACTACGACTCCCTGGTCCGAGGAGCGCTGGATGGCGTCCAGCAGACGATGCCTCTTCAGCGCGAGATCGAAATCCGGCTCAGCACCCTCGTCATTCTGAATGGCCTCCCCCAGGCGGTGATACATCTGCGCTACGTTGAAAGGGTCGCCCCTGGGCACCTCTCCGGGGACCCACGTCAGGCGGTCTGGGATAGGAAGCTCCTCCAGGGCTCGATCCTTTCCGCGACCACCCTTGAGCCCGACTCGGACCCGTTGGACCATCTCACTAGTGGACGCGACCAGGGTGCCCTCCATGCCGTAGACCTCTATCCTGGAGCCGGTGGCGTGCCAGGGCACGGTGGCTATGTGAACTGAAGCGACAGCGCCATTACTAAGGACCCCGTTGACCATCACGTTGTCGGGGGCGGTCACATCCACCGTCTTGCCCGGCTCAGAAGTTTCCCACACCGGGACCTGGGTACTGACACGAGCCGAGAGCTCCATGAACTCCCCAACACAGAAGCAGAAGGCGTCGATGCAGTGTCCTGTAGCTAGAGTGAGGGTGGTCGCCCCCTTCTCTCGGTCAGCCATCCAGGGGCGGTCTAGCCCCCGCTGCAGCAGGCCTGGCATGAACGCGGTCATATTACAGGTCAGGACTTCGCCCACGTACCCCTCTGCAATAAGCTCCTTCATACGCAATAGGGCCGGATTACCCCTGGCCTGAAAGTCTATCATGTGCCGCACGCCACTGGCCCGGGCCACGGAGGCCATCTCCTCGGCCTCAGCCGAGTTTACGCCCAGGGGCCACTCGCAAATGACGTGCTTCCCGGCTTCCAGCGCCGCCATCACCATGGCGTGATGTGACGGAGCAACAACGGACACGGAGATCAGGTCTATGTCTGGATGCGTTACCATCTCCTTATAGTCGTGGAAGGCCAGGCGTGCCCCATAGTGCCTGGCGGACTCCTCCGCCGTTTCCTTGTGCGCTGTGCATACGGCCGTCAGCTCGTACTGGGGTAGGGCAAGAAGAGCCGGCAGGTGCGCCTTCATACTCCAGCCGTAACGGACACTAGCTCCTATGAGCCCGACGCGTATCTTTTGTCCAGCCATTTCGAAACCTCCCTCACATCGGAGAAGTGCGTTATCAAAGAGAACTGACTCAAAGCCATCGTGGCTAATCTGGGAAATGTGGGATATCCCGACTTATGCAGCTGGAGGGCTCATGTTGTGCCAATGCGTTTGCCGTTCATAGGCATGGGATACCTTCAAAACCGTTTCTTCCCTGCCGGGGCGTCCTGCTATCTGAAGTCCGATCGGTAGGGCCTGGGAGCTGAGTCCGCAGGGTACAGTGATGGCGGTCACGTTCGCCAGGTTGAAGATAGCGGTGAGAAGATGAGACCGGCTCAGCGCCACTTCCTTGTTGGTAACCACTGGATCGTCCTGTATCTTCTGAGGCGTCTTTCCGACGGTGGGTGATACCAGGACATCGTACCTGTCGAAAGCCTCCTGAACCTGCTGCCGGAGCAGGCTCCTCAGCTTCTGGGTCTTGTAGTAGACCTGGGCAGGCATGATGCTGCCTGTGAGAAGACTTACGCGGTTATTGTGACCGTAGTCCGGGAGGCGCTTCCTGATCCAGTCGCGTTGGTTCAATGCAGGCTCCACGATTCCCGATATCAGCCTGATCACAAAGGCGTGTTTGGCCAGAGGCACTGAGACCTCATCCACCGACGCCCCCAGGTTACTCAGCACAGAGGTCGCTTTGACAACGGCCTCTCTGACCTCCGGTTCTACCACAGCGCTATTAATCAGCTCTCTTATTACTCCGACTCGCATACCCCTAATATTACCGTCCAGGGCTTGCCTATAGTCGGGGACGGGGGTACTCCAGGTATAGGGGTCTTTGGGGTCGTAGCCTGCGATGGCCCTGAGGGTAATGGCGGCATCCTCCACAGTCCGAGATATGGGGCCGACGGCATCCATAGACCAGACGCCAGTCATAAGCCGGTAGCGGCTTACTGTTGGGTGTCAGCGGTTTTGGACAGTTCTGGGTCCGAGAGATTGGGGTGAAGAAGCTCCTGGTTTGAGGGTTTCTCTGACCTCCTGATTGTACCGCCTCCGCCGGTCAAAAGTCTCTCGCTGTACCTCCTTCCTCTGGGCTAGAATTGCCTCCAGACGGCCTTCCAGCACGTCAGCCGGAGTTACAACCCTGAGCGCCTGATGATATCTTCGGTAGTTGTAGAACTCGACGAAGTCCCGGATGGCCGCCTCCAGGTCTTCCACCACCTCGTATGGCACCTGGTTAATGTCGTCTTTCAGGGTTCGGTGATATCTCTCCAGCTTCCCGTTGGTCTGAGGGTGATAGGGTGCTGCCAGGACGTGGCGAATGCCCACCACCCGCATGTACTCGCGGAAGGCCCGCGATACATAACCTGAGCCATTATCTGAGAGGAGCTTGGTCCGATCCTCCAGAGGTACATCAGTCATACCAGTAGAGTCAACAGCTTCCTGGACCACCTCTATGAGGGAGTTGGCCGTCATGTCCCGTTGCACCTTCCAGGCCAAGATGAACCGGGAGTAGTCGTCCATCACCGTCACGAGGTAGTAGTAGCCCCATCCCACTACACGGAAGTAGGAGGCATCGGTGGCCCACAGCTGGTGGGGCCCTGTGGTCTTGTGCTGGTACTCTTTGCTCGCTGCCAACTGGTATTCGATCCGTTTCACCAGACCCTCCCGTCTCAGAATACGATAGACTGTGGAGGCGGAGACCGATAGGCCTCTGTGGTCGGTGAGCGAAGCCGCCAACTGCCGGCTTCGCCAGGTCGGCATCCCACGGGCTGCCGCCAGCACTACTGCCTCCTCTTCTGGACGCAGGCGATTCCAGGGCCTCTCAGTTCCTTCCGTACCCTCCCAACTACCCTGCCGGTGCCTCCACCTCCACCAATAATACGTGCTCCTGGAAATGCCAAGCTCCCTGAGTCGCCTGTTCTTCCCTCTACCATGTCGCTCCACCTCAGCCACGACCTTCGATTGTTCCACTACGCTCATGCGACGGTGCCGTTGTCGTGTAGGGGCGGCAGAGCTGTTTTTTTGAAGCGGTGCAACTCCAGGGACAACTCACCCACCAGCTGCTTCAGTTCTCTGTTCTCCCGCTTGAGCTGCTCTATCTCTTGCCGGGTCGCATCACGCACACTGTCCCGAGTCAACCTCTCCTTCCCAGCTTCCATGAACCCCTTCGTCCAGGCGTAGTAGGAGTGGGGTTTGATTCCTTCCCGTCGGCACAGGTCATTAACGGTAGTCTCCCGTCTGAACCCCTCCAAGACGATGCGGATCTTCTCTTCAGGGGTATACTTACGGCGGGTCGCTGCACGGACCTGACGCACGAAGCTTCGTGTCTCCTGGCTTCGCTCCTCAGCTTGGCTGGCCTGATCCTCTACCTGGGTCATCAATGACTCCTTTCACTTAGGGTTAATCTACCCCTCTGAAGGAGCCTCTACCACCCCCAACCTCTTCGGTTTTCTAGGCCTCAATAGTGTCCAATTGCGCTGACACCCTACACGCATCTACCTTTACGAAGACCTTCTGTCCGACACGTCGGGTTTGGTGCGGGATGTTTGCACTCTCCTTGGTGTTCCCTTCTACGAAGGTACATTTTTCGACCCACACAAGAAGTACAATAAATATGCTGCACCTCGCAACGCGTTCTTCGCTCGTATCATGGGCGTGCCGTACCTCCGTTCTTTAGCCATTTCCCTGGTTCCTAACCATCTGCTGAGTGGAATCCGCCAGCGGTTCCTCTTGACCGATTCTCCCAAAAAGCCCATGGACCCGAGAGCCCGGGAGTTCCTGGAGCAAATCTATTCCGAGGATATTCTGAAGCTTCAGAACTTAATTGGAAGAGACCTCAGTACCTGGCTGATGAAGGGCAGGGGGTCAAATACCAGGTCATCTAACAAGGACGCCACTTCGGGAGGCCCGGGCTCTTGAAGAAAGGTTTTTATAACGGTATCTGGGGACTCGGTGTTCGTGTCCTACACCTGGGCAAGCGTCTAGGGATTTCGGGGCCCTTTGAGAGCGTGCTCTGGCAACTGGCGAATTGGCTGATCCCGCCTCCAGACGACGAGGTAGTGGTTACTCTCCCATACGGATTGAAACTCGTTATCCCACCAGGTTTTGCAAGGGCCAGAAGCTACGCTGCTGGTACCTATGAACCGGCAGAAACACGGCTTGTTCAAGACCTCTTGAAAGATGGGATGACCCTGGTGGACGTGGGGGCGTTTTGTGGATACTACACGCTCATTGCTTCCCGGTTGGTGAACGACTCTGGCCGCGCGTACGCTTTTGAGCCTGATCCAAGAACCTATGCTTACTTGGTGAGGAACGTGGAGGCCAACAGATGCCTCAACGTAGTATCGGTCAACAAGGCCGTATCTGGCAGAACTGGATTCGCGGCTCTCGCCGTCCACGAGCAGCCGGAGCGCAACTGGCTTTTGCCCTCGTCGTCCGCCATCCCTTCAATCGCAGTCCCATCCATTACTCTAGACGACTTCTTCGCGGCCAGGGGCTGGCCGTCCGTTGGCCTCATAAAAATGGACATAGAGGGTGGCGAAACCGCCGTATTGCTAGGAATGAAGGAACTGAGCCAGAGGAACCCGGATTTGAGTCTCATTATGGAGTTCGACATGGCCACTGTCCGCCGCTCTGGCGAAAGCCGGGAGCACATCGCCCGCATCCTCCTGGAGTTAGGCTTCCATAAAGGCTACGTCATTGAACAAGGCCTCAGGCCATTCTCCGTTGCCGGAAACTTCCCTAGGAGTCGCGCCTGCTTTAACCTGCTGTTCACGAGGGAATGAAGCACTTGGATTGGAGAAGGCTTCAAGCCTTAGGACGAAGGGGAGAGGCCTGGGCCCTCCCTGGGGTGGCCTTGCTGATGGCCGCCGGTCCAGAGAGGTCCCTGACAACGGTGTCGGCAAAAGAAAGCTGAGACAAGCTGCGTGAAGGAACAAGTATATAAAGCCATCTGGCGCCTCGGCATTCGGCTGCGAAACTTAGCAAAGCGTGCGGGGATGTTGGGGCCATTGGGGCCAGTTCTATCACGATTGGCGCTACCCCTTATCCGCCCGCCAACCGAGGAAGTTGTAATCACCCTGCCATTCGCAATGAGGTTGGTAGTGTCGGCCGGTTACCCCTCGGCTAGAACCCTCGCCGCCGGGTTATACGAACCCGATGTAACCCGACTTTTCAACGTTATCATAAAAAAGGATATGACGGTCGTGGACGTCGGGGCTAATATTGGCTACTACACCCTGCTCGCTTCGCCCATAGTGGGAGATCCAGGTCGGGTCTATAGCTGTGAGCCAGACGTCCGTAACTTTCATTACCTGACGCGAAGCATCGGTGCAAATGGTTGCTGCAACGTGGTTGCGATGGAGATGGCGGTGTCGGACAGAACCGGCTCGGGATCCTTTGTCCCAGACAAATACGGCGCTGAAGGCTGGCTAGTGGTCGCCCAGCCGCCCCCGGCTACTTCGTTTGAGGTACAGACCATCACGCTGGACGAACTCTTCGCAAGGGAGGGTTGGCCCCGCGTTGACCTCATCAAGATGGACATTGAGGGGGCAGAGCAGGCGGCCCTGGTTGGAATGAAGGAGCTAAGCCGCAGGAACTCTGAGATGCGGCTTATCATGGAGTTAAACTTCAATGGCCTGCGCCGGGCGGGCGCTACTGCTGAATCCTTGGCTACTACTCTTCTCGAGCTAGACTTCCATAACGGCTACATCATTGAACGGGGCATGAAACCCTTCTCCGTCGCCGACGCGTTCCCCCGGAGTCGTGCCACTTACAACCTATTGCTTCAGAAGAATGAAGCTTCCGGATAGGCGTCAACTTCAATCCCTAGGGGTCAGGGTATTTCCCTGGGCAGTGTTCATTATTGCCCTCCTTATGTTGGTCACGTTGCTTATCCCTGCAAGGGTATGGCGCCAATCCGACAACGACGCCGTGTTCCAAGGCTTTGACCGCAAGCTGATTTACGTCGGTGAGAAGGGCAACGGCGAATCCCCCGGGATCGTGCAGGTGTCACAGGAGTCTCTCACACTCACTACCCTGCCTAACTCGGAGCCCACAGTCCACCTGGCCACCACCCCCATGAGCTTCAAAGCCTCCATGGATATCCGCATCATGGGCAACGGGGAGGGGACGACCCCTCTGCGCGTCGGCTTCTGGGACCCCAGATCTCGAGGGGGGCATTTTCTGAATCTCGGCCCCGCGCCTCAGAATCTGATCACGGCGGAGACGGTCGTCAATGGAAGGGCGGGTATTACCCTTATCGGGGGAGACGTTATCAAGCGCGACACTCTCGGTCAGTACTACCTGGGCCAGACCTTCCAGCTGGAGATAGAGCGGGACAGGAAAGGGGGCACTGTCACCAGCCGCCTCTCCAGCGCCGAACGGCCACCCTCGGGAGGCCCCATGCTCAGGGTAGCATCTAACACCGGCGCGGTGCAGGAGATCCTCAGCCAGGCTATTCCTGTGGAGGGCGGCACTCGGTATACCTTTGGAGGACAGGCAAAGCTAGTTCCCAGCGAAGGACTATTTGCTATCGGCGTTTTGTGGTGGGACCAGGATGGAATGCGCCTTCCCTTCCCCAACTACTGGAAGTCGACGGCAGAGCTAACCGGATGGACGGAGATCCGACTCACGGAGAGATCCCCCGGAGACGCCGCCACCGCTAGAGTATTCCTCGGCACCGCAGAGCGATCCCATCTTCTTTTCGCCGATGTGTCCATGAGGGAGACGGCGAGGCCCGACACGAACCTCCTGTTGAACGGGGACTTCGGACGTGGCACAGAGGGATGGAGGAACGTGAGTGCTCCAGAGACGGAGCTGGAGGTAATCGAGCCCTTTTCACTGGCCGTCGAGTCCGTAGTCACCGAGGAAGAGGCTCCAGAAGTGGTGCGCCCGTTCCGCCCGTCTTTGACCGTCTCCGCTTCCTCAGTATCGGGGTCAGCTACCACGGTTGTTGAGAACTACACGCTGGCCCTCCCCTCTCAGCGGTTTCCGGTCAACAAGATCGACGATGGCCGGGCCACGTCGTTGGTTATTGCCCTGTTGGCTGCTGGCGCCCTGCTGAGCGTATTTGGAATCGCGCGCTGGGTATGGCGGCCGCAGCTGAGCATCGCGGTGGTGACACGAACACTTTCTAGGTGGGTGGAGACGCCGCTCGTTATCCGCCGATGGCCCTACCTGCTGGGGGCCGGAATGGGGACGCTGGTCTATCTGGTCGTCAATTCATTTCTGTTCAGCTTCGGCAGCCGTCTCTACGACGTTGTCGCTACCAAGACTTGGTCCTACATCGTCTCTGAATATGGCTTTTTAGAGCTGTACAAACTCACGCCAATCGTGACCTCAGCAGAGATTTCGGAGGGAATTCCGTGGAGCTTTGCCGGATTCCCGTACGGGTTGACGAAGGTTTACTACTATCTGTCGATAGGTTTTCTGGACAGGCTGTTCCTCAGCGGCCCAGGCGGGCTTGAGATCGATGCCTTCGGACTGGAGTTCCTGCTTAAGTTGTTCAACGTTATGTTCGGTCTGGCTGATGGGCTGCTCATTTACCTGATCATGAGGCAAATGGGGGCTGGCCCAAGGCTGGCCCTGATACCCCCAGCGTTATTCCTGTTCAATCCGGTGACCTGGTTCATAATGTCGATATGGGGCTCGACGGAAAACGTCAGCCTCTTTTTCATTCTGGCTTCCGTCTGGCTGGCGGAGAAGCGACAACCCTTTTGGGCCTGGCTCGCCCTTGGAGCGGGGGCCTTCACCAGAATCCAGATGGTTGTGCCGGCCTTCTTGTTGAGTCTAGTCTTCCTACGGAAATTCAGCATGAAAGAGAACGTCACCTCCCTGTCCTGGTGCGTGATCGTGTTCTTTATTTTTTTGAGTCCCCTCGCCCTGGAGATCAGTCCCTCTCTGCCAGCCGACCACTTTTACACGATTGTTTTCAATCAAATCATAGGAGGTGAGGACAGCACCGTCATCCGCGCGATAACCCCAGGACACTACTCTGTGTGGACTCTGCCTCTGTTTTTCATGAACGATGAATCGGGTAGAACGCGAATGTGGCACTTTTCGGAAGAGCCCTTAATTGGGTCTCTTAGCTATGGGGAAACCAGTGCCCTTCTCGTAATCGGGTTTCTACTGCTGATAGGCGCGATCCTGTTCGTTCGACGAAACCTCTCCACATCGGCGAGCAAATATCTCCCAATCTGTAGGGTGTCAGCGCAATTGGACACTATTGAGGCCTAGAAAACCGAAGAGGTTGGGGGTGGTAGAGGCTCCTTCAGAGGGGTAGATTAACCCTAAGTGAAAGGAGTCATTGATGACCCAGGTAGAGGATCAGGCCAGCCAAGCTGAGGAGCGAAGCCAGGAGACACGAAGCTTCGTGCGTCAGGTCCGTGCAGCGACCCGCCGTAAGTATACCCCTGAAGAGAAGATCCGCATCGTCTTGGAGGGGTTCAGACGGGAGACTACCGTTAATGACCTGTGCCGACGGGAAGGAATCAAACCCCACTCCTACTACGCCTGGACGAAGGGGTTCATGGAAGCTGGGAAGGAGAGGTTGACTCGGGACAGTGTGCGTGATGCGACCCGGCAAGAGATAGAGCAGCTCAAGCGGGAGAACAGAGAACTGAAGCAGCTGGTGGGTGAGTTGTCCCTGGAGTTGCACCGCTTCAAAAAAACAGCTCTGCCGCCCCTACACGACAACGGCACCGTCGCATGAGCGTAGTGGAACAATCGAAGGTCGTGGCTGAGGTGGAGCGACATGGTAGAGGGAAGAACAGGCGACTCAGGGAGCTTGGCATTTCCAGGAGCACGTATTATCCGATATTTCCCAGATGGAATCCAGTGCTTTCATAAACACACCATCCTGAGACAGTCCAGACTATAAGATCGCCTGCTGAAGTTGTCAACTGCCACCAACCGCGCTAATATCACTTCATCTAGAGAAACAGGGTCTCCAAACCACTGGGAAAGGCTCTAAACGGATTATTCAGACCGAACCTCACGCTGCAAGTCGCGCACCTTGCTCAGGGCAGCCTCGATATGATCACGATTCCCTAACAGACACATGCTCCTATCCAGGATTGAAACGAAGTCTCCCTATCCGCTCCAGCATTTCATCGAACATCTCCCTGGTCACCATCACCTCGGCAAGCTGGAACACAAGCCTCCTCGCATGACGCACCAGTCGCCCGCCTATCTTGATGAGTCTCGTCTGAATACTTGTCAGGGACCAGCTCTTTATCGCTTCTGGCAGAGCCAGCCTTCTGAAGAAGTTGCCCAGATTGTATGCCAGGATGAATAGCCACAGCCTCACCTGATTAGCCACGAACTTATGGCACGAGAGCCGAGTCCAATTGAGGGCGTATTTCCCCTCTTTAATCCACTGCTCTGCTGTGCCTCTGCCATTGTAGAAGCTGACTAGTCCCTTCGTTGGATAGCTCAGGTTGGTTACGATGAAGCCTACTCTTGGGAACAGTTCTCCCTGATGCCACTCCACCTTGGCCACTACTCTTCGAGGAACATTCCAACTCTGGGCCTGATAAACGAAGTCGTGATACGAGACGATGGGCTTTTGAGAGGGCCACTCGGTAGGCCGTACCAACAGGTGAGCTATTTCCTTCTGAAGCACTTCGTTCGCCGGAAGCCTTATGGCGTAGCCGATATGCCTTGTCTCCAGGTACTCGTAAATCTCAGGCTTGGCAAAAGCAGCGTCTGCTCGAAACAGCAGCCTCACCGCCAGCTTCAGGTAGCGCTCGACGATGGGATTGATGAACTCCTTCCAGCCATCGGCGCTGTGGACGTTGCCTGGTCTGAGAACCGCCCCTTCGCAATCTCCAAACTGGTTGAAGCAGAACAAGGGGTGATAGCACATGCATCCAAAGTGGCCGTTGTAGGCTGCTTCCTCCTGCTCGCCATGCACCGGACTCTCCGAACTGTCGATGTCCAGGATGATACGCCTGTGTACGGTCTTGGCTAATGCACGTTTTATCCATTCGACATTCAGCCGCTCAATGCCCTTGAGGTTTTCCTTTTGTGTCAGCAACTCCGTCTCGAACCTACCCATCTCGCTGGTGCTGGCCGCGTTCCTGTCAGGGCCTTTCCAGCCTACCACTACTCTCAGGGCTGGGTCTTGGGAAAGGCGGTCGGCATCATTGGTGTCGTCGTATCCAGCGAGGCGGCTGTAGACTGACTGTCTCAGCAGTGGGATTAGCTGATGCAGGATGTTTTTGCCCGTTCGACTCTCTTTGAGGAATTCGTCGGCAGAGTCGGTCAGGCTTAGGGCGTCATCAAGCTCTCTGCACGCCAGCAGTCCTGCGTCTGAGGTGATGGTAGCACCGCGAAACTCCACGCGAACTTTGGAGTCAAAGTCGAGCTTGAGAGGGGTCTTTTCGTCGTCACCCATAAGGTGCCTCCAACACGATTACGTAATCAGAAGCCAGAACCTATATTCATGGGTGTATTATAATGTATAGACTCCCATTATATCCGTTTAGTAATCAGAATATTCATAGTAATCACAGGAACGCCAATCACCACTTGGGTCTATCTGGGAAATCCAGGATGAGGATTTCTTCGCTCATCTCAGGGGCGTAGCTTTCCCAAGAACACGCCACGAATAGTTTGGGAAGGATGTCGCCCCGCTCGTCGAGCCATCGCCAATAGGACCCAAGGCCCGGCGCCTCCCCACTCCCGCTGTCTGCCGAGCGGCCGAAAAGCAGGACGCAGTTAAAAGAGTCCTGATGCTCCAGCTCCGGTGCCATGTCCTCCGGCCGCTCCACACGCAGTGGTCCGCTACCCCTGAGGAGAATGCCGCGCCGCTTCATGGTCGCGTACAGGCGGTCACAGAAGTCGGACTCCCAACCTCCGGAATTGGCGGACGCGTCTACAATCAGGATAGCCGGCTTGCCGGCGACGGACGCCGAGCTCCACAGCATCGATCAGACCCCTCCTCTCCTAGCCGCGTGCTGGAACCCTCTTTCGACCATCCCCCCTGGCCCCCTTCCCTTCGACAGGCTCAGGACATGCCTGGCCAGGAAGGGGGAGAAAACTTATACCTGAGGGACACCCCTTCGGCTGGCTCAGGGCAGGCTCTCAGACTCCCGGCCCTTCGGCAGGCTCAGGACAGGCAAAGGGGCTTCGCCCCTCTGCACACCCCTTTCTTCCGTAGCCTCCTAGGGCTGGCGCTGAGTGACCCAAAGCTGTACGAGGGTCTTCCCGACGACCACCGGCCTCACCTGGTCAAAGCTTTGCTCAGCAGGTTGGCTTCGTTCTCATCGAGAAAATACTCAAGGGCTGTAGTCGCCCCCAGCTTTTTCAGGGTGATAACGAGGCGCAATCGGCCGTCGTCGGTCCTCTCCAGTTCCAGCGTCTTTGGCTCCCGCGAAGTTTGAAAAAGGCTCTCCATAAATAACACCTAAGCCCGAATCCACCGAAGGACACCGATGGACGGCGTGAGGAAAGCGGAAGGGGGGGGTGAGGGAGCTACAGGGGAAATAGCCTGGGTTCCATTTGGGGTAGGGAGGTCGGCGGACGGTCTTCATCGCCGCACAGGGGCCTCTATGGCCGTCTGCGGGAGCTGCGATGCGCGGGATGGCGAGAGAATACGCAGCAGGGAACTCTCTCGGACCGGGCTGGCGCGAGTCTGCGGGGATCTTCGGTTGTCCGGTGGGTGGGTCGGTCGCCGACGGTGCCGTCAGGCCGGGAGTGGAATGGCTCGCAGCCGGGCCAAGGCGCGGCTGAACTTCTCAGCCCAAGGCCAGCGATCCGGAAGATGCAGGGTCAACCGGCGTGCCGAGCGAGTGAGCCGTCCGGCCAGGGAGAAGAACCGCCGCCGGAGGGTCTTGGTGGTGGCTATCCGCTCTCCCAGACCGATCCGCGCCGTCCAGCGGGCCAGGTTGTGGGCCATCGTCTGGACGGCCAGCCAGGCGCCGTTGGCGGCGAAGCGGCCCGAGGGGAGATGGTTCAGCCCGACGCCGTACTTGAGGTCGCGTATGGCATTCTCGATCTCGGCGTGGCGGCGATGGTCAGCCTCCAGTTCGAGCAACTCCCCGTCCCGGTCGGTGATGAAGCCGTGATAGCTGTATTTGGCGAAGAGGGCCAGTTGGGAACCGGGCGTCGGCTTCACCCGCCGGACGATGAGCCGTACCGGCGCGGCGTCCGCCTCGGCCTGGAAGGGGGTGCAGGTGGTCTCGGCCACATCGGCGGCACCGTCCATCCAGTAAGGAATCGGCGTCCAGGCATCTTCGGGTATCGCCTCGATGAAATTGTGCAGGCTTTTGTGCTGGCGGATGGTGATGGAGTAACGGACATCCATCTTGCGGCAGACGGATACCACGCCATGAGTGTAGAACCCGCTGTCGGCCCGTAGCGTGAGTCGTCCGTTGGCCCCGGCGTAGCGCACCCGTCCCACCGTCTCCCGCAGGAAGTGGGCGGCGCCGCGAGCGGTGTTGGCCCGGCCCTCGCGCAGGCGGGCCATCAGCACGTCGCCGGTGCCGGCGGCGACGGCCAACAGCGGGTGATAGCCCCGCTTGCCGGTATAGCCGTGGTGGCGTGCGCCCTCCTTGGCCAGTCCGTAGGTCTCGCAGATGGTGGAGTCCATGTCAATGGTCAGGGGCCCGTCGCCGGGTCCCGCCCCGGCCTGCCAAGCCCGGGCCAGCAACTCGCGGCTCACCCGGTCGAGTTGACGGACGTGGCCCCACCGGAAGCTGCGCAGGAAGGTGCCCAGGGTGGATGGCGCCTTGACCGTGCCGCCCAGGGTGCAGGCCGTCCCCCCGGTGCGCAACACATCGGCGTCGTCAATGCAGTCGCCCCCAGCCAGCGCAGACGCCACCAGCGTCATCATCTTGTCGCTCGTGTTCGCCCGCCCCGGGGCATCGCCCCAGGTCGAGGCGCTGCCGGACGAGCTCGGGCAGGCCGAGGTGCCGCGCCAGGGTGGCCGGAAGGAGCAGCCCGGCATTGGCCACCAAGCGGCGGTCGTCGAAGGTGATTTGGATCCGGTCGGGGTGGTTGCGTGGCAGCATCTATTGGGTGCTCCTTTTCCGGGGTCGGTTTTTTGCTACAAAACCATTATCCCAGAAGCACAGGAGCACCTTCTTGCCGCTTCAGGACGCTAACCCGACGCCCTCCTTCGGTGGATTCGGGCTAAGCACACCGTGATGGCGCCCGGTCGCTGGCATCTCAAGGCTGTGGTGCCCAGTGTACCAACGATCCCCCGAAAACGGCAACCTGCCTTAGCCATCAATCTCATCTCGCACAGTTCTAGGCAGATATGCCCTCTCCCTCTCTGAGAGCGGGGGCTCACAGACAGGGTGAAAGGGAAGTTCGTCCCTAGCTGGAAGCGGCGCCGACCGGGGTGGGAACACCAGCCTGATAGAGGCGTCTCGGGGTGGGTACGAACGCGCTGGCCAAAATCACGCCAAGGAAAGCAAGGGCGCCCGCCGTGAGTATCCACGTAGGGTCGAACATGTCGGCTAGAACGCCGTTGGCGAAGTAAGAGAAGGCCATGATTCCACCGGCATGAATCAGGTAGATGCTGGTGATGCGGCCCCGGAGGGCATCAGGCGATACCGACTGAATCATGATGGTGGCCATGGTCATAAAACCTGTATGAGAAACGCCGATTACGACCGTTGCTATCATGGCGGTGAATAGCGTGGGTGCTATGCCCAGGACTATATTGCCAAGCGAGCTCACGAGGGCTGTCGCCAGGAAGAGTTTCCCTCGCAGGCCTTCTCCTCGTATAGGGGCTACCGCAAGTGAGACCAACAGGGCCCCGAGGCCTACCATCATATGCATATATGCTACGCCTCCCCCTCCGGCGCCCAGCTGGTTGTCGGAGATTGCGGGTAGGAGCGATTCGAAGGACATCACCAGGGTGCAGTGGAACAGGACGAGGAAGATGACGCTTCGCAGCACCGGATGACTGTAGACGTACCTGAAGCCTGCGAGCGCGTTGTAAACCAGACCCTTCTCAGGCTCGACCACGCCCGTGGAAACGGTAGCTATCCGAAGGACGAAGAGTAGCCCTACGCCATAAAACCCGGTGCATGCCAGGAATATCTCAGCTGATATCAACCACTCCCATGAGAGGAGCTATTACCCCGGGTCCAATCAGGCGGGTAGCATAATAGCCTGCGTTAACCAAGGCATAAGCATTGGGCAGGTCTCTACCCGGCACCAGGTTAGCGGTCAGAGATTGCATGTGCTATCACCCCTTGTTCTGCTTCAACCAGTTTGGAGATTGCGAAGGGGCGGTTCTCAGACCAGGCAACGTCCACAGCGCCGATGGCTGGAAGGAGTTCATCAATCCCATCGTCGAGCGCTACCTGAAGCTGGCGGTGAGGCTGCTGTTTCGAGCAGACGCTGCTTTTGCCAAGCCTGAGATTTACGAGTACCTGGAGACAAGGCATATCGGCTACGCCATAAGGCTTCCGGCGAACGAAGTGCTTCAGAAGGAAATAGCTCACCTGTTGGTACGGCCTACCGAGTGGCCCTCTCAAAAGCCCATCGTCTCGTATCACGACTTCGTTTATCAGGCCCAGAGTTGGAATGTTCCTCGAAGAGTAGTGGCCAAGGTGGAGTGGCATCAGGGAGAACTGTTCCCAAGAGTAGGCTTCATCGTAACCAACCTGAGCTATCCAACGAAGGGACTAGTCAGCTTCTACAATGGCAGAGGCACAGCAGAGCAGTGGATTAAAGAGGGGAAATACGCCCTCAATTGGACTCGGCTCTCGTGCCATAAGTTCGTGGCTAATCAGGTGAGGCTGTGGCTATTCATCCTGGCATACAATCTGGGCAACTTCTTCAGAAGGCTGGCTCTGCCAGAAGCGATAAAGAGCTGGTCCCTGACAAGTATTCAGACGACTCATCAAGATAGGCGGGCGACTGGTGCGTCATGCGAGGAGGCTTGTGTTCCAGCTTGCCGAGGTGATGGTGACCAGGGAGATGTTCGATGAAATGCTGGAGCGGATAGGGAGACTTCGTTTCAATCCTGGATAGGAGCATGTGTCTGTTAGGGAATCGTGATCATATCGAGGCTGCCTGAGCAAGGTGCGCGACTTGCAGCGTGAGGTTCGGTCTGAATAATCCGTTTAGAGCCTTTCCCAGTGGTTTGGAGACCCTGTTTCTCTAGATGAAGTGATATTAGCGCGGTTGGTGGCAGTTGACAACTTCAGCAGGCGATCTTATAGTCTGGACTGTCTCAGGATGGTGTGTTTATGAAAGCACTGGATTCCATCTGGGAAATATCGGCTTACAGCATACGCCAGCGCCAATACATCCCGTCTGGAGAACCGATCGGCCACCACGCCGACGACGACCGGCACCACGAACCAGGGGAGCATGGCCGCGAGGAACATCGCCCCAACCCAGCTGCTGGGATTGGATTCGGCGCGGCTGAAGATAAGCCAGCCGGCGGCAGCCGCCAGTGCCCACGACGACGATTCCCCGACCACATGCCCGAACCACATGAGCCGATAGTCCCTGTGGGCTAAGGCCGGGGCGAGCCGCTCTTGAGCGAATTGGCGGACGTTAGCTAAATCAATCACTCGCCCTTAGCATACTCCGCTAACAGGGTGCTGAAAAACTCTTTCGACCATCCCCCTTGCCCCCTTCCCTTCGATAGACTCAGGACATGCCTAGCCAGGAAGGGGGAGAAACTTATATCTGAGGGACACCCTCAGGCTCCCGGCAAACACGGATAAAGCGCGGCCAACCATCCTCGTTCATGCTTATATTGACACTCTGGAACCTCGACCATATCATTGTGTTGACCAGCTTCCGGCGATTACGTCTAGGCCGTCGCCACCTTGCCCCAGCAGGTCCCCATCGCAGATGCTCCCTATGAGTGGAGCAGAGTTTTGCAGCTAGCGGAGGAGTTTCAGGAAATCGCGCTCATAAAGAAAGGCATGAGTCGGGCCCCGGGCGCCAGAGAGGCTGCCATGTCAGATCTATCTTACGACCTATTCCCCACAGCCCTGGGTTGGATTGCCGCCCTGGCGTCACCCCGAGGGCTGCGGCGGCTGGCCATCAACACCTCCCCGGAGCGTGCCCTGGACGAGTTGGGGCCCGCAGACCTTGCCCAGGCCAGTCACGCACCTTTGGCTCTGGAGACGATTCGCAGCCAGATTGAGGCATATTGCCGGGGCGAGGAAGGGGCCCTGGACAGCATAGCCCTCGACCTGGAGGGCGCCCCGCCCTTTCTTCAGAGCGGCGTGGGAGGCCTGCCGGGCGATACCACACGGAGAGACGCGTAGCTACGCCTGGCTGGCGGCGGCGGCAGGGAGGCCGGGCGCCTTCAGGGCCGCCGGGCAGGCGATGGCCCGAAACCGCCTGGCGGTCGTCGTCCCTTGCCATAGAGTGATCGGCAGCGACGGTGGCCTGCACGGCTACGGAGGCGGTCTGGACAAGAAGGCGAGTCTCCTGGACCTGGAGCGGCGGCCGGGTAAGAACGCCGATATGACCCCCACGGACATGCACGCTGAAACGGTAGTCCGGGACTAGGTCGCGAGCTGGACCGAGCCCGCTCCCAACAGGGTCTCGAGTTGCTCGTGTAGCTCGGGGCAACAGCGGGTGGTGATTCCGGGCACCTCCAGAAGGACCCGCTTCGCTCCGGTGGAGATCTCCAGGGACACTCGGTCGCTCCCGGAGTACTCGAGTAGAGTACGAAAAGCTTCCCTAAGCAGGTGGGCGTCCTCTCCCGCGTTTCCTGAATCCACCAGGCTAATCAGCAAGCTTCCGGGACGCTCCTCAACGGCGACTGCTGGCCCAGGCGGCTCCAATTGGTCCTGTTTGCCGTTGGTGTTAGCAGGCGCGTGACCGTTCAGGGCTGGGAGGGAGGACGCCGGTTCCGATCCCTCTGAAGCCGGGCCTTTTTCCGCTTCGTACTCCTCCACGTGGTCGCAGTGCAAAGACAGATCGTCACCGCGCGCCCTCAGCTTGCCCGATACCAGGAGCAAGCGTCCCTCCTGCCAGGTCTCACGGGTTTTCTCCAGGATGTCGGGCCATACCATCGCCTCCACGTTACCGTAAAGCAACTCCAGCGAGGCTATCAGAAACGGCCGATTGTTCTTTGTAGTCCTCTGGGAGACGGAGGAGACCTGGCCCAAAAGAGTGACTCTCTGGCCGCCCATCTCGCTGTCCAACTGGTCCCGAGAAGTTATTGCCCCGGAGGAGTTGGCTAGGGCCATGCTCTTGAGAGGGTTCTGCGACAGCGGCACTCCCAGAAGGCTGCGCTCCCAGGCGACCTTTTCCGCGTCAGAGACCTCCGCGCCGTTGATTTCTATGCCCGGTACTGGGACCGTCTCTAATACGTCGGAGTGATTTTCGAACAAGCTGGCCTGGCCCGTCTCTCTTCGGTGGGCCTCCCTTTGAGCGAGGGAGACCATCCGGTCAATGGCCTCGAGAAGGGCTCCTCGGTTGCCGAGGGAGTCGAAAGCGCCAACCTTGATGAGACTCTCCAGGGTCCTTCGGTTTAGGCCCCGCAGGTCGGCTCGGCCGCAGAAATCGTCCACGGATTTAAAAGGGCCCTCGCGTTCTCGAGCCTCTATCATGGGACGGATGGCGCCTTCCCCCACGTTCTTTACCGCGGCCAGCCCGAACCGCAGGGCTGCGGTGCCCTTATCATCGGCGTCGAGGGTGAAATACACCCCGCTGCGGTTTAGGTCGGGTAGCAGAACGGGTATACCCATCCGGAAGCATTCGCTGATGGAGCTGGCCATTTTGTCCGGATGGTCCAGGCGAGAGTTCAGTACCGAGGCCATGTACTCGAGGGGGTAGTTCGCCTTGAAGTAGCCGGTCCAGTAGGATATCAGGGCGTAGCTTACGCTATGGGCCTTGTTAAAGGCGTATCCGGCGAAGGGCTCGATGAGGTTGAACACCTCCTCGGCCAACTCGGCCGTAAATCCTTTCCCTACCGCTCCCTCTATAAAGCCCTCCCGCTCTTTGCGCATCAGCTCGGGAATCTTCTTTCCCATCGCCTTCCTGACGGTATCAGCCCGACCCAGAGAGTATCCGGCGAAAGCTTGAAGTATGAAAAGCACCTGGTCCTGGTACACGATGACGCCGTGGGTCTCTTCCAGGATCTCTTGGAGGCTGACATGCGGATATTTCGAGGCTGCGCGGCCGTGTTTGGCGTTTATGAATGTATCTATGTGCTCCATCGGCCCGGGCCGGTACAGGGCTATCATGGCGGCGATATCGCCGAGGGAGGAGGGCTTGAGGTCCTTGATGTAGCGTTGCATCCCTGCACCGTCGAGCTGGAATACGTCGGTGGTTTGGCCGGAGGAGAGAAGCTCGAAGGTCTTCTGGTCGTTAAAAGGCAGCCGGCTGAGGTTCACCTTGATGCCGCGGGTCTGGTCCACCATCTTGATGGCGCGGTCCAGGATGGTGAGGTTCGTAAGACCGAGGAAATCCATCTTGAGCAACCCCAGCTTGGCCACGGGGTCCATGGCGTACTGGGTCATCGCTATCTCGGTGCTGTCTGTGCTCCTTATCGGCTTCTGTAACGGCAGGTACTCAGTGAGCGGCTCGCTCGATATCACGACCCCAGCAGCGTGT
Organism: Dehalococcoidia bacterium; assembly: GCA_965226805.1. Classification (GTDB taxonomy): domain Bacteria; phylum Chloroflexota; class Dehalococcoidia; order Lucifugimonadales; family JAGWBF01; genus CBDDDW01. The sequence goes on from CBDDDW010000021.1 coordinate 95,179, forward strand.
GTGCTGGCATGGTGAACTGTCCCCTCCAGCAACTTGGCGGTATCCACGAGTTTGCCGATAGCCTCGTCGGACTGGTAGATTTCCATTAGCTCGGGACTGGCGGATAGGGCGTCGTCCAGGGTCCGGGCTTTGAAAGGCACCAGGCGCGCTACTCTGTCCACGTCGGCATAGGCCAGCCCTAGAGCGCGACCGACGTCCCTCAGGGAGGCCTTGGCCCCCAAGGTGCCGAAGGTGATTATCTGGGCCACCTTGTCCCGGCCATATTTTTCGGCGACGTAGGCCAATACCTCGTCTCGCCTGTCGTCCTGGAAGTCCATGTCTATGTCGGGCATCTCTTTGCGCTCGATATTGAGGAAGCGCTCGAAGACGAGCCGGTACTCCAGAGGGTCCACCTGCGTGACGCCAAGGCAGTAAAGGGTCAGGCTGGCGGCAGCGCTGCCCCTCACTCCAAAGAGGATGTTGTTCTCGCGAACGAACGAGACGATGTCCCAAACCACCAGGAAGTAGTTGGCGAACTGGGTCTGCTTGATGACCTCCAACTCGTATTTGAGCCGCTCCTCGGCCTCTGGCGAGGGTTTGGGGAACAGACGACCGAACCCCTCCCAGCAAGTCTGAGATAGATAGTCGTCGGGGTTAAGGCCGTCGGGCACCGCGTAGCTGGGCAGGTGAAGCTCCCCTGTGGCCAGTTTTACGCTGCACATGTCTGCTATTCGCTCGGCGTTCCGCAGCGCATCCGGGAAATCCTTGAAGATCTCCTCCATCTCGCCCTGGCTCTTGAGGTAGTAGGAGTCGTCCTCCATCTTCAGGCGCTTTTCGTCCTGGACGGTCGTGTTGGTGTGGATGCAGATCAGGACATCCTGGAGGGCCGCATCCTCCTTGTGGACGTAATGGCAGTCGTTGGTAACGACAAGGGGTATGTCCAGCTCCCTACCCAGGGCGACTACCGCCTCGTTTATGGCGGGAAGCTGGGGCACGTGGGCATGCTCCTGGATCTCCATGAAAAAGCCGTCTTGACCGAGAAGCTCCTTGTACCATATCGCCGCTTCGCGAGCATCCTCCATCCGGTGCTCGGTGATCAGGCGCGGAATCTCAGCGGTGGGGCATCCCGAGAGGACGATCAGCCCTTCGTGGTATCGCTCCAGAAGCTCCTTATCTATGCGGGGCTTGTAGTAATGCCCCTCCATGTGAGCCAGCGTGACGAGCTTCATGAGGTTTTGGTAGCCGAGGTTGTCTCTTGCAAGGATGGTCAGGTGGAATGGGCTTCTCTCGGCGGGGACCTTGTCGTGGCGGCTGCCCTGGGCGACGTACACCTCGCAGCCGATAATCGGCTTGATGCCGGCCTCCAGACACTGGGTGTAGAACTCTACGACGCCGTACAGAGAGCCGTGGTCGGTGATGGCGAGGGCGTCCATGCCGAGCTCCTTGGCCTTTCCAACCAGCTTGGGTATCCGGCTGACGCCGTCGAGGAGGCTGTACTCGGTATGGACGTGGAGGTGGGTGAACATGGTGGGCGGGGTTACATTATTACACCCCAGCCCGGGGGTCAAGGCGGATCGGGAGGAATTCGGTGGGCAATTTTTTGGGGTTGTTCCGCCTCGGCCCCCTTGGGTTCTATGGGCCTCAGATGGACAACATCTAGATCAGCGACCTGCTCTGTCCGGCGTCCACGTTGATGCATACTCCGGTGATCATGCTGGCCCTCTCGGAGGCCAGGAAGGCGACCGTGTCGCCGACGGGCTCAGGCCAGCCGAACCGCCCCGCTGGCAGGTTCCTGGCGATGAACTCCTTGACCACCTCGGGGGGCTGGGTGTTGGTGAACCGCTCCCAGGTGCTCCCCGGATGGATAATGGAGCCCGGCGCAATGCTGTTCACCAGCACGTTATCCTGTATCAGCTCGATAGAGGCGTATTTTGTGGTGGCGATGAGCGCCGCCTTGGAAGCCATGTAGTCGGCGGAGCCTCCATATTCCCTGCCGTATATGGACGTAATGTTCACGACTCGACCCCACTTCCGCGCCTTCATCCCCGGGATGGCCAGCCTCATCAGACGCAACGCGCTCCACAGGTTTAGCTCGAAGCCCCGTGCGTACTGGTCTTCGGTGGAGTCCATCAAGGTAGTCCCGCCGCGGCCCCCGACGTTGTTTACGAGAATGTCCACGGGTCCCAGCTCAGTCTCTGTTCCCTCGAAGACTTTTCCCGCCGACTCGTACTCGGCGATATCGGCGAGGATTCCCATCACGGAGACGCCGAGCGACTTGAGCTCCGCTACCGTGTCGTCGAGAGTGCTCTGGGTCCTGCCGCAGATCGAAACCTTAACTCCTTCCCTGGCCAGCGACAGGGCGGCCATTTTCCCAAGGCCCCGGCTCCCGCCGGTAACGATCGCTACTCGGTCTCTTATTCCCAGGTCCATCTGGACCTCCTTACCATATCGTGGATTTCGTATCTGAATGAGCCTTTCAGTGGTAACATTCTACACCATCCTGGAGCCCGGCGGGCCGAGCGGTAGGAACCGAGGTGCCGAACTCTGGAGCAGTTCGCGGTATCCTCGTCTGTCCCTCGGATTCCTGATCTCTCGGCTGGGGCCACGCTCAACGGATACGGGATTGGCCGACCCCACAGCGCTTGACTCGAAACTTGACGGACACGTATAATGAACCTGACCAGCCAAAAGGTTTTTGTGGGCAGTGACAGGAGGAAACGATGGCGGCGATAGCTCAAGACGGCACCCTAAGCATAGCCGTGACGGATAAGGCGGCTGATAAGCTCAAGCGCTTCGCTGAGAGAGACGGGTTGGGTGACGAGTTCGGAGTGAAGGTCGGGGTCAAGGGCGGCGGATGCTCCGGGCTGCTGTACACCCTCAGCATCGAGAAAGGGCCGGAAGCCGACGACAAGATCGTGGACGACAACGGAGTCAAGGTCTTCATCAATAAGAAGAGCTATATATTCCTCGCCGGCACCGAGCTGGATTTCTCAGATGGCCTCAACGGCAAGGGGTTCGTCTTCCAGAATCCCAACGCGAAGAAGTCCTGCGGTTGCGGTAACTCTTTCTCCGTCTAACCGGAGGGGTCTAGAATAGAACCTGGTGACGCCGCCCTTACTGGGCGGCGTTCTTGGTGTGACAGGGTCTGAAGGAGGGACTTCGAACATGGCTGCGCAACGATCACCCCTTTACGATTTCGCGCTCCAGCAAGGGGCCAGGTTCCAGGAATGGTATGGCTGGGAGCTTCCCGTGGCCTACGGTGCTGTGTTAGAGGAGTACACAGCCGCCAGGGAAGGGGCCGCCCTCCACGACTCCTCCTACTCTGGCAGGATCAGGGCTACGGGAGTGGACGCACTCGACCTGCTTAATCGTCTGTCCACCAACGAAGTCGAATCCCTGCGACCAGGGCAGGGAGCGCCCACCGTCCTTACCAGCGACCGTGGGCGTATCCTCGACCTCCTGACCGTTCTGAACCTGGGCGACCACCTGCTGCTCCTCACCAGCCCTCAGGCCACGGAGAAGGTCATCGATTGGATCGACAAGTATACGATCGTCGAGGACGTGGTCCTTGAAGATGTCACCGGCGACACGGCGATGATCTCTGTGATCGGTAAAGACGCAACGGCTGTCCTTGGGGACCTTGTAGGGCTAGAGCTGGAATTTTTCGGGCCATATCAGTCGGCCCTGGTAACCGTCGCCGGAGGGGAAGGTTGTGTTGTGAGGCGGGACCTGGTGAGCATGCCGAGATACGAATTAGTGGTCGGGAGGGAACACGCGGAGCCGGTCTGGAAAGCAGCCGTCTCAGCCGGCGCCGTGCCCATGGGCATGGAAGCCTACGAGGTGCTCAGGGTGGAGGCGGGCGCTCCCAGCTACGGCGAGGAGCTGGGCGAGGCCTATAACCCTTTGGAGACGGGCCTCTGGGGGTCCATCAGCTTCTCCAAGGGGTGTTACATCGGCCAGGAGGTCATCGCCCGGCTGGACACCTACAAAAAAGTCCAAAAGCATCTAGTCTCTTTGCGGTTCTCTCCCGATGTGCGGGCTGAGGTAGGTCTGGGGCTCGCTGTGGATGGGCGACAGGTGGGCCAGGTCACCTCGATGGTGAAGGTGCCGACCACGGGTGAGCTGGTGGGACTGGGGTACGTGCGGAGGGAGGCTGCGGAGACCGGCACCACACTGAGTCTCTCCGGGAATGGAGGGGCCTGGGCCAAGGTCGAGGCCAAAGCCCTGCCTTTCGGCCCGGGGGACCAAGAGTAGCCTGGGACTGCAAGGACATCACAGCCACACCAGCAAAACGGAAACAACCTGGACCTGGGTCGGCCATACCGGTCCTCCCTGCTGTGCTATAATCAACGACGCCTAGATAGGAACGAACGGGAGGGGCATATGTTGCCGGCGCCGGGCCAGCAGTTGGACCTTGGTCAGTGGGCCGTGGGGCCCGACTTTGTGGAGCAGTATCTGGGCGCTGTGGGGGATGGCTCCTCCATTTATGGGGAGCTGGATGTCGCCCCTCCCATGGCCCTCGCCGCTCGCGCCCTGGGGGCCTTGCTCCAGGAGCTGGCCCTGCCGCCGGGCACGATTCACGCCGCACAGGAGCTGGAGTGCCGGAGGATGGTCAAGGTTGGCGAGAGGGTCTCCTGCTCCGCGAAGCTGTCCAGGCCCCTGCAACGGGGTGGATGGCAGTTCGTTTCCGCCGAATTCACCCTGTCAGGCGACGACGGAGAGGCGGTCCTTGGTGGCAAGAGCACTGTGCTGATACCCCCTGACGAGGTCACAGATGGGTAGCCAGGAGGCCGGCCGGAAACTCCCGGTGATAGACCGAGTTGTCTCGGAAGAGCGGCTCGTGGAGTATGCCCAAGTCTCGGGAGACCACAACCCACTGCACCTCGATGCCGAGTTTGCCGCAAAGACCCAGTTTGGTGGAATCATCGCCCATGGGATGCTCACTCTAGCCTACGTATCCGAGATGTTGACGTCGGCCTTCGGGCGAAGCTGGCTGGAGAGCGGGAAACTAAAGGTGAGGCTGAAAGGGCCCGCCTATCCAGGAGATGAGGTAAGGACCTGGGGACACATCGTTAAGGAGGAGCCCCGAGGTGCCGGCATGGCGATAGAGTGCAAGGTAGGACTGAGCAACAGCCGTGGTGAGGAGATAATAACTGGCTCGGCCTACCTGGAACAGCGAAATAGCCCCAAGTGACTGTGCCGTCTTGCGCGTAAGCTGAGGAGGAGGAACCGGTGAGCGAAGGGCAACCCGAGGTCTCCCCCCACGGGCATCCGCATAGCAGTGGATGCCCTGGGGGGAGACTATGCTCCCGGGGAGATAGTTAAGGGAGCGTTGGAAGCTGCGCGTTCGAATGACGTACGGATACTCCTTGTTGGAGACCCGGGTCAGCTGGAGGAGGAGTTAAAGAAGTACCCTGGCGAGGGGATGGCCATCCCGACGGTACCCTCGGAGGGCAAGATCGCAGATGACGAGCACCCTGTCAAAGCCATCAGGCGAAAGCCTCAGGCATCAATAATGGTGGCGATGCGGCTGGCAGAGCAAGGCAGAGCCGATGCGGTCGTATCGATGGGCTCCACTGGAGCCACAATGGCTAGCGCCACCCTGACACTCGGTACCCTGGAGGGGCTGGAGAGGCCGTGCCTGGGGGGGCCATTTCTGGGGCTGGCTCCTAATACCGTGGTGGTGGATATGGGCAGCAACGTGGATTGCCGCCCTTCCCTGCTTCTGGATTTTGCCGCCATGGGCAGCGTCTTCGCCCACTACTACCTCGGAATTGAGCGGCCGAGGATAGGGTTGCTGAGCGTTGGTTCCGAGGAGGCCAAGGGAAACCGCCAGGTATTAGAGGGATACCAGCTCTTCAAGCAGAGCGATCTGAATTTCGTTGGCAACGTAGAGGGTATGGACTTTTTTACGGACAAAGCCGACGTGATCGTGTGCGATGGTTTCGTCGGCAATATTCTCATGAAATTTACCGAGGGTCTGGGGGCCACTATGGCTGTCTATCTGAAAAAGACCCTTGAAGGAAAGCTGCCACCCGCCGAGTTAGGCCCTATCGCATCCAAGATGTGGGAGGTCAACAATCTACCCAAGAAGATGGGGGGGCCTCTTTTCGGCGTCAACGGAGTGGTAATAGTGGGTCACGGGGCCTCTCAGGCCGAGGGGGTGGCGGGGGCCATCGATACCGCAAGAAGATGTGTCGAGATCAAGCTGATCGAGGGCATGAGGACCGAGTTGGCTGCGCTACGCCAACCTAACACCGGTTCGCAACAGAGCTGAAGTGTTGGCACAGAGGCACCCAATCACCGAGAAGAGTTGTGATTAAGTTTCAGAGCCTGGGTAGCTCAGTGCCCGCACCCCAAACCGGTAGGAGATTCGGTTGAATCTGGAAGGGCGATCCGCAATAGTGACCGGCGCCTCCAGGGGCATCGGGGAGGTCATTGCGACCCGCCTGGCTAAGGCAGGGGCCAGGGTAGCCGTCAACTACCGCACCGGGGCGGAACCCGCTTCCAAGGTCGTCGACGCCATAACAGCCTCGGGGGGCGAAGCTTTTGCTGTGAGTGCCGACGTCTCCCAAGAGGACCAGGCGGAGTCGTTGGTGAAACAGGCTGTGCAGCGGTGGGGCACCCTGGATATCCTGGTGAATAACGCCGGCGTCACCAGAGACAAGCTGCTTCTGCGAATGAGCGCCGCGGAGTGGGACGAGGTCATGAGCGTAAACCTGCGAGGCGCCTACCTCTGTACCAGATTCGCCTTGTCCCCCATGATCCGCCAACGCTATGGTAGGATCGTCAACATGTCCTCTGTCATAGGGGTTTCGGGCAACCCGGGCCAGGCAAACTACGCCGCCTCAAAGGCCGGACTGATTGGGTTCACCAAGGCGGTCGCTCGGGAGGTGGCCTCCCGCAACATAACGGTGAACGCCGTGGCCCCCGGCTACATCACCACCTCCATGGTTGAGCAGCTGCCGGAGGAGGCGCAAAAGACGATCCTCGCCCGTATACCCATGGCCCGATTCGGAACCCCGTCAGATGTCGCGGAGGTCGTAACCTTCCTCTGCACCGATGGGGCGGGCTACGTCACCGGCCAGGTTATCGGAATTGACGGAGGCCTAGCGGTGTAGCAACCAACCCCACCGGCGAAAGGGCGACCCTTTCCGGGAGGTCCTGTAGCGCAATGAGGAGGGGACCATGAACAAGTTCCTGAGCTTCAGAGGTGGACTGCTGATCGTCGCGGTTGCCGCGCTCGTCGCGCTGGGAGTAGCCTACGCCGTGCAGATCCAGAGGGGGGTGACCGGCGCCGTCATCATTGGCCGTGTCCAGACGGCGGAAGAGACCCTGCTGCTGTATAGCCAACCTTCCTCCCAATACCGCCGACCTGACACAGCTGAGTTTCGGGACGGTGGACATCAACGCCTTCGGGCTCTTCAGGGTACCTCCCCGGATCCCCGTGTGGATCGGAAACGGAGGCGACCTGCCCTTTGGTGTGCGCGTCCAGGTGGCGGACGTACGTGTGAATGACGTTCCGGTGCCGGAGGATATCCTGGCCGTCTCCCTCAGATTTGTCGGCCCAGACCCGACGCCTACTCCAATCCCACCCCAGTCCCGACGGCCACGCCCGTTCCTCCCGCTACACCCGCTCCAACCGCTACGCCAGTACCCGCCCCAGTCCCGACGGCCACACCCGCGCCGCGGGGTTCCGCCGCGGGTCCATTCGTTGAGGTGCTGGGTCTCGACTCCTTCCCCCTCGTAACGCCCACACTTGCTCCGACCCCTACGCCGGCCCCTCATCCACCGCCGCCTCCGGGGAGACCCATAATCTTACCGGGTGAGGTGTACGAGTTCGAGGTCAGCCTCAGGTTCCTAAGCACACCGGGCGATCTGGGCATCGATACCGGCGACCGGATAACCTTTACGGCGCTCTTCGTCGCGGACGGCTTCATCCCGCCACCGACCCCCACACCAACCCCCAGGCCGGTTGTCACTCCGACTCCGGAGCCCATCGAGCCCAGAGTGAACCGGCTGGTGGTCGCCATAGCGCCGCGCGTTGAGAGCAACCTGCCATGGGCCCTGCCGACCAGCCACCTTATACAGCTCCGACCGGCCCTGGAACACCTCATCGGTGTTGAACGGGAGACGGGGGAGTACGTACTGGAGTTGGCCAGGTACTGGGAGCTTTCAGAGGACGGTCTTACGTGGGAGTTCGGACTCCGTCGGGGCGTCCAGTTCCATGGCGGATGGGGTGAGCTCACTGCCCGGGACGTAGCGCACAGCCTGGATATGATCATGACGGCGGGCTCCCGAGCCGGCAACGCCCAATTCTGGCGGGACACGTTGACGCGCGCCGAGATTATCGATGACGCCACCGTGCGATTAGTTTTAAACCGCCCCGAGCCGGAGCTTTATGACTACGTCTCCGCCAACAGGGACCTAGTGATCCTCAGCAAGGCCTTCTGGGACACCCACGGTCTCGGGGGGTACGAGGACATAGTAGTGGGCACGGGCTCCTATGATTTCACGGAACGCGTGGCTGCACAGCACATACTGTATAGCCGGGTGCCGGGCCACTGGCGGCGGACCCCGGACTTCCCCGAGCTTCAGTTGCTGTTTGTAGCAGAGGGGGCCACCCGAACGGCGCTACTACTTACTGGCGAGGCCCATATGGCCGAGCTATCCCGCGACGTGCACGGCCAGGCCGAAGCGCAGGGTATGAGAGTGGTCCCCAGCCGGCTGCCCGGTATCCAGGTGGCATGGTTCATAGGCGGGCAGTATTACCCCGACGGCCCCAACCCACCCTTTGACGATGTCCGGGTCAGGCAGGCGATGAACCTGGCCATCGACCGGAACGCTATCAACGAGATCTTGTTCAGAGGGCGAGGCGAGCTCATGTCTGTGTTCGGATTCCACTCCAGTCTGCCTGGCTGGGGTGGCTGGCAGCCCTACCCCTACGACCCCGACCAGGCAAGGCAGCTGTTGGCTGACGCCGGCTTCGGTAACGGGTTCAATCTCACCATGTACTCAGCATCGCTGAGCTCGTTGCCGGAAGTGCATCAGATCACAGAGATCTTGGGGTTGTACCTCCGGGAGATCGGCCTCAGTCCGACAACTCAGGTGATAGAATTCTCGACCCTCAGACAGCTGTACGTTGACAGGCAAATGCACGACGCCCTGTGGGGACTCCCAGTCAGTCGCCTGCACCCTCGCGACACGATCCAAATCTTCAACGTGAGCGGTGGGATCGTTCACTCCTACGAAGACCCGCGGATTGAAGAGCTATACGCAGGGCTGCGAGGTGAATCCGACTTCACTAGTCGGGCCGAGTACCTACACGCTATTGGGAGCATCAAGCACGGCGAATATGCCGAGATACCGCTCCTATGGCTCCCGGCAGATTTCGTGGTCAATCCCGACATCGTGGCGGATTACGTGTTCCCGGGCACCGTACCCGGCTTCTTGTCGCACCTGGAGTACGTGACACCGGTGCCGAGATGATAGCACCTCCCATACACGTTGGTCAGTTCCACGGGAGGGAGAGAGAAGTGAGCTCTCTCCCTTTGCTGGAGAAGCTGCGAGGAATGCACAGATTCGTACCTCGTGAACAAGAGTTCGATAGCATGTCATTCTGAGGAGCGTAGCGACCGAAGAATCCGGGGACGGGTTGCCCGTGCGATCCTAGATTCTTCGATTCGCTGCTCTGAAATAAGCCCTCGTCCTTCGACTGGCTCAGGATGAGCGGGCAGAGACCATCTCTTATCGCTCATGGTGAGCTCGTCGAACCATGGGGGAAATGCAACTCATTTTCATCTGTCGGTGGTGCCGCAGCGGGGCATGATAACTCAGAATGACAAGATTGAGTCAGCCGAGTTAGGTTGACTGAAATACTGGAAGGAGTCCCAAGGCACATATGGAAGTCAAGCGACATCAGGGCAAGAGTCTGCGGTACCTCACGATAGAGCCAGACGACTTCAACGCAGAGCTTAGCTACCCATTGGTCATCCTCTTGCATGGGTTCGGCGCCAGCATGGACGACCTCGCCGGGCTGTGTCCGGCTATCGACCGGCAGGGCTACGTTTACGCCTGTCCAAACGCGCCTCTCGAATTCCAGCTAGTTCCGGGGGTCATCGGCTACGGCTGGACTCCGCCCCGGTCCGAGGGCACGGCGGAGGACACCCGGCGTGTGCTGGAACAATTAGACGTCTTCACCGACGAGATTATCGAGCAGTATCACGTTGCCCAGGGCCGTGCCCTCTTGATGGGCTTCTCCCAGGGCGGCGGGATGACATACCGGTACGGGCTGAGCGAGCCAGGTGAGTTTGCCGGGCTGGCGGCGTTAAGCTGCTACTTACCCGAACCCGAGGAGATGAAGAGCCGGCTGCCCAAAGAGCGCACTCAGCCCATCTTTATCTCCCACGGTATCCACGACGAGATGGCGCCCGTGGATATGGCGCGACGGGCAAGGGATTTTCTCCAGGAGGAAGGATACACGTTGAGTTACAACGAGTATCCGATCAGCCACGAGATCAGCGAGCATGTGATGGCCGACCTGGTACCGTGGATCAAAGAGGTGCTGCCCCCAGTGGGAATCGAGACTCGGTGACGGGAGGAGCCGGATAGCGAGTCTCGTTGAAGGACTTGTCTCCTCCCTCAAACTTGCTACCCGCAGGCCTTGTTGCTAGCTGGTTAATAAGGGACGCCGATACGGACGCCACAGGTTCATGGAGCCCTCTTCCCAGACCTGCTCTGTTTAGTTCCCTATGGCTTGCTCAGCCATAGTGGTTAGGTCTGCGAGCTGCGGATCGGGACATGTGTCCTCGCTTGCTTTTGCTAGACCTAATACGAGCAATTCAGCTGCCATATCTGGATCTCCCAGGTTAAAGTATGCCAGACCAGCGCCCAAAAGCGCGTAGGCACCGTCGACTCCGTTGCTCATCAGTTGCTCATAATCTGCGAGAGCATTGCCGTAGTCCCCTGCCTTGAGATAGGCGTAACCCCCGTGTGTCCAGGTTAGCATCGCTCGGAGGGTCCAGCTCAACACTTCTGTTTGCGTCGATGACGGCCTGCCCGTAGTCCTCAAGTGCGACGTTGATCAAGGCACGAAGGTTGTAAAAACC
>CBDDDW010000022.1:0-111692 GCA_965226805.1 Dehalococcoidia bacterium
AAGGCATGGTGCCTGCCTAAGGCAGCCTTTGCCCAACTGTTGTCAGAGAACCTCTCCCTGGCCCTTTACTTCAATCGAATACTGACCCAGCGGCTAAGGACCCTGCAAGAGGAACTCATACCTTAGCCTTCACCTGGCGTTCTTTGTCTTGCCGGTCATAGCTCGCGACCCACCCTTCCACCTTGAACGAGTGTCTCACCGTAGGCGACGTTCTCACCTGAGACGCTGATGTGCGACAGCGGTAGACTATCGTCGGCTACCTTCCCTGTCAGGGTTAGCGGTCCAAGAGCCGGCTTTAACTAGAGTGACACCTGCTGCCCGTGATCAGAAGAACGTTGGATGGCATCTAGCAGGCGATGTCTCGTCTCCGCCAGGTTGAAATCCGGCTCCGCGTCTCCGTCGCTCCGGATTGCCTCGCCGAGGTGACGATACAGGTGGGCCACGTTACGGGGCTCCCCCTCGGGTACCTCCGGTGAGACCGCGGCCAGACCGTCTGGAACCGGGAGCTCCACTAGCCCGGCGTCCTGACGGCGACCACCATAGAGCCGGATATTACCGAACTGGACCATTTGATCGGACGAGGCGACCAGAGTACCCTCCCTGCCGTACACCTCCATTCTCCAACCAGTTCCGTGCCAGGGAACCGCTGCTACGTCCACCGAGGCGACGGCGCCGTTGTCGAGCACGCCGGCTACGAGCACGTTGTCAGGAGCGGTGACTTCGATCCTCTCACCGGTGTCCCGAATGTCCAGCTGAGGCACCTGAGTGTTAACTCGGCACGAGACCTCGTTAAACTCTCCAATACAGAAACAAACGACATCTATCGAGTGTCCCGTGGCTATTGAGAGGGTATGTGCTCCATTTTTCACGTCGGCCATCCAAGCACGTCCCGAGTCCTTCTGCAACATGCCGGGCAAAAACATCGACATATTGCATGTGAGGACCTCTCCAGCATATCCCTCAACCAGAAGCTCCTTAAGATGTCGGAGGGCAGGATCACCCCTCGCCTGCAAGCCCACCATGTGCCGCACACCCTTAGACTGGGCTAGGGCCGCCATCTCTTTCGCCTCCTGTAGGTTGGCCCCTAGGGGCCACTCGCAGAAGACATGTTTCCCGGCCTCCAGGGCCGCCATCACCATAGAGTGGTGGAGTGGGACTCGAACAGATATAGACACTAGGTCTATATCTGGATGCTTTACCATCTCATGGTAATCGTGGAATGCCAGGGGCACTCCATACTGCTTGGCCGACTCCTCAGCCGTTGCTCGATGAGCGGTACACACGGCTGTAAGTTCGTACTCCGGCAAGGCGAGTAAGGCGGGTATGTGCGACCTGTAACTCCACCCATAACTGGCGCTGGCGCCAATGAGGCCTACTCGTATCTTTTTGTCCCCCACGTGACCCCTCCTTTTTGAGCCAAGTTTCCTTAGGCAACAGACGCCATCGTACCTTTCGGCTTATGACGTGTCCAGTTTTGGGCATGACGAGTGATAAACGAGGAGAAGATTTCCGGTTTAAAGTCCGCGTTGATGCACGACTCAATCCGCTGTTGACGGAGCGTTCGTCAGCCTCAGGGGGATGTTGGAAGCGATCCGGAGGTATCGTAGAATAGGCGGCAAGCTTCCCTCGGAGAGTCGCCCGAGTTGCTCGATCAGAAGGTACGTTTCGTCCTGCTTGCCTCCGAGTAGACCTACGAGTATCATCTCTAGTATGGGGTAACCGATCACGTCTCTGGGTATGAGCTTATTGGAAAAGGAGGAGAGTCGATGGCGGAAGAAGGAATCGTGCCAGATGGGGGGGCAACTCCGAACGTAAGCTTCAACGTATCGTGGGAGCGAGCACCTGCTCGCATCAAGGTGGTGGGTGTAGGTGGTGGAGGATGTAACTGCGTCAGGCGCATGTTGAGACACAGGGTGCCGGGTGTCAAATTTGTAATGGTCAACACGGATATCAGATCCTTGGACAACCCGAGCTTAGACGTGGACACCGTGCAAATTGGAGACAACGTAACCCACGGCTGGGGCGCGGGAGGAGACGCCAAGATAGGTGCAAAGGCTGCCGCCGAGTCAGCCCGCGCCATCTCGAAGGCCCTCAAGGACGCTGAGCTCGTGTTCGTGACCTCTGGAATGGGAGGTGGCACCGGAACGGGGGCCGCTCCTTTCATCGCCAACATGGCCAAAGAGATGGGAGCGCTGGTAGTGGCCGTAATCACTACCCCGTTCAGCTTTGAGGGAAGCCGCCGTCTCGAGCAAGCCCAGGCTGGGGTGTCCAATCTGCGGTCCTACGTGGACAACCTCATCATTATCCACAACGACCGGCTCCTGGCGTTCGTGGACCACGATGCCAGGATGGTGGAGGCCTTCAGCACAGCCGACGCGGTGGTAACCCAGGGCATCCTGAGCATGTCTGAACTGATCAATGTGCCTGGTGAGATCAACGTCGACTTTGCTGACGTCCGGACGATCATGAAGAACCCCGGTGGGGCGTTGATGGCTATCGGAGTGGGCCATGGCAACATGGGGGCTCTGGAAGCCGCTCGGCAGGCCATCGCCAACCCGCTGCTGAACCTCTCCATCAACGGCGCTAAGGGAGTCCTGTTTTTGGTGAAGGGCGGCGAGAGCCTCACTCTCGGGGGCGTCAACGCAGCGGGTGACCTCATCAGCAAGGCTGCCCGGAAGGACGCCAGCATTTTCTTCGGCATGTCCATAGACCCGGCCCTGGAAGACGAGGTGCGGATCACCATGTTCGCCACCGGTCTCAAACAGAAGGCGGCGGTGTAGCCAAGCCGAAAGGAGGGTGTATCGGCGGATCAGGACCTGGCAGCTGGTGGCGACACCGAGGCTTGCGACCGGTAGGTCCTCCAATGCATCGACATCGGCTTACTAGGGAACGACTCCAGAAGATTTCGGGACCACCAAGACGCATACGAATATGCCGTGCCTTCTCCAGGAGCCTGTCCGCAGATCCCTGCCGCTTACTCACGTAGACTAGTCGTGTGTCTGCCAAATGGGTTTACAATACGTCAGCGCTCGACGTGGCCCCCCGGTCTGCCTCCTCTCCCTATGGGAGAGGATTGAGGTGAGGGTGAGACCGGGGTTCGCGGGGAGGACCTCCTCATATCAGCATTGTAATGCTATATACGAGACACTAGACTAGCCAGTAGCAGCGACGGCAAAAGGAAATTCCTTCCGGCGCTGTACAGGATCGCCGCGCGACGTTGGCAGGGACTGCCGTTCACGACACCAGGACCGAGGAACCAGGGACGCTGCCCCCATAATGGCAACGCGTAAATGTCAGCCGTATAGGCTCATCCACGCGCTGCCATTCCTCACCCGTACCGCGTCGGTAGCTATAGGAAAGCACCATCCTTCCCTCACAGGTGCGTAATCCGATAGACGTGGGTGCCAGGTTCGCTCCGGAGGGTCAGGCATTGGCCTCGCCGTGGTTAAGCGGTTTGTCGCAGAAGGGGCTCGAAGTGGAACTGCTCGATCCGGACCACATCGCTGAGGAAGGCCTGAATCCCATGCTCTTCCAGGTTCGGAAGCGATCCACTGTAGAGCCCGCTTCGGCGGCCATACAAAATTCGGAAAGCACTCGGCTTGGGCCAGTTTGCCCGGGCCTCACCCAGCGCAATGATAGCCGACGACCGTATTGCGAGCGCCGCATGTATATAATATAAGCCAGGCTCGCAAATCGAATCGTCATCCGGTGGCCTAACACCTTGCGTACCAGCCCACCCGAGCCGTTAGAGCCGCAGCTATGTTCTTCCGGTATACCATCTTCTACACCGTCGCTGGGACTATTATTGGCACACTAGCCCAAGCCCTGGGCGCTGGCTTTGGTGTGACCTTGTTCGCCGCTCTCTTGGTCCCACCTCTTCTCCATATTGCTTTCATCGTTGTCAGGAGATGATGAGGCAGCGAACAATGTGAAGGCCGCGAGCGAACTGAAGGCTGGCAGTAACAGCGGCCTCCGGAACGCGCGGTGAGTCCCCTCTGCTAGAGTAAATGCATAGGGTTGGCGCATGGGCGGGCAAGGACCTGCTGTCAGTGACGCTCTTGGTCCGGCCCGTTCCGGCCTGCAAATATTCAACATTGCGTCGGCCCCAAGCGATTTCAGCAAGGTCAGGGCGAGGGCCGGATGCTTTCTTAGGGCAGCCCGGGACCCCACTTCCATCAGCCTTGGCATTTTGGCTTGGATGGTGGAATATATACTCACAGGAATTGGAGGGGGTACGATCATGAATATTAAGCTGATTCTGAAGAGCGGAGCCGTGTTGCTGACTGCCTTGCTGCTAGTCGCGGTGGGAATAGCATACGGGGTCACTGTGATATCACGCGGGGTGGAGGGCTTTGTGAGCGTCACCGCCGAGATCAGTATCGATGAGGCCATCGGGCTGTACCATGTGGACGCAGGCGGGAACCCTGGTGCGCCCCTGACAACTGCGGACTTCGGAACAATCAGCCTAGACCCATTCGGTACCGCAACACCCACCGAGGTGCTGACTGTGTGGGTGGAGAATGGCACCGGCACTAGCTTTAAACTAACCGTCGACGACCAGTCCGCGGGGGTTGGGGGGATAGATACCTTCCAGATCGGTGAAGTAGTCTATGCGCCTAGTGGCCAGCCGCTGTCGACTATGCCCGATCCAGAAATAGTCCTGGTGCCGGGCCAACTGGTTCTTCTGGACCTGAGCCTAGAGTTCAGCGATGTGGTGATCGGAGACTATGGGCTCACCGTTCGGTTCAATGCTGAAGAGATTCTTCAGAGTGCACCGACTCCCGATGGACTCGTGGGCTGGTGGCCCGGGGATGGAGACTCTGACGATCTTAGCCCTAACAACAACCACGGGACAATCACCGGAGACGGGACCTTCGTGCCTGGGATGGTCGGGCAGGCCTTCAGCTTCGGCGGTACGGGATTTGTTGAGATACCCTATGACCCGGTCCTTGACCTGAACCATTTTACGATTGAACTATGGGTTAATCCCGCTACCGTGGACTCGGGCTATCAGGCGCTGGTAGGTAAAGGGTTCTCCCCGTATGCTGCTAGCTTATGGCTGTTTAACGACAAAGTAGAAGTGTGGTTCGATCCCCTCCAAAACCCAAAGGTTCTGTCAATCACGAGCCTTACTCCAAGCCAATGGTATCACCTAGCGGCCACCTATGATGGTGCAGAGGTGAACATCTATATCGACGGTAGCCTGGATGCCACCGCTCTTTCTGAGGTCGTTCCGGTAACTACCTTTGGGCGGCTGTTCCTCGGCGTGAACGAAGGCGGGCTCTGGTACGATGGTCTGCTGGACGAGGTGAGCATATACAACTGAGATAGGATGGGAAAAACGGACACCAAAGTCGGATAAGATAGAGCGACGGAGGTGTCAGTATGAAAGGTGTCCCTCAAGGAAGATACACGAGGGAATTCCGCCAGGAAGCAGTGAAGCTGGTAACGGAAGAGAGGCTATCATTGCCGGAGGCAGCCCGCCGGTTGTCCCTGGCGCCATCGACGTTAGGGTACTGGGTGAAGGCACAAAGGGCCGGCAAACTGGGAGATGTCGGCAAGACGTACAGGCCCTTGACTGAAGTAGAGATGGATTTGGCCCGGACTAAGAAGGAACTGGCGGAAGTGAAGATGGAGCGGGACATACTAAAAAAAGCGGCCGCGTACTTTGCCAAGGAGTCGCTGCCCGGTACGCGGCGATGAATGAGTTGCGGCTCAAGTATCCAGTCCGGATGATGCGACGGATTATGAATGTATCGGCCAGCGGCTACTATGCGTGGGTGGACCGGCCGCTGTCCAAGCGGGCACAGGAGGAAGTGCGGCTGGAGCTGGAGATAATGGCGGCCCACCAGCGGAATAGACAGACCTATGGCCCGGAACGGTTACAGCGCGATCTGGCGGAGCATGGCGTTCGGGTGGGTGTTTGCCGGATCAAGCGGATCCGGCAAAAGCTCGGCATACGCTGTAAACAGAAGAGGAGATTCAAGACTACCACTAACTCCGCGCACAGACTGCCAGTTGCGGATAACTTGTTGGGCCAGCAGTTCAAGGTCAGTCAGCCCAACGCCGTGTGGGTGAGTGACATCACCTATATACCGACTGATGAAGGCTGGCTATACCTGGCGGGCCACAAGGACCTGTTCACCGGAGAGCTCGTGGGCTATGCCATGGGAGAGCGGATGACCAGGAATCTGGTTAGTCAGTCTCTATTCCGGGCGCTGAGAGCCAAACGCCCCGCGAGGGGACTGATGCATCACTCTGACCGGGGCTCTCAGTATTGCTCCCAGGAGTACAGAAATCTTATGGAGCGCTCTGGCCTGAGATCATCCATGAGCGGGAAAGGGAACTGTTTTGATAATGCGCCGATGGAGAGCTTCTGGGGAACACTCAAGCAGGAGCTAGTCCATCACCGTCATTATCGAAGTAGACAGGAAGCAATTCGAGATATTACAGAATATATCGAGATCTTCTATAGCAGGCAGCGCCGCCAGGCCAGGCTGGGATTCCTGTCACCTGCGGCCTTTCAACAAAGATTCTATGCAGAATTACTCGCAGCTTGAAAGGTTTGGTGTCCACTATTGCCATCCGACCCCAAACATGACGGCGACTTTTCTCGAGTGGGCGGCCGTGGTCAGAAGGTCAATCTTGCCGTCGCCATTGAAGTCATCCGCTACTAGTGCACCAGGTGCGTTAATGACACTTGTGTCGAGAGGGTCTGGAAAGTTTGCGGCCGGGCTGAAGGAGCCTGCGCCGTCGCCCATCAGAACGGAAATGTTATCGCAATTCACGTTTGTGGTTGCTATGTCCAGATTGCCATCCCCATCTAAGTCCACCGCCGCGACTGCGAGGGCAAATGGATTAGGTAAACACGAGTCCGTTGGGTAGGTGGTGGCCGGTCCAAAGGTACCATCGCCGATGCCCAGGAAAACGTTGTCACCGGAAATCAAGTGGTTGGATACCAGGTCGGGAATATTATCGCCATTAAAGTCGCCCACTGCCAGTCCGTTGGCGGAGGAGCCTTTATTGTCAACCAATTGGCTACGCGTGAAGCCATCGTCCCCGGCATTGGCCAGCATCACGGAGATATTTGGGCCTTGGTTGCTGATCAACACATCCAGTTCGCCGTCTCCATTGAGGTCGACGACTTCAATTTGGCCGCGGGCCGGGTTGCCTGCAAGATGTGGTTCGCCGAGGGATTGGACTAGACCGAACATGCCCGGCGCGGCGTCTCCACTGTTTAGCAGGTAGGCGACGGACGAGCCCCAACAATTGCCCCCAAGCAGGTCAAGGTACCCGTCGCCGTTGAGGTCCCCCAACCCCACCGTACGCATTCCAACAAAGACCGGATAGTGGTTGGCCGGGCCGAAGCCGCCATTTCCATCGCCCGTCACGACCGTAAGTCCGTTCGCGCTGGACCAGGCGATGTCGAGATGCCCATCATTGTCGACATCTCCGACCTTCACCGGACCCGGGACTTCACCCGGATACCGAATGTCATTTTGGGTGAACGAGCCGTCTCCATTCCCCTGGCCGTCGTCATTCCCCAGCATGATGTGGATATCCTCACCACCGGATGTGACGACCACGTCCAGGATGCCATCTTCGTTGAAATCGCCTGCGGCTGTCGGCCCTGGCAGATTTTGTTGGAAAGTGGTCTCTATAACCGAGGTCCCGATTGGGGCGCCAAACAGGGCCGGGGCCGGCCCGGGCGGGTCCAGGTGGAAGTGGGCGCCGGTGATCGGGCCGGTCAAGGAGGCTATGTCAACCGAGATATTGTACTCCAGCGCTGACCCATCCTGTTGTAGCTGGAAGAACCCGAATCCCATGCCGTCTACGTCTAGTGCCGGCACTTCTTGACTGCCCTCTAAAACGGCGCCAAACTGCTGTGACGGGGGAGGTGGGACTGGAATCAAATTACCGAACTCTTCAGGATTTGTCTCGGCGAACCAGCCCAGGCTGATGCCGGCCGCGGTGGGGCCGCACCAGTTGTCGCCCCATTCTCCCCTGCTGTGTTGGTTCAGGGTTTGCAGCTCAGTGTCCGTCCCGTCGTCGACCCCTTTAATAAAGGTATAGTCGGCGTCATCGCCGGTTCTGGGAGTGTCGTCGTAAACGCAAGACCGGACAGCGTCGCCGCTATCGGGGAAACCGTCCACAGTCAGCCTCAGCCTCTCCAGGCCAGTCAGGGCCAGACCATCTCAATCCGTGGCAAAGTTTATTCCGGGGCTGGCTATCTCGGCGTCCAGCACGCGCACAATTCCGCGGGGCTCGACGCTAAGGTGGAACTCTCCCGCATAGACGTCGTCCAATGCTCCTGGTAGCCGAACCATCAGGTCGATTTCGGCGGTATCGCCTACGTTCTGAAGGACGAGGGGAGTTTCAGGGTTCGAAATGTCCTGAGAAGGATCCGCGGTGTCAACGAGGCTCACATGGGTGTCGCCATGGTCGGCCTGGACTGCCCGGACGGCGAAAGCTAGCCCGATGAGCAGTGCAATGGCCACGGGCAAAAGCAGCAGCCGTAGATCTCTCAAAACTGCTCGTCCTTTCGATTCACCCATGTTGCCCTCCTTAGTGGCTCGATCCGCAAAATGCGACGCGAAAGCCACCGGGTAATGCTAACCCTGGGTAGCTTCGACTACACCAAAATCACAAGAGCACCTAAGGGCTATCCCGTGAGACGAACGAACAATATTCCGCCCCACAAAGAGACCTCAGGGGGATTCTACTAGCTACGTGCCTAAAATGCAAGCCCCTTATTTAGCTAGGCTTTGAATTAAATGAGATGCCCCGTCAGCAGTGGGGCCAACGTCAGTTTGGGGGTGGGGGGATCCCCTTAGATAAGTCGACTAGGGATGCAGGTTACAGGACTTCTTCGGCAAGGGCGTGCTCATGGTCTTCGCAAGCTACCCAGTGGTGCTGGCCGCCCTCAAAGAACTCCTTCTTCCAGATCGGCACCCGCTCCTTCAGGCGGTCCACCGCCTGGTGGCAGGCAAGAAAGGCCTCCTTCCGGTGTGGTGAAGCCACTGTTACCACCAGGCTGATCTCCCCGATGTCCACGCGCCCGATCCGGTGAGTGATGGCTATGTCCTCTATGTTCCATTCAGCCTGGATCTCGAGCCGTATCTTCTCCATCTCCTTGAGGGCCATCTGAGGGTAAGCCTCGTACTCCAGATACAGCACCTTCTGGCCTTCGGCGAACAGCCTGGTCGTCCCCAGGAAGGTCACAACTCCTCCGTTGGTGTCCTTTCGGACCTTGGCCGTGGTCTCCGCTGGATCAATGGGGGCATCCGTGATCTGGATCATGGCCTCACCCCCGCTTACCGGCGGAATAAGGGCTACCTCGTCGCCGTCTGATAGCACGGTGTCTGGGCCGGCGTATTCAGAGTTCACTCCAACCGCAATGTCTACTGAAGGGGGGGCAAGGGCCGGGAACATTCGTCTTACCTCGGCCACCATATGGGACACGCTAGAGCCCTGTGCAAGTTCTAAGTCCAGCTGACTGATGCCCGCCCGTTCGCGGTATAAGGCGAAGAAGCGTACCTTCACTCTCAATTGTGTCTCGGCCCGCTGCTTTCGAGCAGAGATAGACAACGGCTTTCGTCCTCCGGCTAGCTTTAGACATTATATTTAACGTCCACTGCTATGTCCAGCATCTCAGGATGGGTTCGGACCGGCCGGCCTCTGGAACCCAAGCGGCATCGCAACTTTCCCCGTAGCCAAATCAGGCGCTGAATAGTATCATTTCTTGTGCTGGCCGGTACGGCATCCTGTGGCCCAGTCAGAGAGGAGGTCGTCGCTATGGCGATTCAAAGCAAGTTATTAACCGAGGACCTAGTAGATTACACCCTGGGTCTTGGCCACGAGAGTATCCCTCCGGAGGTGCTTGACAAGACAAAGCAGCTTTTCCTGGACTACTTGGGAGTGGCTTTTGGAGGACGGCGCTTCGCCGAAGCAAGCCCCTCCATCATGGGGGCTGTGAACGATCTCTCCAATGGCCAGCGGGGCCCCTGTACCGTCGTGGGAGACGGGGAGCGATTCCCCTCCCACTATGCCGCGCTCCTGAACGGGGCTTTCGCCCACGCCATGGACTTCGACGATACCCATCGAGACGCCGTCATGCACCCAGGGGCGCCCGTATTTTCCACCCTGATGGCCGTGGCCGAGGAAAATGGTTACAGCGGGCGTGATCTCCTGACGGCAGCCGTGGCGGGATACGACGTCGCGAACAAGCTTGGCAAGGCGGTGAAGGGAGGCATCCACAAGCGAGGGCTTCACCCCACCGCGACCACAGGCATCTTCGCGGCGACGGTGGCCGCCGCGAAGTTGTTGGGCCTCAGCAGGGATGAAGCCATCAACGCGATGGGCATCAATGTCAGCCAGGCCGCGGGTTCGCAGCAGTTCGTCGAGTTCGGGGGTTGGAACAAGCCCTTTCACGTGGGCATGGCCGCCCACAACGCCATCTTTGCCCTGACCCTGGCCCGGCGCGGGTTTCTGGGCGCCTCCTCTCCCCTCGAAGGGCGCTTCGGCTACTTCTTTAGCTACTCGGCCAACGGCTGGGACCCTGCCGAGATAGCCGGGCTCGGCACCGAATTCGAGGTGATGTACACGGGGATCAAGCCCTACCCGTGTTGCAGGTACAACCACTCGGTGATTGGCGCGGTCAGGGATCTGGTCCAAGAGCACCGGCTGTCGCCGGGCGACATAGCGTCGATGGACGTCTACATCAATCCCGTGGGCCACAGTATCGTGGGAGAGCCCGTCGACCTGAAGCGAAGACCCACGACGCCAGTGTTGGGACAGTTCAGCGTGTATTTCGCGGCGGCGGTGGGCGCTGTATACGGGGACCTAAACTGGCAAACCTACGAAAAGCTCCAGGACGCCACGCTACAAGACCTGATGAGCGTCACGACATGCTGGCCTAGCGAGGAGATGCCGCCGATGGCGTGCCGGCTGGAGCTTGCCACGAAGAACGGCCAGAAGCTCAGCGTGGAGGTCCCCTATCCCAAGGGCGAACCTGAGAACCCTCTGACCTGGGAGGAGTCCATCGCCAAGTTCACGAGCCTGTCGCAAGAGACACTCGGCCAGGAGGGCGCTCAGCGTGTAGTCACGGCCGTGCGGGAGCTAGAACACGTAGGCGATCTCTCGAGCTTTACCCAAGTGCTGAGACCATAGGGACTAGCGCTCGGCTCACAGGAAGGATGTGCCACCTCCTCAGACCCTTCGCCGAGTTTACCGGGAGCATGCCGAAGTGGTGGCAGAAGAAGCGACCATCACTCGAGCAGGCTGTTCAGGAAAGGGGTGTGCAGAGGGGCGAAGCCCCTTTGCCGGGAGTCTGAGGGTGTCCCTCAGATATTAGTCTCTCCCCATTCCTGGCCAGGCCCGTCCTGAGCCTGCCGAAGGGAAGAGAGTCAGGGGGATGGTCGAAAGAGGTTTTCAGCACCCTGCTAGGGACTGACCACTAGGGAGGGAACAGCTTAATGCCAGAAAGAAGCCCCAGACTGGAAGGGAAAGTGGCAATCGTCACCGGCGCCGGGTCCAGCGGCGAGGGGGTGGGCAACGGCAAGGCGGCCGCCGTCGTCTTCGCCAGAGAGGGCGCCAGGGTACTGCTGGTGGACATGACGATTGCGCGGGCAGAGGAGACGCTGGCATTGATCGACGATGAGGGTGGTGACGCAACGGTCTTCCAGGCTGATGTCACCGATAGCGACGAATGCACGGCTATGGTAGAGGCCGCCGTGAAACGATACGGCCGCTTGGATATCCTGGATAACAACGTGGGGGTGTCCCAGCGGGGGTCGGTGCTGGACGTGAGCGATGAGACCTGGGACCGAGTGATCAATATCAACCTGAAAAGCATGATACTCGCGAGCCGTGCGGCGATTCCCAGGATGATTGAAGGAGGTGGAGGCTCCATCATAAACATATCCTCCATCGCGGGGCTGCGCGCCCATAGCAGCACCCCCTACACTACGACCAAAGCCGCCGTGATTGGGCTCACCCTATCGATGGCCGCCGACCACGGCCGGGACAACGTTCGGGTCAACGCAATCGCCCCCGGCTTCGTCTACACTCCTTTGGTGGCCCCCCGCATGAACGCCGACCTGAGGGCGCACCGCAGGGACTCGGCGCCCCTAGGGACCGAAGGCAACGCCTGGGATGTAGCTTACGCGGCCCTTTACCTGGCCAGTGATGAAGCCCGCTGGGTCACGGGCGTGGTGCTTCCTGTCGACGCGGGACTGCTTACCGTCACGCCGGCGACCTATACGAGCATGGCCCAGCAGACTCAGTTCTAGCGTCGCGTTACGGCATTCCTGGAACGGGGAGTCCTAGCGCGGGCAGCGGACCCCTCTGCAGGGTTCTCCCCTAAACTATGGCCAGCGGGTTAGTCGGGGCCCCCGTGCCCCCGGTGAGCATTATGGGCGCCGCCACGAAGAGGAACTCGTATATCTGGCGGGCGGCCAGATCTTCCAGGTTCAAGTTCTCAATCAGGTACACGCCCAGGTCTCGGAGTGTGCGTTGGTGCAGGGGGTGCCAGGCGGGGTCGGGTAGCTGGTGCATTACCTCCACGCCCGGTGTGTCCGCGCCCAGCGCGACGATCTCCTTTTCTTTGACCCAGGGGGCCACCGAGTCGTCAGGCCCCGGCTCGCCCGTCTCCCACAAGGCCCGGTCCTGCTGGAAGACCTTGTACCACCCTGTGCGTATCAGAAGGATGTCTCCAGGCTCGACGGCCACTCTCTGGGATTCGCAGCACTCGTCCAGGTCGGACACTGTCACGACCTCGTCCCTCCCGAGGTGCTCCACTCCCTTGGAGGCCGGGATGTCCAGCATGACTCCACGACCCACCATCCAGGGGACGTTCTCGATTCCGCAGCGGAGCAGTCCAGAGCCCGTTGCGTATTCCGGGTTATGGTGGTTGTACATCAGGCCGCTGTTCCACATGTGTCCCAAGGCGTCGATGTGGGTTCCGGAATGGCTCTGCATAGTGATCACGTCGTCGCCTACGACCCGGTTCTCCAGGGAGGGGTTGGAATCATAGAAGGTCGTGAGCCAGGTCTTGTGGAACAGCGGATACTGGGGACCGTCCCGCTCAAGAGGCACGGCGAGGCTGTACACCTCCCCCTTGCGCACAAGCCCCATAGCCTTCAAGACCGTCTCCGGAGTGAGCAGATTAAGCATTCCTTTTTCGTCATCGGCCCCCCATCGGCCCCAGTTGTTCACGCTCTGAGTGGTCATTGGTTCCCTCCTTCGTCTTGAGAGTTCTATTCGGAGCAAGTCCCTGAAGATATGGGCTCTCCGTGGCAGCCAACCGCTCGGCGTTTGGAGAGTCATAGCTCCGACAATGTGGGATGCGGCAGCCTCCGCCTACCGGCGGTGTATGAGGGAGATGAAGTAGGAAGGTGCTGCTAAGAAGATGGTGGAGAGTACTGTCGCTCCAGCTACGTGGCCCAGGTGGTATGTCAGAGGGAGTCTTTTAGACCACTAGGGAGGCGAGAAATCGCCTCCCTAGTGACTAGTCTAGCCTAATATCGGCGTGTCGATGTTCTTCCGCCCTGCTTGCTGTAGCAATCGCTACAGTAGACCGGTCGGTCGCCGCGTGGCTGGAACGGCACAGTCGCGTCCTTGCCGCACTCGGCGCAGACCACGGAATACATCTCACGTGGTCCACGAGAGTACCCGTCGCCGTCGCCGTAGCCTTCGCTCGCTCTTCGGTCGCGTCGTCCCTGGCGGCATGATGGGCAGCGCTTGGGCTCGTTGGTATAGCCCTTCTCGGCATGATACGCCTGGTCATCAGCGGTGAAGATGAACGATTGACCGCAGTCCAAACAACTGAGTGTCTTCTCTTCGTAATCCATCGGTGACCTCCTTTCCTTGAATAGTTGGCAAAAGTCTGGTCACCGAGGCCCAAAACGCGTGACGAGTCCTGAGGAGGTCCAAAAGGGACACTTGCAAGAGCCCAGAGGATTTCCGCGGAACGCTCAAGGGTGGGCTGCCGGATGGGACACAGAATGCTACCACGGCCTACATTATACCACAACGAGACTAGCTATACAATCTGGTGTAAACCGGCTCCCGCAACGGGTTATTCTTGAGGTCTTCTTTAGAAACGAGCATCGAGAGGCAGGAGACCTGGGCTGCGCAATCCATATCGACTTACCGGGGCCCGATCCTTTTCATGGATCAGCCGACAGGCGCGAAGTCAAATGTTTCGGGCGTGACTGTGGTGGCTGGCAGGCATCGTAACGCCACCGTGGCGGTGGGATGCTAGGCCGGGCCGCAGGGTCCCTTAGCCGTAAGAAGCGGCCAGCTTCTCTCTCTGCAGATCGTCTCCCACGTGGGCCTGGATTACATCCAGCACCTCGAAGTCCCATTCGGAGACAAAGGTGATGGCGGTGCCGAAGCGGCCCATCCGCGCGGTCCTGCCGATGCGGTGGACGTACTCCTCCAGGTTATCGGGCATGTCGTAGTTTATGACGTGTGACACGGCTGGGATGTCCAACCCCCGCGCGGCAACGTTGGTGGCGACTAGGATGCGGAGGCCGCCGGAGCGGAAACGTGCCATCACCCCATCCCTATGGGCTTGGGTCATGTCGCCGTGAATCGCCTGGGCGTCGTAGCCACGGCGCTGGATGTGAGCCACCAGCCGGTCGACCCCCGCCTTCGTCCTGCGGAACACCAAGGCCCGGCTGACGAGCCCAGGTTGTAGTAACAACTCCTCTAAAGCGGATGGGCGGTCCCGCTCGGCCACTTCATAGTAGACTTGCTTTACCTCATCAACGGGCTCGGCGTCCCCGCCTATCCGTACCCACGCGGGATCTTTCAGATAGCGTCGCGCCAGCCCCTTTATTGGGCCTGGTATGGTTGCGGAGAAAAGCAAGGTCTGGCGGGAGCGGGGAGTGTGGCGGAGAATGTAGCTGATGGCCTCGGCGAAGCCGATATCCAGCATCTGGTCCGCCTCGTCCAGCACCACAGAGCGAACCCGTCCGATTTGGATCGTGCGGCGTTCCATATGGTCCATAAGGCGGCCGGGCGTAGCCACGACGATGTGGACGCCCCGGTGCAAAGCGGCGAGCTGGCGGCTCATGGCCTGGCCTCCATAGATCGCCACGGTCCGAATGCCGCAGAACTGGCCCAGGCTGGAAAGCTCGCCCGCGACCTGCACGGCCAGCTCCCTGGTCGGTACCATCACCAACGCTTGAGGTTCCCGAGCACCGCGGTCCAGGGTTTCCACCAGAGGAATGCCAAAGGCCGCGGTCTTGCCGGTGCCCGTCTGAGCTTGGCCGACCACATCTCGCCCTGCCCGCACCAGTGGGATTACCTCCTCCTGAACGGGCGTAGGCGCTGTATATCGCATGCGTTCCAGGGCGCGTCCCACCGAACCCGAGACCGGCAGCTCGCCGAAGCTCCGCGGCTCGTCCACAGGTTTGGGGGTGGATGCAGCCGGACGATCGGATGGAGGGCGCCTTCGCGGGACAGGGGGCGCGTATGTCGCTGCTGATTTCGGGGCCGGTGACGGAGGCGATGCCACCGTGGCCGGGGGCTTCGTCGCCTGTTCGAGGGTGAGTGTCGCCTTGGGAGGCTCGCTAACCGGTGGACTGGGGGGCGGTGATGAGCTTGGGGTGCTCCTGGGGAGGACGGTGGTGAGTTTACGGATCAGTGTGCCGAGAATGGGTGTTACCTCCGATTGTATGCGCCGGGTTCAACGTAGCGGACCCCACCAACCGGTGGATGCCACGCTAGATTTTCTCCTGTCACTTTTTAGTGCCGCATTCATTACTTGTGAAAAATTTAGCATATCGCCGGTCGATTGTAAAGCGTAGAGTCCCTGATTAGCCCCTATTGGAAGATCGCCGTCGCCTTTTGGGGAGTTGAAGATCCAGGTTTCAACCAGCTCCGCGTACTGGGGTTTGAGGCCGATTTCGTCCAGTGCTCCCGCCAGGCAGACCCAGTTCAGGAACTGCTGGCCCGAATCCTCGATCTGCTGGGTGGAAAGTCGTTTCCAAGCACAACCTGCTCTGGGACTCTCAGAATCCTGTGAAAGGTTGGCCCAGGACCTCGATCCGCGGTATCTTTTGACCCCACCACACGCCGCACCACCCAGGGACCATAACCGTGGTGGCGCACCAATGGACATGGTCACCAGGGCACTGGCCAGAAGAGGGAAAACCGCGAACTGCGAGGCGGCGGCTCTCAGTATAGATGGCACGAAACGAGATGATTTGGGGCCACCTCGCGCAGTTCTGGCTCTTCTACGGGGCATCGGTCGAAAACGGAGGGGCAGCGGGTGTGGAAATTGCAGCCGGGGGGCGGGTTGAGCGGCGAAGGCACTTCCCCCGAGAGGATTATTTCCTCGCGTACGATGTCGGGATGAGAGGGCAACGCGGCGGACATCAGCGCCTTGGTGTAAGGGTGGAGGGGGTTGGCGAATAGGTCTCGCGCCGTCGCCAGTTCCACGATCTTTCCGAGGTACATCACGGCTACCCAGTGGCACATGTACCTCACGGTGGCCAGATTGTGTGCAATCAGCAGGTAGCTCACATTGTACTCGGATTGCAGATCCTTGAGCAGGTTCATAATCTGAGCCCTTATGGAGACGTCTAGGGCGGACACCGGTTCGTCCAGGACGATGATCTGCGGGTTTAGGGACAGGGCCCTGGCTATGGCTATCCGCTGCCTCTGGCCCCCGCTGAACTCGTGGGGATACAGGTTGGAGTGATATGGGTTCAACCCCACATCCATGAGCATCTTTTCCATCCGTTCCCGCACTTCGTTACGGGATAACCGCCAGTTAATGACCATAGGCTCGGCTACTATGTCGCGTACCCTCATCCGGGGATTCAAGGAGCTCCACGGGTCCTGGAACACAGCCTGAACGGACCGGCGATACTCCTTTCGTGTGGAGGCATCGGCTTTGAAGATGTCCTGGCCCTGGAGGTAGACGCTGCCCTCTGTGGGGTTTTCCAGCATCAGGAGCATCTTGGCCGTAGTGCTCTTGCCGCACCCGGACTCTCCCACGATTCCCAAAGTCTCCCCCTGGCGCACCTCGAAGGATATCCCGTCCACCGCCTTGATCCATGCCGTCACTTTCGACAACACAATGCCCTTGGTGACGGGGAAGTATTTCCTTAGGCCACGGGCTTCCAGCAGCACCCGGTTATCGCGTCCATTGCCTTGGCTCGTTGCCTCCATAGTCACTCTAGCTTCCAGCAGTGAGCGAAATGCTTTTTGTGCACCCGCATCTCGGGGGGGTACTCGTCGCGACAGCGCTCCATGACATACGGGCAACGGGGGGCAAAGGGACAGCCCGGAGGCAGGTCATGTAGAGTGGGGGGCTGCCCTTCTATCGAGTAAAGCCTCTCCACATCCTCCTCCATCTTGGGCACCGAGGCCAGCAGAGCTTCGGTGTAGGGATGAGAGGGATTGTTGAAGATGTCCCTCACATCTCCCAGCTCCACGATTCTCCCGGCGTACATGACCGCCACCCGGTCGCACATTTTGGCGACTACGCCGAAGTCGTGGGTAATGAAAATCAAGGACAGGTCCGACTCCTCCTGTAAATCATTCAGCAATCGAAGGTATTGGGCCTGGATCGTTACGTCCAGGGAAGTGGTTGGCTCATCGGCTATGAGGACCAGAGGCTGACATGATATGCCTATGGCCCCAACTACCCTCTGGCGCATCCCGCCGCTCATCTGATGGGGATAGTCTTTTACTCGAACTTCGGCCGCGGGTATCTTTACCCTTCGCAACACGTCCAGGCATTTCTCGATCACGCTCTTCTTGGGGAGGTGCTGATGTATCCTGATGGCCTCCTGGACCTGGTCCCCTATCGAGAATACCGGGTTCAGGGAGGTCATTGGGTCCTGGAGGATGATGCCGATCTTGCTGCCCCGGACATGCCCCATCTCATTGTCTGAGAGCTGCAGTATGTTCTGGCCCTCCAGTATGACCTTGCCCCCCACTATGCGTCCCGGTGGGGAGGGGACGAGACGCATTAGCGAAAGGGCGGTGACAGACTTGCCGGAACCCGATTCCCCGACGATACCAAGGGTCTCGCCCCGTCGTAATTCGAAGCTAACCCCGTCCACCGCCTTTACAGTACCCCAACGCGTCTGGAAATGAGTGCGGAGGTCCTGTACCTCGAGTACGATGTCGTCTTTTATTGCCGTGTCGTTCAGTTGATCCACCAAATTCTTGTCCAGACTGTCCACATTCCACAAAGTTTTAGGAACTTGGGTATGCTCAGCCAGCCCTCGGAAGCTCAGAGCGGTCTCCGAGAGGGTGAGTACTCAGGGATACCGCTGCGATCGATTTATTAGACTACGGCCGTCCTCGGAGGAAGATGTTTGATCATGGTGCGGCTAGCCACTTGTACCAGAGCTCACATAGGCGTAGGTCTGAGTCCCAGCACCTCGGCCTCAGCTATTGGTATTCGGCCCGCCCACCCACAATACTGTCTCCGCTCCGTTGAGTCAACAACCCAGATCCACCCTGGAAGTCTGGAACGGCCTTCAACGCTCATATCTTCTGCCACATCTGATCGAGTGTTTCACCGGTTCTCCCACACATTCAGGTGGACCCTAGTATTGAACCTCCACTCCCCGCGCTTCTAGCAGCCTGATATTTTCCAGGTCTTCAGAACCTTCCGACAGATCGAGGTTGTTGTTTTCAAGCCGTACCTCGTCTCCCTTGCCCAGCCCGCTGTTCGCCAGCAGAGGAGAGATGTCGCTTATCTCGTTGTCCCAAAGCTCGAGCGAGGTCAGGTTGGTGAGGGAGGCCAGGGGTGTGACGTCGCTTATCTGGCTCCCCCCAAGCCCCAACGTGGTCAGGTTCGTGAGGGAGGCCAGCGTCGAGATGTCCCTTACCTGGTTCCTCTCAAGGTCGAAAGCCAAGTCAGGTTGGTGAGGGAGGCCAGGGTGGAGACGTCGCTTATCTGGTTTCCCCCTAGCCTGAGCGTGGTCAATTTGGTGAGGGAGGTCAGGTGGGAGATGTCGATTATCTGGTTCCCCCCAAGCATGAGCGAGGTCAGGTTGGTGGCATCCTCCAGACCGGAAAGGTCGGAAATGCCCCTGTCTTCAGCATTCAGCTCCGTAAGCCGAGCCAGTAGCTCTGCCGTTATGTACTCGCCCGGTGCCTTGCCCAGGGCCTCCCTTATGGCTGCATCCAGTTTTGCATCGGCAAAGATGGCCTGAGCTGACTTAGCTGTAGGTGTCGGCGTTGGCGCGGGGATTGCAGGCACCGCTTGGGCGGCCGATGTGGGAGTTGGCGCGGGGATTGCAGGCACCGCTTGGGCGGCCGATGTGGGAGTTGGCGCGGGGATTGCAGGCACCGCTTGGGCGGCCGATGTGGGGAGTTGGCACGGGAACTGCAGGCACTCCGACGCTCCAGTGCGACTACGTGATCGACCATTGGGGCAACACCTGCAACGCCTGGATGTGCGAGAGCCACGCCCTAGCCATTGGCTTTGGCCGAGACCACTGCATGGGGCATCAGCCGCCCAAGGAGCAGGCAAGGATGGCGCTGTGACCAACGCCCTTCAGGCCGCACTCTGGTCGATCAGCCCCGACGATAGAGATACGTGGGTCCAGATGGGCATGGCCATCAAGTCGGAGTTGGGCGATGCAGGATTCGCTCTATGGGACTCATGGTCCCAACGGTCCGAGCGTTACAAGCCCGCCGACGCCAGGGCCGTCTGGCGCTCCGTCAAGCCCAACGGGGGTATCACGATTGCCTCGCTCTACTACCTGGCCAAGGAGTATGGCTGGTTCGGTGAAGCCCCGGCAAGGCATCAGCTAAGCGCCGAGGAGAGGCGGCTGTGGATGGAAGCTATGGGACGTGAAGAAGCCAAGCGCAAGCGCCGTGAGGCGGACGCGGCGGCGAAGGCTGAAAGGATGCTCATGCAGGCCGAGTACGTCGATCCTCGCCCCCGTAACGGCCACAGGAATGCCGACGTGCCGTGTGCGCACCCCTATCTGGTAGTCAAGGGCTTCCCTGAACAGGGGGGCCTTGTGCTGGCCGGCAACTTGCTGATCCCGATGCGTCACTACCGCGACTATCACCGTCTCCAATCGGTCCAGATGATCGCTCCCGATGGGTCTAAGAAGTTCCTCCCAGGGGGCAAGGCGTCGGAGGCGGTCTACAAGATCGGCAGGGGGGCTGAGCGCTATTACTGCGAGGGGTATGCCACGGCCCTGTCGGTGAGGGCTGCCCTCAAGCGGCTGTGCCGGGACCAGCACTGCGAGGTGTGGGTCTGTTTCAGCGCCGGGAACATCCCGAAGGTGGCGCGGTCCAGTCGGCGGTCGATGGTCATCGCAGATAACGACGAATCGGGCGCTGGAGAGTGGGCGGCGCAACAGACAGGGCTTCCCTACTGGATGCCCGAAGAGCCAGGTACGGACGCGAACGACTACATGCTGAGCCACGGAGTGGAGGCGCTGGCGGATGCTATCAGGGAAGTTCATATGACCGCGATTCCCCGAAGGTAGGTGGTTGCCTGATGCCTGTATCCCTGGAGGACTTCATAACGACGTTCTATCACCAGGCGTTGAAGGAGGGTAGATAGCTTCTGTTACCGCAAGGCCAAGTACGTCAATGGCGGCCCTCCCGATTCTCAGTCCAGCCGGCGAGACCGCCTACATGCTCCCTGTTTGGGAGCCGCCGTCTAGGGGGAGGGTGAAAACTGCCCCTCAATCGCACGCACATAGCGAGTGTAAACAAGGTGCTGCGGACAACCCGCGAGGCTGGATGAAGGCGGTGAGTGACGCCGTTAGTAGGGATAGTTGATGGCCCTTCAAAGGTACAGCGAACGAGGGAACTCGCGCTTAGCGAGTAGAGATTTAAGACGGGTGGTCGTCTGGGTGGAGGGGAGGGGGGGATGAGGTATGTCCCCTAAAGAACGGAATCCGAAAACGGTGAGGGAAAAGAGAGAGAAAGATGAACGACCGATATGGCCTGGCGTTAGCTAAAGAGGTGGCGGATCAACTCGTGCGCCTGCTCCGCTCCCCACTGCGAGCGGATCGCTGTGGCAGGGTCCATCCGCCGCCAGAAGCCCCACGTCAAAGACATCGAGTTGCTTTGCGCCTCGAAGGTCACGAGCGCTGCTGACCTGTTCGGCAGAGCGGTCACGAACTGGTACTTCCTAAACAAGAAGCTCGACGCGCTGGTCGCGGACGGGTCGGTTCTCAAGAAAAGGGCGAACAAGTCGGGGAGATACAGCTACGGTGAGCACAACAAGCTCCTGGTCCACGTGCCCAGCGGCATTCCGGTGGACGTGTTCAGTTCCTCCATCAAGAACTGGGGTATGAGCCTCGTGGTGAGGACCGGGCCGAAGGAGTTCAACGTTCGCATGATGTCCCGATTCCGCGAGCTGGGGATGCGGGGCCATGCCTACGGTGGCGTGACGGACCAAGGGGGTACCGAGATCGAGTGCCCTGACGAGGAGACGGTCTTCCGGCTCTTGGGCTGGCCCTGGATGCCGCCGGAGCGCAGGAGCTAGCGGATGCTAGGCCGCTCGGTCATCGACGCTGCCATAACCGAGACGGAGTTCCAGGCCCAGGTTGTCCGGGCCGCCCGGATGCGCGGGTGGATGGTCAGCCACATGACGCTACCCCAGCGGTCTGAGCCAGGTGTTCCCGACCTGCTGCTCGTGCGACCGCCGCGAGTCATCTTCATGGAGCTCAAGAGCGAAAAGGGCCGGTTGGATACGAGGCGGCGATTCAGCCCCAGGACAGGCCGTGCGCTACCGAACCACAAAGACTGGAAAGACGCCTTTGAAGCGTGTCCGGGCGTCGAGTATTACCTGTATCGGCCAAGACATTGGGACGAGATCATGGAGGTGCTGATGTGAGACTCTTTGAATGGTTCAAGTGGGGCTGGGAGTAACGTGAACACTTGGACGGCTTCCCTGGGGCAGTGATCTAGACGAGTAGTTCGGACCTACGTTTGCCCGTCATTCTCCGGCGGCGCTTCAACGGTCCGCATTCGGCCTGAGTAGCGGCTACCCCGCTTCTGCTTGGGAATCCTCTTTCGCCTCAGTAGCTCTCTGAGCGCTAAAGCGACAGGTTTTGCGTTGCTCGGATAGAACTTCCCACTACGCCAGGTCTGCACCGTAACCAAGTGTACCCCCAGCTCATCCGATATGGCGGCGTCGGTCCACTTCTTCTCTCGTAGCTGTGCCAGAAGCTCTTGGATGTCGTTCATGGCTTCCACTATACAGCGTAGCACTACATCTGTCAATCGGTTTCAGATACTGCTAACCCTATTGACATCGTGTAGGCTACACCGTACAATAGATAGGGAGATACATGACTCAAGTAATACAGGCGGAGACGTTCAGGCGGTGGCTTCGCCGTCTGCGGGACAAGAAGGCGGCTGACCTTATCGCCGTGCGGCTGCACCGAGCAACCTACGGTCACCTGGGGGATGTGCGTTCGGTGGGTGATGGTGTCTCCGAAATGCGCATCAGGTCCGGTCCTGGTTACCGCCTCTACTTCATCCGTGAGGGCCAGGACATAATCGTTGTGCTGTGCGGTGGTGATAAGAGTAGGCAACGGCGGGATATCGAACGGGCAAAGAAGATGGCCGCCGACAGGAGGAGGCAACATGGCTGAGACTTATACAGTCTGGAAACTGGAAGACTATATCGACTCTGAGGAGCGAGCTCGTGGAGTCCTAGAGGCCGCGGCTGAAGAGGACCCTGGGGATGGCACTGTCATCTGCTCGGTTCTCAGCGCGATTGCCAAGAGCAAAGGGATGAGCGCCCTGGCCCGCGATACAGGGCTCAATCGGGGCCATCTCTACGAGGCGCTGTCTGAAAACGGCAACCCATCTCTCGCCACGGTGATGAAGGTAGCCTGTGCCCTGGGTCTACGGCTGCGCCTGGAACCCATCGAGAAGATGACAGAAAAGGCTGCGACCCCTATTCCCCTAAGAGCCGACTGACCCTACTCCCCGCCCTCTCCACTTAGCTCTAGCGGGCCACGCAGACTAGCATCGCCCGCTTACCCCTCTCGGCGACCCACAAGGTCGCCGTTCTGCCCCCTAGAACTAACCGATCCTTCGCTATCGCCCCCGTGACCGTCGGGCCGCGCCACGCCCGCTTAGGGTAGTGGTCGGCGACGCCACTCGTAGACCTCACCGCGATCTCCTTCACCGTAGGCGTTTGCAGTGTAAAACTGCGCCTGAAACTCACTGCAAAATACTAGGCTAATCGCTTGACAATCACAGTGTAACACTATATAATAAAGCTATATTAAATCATACTCAACCAGGGGGTAGGAAATGGTGACAAACACCAGTCCCGTCAAGCAGATCGAGGAGCTAGGGAAAAGACTCGAAAGGGCGCGCCAATTGGTCGCCGGGGGCAAGGTCGAGCCAGTCCTCGGAGCCGACTCTCACTACCTGGTCCGGGCCGGAGTTGGTGGTTTCTACCTGGTCAATGGCCATTGCACCTGCGAGGACGCTCGATACCGGAGGGACATTCATAAAGGCTGGTGCAAACACATGCTGGCTGTGGACCTCTACAAGGAATCTCAGCCACAGCAGCCCCAGGAGCCCGCCCCGGTGGGCGACGGGCGGTCCCTGGACGAGCAGATCAAGGACCTGTTTTAGGGCCTGGAGAGAAAGACAGGAGGAACGCAGAGATGACAACGACGCACTTCGGTATCAACGCAGAGACGATGATGTGCGGGCACACAATCGTAGAGGATGGTAGCGATCTCTGGGCTACAGACGGAACGCTGGTTAGTTGCTTCGAGTGCTTGAGGTACATGGCGAGAGCCGCAGCTTATGCGATGAGGAATCCGCGAACGCCTAGATGGGTGCGGATACTGCCTGGCGATTACAGTCCCAGCTATGGACGCTAGAGGCGAAACCCGGAGGAGGACGACAATGATCAGATACACCTACGACGACGGCGGGCGCGCTGACGCCGGATACAACGGCCAAAGTGCTGGTGACTGCGTGGCGCGGGCGCTGGCGATCCTGACCAACAACGACTACAAGCTGGTCTACCTCGATCTCGCCCACGCGAACAAGCTGAAGGCTGGCAAGCGGTCGGCGCGTGATGGGTTGCTCAGCAAGGTTTGGCAGCCCGTGTATCGTGACTACGATCTGGTGAAGGTCAAACTGCCACCGGGTGCGCGGCCGACGTACAGTGAGGCCCATGAGCAATACGGCGACTGCATCGTCAGCACCGCAAAGCATGTGGCAGCCATCGTTGACGGCAATCTTCGGGATGTCTTCGACGGACGCGGCTACTGGTGGCGCGAGGATGCTGCGGACGACCCGGTATGGCGGGAGCGTAAGGCACAGAGCGTATGGGTGAAGGCGAGTTGGTGGTAGGCGAAACCTGCTACGGCGGGTCCGGTGGGGATAGGCTCCCGCCGCCGATGAGCCAGCCTGATAAGGAGGAGAAAGATGAGCGCATACATCGTAGACCGGGAGACCATTCAATACCTGGTTCAGTCTGGGCTTGAGGCGGCGTTCCAGCACCATCAGGGCCATAAGATGCGCTGGTACCACGACGGCGAGAGCCACTGGCTGGACGATAGGAACGCCACTGAGGTAGGTCAGATGCTCTGGGACGAGAACGTGGAGTCAGTGGCCTATAGGTATAGCGATTCTAAGCATGAGGGACTGCCGGGTCCGATAGATGAAGGCGGCTACGTCTACTTCCACGAGGACACCACGGTTGGCTGCATATGGAACCCTGCCCAGATACTCAAGGCGACGGACTGTTACGAGTACCAGAGCTGCGAGCATCCCGGATGGGCTACCAGCAGCGCCAAGGCGTTCCTAGACGTTCTTCGGAAGCTGGCATGGACCAGGGTTGCGGGCTACGAAGATGCCCAGTGGGGCCATCCTGTTGCAAAGGAGACCAGCCAATGGTCACGGATACTCTAGAGGCTCCGGCCTATCAAACAATCGAGCTTCGGCGTGTGAGGCCGGACCCCGACCAGCCTCGGAAGCACTTCGCCGACGCTGCGCTTCAGGAGCTGGCAGGGAGCATGGACAGTAACGGCCTGCTCCAACCCGTCGTGGTGAGGCCAAACGGCAGCGGCTACATCCTCATCGCCGGCGAGCGGCGCTGGCGGGCTGCCTGCCTCCTGGGGTGGAAGACGATTCCGGCCATCGTTCGCTCGGACGTGACCCTCGGAGAGGCTGCAAAGCTCCAACTCCTGGAGAACATCGTCCGGCAAGACCTGAACCCCGTGGAGGAGGCCCGTGCGCTCCAGAGGATGCAGGACGAGGGCTACACCCTGAAGGAGCTGAGCGACGCAACCGGAATAGCCCCTAGCCAAATAGCCTGGCGGGTCAAGATGTTGGATGCCCGCGAGGACGTGTTAGAGCTGGTGGCCCTGGGGCATATCAAGCCCTCCATGTGCTACGAGATAGCGAAGCTGAGTCCTGATGGCCAGGGGCGTGTCCTGAGAGCTATCACGAGCGAGAACCTCAACACGGACGAGGTGACCCAGTTCTGTCGCCACGTTCTGGCCGAAGAGTCTCAGGCAGAGATGTTCCCAGAAACGAAGCTCAGCAAGGAGCAAATCAGGGCCGTGCAGACCTTCGGACAGGCGTTTGCCCAGATTGGTCGTACCCTGGCCCGCATTCAGCGCATGGAGGAGGACCAACCCGGCCTGTTACAGAAGGCGTTCGAGGCGGAGGCGGTTGTTGTGGAGGCACAGGTCGATGTTTCGATCCAGCAGCTTTCAAGAATCAAAAGAGCGTTGCGAGACGTTCGTATACGAAACCTTGTGGAGGTAAGCAACTAAGTGGATACGAGAAGTGGTCAGTACAAATGGAACATAGCAACGGGTGCGTCACACGTCGTGGGAAGTCCGGCGACGGAGCACCCGAACCTGGAACGGCAGGCGGACCTGATCGACTATTTGTCCGATTCGGAAAGATTGTTGCGCTGGAACGGACAACATGCTTGCGACTCTGGGAATGTATGTCATAATGACTACATGGATGCGAACAAGTGTCTTTATACCATCGGCTATGGTGGCCGAGGCCCACGGGAGATGGCAGGGATGTTGAAGTCTGCGGGGGTCAAGACCTTGGTGGACATCAGGAGTCGGCCTAGCAGTCGGATTCCAGGCTTTTCTAAGAGCTCGCTGGCGCAGTGGCTTTCGGCTGAGGGCATCGAGTACGTGCATCTCTGGACACTAGGGGCAGCCAACTGGCAAGACTCTTCCACAGCCGCTCGAAGCGACCTATTGAACGACGAGCCTGCTGGACTGGAGGCGCTTGCGGCCATCCTGGTTGAAGGACCGACGGCCATCATGTGCGCGGAGAAGCGTTACACGTCCTGCCACCGAGAGTACGTGGCTGAGCGAATGAAGAAGTCGGTTGCCGGGCTGGAAGTCAGCCATCTCGTGTGAATCGGAAGAGGCTGCAAACAAGATGTTCTATAATAGAGTCCGGGAGCGGCCTGTAGCGGGTTTCGAGGGGGACATGGAGAATAGATCGGTGTTGGTATGTGACGAGTGTAGCCGACCGGCCATGACGTTCGACCCAGAGAAGGAGCTTGTTAGGGTCGAGTCGAGGCACGGAGGCGAACGCCACGTGACTGTGCTGACCTTCCAGCAGCTCGTAGCCCATGTCTCGGTGTTAGGCGTGAAAGCCTAGCGACAAGAACAAATACTCTGTGCGCCTAGTGCGCCGAAACAGTGCGCGACTGGATAGCGCCTACTCATCCTATTGAGTAGGCGCTTTGTATTTGGTGTCAGGAGATTTCGCCGCCTGTAGCTCAGTGGATTAGAGCGACTGCTTTCTCAGCAGTAGGTCGAAGGTTCGAGTCCTTCCAGGCGGTCCAACAGGAGGGCGCTTGGCGGGCACAGGTTTTCTCACGCCCGGTCTGCTGTTTATCAATAGCGGAGTGGACTCGGAGTTCAAGTTTCTGAAGCTGGCCTTTGCGAAGACTAGGCAGACGGGTTACACACGCTTCGTCGAGCCCGCCGCCGGGTCTATGGCCATGTGCCATATGTCTCGGCAGGCCGGGTGGCTTCCGAATCAGATGGAGGCCAGCGACGTTGTTCTTTTCAGCGCCGTGATGGGCAACGCGCTCATGGGGCAGCGCGTAGACCACCTTGAGGTCCAGATAGACGGCTTCGACCATGAGGACCTCGGCGACCCCGCTACCGTTATCTGGGCCGAGGCGGTCTGCCGGGCTGAGGCGAAGTCGCAGCGCATCTACTGGAGCGAGATCGCCCGCGCGATGCGACTGGACAAGCAGCACCACCTCGATACGATCAATCAGCAGCTCGATAGGGGCAGGTCCTCCATCGGAGGCTTGAACTACCGCCCGCTCGACCTGTTCGACCATCTGGACGAAGTGATCGACGACCCGCATACCCTGGTCTCGCTGAACCCTCCCTCGACCAAGGCCGGCTACGAGAAGTTCTACGACACAAGGGATCGTGTCCACTGGAAGGAACCCACCTACCAGGTCTTCGATCCCGTGGCAGGCTACGAGCGCTTGAAGGGCTACATGGAGCGATCCAAGGCCCTGCTGTCCATCTACGAGGAGAACCAGAGCGGCTTCGAGGTTGAGGGAGCCTTTGTCGTTCGGGGTAGCATGAGGAAGGGCAAGGGAGACACGGGTGTCGCCCGCAGCGTGAACTACTACATCGTCTCGAACCGTCCCGACGAGATGAAGCGCTACGTCGGCGGGGCTCTGGTTGTTCCCTGGTCTGGCTATCCGATTGAGCGTGGAGATTTCAGGCTTCTGCCTGAGAACTACCCCGTCTCTGATTCTTCGCGGGTTGATGTCGTCTCCATCCCCGCCGATGTTGGAAACTACCACCGAGCGCTATGGACGCACAAATTCGTGGGCGGTCAGTGCGCTCTGAACCTGGCGATGCTTCTGGATGGCTACCTGGCCGGGGTGTTCGGCTATGACCCGTCGTATGTGACCTCGGCGGGGGCCTTCGGCAAGGACTCCAGTGCGGTGGCCATCGTCTACGGCATGTGCGTGCCAAGGCCGGACCTACGGCTGAACCGGCTTCTCAGCCGCTTGGCCATGACGCGCCAGTCCCTGTCCGTTGTCCTGCCTGACATCGCCCTGGCCCGGTGCGACCACCTGGTGACAGCGCAGCTCACGCAGTATCCAGAGGCCAAGGAGTACCGGGGCATTATGAAGCTGGTTAAGCGCAAGAAGGACCCGCATCACGGCTTCAGACTGATCTATAACGGCCCCCTCATGGAGGAGACGTGGGATGAAATCTTGAAACTATGGTTTAAGGATGAGGAACGATGGCGAAAAGCGAGCAGAAAAAGACAGCTGCAGCCAGTGTAGACCCTGAGTCCACTGGGCTCAGCCTTATTGCCGACCTGGGGGACGGCATGAAGCTCTACATGGCTCTCCTCGACAAGCTGCGTGAGCAGGACGTGAATGCCCGCATCCTGCCGACCTCGGAGCACAACACGCTGGTCAACAACATCCGCAACCGGGGCCGTCTGGAGAGTGTTCCCTACTGCGT
This sequence comes from Dehalococcoidia bacterium, assembly GCA_965226805.1. GTDB lineage: Bacteria > Chloroflexota > Dehalococcoidia > Lucifugimonadales > JAGWBF01 > CBDDDW01. Next base: position 28,479 of record CBDDDW010000022.1, read on the forward strand.
CCTCAATAACGGGCAGGCGGAGATAGTCAGCGGGCACCACAGGGTCCGGGCGGCGAGGGAGGCGGGGGTTACCGAGGCCCCCGTGCTCGTGGACGAGTCGGGCTTGTCGCGCAGCGAGATCGTCGCCAAGCAGCTTGCCCACAACCGCATTCAGGGCTTCGACGACCCTGAAACGCTTCGCCGCCTGTTCAGCATCTTGGATACCCCTGACCTGATTCTCGCATCGGGGCTGGCCGATGACCTGCTTGAGCTACCGCTTGTGGACTTGGAGTCGGGCATCACGCCGTACATGGACATGGGCTGGAAGACGGTAACGCTCACCTTCCTGCCCCATCAGCTCAAGAACTTCACCGACCTGATAGACGCGATTCCCCCGTCCGATCTGGTTGGAGTTGCCGGCGTTGAGCAGTATGAAAGGTTCATGGAGGCGGCCCTGAAGTACGCTCGCTTGAGGGACATACGGAATATCGGCACGGCCCTTGCCCTGCTCTCTGAGGTCGCGCTGGAGCAGAACAGCAGGCTTGAGGCTATTGCTGCCGAAGGGGAAGAGGCGAAGGATGACTAGCAGTAGGCTCCCTTGGGAGAGGGTGCCTTATGAGACCCGTCAAGCATACGAGGCGTTCTGCGGCTACCGGGACATGGGCAGTAGTCGCAGTATCGCAAAAGTTGCGCAGGGGTTGGGCAAAACCACGACCTTGCTCAATCGCTGGAGCAGTCGATGGAACTGGGTCTTGCGTGCTCAGCAATACGACGACGAACTTGAACGCCGAGCCCGTCTGGACCACGAGCAGGAGATCAAGGACACCCGACAGCGCCACTTACAGCTAGCGAGACTGCTCCTGTCCAAGGTCTATGAGCGGATGCAGTCTCTTGAACCAGACGACATCACTCCGGCTACGTTGGACCGCCTACTGCGGGTCAGCGCCGAGCTGGAGCTGACCTCACTCGGTATCAGCTCAAGGACCACACGGACGGAGTTGGTTGGCCCTGGGGGGGAGGCCCTAGAAATTAGTGCGAGGATTGTGACAGATGCCCTTATCGACCCTGACACACGACACGCTCTCGACGTTCTTAGTCAACGCCTGGAGAGCCAGTCCAGCGGCAACAGCGGCTAGGTGGTCTAAAGGTCAGTGGGTGCGACAGGCCCACCTTGACCTGATCTCCCAGAAGGTCGCATCGCTGGTTGAGAGGCCGTTGCGCCTCATTGTCTCCATGCCTCCGAGGCACGGGAAGAGTGAAATGCTCTCTCACTGGACACCGGTGTGGTTCCTGGCCAACTGGCCGTGGAAGAACGTGGGCCTGGCCAGCTACGCCGCCGACTTCGCTGGAACCTGGGGCCGTAAGGCTAGGGACTCGGTGGTAGAGAACCAGGCGCAGTTGGGCCTTCGGGTTCGGGACGACCTGAACAGGGCGTCGCAGTGGCAGCTATCAGCGGGAGGCGGAATGATGGCTGCCGGCGTCGGCGGCCCCTTCACGGGGTACGGCTTCGACCTGCTGATTCTGGATGACCCGATCAAGAACCGGCAGGAAGCGGACAGCATCACAATGCGCAACCACCTGTGGGAGTGGTGGCGCTCGACAGCCCGCACCAGGCTGGAGCCGGGGGGCTCCGTCATCATCGTCGCCACGAGGTGGCATGAAGACGACCTCATAGGCCGACTGCTGAGCGACGAGTTCCTGGAAGGAGAACAAGAGAGCGACCGATGGGAGCACATACGACTCCCTGCATTGGCCGAGCCCGGCGACCCTCTGGGACGAGAGGAAGACGCTCCGCTATGGCCTGAACGCTACGACGCTAGCGCCCTAGCAGCGGCCAGGCTGGACGTTGGCCCCCAGGACTGGCCGGGGCTCTACCAGCAGCGCCCGTCCCGACAGGGGGGTAGCGTCTTCCGAGACCAATGGTGGGTCTTTAAGGAAAAGGTGGAGCCGGGAGATCGAGTATTCCAGTTCTGGGACACGGCCTTCAAGACTGGCGAGCAGAACGATTACTCGGTGTGTTGCACCATGACGACGACTCCCAACGGCTACGCGGTGCTGGACGTATGGCGCAACCGCGTCGAGTACCCCGACCTGCTGAGGGCTATGCAAGCCCAGGCCAAAGAGCACAAGCCGTCGGCGATCTTCGTAGAGGACGCGGCCAGCGGGCAGTCGGTGGTCCAGAGCCTCCGGCGGGAGACCAGGCTGCCGGTGCTGCCAGTCAAGCCCGTGGGAGATAAGGTTCTGAGGGCGAACAAGGTGACGGGCACAGTGGAGGCCAAGAAGATCACGCTCCCAAGGATAGCCCCGTGGCTTCAGGCTTTCCGCGAGGAGCTCGCGGCCTTCCCCAACGGAGTTCACGACGACCAGGTGGACGCCTTCGTCGGCTGTCTCACGCAGTTCATGGGCAGGGCTGGAGGCATTGGGGGGTTCTATGTATAGGTGGATATTCAACTTCGGGTTCCCGGAACCCGAAGTTGCCACAGCGCTTCTGCGTATGGGAGGAACAGAGAGATGATACTTGGACGACAGATGCTGGCGATGCGGGGCATGTTGGGCTTGGTGAGACGGCCCAAAGGCGGCGTCCAGCGCGCCAACGAACCCTACGCCGCCATGTCCCAGGTCAGTAACGGCACGGGGCTTGCCACGAAGCAGATCGAGGAGTGGCTGAACAACCTCGGCAAGAGACAGTCGGGTGGTGTGGAGGGCTACTACCGCACCTCTGTCCCGGTCTACAGGGCGATAAAGCTCAGGTCTGACGCCGTTGCCCGCGCCCGGCTCAAGGTCTACCGCCTGGACTCTGACGATGAGTTGGAGTGGGTGGGTGAGGCCGACCCTGTGCAGGGACTCCTTGATCGGGTGAATCAGGATTGGACCCGTAGCCGCATGTGGCGTGCGGTTGAGACCTACCTGTGCCTATGGGGGCAATCGTTCAGGTGGATTAACAAGGGCGGCTCCTCCGACCCTGCGGCATGGGAGATATGGCCTCTCAGACCCGACAAGGTGAAGGTGGTAGTGGGCAAGGACGGTACTATCGCTGGCTACGTCCACGACCCGCACGGCTCGCGGTTTGCCATGCTGCCCGACGAGGTGATCTGGGACCGCTACTTCAACCCGCAGGACCACTTCAAGGGGCAGTCTCCACTGGAGGCCGTGCGCGGCTGGGTGCAGATGCAGCTTGACATGGTGGAGTTCAACCACCAGCTATTCAAGCACGGCATCCTAGTCAGCAATCTGGCCTTCTTCCTCGAAAGTCCGGTGCCAGGCGACATTGAGCTGTTTCAGGAACGGTTGGCAGACCGTTACAGTGGGATGGAGAACGCACAGCGCCCCATCATCGCTCCAGGTCAGGGCAGCGTCCAGAACCTCGGCCTTAGCAACCGGGACATGGAGTTCATCCAGGGCATCCAGCTTGCCAAGGAGCAGGTTGCCGACAGCTTAGGGATGCCGGAGGAGATGTTCGCTGGAGCGCAGCACCCCACGTTCAGCAATCGTGAGGCGGCCATCAAGGACTTCTACGCCAACACGGTAACGCAGGAGTGGGACCTGCTGGCCTCAGAGATGCAGGAGCAGTTCGTCCCCATGCTGCCCAGGGCCTACCGAGACGTGGTACTACGGTTCGACACTGAGGAGATCGCCGAGATGCAGGAGTCGCTCACCGACCGCTCGAACCGGGAGGTCGCTCTGGCGACGGCGGCCAAAACGAGGGCCGAGGCGGTGAACGTGGCGGTTCAAGGGGGCATTATCGACGAGTCGGAGGGCCGCGTCATCCTGAGCGGAGACCCGATCTTTGGCGAGCTTGAGGAGATGGAATAGTCGATGGCACGGAAGGTCAACGGAGTAGGACCCAGACGGCTGGACGAGCGGGTGTATGACAAGAGCCTCCGCAGAGCTGTCCTTGCGCCGCTCATGGCCCAGCTTAGCTCTGGCCTATCCGAGGCTTCAGCCACGTCCCTGGCCCTGGAGATTATCGACGGGGTGTTTCGTCGCTGGCGCATGGGGGGTTTGGTCGATGAAGAGGTGGCGGTCCACTCTGCCAGGGTGTCGGGCTACCATAAACGAAGGCTGATTCAGACCTTCAGGACGGCGCTCGGCATCGACATACGGCCTAGGCTCTTGGACTCGGCTATCGAGCCGCTGATGTCGGCATGGCGTCAGGAGAACATCTCCCTCATTCGGACGGTTCCTGAGCGGTTCCACGGGACGCTGTCCCAGCGGGTGAGCGAGACGTTCTAGCAGCGGCCCTTTGACCAGCAGGCGCTATCGAAGGTGCTGAACCGAGAGTTCAAGGTATCGGGCAGCAACCTGCGCCGGATCACCAGGGACCAGACCTCAAAGGCCGTTGGTCAGTTTACCCATGCGAGACACCAGCAGCTAGGGATACAGGAATACACCTGGCGGACCGCTGAGGACGAGCGCGTCAGGGCTACTCACGTTGCCCTCAACGGCACCCGTCACCGTTGGGACTCTCCGCCTGGGGTGGGTCACCCTGGATCGGACATACTCTGCCGCTGTGTCGCCATCCCGGTCATCGAGGAAGCTGATGGCTGAGCGGACGACAACCCTTGAAACGGACTTTAAGCCCCGATGCTGGCGATGCAACCGGGTGCTGGCGATACGGCTGTCGAGGCCATGGGAGATGCGTTGCGGGCGGTGCAAGGCCGCGAACGTCCGCGAGGTGGGAGTCTCATTGCAGCAGGGACCCGATGGTAGGCTGTAAGCTGACGCCTGCCGCTTGACAAACTGTTCCATATATGAGACAATAGGAGTGTGATAGAGATAGTCAGGAGCGAGACGTTTAACCGGTGGCTGAGGGGCCTGAGTGACCGGCGGGCAGCGGCCAGAATCAGCCGGCGGTTGGGCCGGGTGGCAAACGGTCTCCTCGGGGATGTCCGGTCAGTCGGCGAGAGTGTCTCGGAGATGCGTATCCACTATGGCCCTGGCTATCGGCTCTATTACGTCCGCGAGGACGAGACTATCATCGTCCTGCTATGCGGCGGCGACAAGAGCAGCCAACGGCGAGATACCGAGCGGGCCAAACAGATGGCTAGGGCACGGGAAAGGGAGACCAAACAATGACACAGGATAGACCGGAGACGTTCACCCCCTGGGATGCGGCGGACTACATTCAGACCGTAGAGGACGCGGCCTACCACCTGGAGGCGGCGTCAGAGGAAGACGGACAGGTTCTACTTGCCATGCTGGGCGACATCGCCCGGTCTGAGAGCATGAGCGCACTAGCACGTGAGGCGGGTATCGGCCGGGCCAGCATCTACCGCATCCTTACGGGTGATTGCAACCCCACATTGGACACACTGCTGAAGATCACCCGCGCCCTGCGGCTGCGGCTGAAGGTGCAGCCAGCCGAAGCTCCAGGGCCATCACGGGCCGATGCGTACACATACCGCGTGGTCTGGTCCACCGAGGAGCCTGCCTACCTCGGCCTATGTGTGGAGTATCCCGAACTGTCATTCTTGGACTCCACGCCCGAGGGTGCCTTTGCCGGTATCCGGCGGCTGGTGAGTGAGCACGTTGGGAATGTGGCGCACACGCCCGCATTAGCCTCGGATAAGGGATTACGTACCCCTACGGCATAGCGAGTGACATGAGTCAGGATTCCTATAACAACCCAAGAAACCACCACATCGTCTGTGCCTGCACTAGCAATGAGCACACGCTGCGGTTGATGCATTTCAAGGCCGACCCTGAGGAAGGAGACGATTTCGATGAAGTCTACTGGTCCGTCTATCTGAATCCCTATCCCTGGTACAAGCGGCTGTGGATAGCGATGCGTTACGTCTTGGGCCATCGATCCAAGTTTGGCAGCTGGGATAGCGGCCCGATGATGGATGCAGATGCGGTGGAGCAGTTACGGGTATTTCTGACGGACGTGGATACGACGAGGTTGTGAATATTGATGATGAGTGACCGCCCCACGCGGGAACGGTTCTGCTGTGTGTGGCGTAGTCTAGCTATTTTCCTCATCATGTTGTGGAGAGGTTGACAAACTACACCAGTTGTAGTATATATATCCTATAGCGCTCTGGCGCTTCAAGACAACTGAATAGACATTCGTGGGCCTTTGTGCCCCCGCACATCGTGGACCTTTGTGACCCCGTGCATCTTTAAGACGCATGGGGTTTTTTGCGTTTCAGAGGAGGTGTTGATGGTAAGCACAGCCTATAGAGAGCAGTGCCGGTTGATGGTGGTGACCGAGGCCCGGCAAGTGGAAGACGGGAGCGCCCACCGGATGGTCATCGCTGCCAACGAATTAAGCCGCAACGGGGACGATCTGAATTTGCGTGGCATCAGCTTCAAGGACTACCGGAAGAACCCGGTCGTTCTCTGGGCTCATGACTCGTACAGCGGAATCCCCATAGCCAAGACCCTCAAGATCGGCCACGACGATCAGGGGAGGATCGTGGCAGACTTCGAGTTCAACTCCGACGACGAGTTTGCATCCCGCGTGGAGAACGCCTGGAACGGGGGATTCATACGGGGCGCCTCGATCCGGTACATGCCCACCAAGGTTGTCGAAGTGCGGAACGAGGCCGGTGAGGTCGAGCGATTCAGGGTCGATAAGTCGGACCTTCTGGAATGGAGCCTGGTGCCCGTTCCCGCCGACCCGGACTCGGTAAGGGCGGCGGCTCGCGCCCTGGGTCTTCCCGCAGAGATATTCCGGGGGCTTGAACCTGAGCCGGAGCCGTCCGCCGATCCGGTGACTGAGGACCCGGAGCCTGGACCCAAGCGGGAGGTCTTCAGCCAGCTAATTCAAGAGATGTCTGCCGAACTGCGGTCTGTGGACCTAATCTTGAATCGCATAGACACGCTGGAGGAGGAGCTTCGGGAGCTTGCTGCCAGAACCTCCACGACTGAAGAGGAACCACAGGAGACTCCTGCACCGGAAGAACCCCAGGACCCTATCCTGGCAGCCGTTGTGACCCAATTCGCCGCCATGCGGCAGATCATAGAGGAGAAGTAACATGACCACAGAGACCGACAAGCTAATGGAGAACGTAGCCGCCGTACACTCCTTCTTGGAGAAGGACTACAGCCCCCTGAAGGAGGAGGTGGAGCGCCTTTCGGCGCAGATCACGGAGTCCATGCGGGTCTCCAAGCGGGCTGCCCTGCTTCGGCAGGTAGAGTCCACGACCCAGGGGGCCAGAGTCTTGTCCGGCAAGTACCGGGGATTCGACGAGTTTGACCTGATGCTCTCCCGCGCCGTGCTGCGGATTGCCGAGCGCGGCGGGGTTGACGGAAGGAGACCCGTAGACCCCCGAACGGCTGCCGAGTGGCGGAGCAACCTGGAGGGAGCGAGGGCGGACCTGTACGAATCTATAGGACGCGCCCTGGATGCGAGCACAGCTGGTGCAGGCGACGAGCTCACCTTCACCGGAGAGACCAGCGAGATGTGGCGGGACGTGCATCTGGCCACCTCGGTGGTCAGCCTCTTTGGGAGCATCATGATGCCCACGGACCCGTTCCGGATTCCCTATGACTTTGGGGATGTGAGCTGGTACAGGGGCACGTCCAATCTTGCGGTCAGCTCGTCCACTCCGGGCACGGGAAGGCAGACCCTCACGTCCGCCGAGCTTGCGGCGATGATCGGCTGGGCCTACGACCTGGACGAGGACGCGGTGGTCGCGGTACTGCCGGAGCTACGGGCGACCTTGGTACGGAATGGAGCCGAGGTCCTGGACGATGTGGTGCTCAACGGAGACATCTCCGACGATGCCACCAACATCAACGCGGACGGAGCCACGGCGGATTCGCTGGCCGGTAGCGCGGGCCTGGACCACTACCTGGTCTTCGACGGGCTGATCCATATACCCCTGGTGGACAACACCAACCAGGGAAATGACACCATGGCGCTGCCGTGTCCGACGACATGTTCAATGAGGCACGGGCCAAGCTGGGCAAGTATGGCGTCCGTCCCTCCGAGTGCGCCTTCGTCATGGACATCAACACCTATATCCGGGCTTTGTCCATCGAGAACTTCCGCACGGTAGAGAAGCTGGGACCCAACGCTACGCTGCTGACCGGCCAGCTAGGTGACATCGAGGGGATACCCGTGATCATTTCGGAGCAGATGTTGCTTGCTGACACCGACGGGAAGGTCACATCCGGCGGGAACGGGACGGACACAGGCCGGGTACTGGCGGTGAACCGGAACATGTACCGGTTGGGTTTCAAGCGGGAGCTGATGATCGAGAGTGAGCGGGACATCCAGAAGAGGCAGACCGTCCTTGTGGCCAGCATGAGGGTAGCCTTCGAGGGCCGGATGGACAACGCCTCGGACACCGCAGTAGCTCTCCAGTACAACATCACAGGGGTGAGCTAGAGGAGACGGAGGTAACGATGCCAGAGGTAAGGAACAGGTCTGGAGTTCCCCACCGATACTACGATTACGCGAGGAAGGCGTACGTCATATGGGCTCCTGGGGAGGTCAGGGACGTGCCCCACTCCGTAGCTCAGCAGGTCTGTCAGGCCCACACCGGCAAGATGGAGATGGTGCTGCCGACGCCGGAACCCGAGCCCGCAGAGGCTCCTGCGGACGTGCCTGAAGACTTTACCGAGCAGGCCGTGGACCGCGCCCAGCAGGGCGGACGGCGGCGGTCTAGGGAGTCATAGGGATGGCAAACAGCGAGGGGCCGGTGCTCTTGTCGGGACAGAAGCTCGTCGCCACTGCGGGGACGGCGGAAGCCCTGGTAGCGAGCACCAGGCGAGTGAAGCGGGTGCAGATCGTCGCCCTCTCCTCCAACACCAAGCCGGTGTATGTGGGGGGGTCTGATGTGGCCTCCACGACCAACGGCGGTCTTACCGCCTCTGGCTCGATCAGCCTTGAAGCAGAGGGGTGGATGGACTTGAAGGACATCTACGTCGATGCCGATGTAGATGGCGAAGGAGTCGATTTCTATGGTGTCAGGGCCTAGTCAGACGCTCCATATCACTGTGGAACACGGGCAGCAGCGCTTGGTTACCGCCGATCAGGTGCGGGAGCACATCGGGTCCAACTCGACCGACACAGACGAGCTACTAACGCGGCTCATCGAGGAGGCTGACGCCGAGGTGGTCAGCCGCTACGGTCCCCACAGCATCGACGGGCCAGTGACCGAGGTTCACGGAGGAGGCACCTTCAGGCTGTTTCCGCATAGGGTGGTCAAGGAGATAGCCAAGGTGACCGAGACGAACGGGAACGTCTCTGTTGTGCTCTCAGACGACGACTATCGGAGTTGGTATGGCGGAAGGATGCTACAACGGCTGGCGGACGGCAGCCATCCTCGCTCGTGTTGGGGTGAGCGAGTTGAGTTGGAGTTCACTCCGGTGGACGACGATGCGCAGCGCCGGATGGCCATCATCCGCCTGGTCCAGTTGGGCCTTCCCTACTCAGGGCTACATTCAGAGAGCGTGGGTCCGTACAGCGCCCAGAACCTCGACTACGCGAAGGAGCGGGAGGCCATCCTTAAGCAGCTCTCTACGGGAGTGCCAATCTAATGTCCACGAACGCTTCCCTAGAGCTCACCAAGCAGTTAGCCCAGGACCTTCGGGAGTTGCGGGGCAAGGTCGAGTCGATTGACGACAAGATGGATGAGCTGCGTGCATCGTTGCACACGCACCGCCTAACCGGGAACGGAGAGGCGGTTGAGGAGCGAGCCGTGAAGCTGCCCCTGGGACTGAAGGTGCGGGACGTCGTGATCTTCGTCCTTTTGGGCGAAGTAGTCGGCTCCAATTTGCTGGAGCTGCTGGGGGTGCTGTGAGCGAGCAAGGTCAATGTGCAGCATCGTGGTGGAGATAGCTAGATGATCGTAATACGCAAGTCACAACGGGAACGGTATCGCTGGTTCGTCAGAGACAGGCACGGCCTGACTGTGGCCATGTCAGTTACCAGCTACGACACCGAGGATGAAGCCCTGGCGGCCTTGGAGCTGGCCTATCGGCTGATGACGCCCACGGGGTTCTGGGCCAGGCTAACGGGTTTTTGGAGCGGTAAGCCGAGAGGGGCAGAACGATGGCAAGGGTAAGCGTGAAAGTCCAGCGGCGCGGGGGCAAGAAGCTCCAAGGACTGCTGCGGGAGGCCGGCAAGGGCGGCGTCTCAGGCGTCAAGGTCGGATTCTTCTCGACGGCCAGGTACGAGGATGGCACCCCTGTGGCTGCGGTCGCAGCCTGGAACGAGTTCGGGACGGAGACCATCCCGGAACGGCCCTTCTTCCGCAACGCCTTGGCCGAGTCTGAGCGCAGCGTAGGCAGGATTCTCCAGGGTGGCCTCGACACCAAGAAGATGGTGGTCGGTGAGCAGCTTGCGGGCCGAGTGGGTGCGCATGTTCAAGGAAAGATTCGAGATAGCATCACCGCTCTCAAGGAGCCGCCGAATGCACCCGAAACCGTGAGGCGTAAGGGTAGCAGCGACCCGCTCTTGGACACAGGTACCCTTCGCAACTCCGTTGATTGGGAAGTGGAACAGTGAGAAAGCTCTTTGCCAACAGACTCAAGGAACCGGCCACCCTGATTCAGAGAGGCCCCGATGAGATCGTCAATCGCAGGCCGGTGCCAGGCGCAGAGAAGCGGACTGACATAACCGTGGTGAGCGCACCGCCCGACGCGGCCAAGATGCGTCAGATGTTGCCTGAAGGTACACGCCTCACTGAATCGAGGACGTTCTGGATAGCAGGTGTCACGGTGGAGCCGGTCCGTGTGGGCGCGAATGCTTCTGGGGGAGACGTGATCGAGTACGGAGGCGTTTCCTACAGGGCGCAGCACGTCGAGGCTTGGCCGGGGTTTGTCGAAGTCCTGGGCATTCGGGGGGAGGGCCAGTGATCGCGCCAACGACAGCCAGCCTAGAGGATGCCGTGGGGGAGCTTGTCGCGGCAGGGTCGGGCCTTGACTACAACAGTGTGCTGTCCGCCAACAAAGGTACTCTCGTGCCGGACGGGTTGTTCGCGTCGCTGGTGCTGATTCACCAGGAAATCGAGGGTATGCCAGCGACCGTGATGAGCCTTGCTCCAGGCGGGGCAGACCTGAACGCTCTGACGGTGGCGACGGTTCGAGGGAGGTACTCGGTTCAGTGGTTCCGCACCGGAGCACACGACGCCGCCAAGAGGCTGTCGGTGTGGGCCTGGTCACCGGAAGGGGTGGCCAAGGCTCAGGGGGCCGATCTGACCGTGTTGCGGGTCTCCGACGTTCGTCAACTCGACGACGTGGTGTCTGGGGCCTGGGAGGAGCGAGCCGGGCTGGACATTGACGTTGGCTACACGCAGAGGATCGACCAGACGGTTGGCCGCCTGAAAGCCGCTCCCATAGAGGTCGGGGCAGGTGGTAGCACCGAGACCATTACAGTGGAGGTTTAGACAATGACTCTTGGAATACAGGACATAGTAGAGGTAAGGGCGCAGATAACGCCTCGTGGCGCTGGGGGCAGAGAGTTTGGGCGGACGCTGGTGCGGGCAGGGTACGGGTCTTTGCCAGCATGGACGAGGTGGCTCGGACGTTCAGTCCGGGCTCCGGTTCCTACCAGGCCGCCCAGGTCTAACCGCCGACGAGGTGGGCCTGGATACGGTCACGATTGAAGACGGCATAGACACTATCACCGCCGGCAGCGTGACGTTCCACGGTGCAAGCCTTACTGGTCTGGACTTCAGCTCCGTGGCGGGATACGACGATGTGGCTGCTGTGGTCCAGAACGCTCTGCGGGGAAGCTCCGTCGCCACCCTTGATGCAGTAGAGGTGGAGCACGACGGCTCGCAGTTCGTCCTCACCCTTCCTCTTGGCTTAGACGGGTTCGCCACTGAGGTTACTGAAGCCTTTACGGGCGACACAGCAGACGAGTTGGGCCTGGATACGGTAGATATCACCGCTGGAGTGGACGGTATAGGAGCAGGCTCCCTCACCTGGCATGGCTCCTCCATCTCCGTAGACTTCACCGGCGCTGACTCTTACGACGACGTGGCCAGCACGCTCCAGACGGCCCTCAGAGCTGTGAGAGCGGCGGCAAGAGCGGACCTGCGGAGCGCAACGGTTGAGTTCGACCCCGTCGGATTCTTCCGGGTGCGGCTCGGTTTCGATTCGACAAGCGGTGACCCCTATGCCATCAACGGCTTCATGGCGGACGATGCCCAGGAGCCAGCTTCCGCTCTTGGATTGGATAGCACATCGGGGGGCGGCATCGTCCAGGGTCAAGCCTCGGAGCCCATCGAGGACGCGATGGACGCCATCAGCGGGCTGGACGATGGCTGGTACTTCGTTACGGTGGACTCGAGCATCACCACGGGTGCAGACCTGCTCTCCCTGGCTCGGTGGGTTCAGACCAAGGCCCACATGCTGGCGTTGGATGTGGTGGACGAGGGAGTCCTGACGCCTAACGAGTCCACCAGCCTGGCGGCGCAGCTATCTGCCCTGGGGCAGCAGAGGACCTTCCTGATCTGGTCTAGAACCAGGGACGGCAAGGCCCTGTCACTGGCTGGGAGGCTCTCTAGCGTGAACTTTGCAGGGCAGAATACGTTGATCACGCCCAAGTTCAAGAGCCTGCCTGCGACTATTCCGGACGTCGTGACGGCTGATCAGAAAGAGGAGCTGGACCGGAAGTGGGTCGGGTACTACACCCGCTTTGGCCCAGATGCCATCTTCGCTGAAGGCTGGACGCAAGCCGGGGACTGGATCGACGTGCGGTACTGGCTGGACTGGATCACCAAGGCTATGCAGAGCGAGGTGTACACCCTGCTCAGGCAACACCCTACGAGAGTGCCGCAGACGGCCGAGGGACTGGCCAGCATAGAGGCAGCCATCGAGCGGGTGTGTGAGGCGGGCCGCAGGAACGGCGGCATCGCTCCGGGCCGAGTGTCCGAGGCGGTCGCCAACGGCATACGGCTGGCCACGAACAACCCGGCCTTCGAGGGCTTCCTGCCAACGGGGTATCTGGTGGCAGTGGGCTCCATAGCAGATCAGCTACAGATAGACCGCGACGCTCGCAGGAGCCCGACGATCCGGGTATGGTTGAAGGGCAGCGGAGCCATGCACCACGTAACCATCGGACTGGTATTCACCGGGTAGGAGGAAGAACAATGTTTTTCTCGTTGCAAGACGTAACGGTTATTCTCAACGGCCACACCGTGGAGCCGGTTACTCTAAACGACCACACCTTGGAGGGTGAGCAAATCATAAAGGGCTGGTCTGAGGACACGGACGCCCTCACACTGCCGGACGCATTCGAGTTCGCCAGCGTCCGGCGCGGCGCGACTGGAGACATGGCGGCGTTCAGCACAGGGGACAGGGGCGGCCCGGTGTCGCTCAAGTTACTGCCCAACTCCCCCTCGGTGCCGTTCTTGATGACCCAGGTGACGCGGATTCTGGTGGGGAGGGCCGAAGTGATCTGGGACGGCAGCGTAAAGCACAAAAGGACTGGTGCCAGCGTTACGCTCAAGCGGGGCGTCCTCGTCTCTGGCCCTTTGTGGTACACGATGGGCAAGGGTGAAGCGGGCAACCTCACCTTCATGTGGGAGTACGAGGAGATCATCCCCGACTTTGCCAAGGTGAACTTCGCAGACGTGCCGGCGCCAGGGCCGAACTTCGCCGACCTGCCGTTGCTATAGGGCCGAACCTCGCAGACGTGCCGGTGGTAGAACCGTAAGGGGGAAATTAGATGGTAACGCTTAACGGAATAGGCGGCGACCTAACAAAGACCGAGTTTGAGATCGGCGGGACACGATTTGCTGTGTCCAAGCTGCCGGCGATGGCGGGCTTCGACTTGCTGGAAGCGATCAGGCACGAGCTGGGCAAGTCCCAGGCTCTGTCCCGGCCCACAGAGGTCTTGAACGAGGACGATAGGTCGATGGCAGCCTTCCTCAAGATAGTGCTGTCGCTGGACCCTGCGTTTGTGCGGCAGGTGCGCCAGAAGCTATTCGAGAAGGTGGCCTTCTCCAACGCGCGGGTCCCCACTCCGCAGCAGCTAGCTGGGGCCGAGGAGATGGCCTTCGACGGCCTGGAGCCCATCGCCATCTACGAGGTTTTGCTGCGGAGTGCAGCCGTAAATTTTACGTCGTCCTTAGACGCCCTCGTCTCCAGGTTGAGAGACGCGCCCCTGGTTTCGAGCCCGTCCGCCCCCTCGGAATAAAGCCCTTCTTCGGCGCTCTCATAGACGCTGAGCTGGCTGAATACCTGGACCTCAAGTGGCGTCTATCGCTTGATGAGGCGCTCGAGCTCCATGAGGTGCTGGTTGCTCGCATAGAGAACGAGCATCGTTCCTATGCAGAGGCGGAGCGAAAGGCTAAGGAGAAGAAGGAGAAGAATAGGTAGGAAAGAAAGTGCAGGAGGAGCAATATGATAATCCCGGCAGAAACCCTGACCGTTACCCTAAACGATCACGTAGCACTAGGACTTAGGGCACTCGATATTCCAGATACTGCCGAGCTTGCCTTTGTCCGCAGGGGAGCCACTGGGGACATGATGGCTACTGCCACCGGCGACCACGGTGGGGCCGTTGCTGTTACACTGCAACCTGGCGCTCCATCGTTGTCGTTCTTCATGCAGCAGATGAAGGTGATAGCCGGCGGCGGCATCGTGAACTGGGAAGGGAGCGTCAAGGATGCCAAGCATGGATCTGTTCTGAGGCTCATGCACGGCGTTATGACCAGCGCGCCAATGGGAACGCTCATGGACGAGACGGCTGAAAAGACGTTCACCTTCGAGTTTGAGAGACTGTACTACGAGGTCATCTAGCCACCGTGAGAACTTGGAGGTGGTGGACTGGGACGGGAGGGCGTGCCCACGCCCACGCAGAGAAGAAGGTCAGGGGAGAAGAAATGGGAGGGAACTATGAGTGCATGGGACTACAAGATACGGAAGCTGGAGATCGCTTGGGAACTGGCCTCGCGAATCATTCCTGAGGCACCACAGCCATCGGGAGTATGGACGGAAGCAGACTACATCGCCAGGGCGCAGAAGGTGATGAAGGAAGCAGCCGATGCGGTAGATGCCGTGTTCAAAGACAGCGGGGGTATTGGCATTAGCGTTTAGTTAGGAGGAGCCATGACCAAAGGAAACCCGTATCGTGTTTAGCCTGGAGGACCTGGTGAGTGTCCGATTCCAGTGTTCCAAGTGCCAGGGAGAGCTGGTGCAACACCTCCGCGGATTCCACTGGTACCTGCCTGGATTTTGTCCCATGTGCCAGGTCTCATTGGATAAAGAAATGGTGGACCGGGACGGAATGGACGAGCTAGTGCTACTGATCCGGCGGCTGTCGAAAATCTCCGACCCAAATATCAAGCTCCGGTTCGAGCTGGACGGCGTTGCTGCCGAGGCGGAATAGGAAGGGATTCGGGCATGAAATGGCTGAAGAGGCTCTTTGGTCTCAGCAGGGAGCATGAGGGCCCACCACCTATCCCCAAGAAGCCACCACCGCCACCACCACCCCGTCGGCCAAAGCCAAGCAGTAGCGGTGCTGGAGCTGATACCAACCTAATTAGGAGGAGGTACGAGCGTGCTCGCTAGTTGGGATGTCCTCCATTGCGATTCTCCAGTCAACGCCCAACGCCCGCGCGATGCGAATCACCGTGGCGAAGGAGGGATTTCCGTCTGGGGACAACGCCTTATACAGGCCCACCCGAGTAATGCCCGCTGCCTTGGCCAGATGGGTCATGTTCTGAGCACGAGCAATATCGCTCAATGCTGCCCGAATGAGACTGCCATCCCCAGGGTCTTCCTCAATGCAGCCTTCCAGATAGTAGCGCGCGTCTTCTTCATTCTGGATGTCCTCCGCAGGGTCCCAAATCCTATCTCCCTTTGTCATCGTCTATTCCCTCTCTTTCGCCATCTCAATAGCACGCTCAATGTCCCGGGCTTGACTGCCCTTGTCGCCACCACACAGAAGGACGATCACCGCGTTGCCTTCGCGGATAAAGTAGAGGCGATACCCCGGCCTGTGGAAAATTCTGGCCTCGAACACGCCGCTTCCGACCGGCTTAACGTCACCCAAATTGCCACCGGCCATTCGGCGCATCCGGGCGCGGATGCGACCAGCGGCCCGCCTGTCTCTGAGGCCGTTGAGCCAGGCCCTGAAGGTGGCGGTCTGGACTATCGTGAGCATGACCTTATTGTATACTGTGGTTTACACTCTGTCAAGGAAGAAGGCCCCCAACTAATCTTAGGAGGCGCACCATGACCAAGCAGAAGACCGCCAAAGACTCAAGCAGCGATAGGAGGGTGTTTGCATGAATCCCACGATTGAACAAGAGGCCATGCGCGTCTATTGCATCCAGTTGGCGCCAGCGGGAGGAAACTGGCCTCCCACAATTCGCATCCACGCCGATACGCTCTCCCTTGAACAGGAAGGCTACACCTTCAAAAGGGAAGGCAATATCGTCGGAGTTGTCAGAGGGAACGTGCAAGCCTGGTGGATTGAAGAGGAGACGACGCACCCATGACCAAGCAGAAGACCGCCAAACTCGACCTCAACGGGCAGGAAGCAACCATCATTGACGAGGTAGTCGCCAAGCTCGGCTTCAAGGCCGACCCAGAAGCACTCAGCAGGGCCGACGAGAAGCTCAAGGAATTCAACCGGCGGCTCCAGTCACTGGCGCGAGGGTGCAACTTCGTTGTCCGGGACAACGAAGTTGCTCAAGAAAGGAGGAGCGAATGTTGAAGCCGAAGATTCTGGCCTTGATGATCCTAGCCCTGGTGTCGTTGGTGGTTCTGGCGGCGTGTGGAGATTCCCAAGAGTGGTACGAGTGGGGAACGCTTCACCAAGCTACCGCGGCAGACTGGAAAGTTGCTGACGAACGTGATCGGCTGGCAACGTCTGCCGACTATGCGAGTGAGGTTCTGTTCGACAAGGAAATCATTCCCGATTCGATGGATGAGCTCCGCGAGTATGCACAAGACATGAAAACATGCATCGACGAGGCGGTACTGCCGGACCCGGTACTCCCTGACCAGAAAGTAGCCGAGATTGGTGCCGCGTGTGCCGTGCTTATGAATTGGTGAAGGCTCAACGTCGACCATATTTCAACCAAGGGAGGGACGAATGGCAAGACTGAAGATGCTCGTGTTGACTACCTTCGCCCTGGTGCTGTTGCTGATTCTGGCGGCGTGCAGCAAGAGTACCGAAGAGCGCACCTGTGAGCACTACTACCAGGATGTCTTTACCTACCACTTCGTGTTCACTGGACCATCAGCACTCGCGGAATTGAAGAAGCTCGTTGGAGAACTCGATGAGATTGCCCAGGAGGCCGAACCTGAGATCGCCAATGCTGCGACAAGGGTAAAGGAAGTTGTTATGGCCGCAGACAAGACCATCACGGAAGAAAGCATAGAGGTAACTGGTGTTCTGGAGGCAGCGTGTGACAGTCGCGGCTATGACTACGACCACTTCCACCCGAATCAGGTCATCGAGTAGGAGAACGTCTGATGGCAACCACGGTACTTGACGAACTCATAACGATCATCGGCTTCAAGGGCGACACCCGCGACCTGGACCGTGTACAGGCGCGGCTCAAGCAGATCCAGAGCAACATCAACACCGTCGCCCGCAACTTCGGCATCGCCGGAGCCGCCCTGACCGGCGTTGGATTCGTGGTGGGCCGCACGATCTTGTCCTTCGATAGGGCCATGAACACACTCAGGGCCACGTTCCTCGATGTACCCGCCGAACAGATCCAGAGGCTCGAAAAACAGGCGCGAGATTTGGGCGAAACCACCTCTAAAAGCGCGACCGACGCAGCCAATGCGCAGGTGGAGCTTGCCCGCGCCGGTCTTGATGCCAATCAGGTCATGAAGGCCATTCCTGATGTGCTCAATCTGGCCATTGCTGGAGAGCTAGAAATGGCCGAGGCCGCTGGTCTGGTTACGAACCAGCTCGCGTCCTTCCGGCTTGAAACCACTGAGACAGAAAGGGTTGTGGATGTTCTTGCCAAAACCGCGACCAGTTCCAGGACGACCGTGGCTGAGCTCGGCCCGGCGTTCCGCCAGGTCGCGCCTCTCGCCGCAGGTCTTGGGATAGAGATCGAGCAGACCGCCGCAATCATCGGGACCCTTAGGTCTGGCGGCTTGATTCCAGAGCAGGCAGGTACCGCATTCCGAAACATCCTCGCCATACTTCAGGAAGACCCGACTCCTAGAGTCCGTGATGGATTCAAGCAGCTCGGACTTGAGTTCGAGGATGTCCGGCAGATGGTTACAGAAGGCGACCTTGTGGGAGCTATCAAGTTGATCAGCGAGGCCGGGTTGGACACTAAGACGGCGCTCCAGATATTCGGACGCGAGGCGGCGTCGGGAGCCTCCAGCCTGGCGCTAGCGGCTGAGGAGGTGGACGAGTTTATCCAACGGCTAGATGCGGCTGAGGGCACCACGGTCCGAATGGCGGAGGTGATGGCGGACGGCTTGCCCGGCTCTGTTGACCAGTTCCGGTCATCGTTGGAGTCCCTGCAACTGGAGTTGGGAGACTCCGGTCTCCGGGGGTTGATGATAAAGGTGCTGGATACGATCAAAGGCTTACTCCGGTGGATAACAGATGCCCCAGGACCGCTGAAAACACTGTTAGTAGCTGCCATTGCCGCAGGCCCTGGGCTGTTGGCCATGTCCGTCGGCCTCAAGGCACTGGCGATAGGGTTTCGCCCACTGACGACCGCCATTCGCACATCGGTGCGCCTTGTCACGCACTGGCGGGCCTCCCTGCGCCTGCTTCGTATGCGCGTAAGTCGTGTGACACGCAGACTTCGGAGCTTCGCCACTGCGATCTGGTCCAGGGTATCTCCTGCCCTCACTGGTCTTGGTAGAGGAGTAAGAGCGGCAGGTATTGCGGTGCGGAACTTTGCTGTGAGGTTGTGGACCAGCGGAACGGCAGCGTTGGGAAGATTCGCAACATCGCTTCGCACCAACGCTATCCCGGCCTTGAGCCGATTCGCCGCTACCATCTGGACATCGACCATCGGGGCACTGAGAGCGCTGGGTAGACGGCTGGCGATGGCGAGCCTAGCGATGCTGCGCTTTGCCACCCGCGCCATCGTCGCCGGCATCAGCGGAGTCATAGCCTTTGGGGTTGCTATCTGGGCCTCGTTGATTCCGCCGCTGATTGCAGCCACGGCAGCGGTCGTGGGATTCACGCTAGCGTTGCTGGCCAATCCAATCGTGCTGATCGTGGTAGCCATTATCGGAGCCTTCGTTGCCCTTGGCTTTGTGATCTACAAGTTCCGCCGCCAGATTGTGGGTGCCCTGAAGACGGCGTTGAGTTGGGCCAAGGAGAACTGGCCGTTGCTGGCTGGCATCCTGCTGGGACCCTTCGGGATCGTCGGGGCGCTGGTATGGAAGTTCCGAGACCAGATACTCGGAGCGTTCCGAGACGTGTGGGACTGGCTCAGGGAGTCACCCATCTTCGGTCCAGTGATAGATGGGATACAGGCGATCATCGACTTTGTGCGCGAGCTGCCCGGCAGGGTGGTGGGCATCCTCAAGGACATCCCCGGAATGGTGGCGGATGCCATAAGGGACGTGCCAGGTCTTGGGGCTGCACTTGAGGTATTCACGGGGATTGCAGGCAAGGTGGGCAAAGCGGTGGGCTTGGCCGAAGGAGGCGTCGTCCCTGGTCCGTTGGGCAGACCGTTACTGGCCACGGTCCACGGCGGGGAGATGGTGCTGCCAGTAGGGGCGTCCAGGGTCATCGCTCAGATGCTTGAAGGGTTCCGGCTCGGCCCCGCCGCTTTGCCGCAAGCGCCGCACTATTACGGCCAGATGTACAGGTCCTTGGTGGTCAACCGGACGGTAAACATCAACATCACAGAGCCCATTGTGATCCAGACCCAGGCGACGGACGCCAAGGGGATCGCCCAGGAGCTGCACGAGGCGATTGAAGACAAGATTCGGAACATCGCCTACGACCACGACGGGCCGGTGGAGCGCTGATGGCGGCTAGCGTCATACTGGGCCAAAATTTCTTGCTCCTGCCCGGGAATCCTGCGCTGTTGAGCTCGCTGCCCCGGTACGCACAGCCTCTTGCCTCCATCGCTGACGGGTTCATCTCTGAAGAGCACGCCGTCAGGATCAGCAAGACCTCGTATCCCGTCGAGACGGGCGGGTCGCTCGTGGACCACGCGGTTGTACAGCCGCGCACGCTCAAGCTTGTGGGCTGGGTCTCGGACCTGCTGGCTCCTGAAGGGAGGCGGGGCAACCCGTCTCGCGGCAGTGATGCGTGGCTTCAGCTCACCCGGTTGGTCGAATCGAGGGAGCCGTTCCTGGTGTTCACAATGCTGGGCGTCTACCCCTCGATGCTGATTACGTCGCTCAAGGCTCCGGTTGATAGGACCACGGGACGGGCGCTCCGCTTCGAGATGGAGCTTGAGGAGGTGCAGTTCCGCGCCCTGGAGCGGGGCCAACGGCCTCCCCCAGTGCGGATAGGCCCCGCCGAGGATAGGTCGGAGGAGGTTAATAGAGGCAAGGGCAACGCACCCTCAATACCTCCCGAACATGTCGTTAGGGAGATCAACGTACTGCAAGAGCCAGAGGAATCAGAGGATGGTCCCTCAATCGGTGATCGGATAGTCGACGCTGGCAAATTCGTAGGTAGGGTCTTTGGGATCGGCTGATGCAAGCGATACCGCTGACAACAGACCCACGGCAGCGAATGCAGGTGACGCTGGGCAACCAGCCGGTCATACTCCGCGCCTGGTGGCAGCCGCTCTCCGAAGCATGGTACCTGTCGCTGTACACCAAGAGAGAGGAGCCGATAGCGCTGGGGCGTCAGGTGTCTACGGGTAGGAAACTGATTGAGGCTCCCGACTTTGCGGGCGACCTGGTGACCATCCCCTTGGAGCGCTACGGCGCGCCGATAGGCCGGGAGGCGTGGGGCCAGACCCACGGGCTGGCCTACCTTGAGCCGTCCGAAATCGAGCAGGTGAGCTGGGCGCTATGAGCATGAGGCAGTACCTACGCCAGATAAGCGCCGAGATCGAGGGCGCAGACCGCTCCGTGCTCATCATCGAGGAGCTGCATATCACCTTCGACCTGCACATAGACGATCAGTCGTCCTCGTCGCCGTCCACGGTCAAGATATGGAACCTGGCCAAGGCTTCGGCCTCCCACATCGCCGAGGCAGGGCAGATCGTGCGGGTCAAGGCTGGCTACGGGGATATTAGAAACGCTGAACCGATCTTCTATGGCGAGATACGGCGCGTCCTCCATGAGCGCACTGGGGTAGACCGCGTAACGACCATCGTGCTTGGCCGTTCCGACTCGGCGACGACCGGCGCACTGGTCTCCATCAGCCTCGCGGGTCCGGTCGGACTGCGCGAGCTGGTGCGCCGCATCGTGGACGCTATGGGGCTGCGAATCGAATCCGTCCAGGCAGTTCCCGACGAGGAGATTGAGGACGGGTACTCTTACAACGGCTCCGCGAAGTCGGCTCTCAAGGACCTTCTGGAGCCTCACAAGGTTGCCGCTTATGAAGTGGGCGGCGTGATGCACTTCACCCACAGGGACAACGAGCCAGAGCGTGGCACGTTCTTTCTCAGTCATGCGACGGGGCTTATCGGCACGCCGTCCCTCACCGAGGACGAAGGGTTTAGGGCGAAGATGGCGTTGAACCGCTCCATTGAGCTGAGCCAGTTGGTTGAGGTCAGCAGCGAGGCCGTGGATGGCTGGTTCACGGTCAAGACCATCGTCCACAGGGGAGACAACTGGGGCGGGGAGTTCGTGACGGAGATCGAGGGAGCGAAGACCGATTCCCCTGCACTGGTGGGGGTGGTGTCGTGACCAGCATGAACCGCGACACCGACTACGCGAATATGGCCCAGGCGATCCGCTTCGCCATCCGCCAGTCGCTCAAGGACATGTACACCTGTATGCCTGGGATAGTGGAGTCCTACGACGCGGAGACCCGGCGGGCGGTGGTGAAGGGAGCGCTCAAGGTGGTGACCACTAAGAAAGAGGAGATCGAGCGAGAGGCCATCCACAACGTCCCCGTATTGTTCCCGTCGGGAGGCAGATCGGCCTTCACATTTCCTCTGGAGCCTGGGGACACTGTGCTGCTGCTCTACTCCCAGCGGGGTTTGGCTAATTGGAAGAAGACGTTTGGCGTTGCTGCCCCGGACACAATCGGGTTCTTCAGTGAGAAGGACGCCTTCGCCATTCCTGGGTTCGGGCCTACTCAAGGGGAACTTGAGCACATGATCGCCATTGAGTCGGACGGCGTTCGCATCAGGACGACCGGGACGCTCGCTATAGAGGCGCAGGACGTGACGTTCAAGCGGCCTGGTACAGATGAAGCACCGAGGAGCATAGTGTGATGCGCACCATCTCAGCCGTGGACGATCTCCTTGACGGATTCGCTGTAGTGGAGGGCCTTGAGGCCACCAGGCAGCGGGTAATTCAGCATCTACGCTTTACCCCGAATCCACCGAAGGACGGCCTTGGGGACAGTCCTTGAAGAAGCCATCGGGTGCTCCTCTGAATCTGGGATAATGGTTTTGGAACAGAAACCAGCCCGGAAACAAGGAGCACCCAATAGATGCTGCCACAGAACAAACCCGACCGTATCCGCATCCTCTTTGACGACCATCGCCTGGTGGCCAATGCCGGCCTGCTCCTGCCGGCCACCCTAGCCCGGCACCTGGGCCTGCGGGAACTCGTCGACCATCACCTTGACCTCGGCGGAGCGCCGGGACGGGCGAACACTGGGGACAAGATGCTGACGCTGGTCGCTTCCGCGCTGGCAGGCGGCGACTGCATCGACGACGCCGATGCGCTGCGCGCTGGTGGGACGGTCGGTGTTCTAGGCTGCGTGGTCAAGGCGCCATCCACCCTGGGGACCTTCCTGCGCAGCTTCCGGTGGGGGCATGTCCGTCAACTCGACCGCGTGAGCCGCCAGTTGTTGGCCCGGGCCTGGGCCGCTGGGGCCGGACCCGGCGACTCGCCCCTGACCATCGACCTGGACTCGACCATCTGCGAGACCTATGGACTGGCCAAGGAGGGAGCGCGCCACCACGGCTATACCGGCGCCCGCGGCTATCACCCGCTGCTGGCCATTGCCGCCGGCACCGGCGAGGTGCTGATGTCCCGGCTGCGCGAGGGCCGGGCCAACACCGCCCGTGGCGCCGCCCACTTCCTGCGTGAGACGGTGGGGCGGGTGCGCTACGGCGGGGCCAGGGGACAACTCACGGTGCGGGCCGACAGCGGCTTCTACGCCCACACTGTCGTTGCCGCCTGCCGGGAAATGGATGTCCGCTTCTCTATCACCATCCGCCAGCGCGCCAGCCTGCGGGACCTGATCGAGGCGATACCAGAGGAGGACTGGACTCCCATTCCCTACTGGATGGACGGCGCCGCCGATGTCGCCGAGACGACTTACACCCCGTTCCAGACCAAGCCGGACGCCGCGCCGGTGCGGCTCATTGTCCGGCGGGTGAAGCCGACGCCCGGTTCCCAGCTCGCCCTCTTCGCCAGATACAGCTATCACGCCTTCATCACCGACCGCGATGGGGAGACGCTGGAACTGGAGGCCGATCATCGCCGCCACGCCGAGGTCGAGAACGCCATACGCGACCTCAAGTACGGCGTCGGGCTGAACCACATGCCGTCGGCGCGCTTCGCCGCCAACGGCGCCTGGCTGGCGGTCCAGGTGATGGCGCATAACCTGGCCCGCTGGACAGCCCGCATCGGCCTGGGTCAGCAGATCGTGACCACCAAGACCCTCAGGCGGCGGGTCTTCGCTCTGGTGGGACGGATCACCCGCTCGGCGCGCCGCCTCACTTTGCATCTCCCCCGGCGCTGGCCTTGGGAAACCCAGTTCAGTCGCGCCTTGGCCCGGCTGCAAGCCATTCCATTCCCGGCCTGACGGCCAGCCTGCAACTGACCCAACGTCCCCGCAATCTCGCGCCACCCCGGTCGCGAGAGTCCCCTGCTGCGTATCCTCTCGCCATCCCGCGCATCGCAACTCCCGCATAGGGCCTTAGGGGCCCTGTGCGGCGCCTGAAGACCCTCCGCCGGCCTCCCATCTACCCCAAGACCCCAGGCCATCTCCCCTGTAGCTCCCTCACCCACCCCCTTCCGCTGTCCTCACGCCGTCCATCCGTGTCCTTCGGTGGATTCGGGGTTACCTTGAGCGAGTGGTTTCTTGACTCGGACCGGGGCATCCCATACTTCGATGGCCTGTTCGCTGGCGGCAGTAGTCCTGAATTCGCCGCACAGCTCATTGCCGCCGAAGTGCTCGGCGTAGAAGACGTTACGGATGTAGCTGTCGTTCGAGCCGTCCTTGATCCCCTCACCCGGAGACTGTCGCTGGAGTTCCGCGTCAGTACGGTCCACGGCCAGGTGACGGTCGCGGAGGTGTTGTAATGGCACGGGTGACGGCGCAGGGAATAGAGCCCACGACGCTCCAGGGCTACATCGACGCGCTGGAGGCGGCGTTCCGGTCTGCGTTGGGCCAGGACATTGATCTGGCCCCGGAGACGCCAGCGGGCCAGTTGGTTGGAACCCTGGCCTTGACGCTGACGGAGGCGGACGAGGCGCTGGTTGCGGTGGGCAACGGCATGTCGCGCAGCAGGGCGCTGGGAGTCCAACTCGACGATCTGGGGTTTCTCTTGGGTATCCCGCGCCTGGAAGGAGAGGCGGACGACGAGTACCGGGCCAGGTACGGAAGGCTAGTGGCCAGGAACGCCAGGGGCTCGGCTGAGGCGATACTGGCCGCAGTGCTTAGCGTCGAGGGTGTAACCGATGCACTAATCCGTGAGAACGCCACCGCCGCCGAGGTGACCGAGCAGGGCAAGACCATTGGCGCTTACTCGATCTGCCTGGTTGTAGACGGTGGCACGGACGAAGCTGTCGCAGCGGCGATAGCCCGGTCAAAGCCAGTAGGAACGGGCACCAGCGGAGAAACCAGCGTTGACGTGCCCCATGCCGGAGGCTGGAGCGTGCCCATTCGACTGTCCCGTGTCACTCCAGTCCCAATCAAAGTCAAGCTGGCCCTGACGCTGATGGCAGGCTTTCCTTCGGACGGCGCGAGCCGGATCGTCATGCGGGTGGTAGACCATGTGATAGGGCTGGCCCTTGGGGAGCGCCTGACCGCACAGCGGCTCCTTGCCGACGTGCTGTTGGTGCCGGGACACACCGTGAACCTCGGTGTCGGGCGCAAGGCTGGCACGTTGCTCAGGGGCAGCGGTACTGTGGCGTCGCTGGATACGTTCCACGGTCGGGCCACCGTGCTGACCGGGGGGAATCACAGTACTCTGGCGACCCTCCAGGCCATCACCGCCGGCAGCGTCACCTTCCTGAGCCAGACTGTGACCGGCCTCGACTTCTCCTCCGACAATGACCTCGACGACGTGGCTTCCACGCTCCAGACGGCGCTCCGGGCTACCAGCTCCACGGACCTGGACAACGCGGAGGTCACCCACGACGGCGCGGCGTTCGTGGTGACGTTGCCCCTGGACAGCAACGGGGCGGCCACCAGCGTCAGTGCGGCGTTTACTGGAAGCGAGTCCGACGAGCTGGGCCTGGACACGGCAACCATCGTCAACGGTGTGGATGCCATCAGGAGCGGCACGATCACGCTGCACGGTGCGACTGCATCCGGTCTGGACTTCGGCGCCGTGGCGAGCTACGACGGTGTGGCCACGGTAGTCAAGGGCGCGCTGCGGGGAGCCTCCGAGACAGACCTGGACCAGGTAGAGGTGGCCTATGTGGATGGAGGGTTCGTCATCACCATTCCCCTGGATGCCGATGGCAACCCCATTGTGGTGTCCGGCGCGGTGACTGGCGATACGGCTGACGAGCTGGGGCTGGATACCGTCGATACGGTCCAGGGCTCCGTCACCAGTCAGGACGACATCGAGTTGACCGAGCGGCTGACGGCTATCCACGAAGACATCACCATCACGGTGTTGGCATCATGAGCGACCTGGCCAAGAGGATCGACGTTCACGCCACTGCTGGCCTGCTGATCCAGCAGTGGCAACAGGCTCCGCGTATGCGCGCCCTGGTGGATGCGCTCCAAGGAGTGATGGACGACCACCTGATCAGGCCCTTGGCGGACATGGAGGAACGCCTCCGCATTGACACCGCTGAAGGTTTCTGGCTGGACTGTATTGGAGAACGGCTGATGCTTCCGCGTCCGGCGACGGACATCGCCAACTTTGCCTCTTTTGGTTTCCACGGCTCAGGTGGTGTCGGCTTCGACCAGGGTCCGTTCGCCACGGTGGTTGAGGCGTTGTCGCCCAGGGTGCCGGTGGGAGACGAGTTCTACCGGAAGCTGCTTATGATGCGGGCGGAGGCGCTGCTTGCGGACGGTACGGTGGAGCGTCTTAGCGATGCGGTGGGGCATGTGTTCCCTTGGGTGAGCTATAGGGACGGTGGCGACATGACGGCGGAGGTCCAGGGAGCGTACCAGGGCCTCGACTCCCGGAGCCTCCTGGAGGCGCTCGATATCGCTGGAGGGTTGCCTTCTCCGGCGGGTGTCGAGCTGTCTAGGGTCGTGTGGGAGTACGTGGTCGGTGGAGACTGTGAGGGAGACGAGCCGCCGGTCGTAGCGGGCCATACTTCTAGCCATACCAACGTTAGCGAGTACGAACGGAGCGACGAGCAGGCCCACTCCGGCAACCACAGTTGGAAGATCACGGTTGCACAGGGCGCTTCAGATTCGGCAAGCGTCTTCATTGGCTTCAACGTCGCATACGCCGACCTACTGACTATGACCCAAATCACCTTCTCGGCGTGGGTCTACGTCCCCGCGAGCGACCTGCTCCTCTCCGATGTGGAGTTAGAGCTAATGTGCGGCGAGGTGGATTCAGAGGGCGCCACCACATGGGAGGATACGAGATCGGAGAACCCGACCGCCTATGACTCCTGGGAATATCTCGAAGCCACGACGACTATCTCCGCCGCTTGTCAGAACATCCGGCTGGCTTTGAGAGTCACCGACCGTTCGGCCCCGCACGTGCTTTATTGGGACGACATTAGCTTCAGGAGTGAGTAGTCATGGCAAGAGACCCGGACGCACTAAAAATCGGTAAGTGGGCAGCCACAGGGGACGTTGAGGATCCGGAGGACGGTGGGATAGACCGCTCTATTGGCTGGGACATCAGCCACTCCCAGCCCGGCGGGTCGCTGCCCAAGCGGGAGCACTTGAACGAGCTTCACCGGGAAGTGACCGCCCTGGGAGTCGAGGTGAACGTCCACGGCGCAGGGCTTGAGTGGTACTCCTCGATCTCATACGAGCATCCGGCGCTGGTAACGGGCAGCGATGCCCTACTGTACGTAAGCGTCCAGGACTCCACCAACGTCGATCCGGTTACCGACAGCGGCGAGTCCCATTGGAAGCCACTGAATACGTCGCCCCCCAATGCCTCCGCTACGGTGCTAGGGGTTGTCAGGCTAGCCACGGATGCAGGGGACGGGACCGATGCCACCGGCGTGATCACACCTGCTGGCCTGGCTTCTCTGGGGTACCGCAAGGTCACGGTGAGCGACTCCGCGCCCACCAGCTCGGACGGGAACGACGGCGACGTGTGGCTGGAGTATTAGCGATGCCGATCAAGGTCAAGGCAGCGGGGGCATGGCAGACGGCGGCCGCCAAGGTGAAGGTGGCGGGGACATGGAAGGCAGCCCATTCTTGGACCAAGGTCAGTGGGACGTGGCGAAGGGACGCTCAGGACTTCGACCTCGCCAACGTCAACACCGACACCTGGGGCATAGCCTGGGATGGAGCATACTTCTACGTGGTGGACTACATCGACAAAAAGTTGTACGTCTACGATGCCAATGGGAACTACCAGTCAGGCCGCTTCTTCTACCTCGCCAACGGCAACATCAGCGCCAGGGGCATATCCTGGGATGGAGCATCCCTCTACGTGGTGGACTACATCGACAAAAAGGTGTACGTCTACGATGCCAATGGGAACTCCCAGTCAGGCCGCGACTTCGACCTCGCCAACGGCAACAACTACCCCGGGGGCATAGCCTGGGATGGAGCATACTTCTACGTGGCGGAGATCGGCGGCGATAAGGTGTACGTCTACGACGCCGATGGGAACTACCAGTCAGACCGCGACTTCTACCTCGCCACCGGCAACACCTACCCCAGTGGCATAGCCTGGGATGGAGCATACCTCTACGTGGTGGACGTCAACGGCGATAAGGTGTACGTCTACGACGCCGATGGGACGCACGTGGGATAGGCTGCGCCTATCTCTGATCGGCCAGTCGAGAAGGCGGCTGAAGTGTAAAGATGAATGCACCAACACGTGA
This sequence comes from Dehalococcoidia bacterium, assembly GCA_965226805.1. Classification (GTDB taxonomy): domain Bacteria; phylum Chloroflexota; class Dehalococcoidia; order Lucifugimonadales; family JAGWBF01; genus CBDDDW01. The sequence continues at coordinate 56,670 of CBDDDW010000022.1, forward strand.
AGGTCCACATCGACGACCGGACGGCTACCACCGACAACGGCCAGGGCGTAACTGTCACCGAGCTGTCTCCGGACTAAAGACCATGCTGATGGACGGCACCGCCGACGTGGACGCCGATGGGCATCTGCTTATAGGCGGAACCCGGGTATGACGCTTCTATATCTCCCTCTTCCAACTAGCTACAGCACGTTATCGTCCAGTTAAATACGCTTCCCATGCTTCCATAAGTTCACGCCGCTTGTCGAACAGGTCTGAGCGGAAGTAGGCCGCCTCCGTTGCATTGGGGACAGTGTGGGCCAACGCTGCCTCCATGACCGTGTGGGGCGCGTCCGTGCACTCCGCCGCCCAGTCCCGGAAGCTGCTGCGGAATCCGTGCGGAACGCAGGGGATGTTCAGCCGCCGGAGCAACGCCGTGAAAGTCATATCCGACAACGGTCTGCCCGAACGTCCGGGGAAAATCAGCCCGGGACCGTCATCCAGGCTGCGCGCCTCTTCCAGGATGTCCAGGGCGCGCCTCGACAACGGTACGCGGTGCTCCCTGCCCGCCTTCATCCGCGCCGCCGGAACGGTCCAGACCCGGGAGTCCAGAGAGACTTCTTCCCGCCTGGCGGCGCGAACTTCACCGGAGCGGGCGGCGGTCAGCACGGCGAAGTCCAGGGCCAGCCGGGTGGCGGGCCTGGCGGTGGACGCTCGAATGGCGTCCAGGGCTACCGGGACATCCGCATAGTGTAGAGCTGTATGGTGCGCCTGGGTCCGCGAAGTCTTGGGAAGCACGGCCTCGATGGCGTCGCCAGCCGGATTATCCAGCCTGTAGTTGTTGGCTATAGCCCACTTCATCACCGCGCTTATGCGCTGGCGCACTCGCCGCGCTGTCTCTGGCTTGGCAGTCCATATCAGCGTTAGAGCCTTCATAACATCCGAACCCGACACCTCGGTTACCAATCTGGAGCCAAAGTGTGGAAAGACGTATGTCCTGATAGTAGAACCCCACTGGGCCGCATGCTTGGTGTTCTTCCATGTGGGGAGGTTGAGCTTGATAACCTCAGCGGCAGCCTCAGCAAAGGTCGGTACGTCTCGCTTCTCTGTCCGAGGGTCCCCGCCCACACGAGCGATTCTGCGGTTCTCCATCGCCTTCTCACGCGCAGCGTTCAGGGACACAAGAGGCCACCCGCCAAGTCCGAGATCAGTCCGCTTGTCGCGTATCACTACACGCTGAAGCCACCTGCGAGCGCCGGACGGGTCCACCTGAAGGTAAAGCCCCTGACCATCGTGGTATCGGCCAGGCCGCTTCTCCGTTCTCACTCGCGCCGCAGTCAACGGACGAGCCTTGCGATTCTCGGCCATGTCACCCCCCCCCACATTTTACCCCACATTATAGTTGGGATTGTATGAGATGGCAAGATAATCTATGAGCAACTATGAGAATCTTGGTTGTATCTGGCTCACGCATGAAATCGACAAAAGACAGCGTTTGCAAAGCTAAGATGAAGGATGTGTCTGGCGGAGGGGGTGGGATTCGAACCCACGAACCCCGTAAGGAGTTAGCGGTTTTCAAGACCGCCGCCATCGTCCACTCGGCCACCCCTCCATATCACAGAATCGTAGCTGAAAAAGGGCCATTTGGCTAGTCTTCCGATTGGGATACCACCCCAATTGACAACATTTTGACAACATTACTCTTTTGGAGGCGCTGTGAGCAGCCGGGAGAAACGGTCTGCGGCCTCTTCTTGAAGGCCTGGGAGAACGTGGCTGTACGTATCCATAGTAATAGCCACACCGGCGTGTCCCAGACGTTCACTGACTATCTTGGGATGAACCCCTGCTTGGAGCATGAGGGAGGCGTGGGTATGACGGAGGTCATGCAACCGTACACCGCTAAGGCCGATAGCCCGCACAACAGAAGTGAAAGCATGGGTAACCTTCTCAGGGTCCAGGGGCCCACCATCGGGCTTCGTGAACAGGAATCCGGTATCCCGCCAGACAGGGCCAAGCTCCATCTTTGCCACGACTTGAGATCCGCGTATGCCCCGGAGAACGTCAACCACCTCTTGAGTAATCGTAACCTGGCGTCTGCTCCGGGCCGTCTTTACGGGTAGAAGCACCAGGCCGTTTCCCGATAGGCGGTGAAGGCCAGCCACAACCCTGATTACGCCCCGGTCCAGGTCCACATCTGGCCAGCGGAGGGCGAGTACCTCCGAGCGACGGAGGCCAGTATACAGCGCAGTCAAAAACACGTCTCGATATTTCGACTTCTTAGCGGCGGAAAGGAGGCGGACCACGCCATTGGTATCCAGGGCGACCATCTCTTTTCTATCTGGTCGAGGGGCGTCCACTGCGTCACATACATTCCGGGCAAGGAACCGCCACTTCACGGCATGCGCTAGTGTAGGGTGTCAGCGCAATTGGACACTATTGAGGCCTAGAAAACCGAAGAGGTTGGGGGTGGTAGAGGCTCCTTCAGAGGGGTAGATTAACCCTAAGTGAAAGGAGTCATTGATGACCCAGGTAGAGGATCAGGCCAGCCAAGCTGAGGAGCGAAGCCAGGAGACACGAAGCTTCGTGCGTCAGGTCCGTGCAGCGACCCGCCGTAAGTATACCCCTGAAGAGAAGATCCGCATCGTCTTGGAGGGGTTCAGACGGGAGACTACCGTTAATGACCTGTGCCGACGGGAAGGAATCAAACCCCACTCCTACTACGCCTGGACGAAGGGGTTCATGGAAGCTGGGAAGGAGAGGTTGACTCGGGACAGTGTGCGTGATGCGACCCGGCAAGAGATAGAGCAGCTCAAGCGGGAGAACAGAGAACTGAAGCAGCTGGTGGGTGAGTTGTCCCTGGAGTTGCACCGCTTCAAAAAAACAGCTCTGCCGCCCCTACACGACAACGGCACCGTCGCATGAGCGTAGTGGAACAATCGAAGGTCGTGGCTGAGGTGGAGCGACATGGTAGAGGGAAGAACAGGCGACTCAGGGAGCTTGGCATTTCCAGGAGCACGTATTATTGGTGGAGGTGGAGGCACCGGCAGGGTAGTTGGGAGGGTACGGAAGGAACTGAGAGGCCCTGGAATCGCCTGCGTCCAGAAGAGGAGGCAGTAGTGCTGGCGGCAGCCCGTGGGATGCCGACCTGGCGAAGCCGGCAGTTGGCGGCTTCGCTCACCGACCACAGAGGCCTATCGGTCTCCGCCTCCACAGTCTATCGTATTCTGAGACGGGAGGGTCTGGTGAAACGGATCGAATACCAGTTGGCAGCGAGCAAAGAGTACCAGCACAAGACCACAGGGCCCCACCAGCTGTGGGCCACCGATGCCTCCTACTTCCGTGTAGTGGGATGGGGCTACTACTACCTCGTGACGGTGATGGACGACTCCTCCCGGTTCATCTTGGCCTGGAAGGTGCAACGGGACATGACGGCCAACTCCCTCATAGAGGTGGTCCAGGAAGCTGTTGACTCTACTGGTATGACTGATGTACCTCTGGAGGATCGGACCAAGCTCCTCTCAGATAATGGCTCAGGTTATGTATCGCGGGCCTTCCGCGAGTACATGCGGGTGGTGGGCATTCGCCACGTCCTGGCAGCACCCTATCACCCTCAGACCAACGGGACGCTGGAGAGATATCACCGAACCCTGAAAGACGACATTAACCAGGTGCCATACGAGGTGGTGGAAGACCTGGAGGCGGCCATCCGGGACTTCGTCGAGTTCTACAACTACCGAAGATATCATCAGGCGCTCAGGGTTGTAACTCCGGCTGACGTGCTGGAAGGCCGTCTGGAGACAATTCTAGCCCAGAGGAAGGAGGTACAGCGAGAGACTTTTGACCGGCGGAGGCGGTACAATCAGGAGGTCAGAGAAACCCTCAAACCAGGAGCTTCTTCACCCCAATCTCTCGGACCCAGAACTGTCCAAAACCGCTGACACCCAACACGTATCGTTGTACCTAATCCCTCTGTGAATTGGCAAAGACTCTACATGCCTCCCAAGCGCTAATTAGAATGTTTTTCAGCGCCCTACTGCTTGTGGGTAATTAACCCTAATATTGCTCCCTGGTAGCTTGTCGTTGGCAGGTATCTCACTCAGAAGCTGCTTGGCAAGCAGCCGCGATCGCTGCCGAATAATCTGGTTCCTGCATTTGGTCTGCCACATACTCAGCGTGTACCAGCCAACCATTGTTATCAATCACAAATACAGCACGCTGCAACAGACGCCATTCCTTAAGCAGAACCCCATAGTCCTGCCCGAATTGCTCGCTGCGATGGGCTGACAGCGTCTGGTGGGTGACACCTTCGGCGCACCCCAGGAGTCCATAACACACCGGAAGCAGGAGAAGCTGATCGCTACCGCGGAGACATATCTTCAAACCTGTCCAGACCCTCCAGAGGAGTGGCGCATCGATCTGATCGCCGTTCGCGTGGATAGAAAGGGCGCTGTCGGCCCGGTCGAGCACATGCTGAACGCCGTCGAGCTCGGGTAATCGCGGGGCCCCAAAGGATAGGCCCGCATCTGGAACCCCGCCGGCGACCTGAGGACGCCGGAACGTATATTTAAACCCACATTTCCCAGATCGACCCTAACATTCACGTCGCAATCCATGGGATGGTGCACCTGTATGAGGTGGATGTGAGCACACTAAGTTGACAGAATCAGGAACTCATCGGTATAATCTTCTGAATTCAACATGAATTGGAGGCCTCTGCAAGTGATTCGACACCTGGGATTAGCTAAGGTTCTGATTATGGTTTCACTGATCGCCATAGTAGCGTTAGCGGGAGCGTGTGGCGGTGATGATCCTACACCGACTCCGCAGCTCACTGCTACGGCAACGCCCAGCCCAACAGCAACTGCTCCCACTGTGGTGGCGCCGCCCACGAACACTCCCAGGCCTACGCCGACGGCCACGCCGACACCGCGTCCTACCCCAACACTCAGCGGCAAGGTCGAAGCCAAGGTAGACAGGCTCAAGGTCGCGTGGATTCGGCCACGTGTGGAGAGCAACTTGACGTGGGTGTCTTCGAGGCCTGAGCTTGTGGACAAGAGGCCCTCCCTGGAGTACCTCATCGGTATCAGCCGGATAGACGGCGGGTTCGTACCACGCCTTGCCAAAAGGTGGGAGATGGTGGGGACCGACGGCAAAAGCTGGAAGATTGAGTTGGAGAAAGGCGTGGAGTGGCACGGTGGGTACGGCGAGTTCACCGTGGAGGACGTTATCCATAGCGGCTTCCTGATAACTCAGACGGAGTCCCTCCTGCCCGACCGAGGCTTCTGGAGGTCACGGCTTGTTGAGGCCGTCGAGGCGGCCGGTGGCGAGGCAGCCACCATAGATGACCTACGCCCTCAATTTGAAATTATCAATGACCATGAGTTTATTTTCCGGTTGATCAAGCCTGCGGCAGAATTCGAGGTGTTCGCCTCGGAAAACGCAGAGTTGATGATCCAGAGCAAGAAATACTGGGACGACAAAGGCCTGCAGGGGTACGAAGACAGGGTCATAGGGACCGGCCCATTCGAGTACGTTGAGCGCCGTCTTGATGATTTCGTACTTTATAAGAGCGTGGAAGACCACTGGAGACAGACCCCGAATTTCAAAGAGTTGTGGATGGCCTCAGTACCAGAAAATGCGACCCGGCTGGCTATGCTGTTGACGGGAGAAGTCCACATAATTGGGCCGCTGACCCCAGACCTCAACGGTCAGGCTGAGCAGAGGGGTATGAAGGTCTTGCGCAGCAAGTTTCCTGGTGGGTCCTGGATGTACCAAATAGGCGGGTTGTACTATCAGACCCCCGACAAAATAGATCTGACCCAGCCTTTTACCGACAAAAGGGTCCGCAAAGCCATGAATATGGCCATTGACAGAGAGTCCATCAGGGAGGAGTTGTTAGGTGGAAAGGCGACCCCTCTCTATGTCATGAACTATCACCAGGACCTGGCTATAAACTCCCTTGGTTTCAACCCCGAATGGATCGAAGACTGGGAGGCGACCCATGGCTATAATCCGGAGGAAGCCAGGAAGCTGATCAAAGAAGCTGGAGCGGAAGGTTACGAGTTTACCTTCTACATCCTTGCCAACCCCAACATACCCGAGCAGAACGAGGTGGCGGTGATTATGGCGCAGCAGTTCGAGGCTGTAGGGCTCAAGCCAAAGCTGGTAGAGAGCGATACGGGCTTCGTGGGACCCCTGTACCGCACCAAGAGCGCCCACGAGTTCATCTGGCCCAATACCCCGTCCCCGATATCACAGGAGCTGATGACACGGTTCTGGAGCTACAGCCCAGATGGTGGATGGTCCTTTGAGTCTGAAAGACTGGATGAGCTCTTCCCACTCCTCGTGCCGACGATGGACCCCGTCAAGCGGGCCGAGATCCTTCAGGAGATAGGAGACATCTGGTATTACGAATACCAGAATATTAACCTGTGGTGGATACTGGCTGAGGTGGTGATAAACCCGGATATTATCAAGACCTACGAGTTCCCGGGTGCTATCAACGGCATTATTACCCACCTGGAGTATGTGATCCCACAACCTAAATAGGGTGGCTCAAACAAGACGGATAAAGGACTGCGTCATCGGATTTGATGACGCAGTCCTTGTTTGACCGCCGGTGTACACCTGAAGATAGTCTCGGAGCGATTGGGACACTCCAACATCGCGATAACCGCCGACACTTACAGCCACGTCTTGCCGGGCCTCCAGGAGCAAGCGGCCCTGGACCAGAGGTTGGTCTGAGGGGAAGTGAAGGTTTCGGGCACATTTGAGCAACCAAGAACCCCTTGGCCAACTGCCAGGGGGTATTTTTGTATCTGAAATCATGGTGCCGAGGGTGGGATTCGAACCCACAAGCCCGTTAGGGCAGCGGATTTTAAGTCCGCCGCGTCTGCCGTTCCGCCACCTCGGCCGGCCAGAGTCGAGACACTGAAATAGATGCGGGCCCAGGAAGATTCACGTGGATCGGACCCTTCTCCCTGCGCCCGTGTCTCATAGTTTGGAGGCGACGGGCGGATTCGAACCGCCGAATAGAGGTTTTGCAGACCTCCGCCTTAGACCACTTGGCTACGTCGCCTTGATGTATTGGATGTGGCGTGACCGGTCCTGGTGCCGAGGGCGGGATTTGAACCCACACAGGCTATGCCTACCACCCCCTCAAGATGGCGTGTCTACCAATTCCACCACCTCGGCCGTTCCTCAATATTGTACCACATCTGCCACCGGCGTTAGCTATGAACGGACGAGGCGCGGCGGTCCTGCCCCCGGCGATTCCTTCAGGACGTTATCTCGGTGTGCGACATCCCTATACCCTATATCCCATCCTCGAGTTCCGTCCTTGGTGGACAAAGGTGCGGCACTTGGAGTGGAGCCCGTGCAGACGCGACGGCAGCCGACTATGGCTGCAGCGCACAAGGGCAGCGAGCCGAAGTACCAAAGTAAGGCGTCACGTGGCATAATTGGTCCATGGACAACGTATCGCTTCAGGTGAAGGAGTATGCGAGGGAGATAGGCTTCGACCTGGTAGGGATAGCCTCCGCGGACAGTTTTGTAGACCAAGAGGCGATAACTCTGGAGCGGATGCGGGATGGCCTGATGGACGGCCTGCCTTGGTACAACGAGTCCAGGGTCCGGCGTGGGTGCAACCCAGGAGAGCTGTTGCCCGGCGCCAAGTCTATCATAACGGTGGGTATCAGCTACCTCCTGCCTGAGGAAGATGGGGCTGAAACGTCTGGATTAGGTGGGAAGGTGGCACGCTACAGCTGGGGCGACGATTACCACGAGGTATTGAAAGGAAGGCTCAAGGCCCTGGACCAGTGCCTTGAGCCCCGCTTGGGCCGGCCGATACGGGCCCGGTGGTATGTAGATGACGGGCCGATGTTGGACCGGGCCGTTGCGCAGCGAGGCGGCATCGGCTGGTTCGGCAAAAACACCAACATCCTTTCACCCTCCCACGGCTCGTGGGTGTTCCTTGGCCAGGTGATTACCGACCTCGAGCTAGAGCCCGACCCCCCACTGAAAAAGACCTGTGGCAACTGTGTCAGGTGCATTGACGCATGCCCAACGGGGGCCATTGTGGCGCCCTATGTGATAGACAACGTCCGGTGCATCTCCTACCTGACTATCGAGAACCGCGGTCCGATACCGAGGGGCCTGCGGTCCTTGATGTACGACTGGGTGTACGGATGCGACATATGCCAGGATGTGTGTCCCGTAAACGTGAAGGCGGCGTACTCCAGGGAGCAGGCCTTCAAGAAGCGCCGCTTCACCACCCTTGACCTGGTGGACATTCTTGCACTGACGGAAGAGGAATTCAGGGAGCGCTTCCGCAAAAGCCCGATTAAGCGGGCAAAGCGTGTTGGGCTGCAAAGGAACGCCTGCGTCGCCCTGGGCAACACCGGAGACCCTGCCGCGGTGCCGGCTCTGGTGGGCGCGCTAGACCACAGTGAGCCCTTGGTCCGCGGCCACGCCGCATGGGCCCTGGGGAAGCTGGGAGGCGAGGAGCCTATTCGGTTGTAGGGTGTCAGCGCAATTGGACACTATTGAGGCCTAGAAAACCGAAGAGGTTGGGGGTGGTAGAGGCTCCTTCAGAGGGGTAGATTAACCCTAAGTGAAAGGAGTCATTGATGACCCAGGTAGAGGATCAGGCCAGCCAAGCTGAGGAGCGAAGCCAGGAGACACGAAGCTTCGTGCGTCAGGTCCGTGCAGCGACCCGCCGTAAGTATACCCCTGAAGAGAAGATCCGCATCGTCTTGGAGGGGTTCAGACGGGAGACTACCGTTAATGACCTGTGCCGACGGGAAGGAATCAAACCCCACTCCTACTACGCCTGGACGAAGGGGTTCATGGAAGCTGGGAAGGAGAGGTTGACTCGGGACAGTGTGCGTGATGCGACCCGGCAAGAGATAGAGCAGCTCAAGCGGGAGAACAGAGAACTGAAGCAGCTGGTGGGTGAGTTGTCCCTGGAGTTGCACCGCTTCAAAAAAACAGCTCTGCCGCCCCTACACGACAACGGCACCGTCGCATGAGCGTAGTGGAACAATCGAAGGTCGTGGCTGAGGTGGAGCGACATGGTAGAGGGAAGAACAGGCGACTCAGGGAGCTTGGCATTTCCAGGAGCACGTATTATTGGTGGAGGTGGAGGCACCGGCAGGGTAGTTGGGAGGGTACGGAAGGAACTGAGAGGCCCTGGAATCGCCTGCGTCCAGAAGAGGAGGCAGTAGTGCTGGCGGCAGCCCGTGGGATGCCGACCTGGCGAAGCCGGCAGTTGGCGGCTTCGCTCACCGACCACAGAGGCCTATCGGTCTCCGCCTCCACAGTCTATCGTATTCTGAGACGGGAGGGTCTGGTGAAACGGATCGAATACCAGTTGGCAGCGAGCAAAGAGTACCAGCACAAGACCACAGGGCCCCACCAGCTGTGGGCCACCGATGCCTCCTACTTCCGTGTAGTGGGATGGGGCTACTACTACCTCGTGACGGTGATGGACGACTACTCCCGGTTCATCTTGGCCTGGAAGGTGCAACGGGACATGACGGGTCACGTCCCATAGAGTGGTGTAAGAGTACGTCATCCTGCTGATATTGTCTAGGCCGCTGCCTCTGCGAGTTCGGCTCTGGGTAGAGCTTCGTTGGAGGTGGTTACCTCCTGTGTCATGTATCGACGGCCGACGGCCCACTCGTCGTGCTGCTCAGCTAGGACGGCGCCGACCATGCGACGGACAGCTGGGCGGTTAGGGAAGATGCCCACCACATCGGTGCGGCGCCGTATCTCCTTGTTGAGACGCTCCAGGGGGTTGTTGGACCAGATCTTCTTCCAGTGGGCGAGTGGGAAGCTGGAGAAGGCCAGGACGTCGGGTCCAGCCTCGTCCAGTCGAGAGGCGACCTGTGGGAACGGGTCCTGGAGCTGAGCAATCACCCGCTCGAGTTGGGCATGCACTTCCTGAGGGGACGGCTGCTGGTAGATGGTGCGTACCATGGTGGCCACCCAGGGCTGAGCGCTCCTGGGGACCCGAGTGAGCAGGTTGGTCATGAAGTGGGTGCGGCACCGCTGCCAACTGGCCCCACCGAAGACAGTTGCGATGGCATCCCTGAGTCCCTGATGAGCGTCCGATACCACCAGTTCCACCCCGCCGAGGCCCCTGGCGACCAGTGAGCGCAGGAAGGCTAACCAGAAGGCGCCGTCTTCACTGGTACCCACGTCCATCCCAACGATCTCACGCTTGCCCTCGCTATTGACCGCCGTCGCCACCACCACGCTGACGTTGACTATCCTACCGGCCTCTCTGACCTTCTGGGTTAGTGCGTCCAGCCACAGGTAGGGATATGATCCGCCGTCCAGCGGCCGACCCAGGAAGCTCTCCACCACCCCGTCCAGCTCCTGGCAGATACGCGACACTTGGCTCTTTGAGATACCCTCGCACCCAAGAGCCTTGACCAGATCATCCACTCGCCTCGTCGATACACCCTCCACATACGCCTGCTGGATCACCGCCAGCAGAGCTCGCTCGCTGCGACGCCGTGGCTCCAGCAGGCTCGGAAAGTAGCTCCCCTCCCTCAGCTTGGGTATCTGCAACTCCATGGTCCCTACGCGAGTGTCCCATGCTCGAGACCGGTACCCGTTGCGCTGGGTCACCCGCTCAGGGTTGCGTTCTCCATACCCAGCACCGGTCCTCGATGACACATCAGCCTCCATGATCTCCTCGACCAGCACTCTCAGTGCCTCTCGTAGAAAGTCCACGTCACCGTCGACTCCCCTCTTGCGCATTAGCTCAAGCAGGTCCATCCTTTCCTTGACCACCGTTGTCCTCCTTTCTCAGGCTCGTCTTTGCCCGCTAAGGATGACGTGGTGGTCTCTCTTCATCCAGACCCTCTACTCTTGTTACACCACTTCCTGGGACTCTACTACATGACGGCCAACTCCCTCATAGAGGTGGTCCAGGAAGCTGTTGACTCTACTGGTATGACTGATGTACCTCTGGAGGATCGGACCAAGCTCCTCTCAGATAATGGCTCAGGTTATGTATCGCGGGCCTTCCGCGAGTACATGCGGGTGGTGGGCATTCGCCACGTCCTGGCAGCACCCTATCACCCTCAGACCAACGGGACGCTGGAGAGATATCACCGAACCCTGAAAGACGACATTAACCAGGTGCCATACGAGGTGGTGGAAGACCTGGAGGCGGCCATCCGGGACTTCGTCGAGTTCTACAACTACCGAAGATATCATCAGGCGCTCAGGGTTGTAACTCCGGCTGACGTGCTGGAAGGCCGTCTGGAGACAATTCTAGCCCAGAGGAAGGAGGTACAGCGAGAGACTTTTGACCGGCGGAGGCGGTACAATCAGGAGGTCAGAGAAACCCTCAAACCAGGAGCTTCTTCACCCCAATCTCTCGGACCCAGAACTGTCCAAAACCGCTGACACCCAACACCCCAACTATGAAAAAATTGGGCCACCAGGTGGCTTGAGGCTCCTCGGCGTTCTGACTGATTTCGGATGGGGTCACGTGACCTCTAACGGCCTTTTTCAAACGGCAGGCGCCTGTTTGTCGCGATTGAGAGCCCTCTCGAGGACCTCCTCGTACTGCGCCCCGACCTTCCACCAGGCGAAGTCCCTCACGAACCTTAGGCTGTTAGCGGAAAGCCTGGTGTACAGCTCATCGTCCGTTAGCACCTGGAGAACGCTCTCGGCCAGGGAGGCAATATCGCCGAACGGGTATCGAAGTCCGTTGCTGTTGTGCCGCACCGCACCCTCTGGGACGGCACTGCTGGCAACCACCGGCGTTCCGCAGGCGTTAGCTTCAAGGACAACTACACCGAACCCTTCCACGGAGGACGGGAGGACGCAGACTCGGCAGCTCCTCAACATTTTCCTCTTTTCCTCTTCCGTAATGTCGAACAAGAACTCAACGCTTTCTTTCAGGTCTAACTCCTCTACAAGCTTGCCCAGCTCCTGCTCATACTTTCTGTCATCGTGCCTCCCTGCCAGGATAAGCTGCGCTTGAGGTATCTGCGTCACCACTTGCTTCATAGCCAGCACCAGTTGGTGGGGGCACTTGTAGCGTCTGAACTTCCCTAGCCAGACGATGCGCGGCTCGGACACGGGCCCAGTTCCCTCTTGATTGAGCCATTCTTCCCTGAGGCTGGCCGGCAGGACAAAAATGTTCTCCTTCCTGAAGCCTATAGTTGGGAAAACCTCGCGCCAGTCTTGGGTATTTGTTCTCACCAGGGTATTGCGGTGAAGGTAGGCCGTCAATCGTTCCAGCACATTGAGAAGAGGAACCAGAACCCTGGGATACTGGCTGATAAATAGATCCCTATGAATCTGGTGCCATTCGGTTACGATGGGCACTCTCACATAGAGGGGCGCAAACCGTGGGATACGGGACCCGCCGAATCCCTCCTCGACGACCACGTCATATCTGCCCTTGCAGTGGAGCATGTAGTACATAAATGTACGGAACCATAGTGATAATATGCCACCCAACCGTACCACCTTGACTTCATCCAGCAGCTCCTCTTTTGGCGCTCCTCGGAAGCCGCTGGTCAGGAAGGTCACCGCATGGCCGACGGAGGCCAGGTAGGAGGCGAATTCCCAGGGCTGTATGTCCCCGCCAGATGCGCCGGGGTTGAGCGGGTCCCTGGTAATCATGAATAGTACCTTCATTTGATGCTTCCCCGGCCAGCTTTCTCGTTGGCCGCGCGATGCTGACGTTTTGGGGGGTTGTACGTCATGATATGCCAGATCATCGATATGCCGACGTGGAGCCCTCTCCATACGCTCCGGCTCGCCCCCTTAGAGTCGCCGATTCGACGCCGGAAGGTGATCGGAATCTCGATTATGGAGAGCTTTCGGGACAGCGCAGCCATGATCATATGTGGTGAGAAGTGGACTCCTCCCACGTCAAGCTCGTCTATAATCTTCTCCAGGGCTTCCCGCCGTATGGCCCTGAACGTGCAGCCCAGGTCGCTCAATCGGGCCGCTCCAATGAACTGCAGGTTCCAGAATTTTAACATGAGGAGCGTACTGGCGAAGATGTTGCCCCAGGTGAAGAAATAATCCATCTGGGAGTTGCCTTCCACCAGGCCCGGCACCACCCTGGTTCCAACGATCATGTCCGCCTGATCAATGTAGGCTCGGAATTTGCTCAAGTCCCCGGCCACGAAACTCCCGTCCCCTTCGGTGAGGACGACAATGTCCGCCCCCGGGACCTTTAGCGCCTCTTGGAGGCCGCGGATGCAGGCGTAACCGTAGCCCTGGCGAGTCTCCTCCACCACTTTAGCGCCGGCCGCGGCGGCCAGCGCTAAAGTGTCGTCGCGGCTGTTATTGTCGATGACGATTACCTCCGCGACGCCTTCCTGGGACTTGAACTCCTCAACCACGCCGGAGATAGCGTCCGCTTCGTTGTAGGCGGTGATGGCGACGACGATATTCATCGTCGCCGCCGGGCCTGACTTCGCTCCAAAAGCCGGAGCCCTGCTGTCCGCCTGCCAGCCCGCGGTGCCCTTCCTTTTGACCAGGCGCGTCTTCACTATCACTACCAGCATTAGAGCCACCAGGGTGAACAGGCCCCAGAGTAGGAAATTCGCAATGAACAACCTCATCCCGCTGACGAAGTCTAGGAAGGCCAATGCGTCCACGGGCAGGGCCCGGAGCAGCAGAGCGAAGGGATGCAGAAGGCTCCCTAGCAAGGCTAGAGTCAGCACTATCAAGACTGCGTAAAGTAGCATCCGTTAGCCGCCCCAACCCAGCTAATTCCCCCGAGGGGCCACGGAGGACACGTGGGCGGCCTCCCAGCCTTCAGAAGGCTTTACCCGTACTACCGCTGTAAATGCCCAGCTTGAGAAGGCCAGAGAAGCGTTCACACTAAGCAGGACCAGGATCACCTGAGTCAGTGATTGGTGGAGCACATAGATCAGTGCAAGCTCCAACACAATGTGAGGTAGCAGCAAGAGATACAAATAGGCCGTCTGCCCCGTGGCGAGGTGGTAATAGAGGAACACTACTGCCAGGGAGAAAAGGAACATGGCACCGGCGTAGAGGGGGACGAGGTCCTCCGCGCCATCGTAATCCCCTCCCAGAGCGACGTTAAGAGTGAATTTCGGGAGGAGGATAAAAACCAGACTGACAGCACCTGACAGAAGCGCGGTCAGCCCCAGTCCCCGGTACAGGAGCCCACTGGTGGAGTTTCCCAGAGCCCAATGGTGGACGATCTTGGGGAACAGGACCAGAGAGACAGCCATGGGCAGAAACAGGACTATGCGCCCCAGGATAGAGGCCGCCGTGTACAGGCCGGCATCGACCGGCGAGAAGAAGTGGCGCACGATAACCACGTCAGCACTGGTAGGTATGAATATGGCCAGGGAGCCGATCACCGTAGGAACCAGGAACCTGGCAAAGGTCCCAATTGGAAGGGCCTTCAGGGAAACGGTGGCGGGAGGCCGGATCATTGCCAGCCCCAGTGCAGTCGCAAGGAGACTGGCGACGCCTATAGCCGCCAGCACTCCGGTGATCCCCAACTTCAAGCCCAGTGCTGCCAGACCGAGTAGAAGCCGGCTTGAGGCATTCACCAGGAGGTTGCCGGCAAAGAACCTGAACCTCTGAGCTCCCTGGAGGGCCCCTTGGGTAACGGGCATCAGAATTGACACACCCACCACGACGCCGGTGGCTATGATGGGCGCCAGACTTCCGCTGTGGAGATATGAGCGTATGAGAGGGGTAGCCAGGCCAAAAGCTAGAAGGATCGCTCCAGCTAGCAGCAACATCTGGAGCATTGCCGATGTCACCAGCGGCCCGGTGCCGGTCCCGCCATTCTCCTCTCCAGAGTTGGCGACGAACTTGGCGATAGAGACACGTACTCCGTTGGACAGAGCACCACTCAGGTAGATTATCCCGAACAGTGCCCCGAAGAGTCCGTAATCCGCTGGGCTAAGGCTCCGTCCGACGGCGACGTGGAATACGTACAGGAGTGCATTGGCGAGGACGGTAGCTACCCACACTTGCCCCAACTGAACCAACAGACGTGGATTTAAGGTAGCCAGTTTCATTCTTCACACGCCAGGAAATACCGGCAGTCCACACGCAATACCGGTACATAGACAACCATTTAGTGGGCGTGGACCAATCCGCTCCCACCTCTTCGATTCCATATCGAATCTCATCCGGGTCGTCTGGATTGTACTTCTCCCATATGTGGTACATCAGGATGGCTTCCTCCCTGGTGTGGTTCCGCCAACCGTGCAGCACTCCCGGCGGTATACGCAAAATCTTCCCATCGTACTGAGAAAGACTGATGAACCGCCAACGGTATGTGCCGTCGTCGTTCGGAATGGCCAGTCCCACCTTGAAGGCGCCCTTTATGACGAACCACTCATCGTATTGCCTCCTGTGAGCGTGCCAAGCGGTGACGGCCCCGGGATAGGCATGGGTGATGTTGATGTCGCCGGTTACTACGCCGAAGACGTCACAATACCGCCGGCCCCGGTCATCGTCGTACCGACGCGCTACTTCCCGAAGCTCTGCGAAACCCTCTACGGCCTTCATGTGTTCCAGGTTGCTGTGGTGGGTTAAACCAGTGGCAGCCATGCCAGCTCCTCCTAAGAACCTATAAAATCAGCCTTTGGCGGCCGTTTCAAGCCGCATCCGCTCGCGGCTCTGGTCCCGGTATTCTTCCAGTGCCTCTCGCCACGGCCGCAGGGGGCCATACCCGTCCTCGAGGAGGCGGTGGTTATCCAGCACAGAGTAGCGTGGCCTACGTACATTGGACCCGAACTCCGCAGACGTCACCGGCAACACTTCTACTTTTGGATCCCACAGCTCGAAGATGGCCGTGGCGAACTCGTACCACGAGCAGGACCCGCTGTTTGTAACGTGGAACACTCCCTGGGCCTGGCTCTCCACCAGCGCCCTAACCGTACGAGCAACATCCCGAGTGTATGTGGGAGACAGGACCTGGTCGGTGACTACGGACACGCTGCGCCTTTCTCGGCCCAGGCGAAGCATCGTCTCCACGAAATTTCCGCCCTTACCGGAAGAGCCGGCCAGCCCGTAGAGTCCCGAGGTCCTGACTATCTGGTGTTTGCGACACCAGTTCCCCACGAAGTTCTCCCCTGCGGCCTTGGACGCGCCGTAAACGTTGACGGGATTCGGCGTCGCCTCGATTCTATAAGGGCTCCTCTGGTCTCCGCCGAACACATAGTCGGTGCTCAGGTGAACCAGCAGCGCATCCAGCTGGTCGCACACCTTCGCAAGGTTCAAAACAGCATGGCAGTTCACTGCAAAGGCCCGCTCTACATCCTGTTCGCAGGCTTCAACGTTGGTGAAGGCGGCTGTGTTAACAACCACCTGGGGACTGAACGCGGTTAAAGCGTCAGCTACTTTCTGATGGTCGCAGATCTCCAACTCGCGGTGTGTCAGCGGCACCAGCTCTTCGACCGATGAAGCGAACTCCCCGCACAAGTCGGTCCCAAGCTGTCCGTCTGCCCCGAGAATCACCACTCTCATGTTGCGGATTCGACTGCCTCTCCCCTACTTACTCGTGGCGCAGGGCACTGTCGACAAGCTGCACTCCCGACTGCCCGGTCGGTACGACGATTGGCCCCCACCAGGGTCTCATGCTCTTGTACCATTCAATCGTGTCGGTTAAACCCTCTTCCAACCCGACGAAGGGCTTCCAGCCCAAACTGCTAATCTTGGACGAATTCATAGAATATCGTCTGTCGTTTACCTGGCGGTCGGGTATGTGTTCGACCATGGTTGTGTCCAACCCTAGATGTCGGAGAATGAGTTCAGCTACAGTGAGGTTGGTATATAACTCTCCGGCGCCGATGTTGTAGACCTCACCCCCTACCCCCTTGTGGAGTGCAATATCGATCGCCTGACAATTGTCGAGAACCCAGATCCAATCTCGCACGTGTCGCCCGTCGGCGTGGAGCTGGATCGGTTCGCCCTGAAGACACCGGATGATGGACTTCGCGATGAACTTCTCGGGATGCTGCCACGGACCGTAGTTGTTGGAGCTCCGCGTGATAGATACGTTAAGACCAAAAGTGGCATGGTATGCCGTTACCATTTCGTCGGCGCCCGCTTTGCTCGCCGCATAAGGGTTCCTCGGGGTGAGGGGCGACTGCTCACTAACGGACCCAAAAGGAACTTCTCCATACACCTCGTCGGTGCTGACATGGACCATCTTTCGAATGCCGCACCTGATCGCATTTTCCAATACGATACTGGTCCCCAGGACGTTTGTGTGAACGAAGAAGGTCGGGCCTGCCAGGGACCGGTCAACATGGCTCTCAGCGGCGAAGTTTACAATCGCCTCTACATCAAAGCGTTTCAGAGTCTCCTCCACCGCTGTACTGTCACAAATGTCCTCTTGGACAAAGAAGAATCTGTCTGGGAAGTCGGCCCTTAGATCGTCCAGCCTCGAAGATATGCCTGCGTAGGTCAGCCGGTCGAATACGATGACCGTATAGGCATCATAGGTATGCAAGAGATGTCGAGCGAAGTGGGAGCCGATGAGGCCCGCTCCTCCGGTCACCAGAACGCGCACGTTGTCTCTCCCTCAGCCTCATATTTACCACGGCGCGGGTTGGGCGGGAGGCAACCATAACCTCTTGTAGGGACGGTGAAAATTCCCATTGGTAACAGACTCATACCCCAGACCGACGAATGTTGTCCCGGGATGCGCTCCAGTGCATACGCAAGTTAGCGCGCCCAGGCTCGGCGGTCGCCTGGGACCCGCCTGCGTGCTTCAAGCCCTTCTTATCACGGCCTCAGTCACTAAGTCAAGCCTTAGCCCGCTACCGGGCATCAAGGCACATGTAGACGTTCGGTGACATCTGAGCCGTTGGGCGTACCTTGACAGGGAGTTGAATCTGGGACTCGGCCCTTCCGAGGTTATAGGCCGGGAGAGACTCGCTTGGCCAGACGGTTCAGACTGCCGACCTCAGCCGAGTCCGGATCGGCGCCTCTCCACTCCTGCATGGCTGAGCGAAGACTGGCGGCAGCTTCGTCGGGCTTCCCGCCGTTTGCCTGCGCACGTCCCAGCCAATATGTATCTCGTGGTGAGGGTCGCTGTGCGAGGCGAGACCGCAGCATTTCCTCCGCCTTGTCAAATCTAGCAGCCCGGAGATAAGCCTCCAGGAGGGTGTCTTCGAACACCTCCCGCTGAGCGTGGCTCTGGCCTATTCGGGTAAGCTGTCCCAACAGGGGTTCTAGCAGGCTTATAGCGTCGTCATATGCGCCGTCAGCGAACTCTCCAATGCCCTTCACCAGGGGTACAGTGACCTCGGCGGCCAGCGGGTCCCCCTGGTCTGCCAGACCCTGCAGGCGCCGTAGCAGCCGCCCCAGGTCTTCCCTGTCTCCGGCTGCAGCGAAGGCCATCGCGGCATAGGCGTCCCTGGATGCCGGCCCTGGCGAATCAGCGGCCGGAGTCGCCAGGTCTCGGACCTCCTCCCAGGGAAGCGGCGGATGGGGGGAGTCGCCATACATCTGGAACCGCCACAAAAGTGATGCGCTATCACTCAGCGAGGCGATGCTCTTGGCCGTCACCGCCGGACGTATCCGGTCCTCGTACAGCTCCAGGACCCTCTGGTAGCGGCCCGTAGCCAGCTCCGCGAGTGCCAGGTGCCAGGACAGGTGGATGTGGAAGGGAGCTCGCCGATCGAGGCTGGGCAGCCAGTCTTCAAGGAACTGTGTGCCACCAGGGTGGTCGCCCGTCTCGAAATATACGTGAGTCACGGAGTGGGCTGCCCAGGCGCTGGTCGGCCTCTGTTCTAGAGAACGCTCCGCCATACGGCGGGCTTGGCCTAATTCCCCAGTCTCATGGTGAGCGAAGGCGTAGCTCCCCAGGAAGGCCCAATCGTCGCCGTATTCGGACTCGACGCTGTCCAACAATGATCGAAGCTCCCAGGGGAAATTTCGGACTCCAGCGCCGCTGCAACCTACGGCATACAGCGATTGGGCCTGCCTGAGCATCAGGATATCCCGGGGAAACTCGGCCAGGTGTTCACGAAGCAGCGCTAGGGACTGGGGGCCCTTGCCATCGATGTACAACCCGATGACATCGACCTGCCGCCGCTCCCGCGGAGAGACATTCGCTGCCAAAGATCGGGCTCGTTCTATATGCGCCCTGGACTCCGATACACGCCCCTGAGCCATCAGCGACAGGGCTAGGGCGGCACATACAAGGGCGAACTGTTCGTCGGCTGCGAGAGCTTCCCCGAACCTTTCATCCTGGCCGTACTCGTAGGAGAGCAGCAGGTCCAGTCCCTCCACCCACTGTTCTACGGCTTTCGTGGAATTGGTCGTAACCGGAAGTCCGTACCGGTCCTCAAGCCTGGTGCTCCCCTGCATCATCCACGCTCCCGATCTCCAGCGTTCCTCTGCGTTAGCGGCAGTGTAAACAAGGCTGTCGAAGGCTGTCAACGGTCACTTTGATCCTGTGGCCCACCTCCGGCCCCGGGCTATCTCACACCCTGCGCCTTGTGGCAGCGTTGGCTGGCAGTACACCGACCTGACAAAGAAAACAGAACAGCAGGCATATTACCTGATGTCCGGTCTCCCCCTACTCGTGCGTTACACCACTATCCCAGCAGGTAAGGAGGTATAGTGTCACTAATCTACTGGACGAGTACAAGCTTTTGACATGGGTAGGGAAACGATGTAGGATAAGCGGCGCCGACCGTTCAAGATACGTATCCAATGGCAAGTGCGGAGGGTTCTGACTTGGGGAACGAGGTCAAAGGCCAACAAAAGGGCGAGGGTCCGCGGTCTCTCCTGGCCGCGCCGCCCGTCGACCCTGCGTTCGCTAGGGAACTGGACGAGCTTGTTGCCCTGGCCAGAAAGGGACAGCGGGCCGACAGCCGTTTCTTCAACCCTCCGGACGATTGGCTCGTTAACCGTATGCCCATCCTGCAAGACCTGCCCCAAGAGGAGCAGGAGCGCATCCTGGAAGAGGCCCGACAGGTAACGCAGGAGGCTGACCAAGCCAACCTGGCAGGGAAAGCCGCAAGTCGCGCCGGGCCTGGCGTTGTGATCAGGTTGGATAATGGGGGCGTTGCCTTCTACAGCCAGATGGGAGTGGCCCGCCGGCCTGACTTGACTCAGTATTTCATTGATGGCTTCTCAAGAAACCGTGATGCCATGGCTTTCAGCGAGGCCAATCAGTCTCTGTTTGCCGAGGTTTTCGCCAGAATTAATTCCTACATGAAACGCCACTTCGAATCGGGCGATACCGTCATCCAGTCCGACAGGCGGATCTGTGACGCGCCCGGCCGCTCTTTCCATGCTCGCCAGCTGTTGTTCGGCACTCAATATCTTCAGATTCCCATGATGTGGCGCCAGCTCACCTTCGACCTTCCCGAGAGTGAGCGTCGAGGGGAGCCCGATATCCTGGAGGTCTCGATTCCCGACTGGCTCGAGGATCTGGAGCTGGAGGAAGATCTCAAGGTACGCATCAACGAGTCTGGCTTGACCAAGCTGGTCTTCAAAGCACCCACCAAGGGGCTCTCGCTGCACCTGGGCTTCGATTACGTGGGCGAGCACAAGATGGGCCCACTCTCCATCGCGATGTTCCTGGTTAAGCAGGCCAAAGGATTAGCGGTGCAGGGGGCTTTGAGCCTGGCACGGACGAGGACTTTCGAGGGCAAATTGACAAACACCGCCCTGGTCACAGTCGGGCCGTCATTGCACGGGAAGAGTACCCTCACCATCATGATGGAACTGGCTAATAGTCAGCTCGCTGCACTCCTTGGTCTGGAGAAAGACCCCGAGGAAGGCATATGCCCAATGAATGACGACATCGTACTGCTTCAGCCCCTCGATGGGGGTACGAGGGCGGACCAGGGCCGAAACCGCGTGAGGATCACCCATGGGATCGACGGCACCGAGAACAACTTCTACGCCGTCCCCTTCGGGCTGACTCAACAAGATGACCCTATCGCCTACGAGGTGGCGCGAGGCACTAAAGAGGCGCCTAACCCTCAGGAGACGCTGGAGAATGTGCCCGTCAACCCTGAAGACGGGACGCCGGATTATCTGAAGAACCCTGTCCGCAATATGCGCATGATCCTCTCTCGCCCGCGCCTGCTCGCAAGGAAAGGCGCACTCCACTTGCTAGAGGCGATCACAGACGGGACTATGAAGGATTCAGTTCACGTGCCTTTGGAGTACACTGACCGGATATTCTGGCAGGCGGTGATGCGCCAGAATACGATCGTCCCTCCTCTGAGGCGACTCAACCTCGAGCAGTACATAAGGGTGTTAATGTATGGCGAGGCTGTCCAAATGGGAGCTGCGGCCGGAGCCATAGGTAGGCCATATGTGGAGTTCTTTTCCGATCCGTTTATCATCGGGCTGGAGGACGACAACGCGAATTTGTTGTACAACATACTAAAAGAGATGGCCCAGGGAGGATTGCACCAGGAGTATTACGTCTTCAACACCGGCGGGGTCGGCGCGGATACCAACGAGGAGGCCAGCGGCCGGCTATATAAGAAGATCCCGAGGGAATTGACCCTCATGCTTCAGGAGGCGCTGCTCCGCCAGGCCATAAAGTTCGAGCACGACGCGACCCTGGGCTCGGAAGTCGCCGTGTCCATCACCAACTCGCAAGGGGAGGATGTCCGGGACCTCAGAAGGGAGTGGCTGCCCCGTGAGATTTATGGAGAGGCAGAGTACACCCGCCGAATGTTGGAGCTGAGCCGGCGAAGGTATTACGGCCAGAGTCCGGAGGACAAGGCAGGCATCCTGCGCTATACCAAGGTGAATGGTGAACTCTTGGACATTAGGGATATCCCTGAGCCAACCAACGAGCGGGAGCTTGCGTGGCTGCTCTCCTTCTACTGGCACGTAGACCAGGCCTACAATTCGTTGCCCGAGCTGGCAGGGCACCTACACGAAGGGCAGCCTCCGGGCCCCAGCCTCATGAAAGCGATTCAGCAGAAATACGAGCAAGGCCGGTCTCAAGGTCTTCAGTTGCCGTCTGATAGCCTGGGCGCTCATGAGAGCCTGGGACTCGCTCACCCGGATTGAGTACGTCCCGGCAGGTTAGACGCTCCCCTTTTCCTGGCTAAGATCCTGTCCTGGGTCTATCGAAGGATGGGGAGTCAGAGAGATGATCGAATAAGGGTTCAGCACCCTGCCAGGCCTTCGACACGATGAAAGACAAGGGAAAGATTACCGTTGTCAGATTCATCCAGGCGATCAACAACCACAACGTTGATAGGTTGGTCCGTCTGATTACCAAAGACCATCAATTCTTCGACTCGACGGGCGTCAGGGTGGCAAACGGGGACGAAGTTCGAGAAGCATGGGGAACGTACTTCGCCATGTTCCCCGATTACCACATCGCGGTGGTTAACATTCTGCAGGAGGGGGACCTGGTCGCCGTGTTTGGGACCTTCAGGGGCACGTTGGCGGTGAACGGGCAACTTAGCCAAGAGAACAAATGGGAAATGCCCGCATCCTGGAAGGCCACGATTCGAAACAACCGCGTTGCTAGCTGGCAAGTGTATGCCGATAACCTGCCCGTACACCTGGTGATGGAGCGTAACCAAGTTACCTGATCGGGGCCCTCACCGTGTCCACCGACGCCCAAAGCTATGATCTCAGCGGCTACGACGAATCTGATGTGTATTTGCGCCACCATTCGTCGGAGTTACGCTTGGAACCGGCAAGGGGGTACATGCTGGCTACCGCCGAGCGCATGACCAGCTGATAGGCGTCCTTGACTTTGAGCGATATGGTTCTTTAATCTCTCCTGAAATTTCATGCTATACTCCCGCGGATCAGATTCTTAAAGGGAGGCATGATTACAATGGTCGATTCGACAAGACTGGACCAGCAGGTGGCTATCGTGACCGGCGGCGCCCAGGGTATCGGCAAGGCTGTGGCCCTGACCCTGGCGGAGGCCGGTGCGGCTATGGTGATCGGAGATCTCCAGGATGCACAGGGGACCGTGTCCGAGATCCAGTCCGCTGGTAGTAGGGCCGTGAGTATGGTCATGGACACCAGCTCCTCGGTCGATGCCCGAGCTCTTGTGGGCCTCGCCCTGAAGGAGTATGGCCGCCTGGACATTCTTGTGAACAATGCGGGCATAGACGCTCCCCTTGGCAACGCCTGGGATCTGCCCCAACAGGAGTGGGACCGCACCATCGCCGTGAACCTGAGCGGCGTGTTCTATTGCTGCCAGGCAGCTCTCGAGCCGATGCTGAAAGCCGGCAAGGGCAGTATCGTGAATATGAGCTCCCAGTCGGCCTACGTAGGCCTGAAGGGCATATCCGTGGCGTACAGTGCCAGCAAGGCGGGATTGTTGGGCCTCACGGTAGCCTTATCGGTGCAGGTGGCGGACAAGGGGGTTCGCGTCAACGCGATTCTGCCTGGTTTAGTGGCATCCAAGGCCGTGGAACCGACCCCGGAGGTCAAGGCCGTTTGGGAGCGAGAGGTCCCTCTTGGGGCGGGCACGCCGAGGGACATTGCGGAGGCCATCAGGTACCTGGTGAGCCCAGCCGCCCGGTGGGTCTCCGGGACGCTGTTCGACATTCACGGTGGCCGCCCCCCAGGTTCCTGGCTGGAACCGCTAATCGAGGCCGGTTCGGTGGGCTACCGCCAATCCTAGGGGCGCCCCTAGATCAGGCTGATGAAGAAGGGGAGTGCAGAGGGGCGAAGCCCCTTGCCGGTCCGCCTCAGGCGGATGAGAGCCCGTCCTGAGCCTGCCGAAAAGAATGGGGTCAGGGGGATGTCGGACCGATTTTTCAGCACCCTCTTAGATCAGTCTGCAGTCTGTGGGGGAGCCAAAGGAGCCTTCGCAGCTTTTATCTCTGGGGTCACCAGAAGAAGCAACGACGGGAGGACCATCAGGGAAGCGGCCAGCGCCAGGAAAATCATGACGGCCGTCAGGATCCCGAAGGTGGAGATCACCGGCATGGGCGCGAAAGCCATAATGGTGAAACCTACGATGCTGGACACCGCGGAGGCAAACAGGGCGACACCGCTGCCCGCCGCCGCCTGCCGCAGGGCCTGCTCCCTGCCGGCGGCCCGGCCCATCTCCTCCCGGAACCGCTCTGTCATGTGGATAGAGTAGTCGATGCCCACCCCGATGGAAATGGCGCCGATCGTGGCGGTTACGAAGTTAAGATTGAACCCGATCAGGTACATGAGGGCCAGGAGCCACGCCACCACCAGGCCGACGGGGATTACCGTCACCACCGCATAGCGAAGGGATCTCATCGCGACGAGGAGCAGCGCCAGCGCGGCCGCCGCCGCTATAGGCAGCGAGGTTTGAAGGGTCTTGGTGGTGGCATCCAGTTGCCCTTCGCGGAGAAAGGGGCTGCCCGTGATCCCGACTCCGGTGATCGCCGGGCTTAGGCGTAGGATTTCCAGGTCTTCGGTGATGGCCTTTCTCGCTGCCTTTACGTTCGTCTGCTCCCGGGAACCCGGGATACCGATCACGAACACCGCGACATTGTCTGAGGGGGAAGCAGGTTCGTGGAAGAGGACTGTCTTCACCTCCCCCGCGCTGAAGACCATTGTGTTTTCGTCCAGGGGCACTCCCTCCACGACTGCGTAATCGTAGACGGCCTTTATCTGCTCCCGGGAGTCGGGCACCCCATCGCTGTCGCTGTCTTGGATCTCGACACCGGTAGCCGCCGCCACGCGCCCTCGGGAGAATTCGCTGCCGGTGATGCGACTCAAAATGGAGAGCACATTCAAGTCGCCCAGGGTAAGCTCGCCGTCCGAGTCCCTGCCGACGTACTCATTTTTCGAAATCAGCTCCAGGGAATTCCCCAGAGTGTGCAAGGCATCAGGATCGCTCAGGTCTCCCCTCACGTAGATGGTGGCCGGCTCCCCGGACCGTTCGGCGACGTGCTCGTCCAGCTTATCCAGGCCCACCACGAAATCAGAACTGCTGTCGAAGAAGTCCTTTACGTCGAATTGGGGGTCCAGCTTTAACGCGAACAGCACCGACACTGCCGTTATTGCGGCTATTGCCGGGAGCACCACGGCGCGGTAGCGAGCGAGCCCGGTCACCAAAGGCACCAGCCGGGAGGCCCCCGGTTTGTCCTCGGGAGGCCTGGGACCTGATGCCAGTGAAGGCGCCTCGGGCTCCGGATTCACGGCCCGCCGGCTCATGATCATCACAGGAACCACGATATGGGCGAGGGTAGTTGCCAGCAGCACGACGACTCCCACCAGAGGATTGACGGCAACCAGGAGGATAACGCCTACGCCGAAAAGGACAGCGGCGTCGGCGCCGGCCGTCAAGGTGGCCGCGCGTCCGGCGAAACTCGGTTTTCCTACTCGAGCACTTCTCCAACGGTCTATACGCATCATCGCCAGCGGAACAATGACCCCAAGAATAATGAAGGAAGACGCCGCCGCTATTCCGGCTGCAATTCCGAAGTGGATCACCGCCTCTATCCCAGAAGAGGTGTTGGAGAGGAATGCGATTCCGTCGCTGAGCATGGCCAGCACCAGGGCGCCCATCACGCCTGCCATGCCGACCCTCAGGGCCCTTTCAGGCGGATACCCGAGGCTCCTCTCCTCCTGGTACCTCCTCAGGGCATGCACCGCGAAGTCCACGCCCAGGGCGATCATCGCAATGGGAACGATGAGGTCAATCACCAGGCCACCCTCTAGGCCGATCAGGTTGGAGATGCCCTTGAGCCAGATCATGAGGGCGCCCAGACCCGCGCCGGTAAGCGCGGTCGCCCAATAGGAGCGCAGGCTGATTCCCACCACGGCTATCGCGGCGACCACAGTGAACATGATGTACATGCCCGCCGTCGCGCCTTCATCCTCGGCCTCCAGGTGCTGGTCGATGGCGAAACCCCACAATCGATAGGTACGCTCATCGCCCCTGAGCTTTTCCTGGACCTTGCGGTTGAACTCCTCTTTGTCCCGAATCGTCTCATTGACGCCAAGGCCGGCGCGGGAGGTGCCGCCGCCCAGCTTTTCGTTGTCCGCCAGCACTCGGATGATCAAGGCGGGTGAAGTCCAGTAGTCTATTTCCACTCCGCTGAAAATGCGCGGCTCACTGCGAGCCTTTACGGACAGGAAGTCTCTCAGCCCGCTGGTCCTGGGATCGGAAAAGAGCAGATGGACCGCCAGCTTGACCTGGTCGTCCGTGGCATCTTTCAGGCTTGTCCCAAAAGCCGGATGGCTCAGGACTGCCTGGACTTCATCGGCCAGAGTGTTCACTCCCAGAAACACCCGGTTCGTATCCGTATCGAAGGCCTGGTAAAGGTAAGGCTGGGCCGGCATCCCCTTTGGACGGAGCTCTCCAATGCTGTCCGCCTTCAAGAGCTCTTGTGTGTTCTGGTACAGCTCCCAGAGGCCGGCCTGGGTCAGGATATCGTCGCCGAGAGACTCGGCGACGAATCCGTTGGCGTGAACGAGGGGTTGGAAGCGTTCGTCCAGGTCCTTCTGTAGGTCGAACACGTCGCCCGAGGGGTCCGACGAGGCCTCCTCGTCGGAGTCCAGTGCTACCAGGGGTATGACCAGCAGGAGGGTGAGCACAACGGTGGCGAGGATTATTCTGCCGGAGTACCTTTCCAGGAAGTCGATGGCGGCCGCCGTCCGGCCGGTCTGGGACGTGGTCCCGCTCTCCATGGGCTCACCTCCTTAGTAACCATCGTGCTGGGTACGCCTCACTCAAGCCGTGTCCGATGAGTGCTCCGGCCTATCGCCGCCGAAGGATTGACGCTGCTCCCGGATCTGCTCGAGTGCCCCTTCGATCCAAGCGATATGTGCCTTGACATGCGCTAGGCCGCTCTTGAGCGTGAGGTACGGGAACAGATACTCGCGTTTATCGTGGATGCCTCGCTCTATGGCCTTGTATTGTGCCAATGTATCCTGGGCCTGGCGCCGGAGCTCCTCGAATCTTCCGATCAACGTCTCGACGGACATGTGCCTTCCGAAGAACACCTTGAGCAAGAAAGTGCTTTTACGGATGTCCTGCTCACCCCGCGGGTCTTCTATCCATTCGCGGAGGGCCCCTTCGCCTTCGGTTGTGATGTGATAGAGGCGTTTGTCGGGACGGCGCTCCTGTTCCACCTCTCGCTCGGTGACGTAGCCCAGAGAGTGTAGCCTCCGGAGCTCGGAGTAGATCTGGCTTTTGGCGGGACTCCAGAAGAAGTATCGAATGCTGCTGTCCGCGAACTGCTTGAGGTCATACCCCGAGGTCTCCCCGAAGCTGACAAGGCCCAGCACCGCGTAGGCCGTCGCCGGTAGCCGCCTGTCGTTTCTTCTCTTTGCCATCGAACTCTCTCCTGTTACGGCTTCAATAGTTCTAACAGTTCCAGTCTGATTAGAACTAGATTAGTTAGTACTATATTACCAGGGTGGATTTTTGTCAACCCCTCGCCTGGCGGGGAGGGCATGCAACACCGCGACCCTTGACAAGAACACATGTACTGGGTTAATCTGTTCTAAACGATCGCTACCGGAGGACGCTGCGAGTCTCGCTCACTCGTATGGACATTTCAATCAGCAATGCTTAAACTCTGCTCAATCAGTCAATTTTAGAACCTTGGCGGATTGCATGGTTGACTTGAGACGGCGAGCAACAGAAGCTTTGACCAACTGGAATAGAGCCACAGTGTTCGTTGAATTCGCCGGCACACCGAAGAGTGGCAAGAGCACTTGTATTGATACCCTCGGGCACTTCTTTCGTGGACTCGATTATAAAGTCCTTGCACCCACCGAGGGTGCATCTAAACGTACGCCTTACTACCTCAAGCAGGACCTAGTCTCGTTTAACGTCTGGTCGGCGTCGTACGCAGTAACCCACATCCTAGAGGGTCTCCACGGCTCTGACCGGTACCACATAGCCCTGCTTGACAGAGGGTTGTTCGATGCGTTGGCATGGTTTGAGCTATTGTGTTCAGAGGGTGATATCGATCAAACTCAACGTGATACTATTCAGCGATTCCTCTTATTCGACAAGTGGAGGAAGGTAATCGATGGGGTTTTTCTCTTCCAAACCGATCCCACCACGTCGTTAGAGCGAGAAAATCAGGGCAAACTGATCACTGACCCGGGTCGAGCCATGAACCCATATTTCCTTGGAAAACTGAACAGTGCCTATGATTCCGCTAAAGATAAATTCGCAGCTGAGTTCAAAAGGTTTTTTGTGATCGACACTAGCGAAGACGCCAAGTCGACTTCCCAATCCACTGCATCCGAAGTAGCCGGAAAGATCGTTGACGTCATCCGGGAAAAAGTGGAGACATGATGTCGCCTACCCAAGAGGTCCTAGTTGTCCCCAGGAAGATCTTCGAAGGCCACCATTCCTTCTTGGATTGGAGTTTCGTCGAAGGCATCTTGGACGAACTACAAACTTCTCACAGATGGTGTCAGCGCAACCTAGCAGAGGTATCGACAGATTGGGTCCAGCCTATCCCATGTGCCCTCATTGCAGACGGTCTAGGGCGCTATTGTGTATTCAGAAGAATCAAGGATACACGAGATGATTTGAAGAGTAAGGTCACTTTGGTAGTGGGAGGTCACGTTGATCGCCTAGCTAAATTCGAGTCGCTACGCAAATTGTTGCTGATTACGTTGGAACGGGAGTTGGAGGAAGAGGTCGGCCTCAGAAACTCAACGGAGGTTCGTCCTCTAGGTCTTGTGATAGATAATTCATCCCTATTGTCCTCAAGGCATGTTGCATTTCTGTACCGGGTGACTCCCTCTCACGCGGTCGTAGCGAAAGCAGCAGATGAATTCTCCAGCCGATCTAAATACAACGGGATCTTTGTCACGGACACAGAACTGGCCGCGCTTCATACCCAATTGGATCCCTGGTCTCGGCTTATCTTCGAGGATATGATCCAACCGCCGGGTATTAACAAGCTTCCTCGACAGCGCGAATTCTCTCTCGACATCTAAATCTCCGCGACACGGCCAGCCGGTGCAGTCAATGAGCCAGTCGGCTTTGATGACACCAGGGGTACTCCCCTTAGGGCTCTCCGCCACGTCTATATGGGCGGCCTTCTGGTACGCCAGGTGGTGCTCCGCTCATAGGCGTGGGCAGTCTTCAAGACGGTCGTCTCGTCGAAGGGCCTCCCCGCTATCTGAAGGCCGATGGGCAGGTCCTCTGAGGTAAAGCCGCAGCACATGCTCAACGCCGGAGTATTGGCGAGGCTGAACGCGGCAGTCAGGGCCCAGGAGAAACGCTTGGCGGTCCCCTCTGTTTGTACGGCCGGGTCGGGCGCGATACTCTGGGCGGCAATCCCGGTCGTTGGCGTCAACAGCATGTCCGCCTCCTTCAGAGCATCCAGCACCTGGCGGCGCAACAGGTCCCTGAGCTTCTGGGCCTTGTAATAGGCCTGGGCGGGCAGTATGCTCCCGACCATATAGGAAATCCGGTTCTCGCGTGCCAACTCCCGCCTCCGATGCTTCAGCAGCTCCCAGTGGGTCACCGGGGCTTCAATCCGCAGACCCGAGGAGATGGACAGGGCGTGGGGGGCCAGAGGAATGGAGACCTCCTTCACCGACGCGCCCAGCTCTTCCAATACGGACGTAGCCTTCTTCACCGAGGCCAGGATTTCCGGGTCCACCGCATCCGAGTAAAGTATCTCCTTTACTACCCCTACCTTCACACCCGCGATATCTCCATCCAGGACCGCCCGGTAGTCGGGCACTGGGACATCCCAGGTGTAGGCGTCCCTCGGGTCGTGTCCGGCTATCACCTGAAGGGTCATGGCGCAGTCCTCTACGGTCCGAGAGAGGGGGCCGACCGTGTCCAAGGACCAGCAGCCGGGCATGAGCCCGTACCGGCTGACCCGGCCCCACGAGGGCCGCAGCCCAACGATGCCACACCATGCCGCCGGCAGGCGAACGGAGCCTCCCGTGTCCTCTCCCAGGGACGTAGCGCACATGAAAGCGGCGGTGGCGGCGCCCGACCCGGTGCTGGACATGCCGGTTAGGCGCTCCAGGTCCCAGGGGTTGCGCGCTGTGTCGAACATGTGAGACAGACTGCTGGTAGCGAACTCCGTCATGTTGAGCTTTCCCAGCAGGATGGCGCCCGAGGCGTAAAGCTTGGCTATCACCGTGGCATCCTCGGTGGGGACGTGGTCCTTGTAGATAAGGGAGCCGCCGGTTGTACGGATCCCTTTGGTGGACAGCTGGTCCTTCACGGCCACGGGAATGCCGTGCATGGGTCCCAGGTAATCGCCACGGATGATGCTCCGCTCGGCCTCCCTGGCGGCCTGAAGGGCCCGGTCCGGACAGACGGTAAGGTAGGCGTAGAGCTTTGAGTTGAGGCCCCCTATCCGCTCCAGGTAAGCCTCTACGGCCTCCACTGGGGAGACCGTCCTGGATTTTATGAGTCTGGAGAGCTCAGCTGCTGGAAGGAAGGGTATGTCCTGCTTATCCAAGGTTCCCCCTATGAGGTGAGAGTTCCCGGTCGCCTTGTGGCCTCGACCGGCTCAAGGGCTGCCTGGGCCTACTACCTGGCGGCCTCCCTTGAACACCGCCATGACGTTGCTGAGGGCGTTGATGTCCGTGGTGGGGTCACCCTCGACGACCAGCAGGTCGGCGTCCTTACCCGCCTCCACCGTGCCTACCCGGTCCAGGATTCCCAGGGCCTCCGCGCAGTTGCTGGTGCCGGATATGATCGCTTCCGTCGCACTGAGGCCCAGCTCCGTCATGGAATTCAGCTCATCGGCGAACCGTCCGAAAGAGAAGACGTTGCAGCCGCAATCGGAGCCGGCCGCGAACCTCACCCCCAGGCCTTTCAGCTGCCAGCACTCCTGCAGGCCGCTCTCGTAGCCGTCCTTCGCTATCTGGAGCGCATCCTGTTGCTCCGGGATCAGCCCGTGCCACGCCTTTATCTTTTCGTAGTGCCAGATTCGCACCCTCCAGACATGGAGAGTAGGATTGAACCACGCACGCTGCTCGGCGATCTTCTCCGCAACGTACGAGTCGAATCTCCGCTCTCCATCCTCACCAGCGAAGTGGCCGTGGACGACCATGTCGAACCCGGCCTCGAGGACGTTACTCACGCTGGAAGTGGAGCGGCAGTGGGCGGCGACGATGCGGTTGCGTCTATGCGCCTCCTCAGCGATCGTCTTCAGCTCGTCGATGGTGTATGCGGGCCTGGAGGAGCCGCCGCGCGAGGTGCTCCCACCGGAGGCCATCACTTTGATGAAATCGGCGCCCTGTTTGATGAGCCTGCGGGTCTCCGCCCGCACTCCGTCCACTCCGTCGGCCTCTGAGCCCATGAACCAGCAGTGGCCGCCTGTAGTGGTGATGGGACGCCCGCAGACCAGGAGGTTTGGTCCTTCGACCAGCCCCTGCCGTATGCCCTCCTTCAAGGAGAAGGCCGTGTCGTTCCATGCGCCAAAGTCGCACATGGTGGTCACGCCCGATCGGAGGGCGATCTCCGCATTGTGGGCCGACCTCAGCAGCCGTAGGTCGTCCCCATCGGGTATCATCTCTTCGATCGTGCGGCCGTCAGCCGAAAAGTTGGTATGGGTGTGGCAGTCGATGAGGCCGGGGAGGAGGGTGGCGCTGGCGAAATCGAGCACCTCGTAACGGTCACCCTCTGGGAGTTCCAGGTGCCCCCTTGGGAGGATGTCCTTGATCAAGCCTCCTTCTACCACCACCGCCATGTTCTTCTTGACCGCCCCACCGGTGCAGTCAAGAAGCCGGTCTGCGCGAATTATGTTGACCAACGGCTTTGATTTAGCCATAGATAGCTTCCCTCATGACCTTCGGCTGGTTGTCTATCCCCTCATCCTGACCTTCTCCCGCCAGGGGAGAAGGTACTTCGAGGCAAGGGGTGACGGGGTTGACCCGGATTGGGGGCAATTCTAGTTGAGGTGACATTCGCAGTCAACCGACGGGAGTGACGCAGCGATGACGGGTCTAGCTCCGGCTACCTCACCTGGGCGCCCCCCTGGAACACAGCCAGGACGTCGCGGATGGCCTTGATGTCCTCGGCGGCATTGCCCTCTACCACCAACAGGTCTGCTTCTTTGCCTGTCTCCAACGTCCCGACAATATCCGAAACGGAAATAGCTTCCGCTCCTCCCCTGGTGGCCGCGCGGATGGCCCTCATAGGGGTGAAACCCACGTCCGTCAGACACTCCAGCTCGTATCCAAATTTGCCGAAGGGGTACCACCCGAACCCGGCATCGGTGCCGGGGATCAGCGTCACGCCCATGTCGTTAAGCAGTCTTGTGTGCTCGAACTGCATCTCGGAGTTTCGCAGGTCCGTCTCCAGCTCCCCTCTGAGGTCCTCAGAGATATCGGCGGGGCTGCGACCCACCCACTCCGGACGCTCCAGGAGGGTCCATGCCCTGGAGCGGGCGACCTGAAGGGTGGAATTTATCACCGCCCCCTGCCTGGCGATTCGCTCGGCGACGTCGTGTCGAAAGTTGAAGGAGCCGTCCGGTTCCAGGAACCAGACATGGATGATCATGTCCACTCCGGCGTCCAGGCAGTTTATTATCCCGGCGGTGTTGCGGCAATGGGCGCCTACCGGCAAGCCAAAGTTGTGGGCTTCGTCGCATATGGCGCGGAGCTCTTCGACAGTGTAGGAAGGACGCAGCACAAAGCTGCTGCTGGTACTGCCTCCAGTAGCGGGGACCTTTATCCAGTCGGCGCCCTTCTTGACCAGCCGGCGGACGGCGGCTCGCACCGCGTCTACGCCGTCGGCCTCGGCGCCCATCTGCCACATATGTCCCCCGGTGATCGTGATGGGGTTTCCGCAGAGCACAAGGCGCGGGCCTCTTGCCAACCCCTGGCGAATCCCTTCCCGCATGGAAAATGTGGTGTCGTGCTTGGCGCCGGTCTCGCGGGCGGTGGTCACTCCCGACTCCAGGTGAGTGCGGGCGCCCACGAGGGAGCGCATGAGAAGAATGTCGTCCGGCATGCTCATCACGTCATCCGTGTGGACGCCGTCTCCCATGTAATTGAAGTGGCAATGAATGTCTATCAGGCCGGGGAGGAGGGTGCCGGTGGGGTAGTCGTACTCCTGTACCGAAGCCTCCTCCGGCGCCGCAACCTCGTCGGCTCTTCCCACCTGAATGATGCGGGACCCTTCCACAAGCACGGCCCCTTTCTCGATCGGGTGCTCCGCCACGCTGTCGATGACTCGGGCCGCCTTGATCAGCTTGAACTCGGGTTGGAGGTCCATTGTTTTCTCCCTTCCGTACGCGTGGTAGCTCCCTCGCCTGGGTGATAGCGTCTGTGCTCACCACCGGAGTCCGGGGCCGACGATAAATTCCATGCAAGTGTACCTCAGGCAGGTCGGGGACGCTATCTATGTAGTCGGACCCTTGGCAGCCTTGAACTCGCATATACTTCATGACAGCACCGCCGTACCACAGCCTCTGGTTTGCAGCGTTACTTGCGACGAGTTCGAGACTCACCCGCGGAGCCAGCTAGCTTGTCATGCGAACGGGGATTAGGCATACTGTGTAGCGAAAGTAGGGACATGACCGGATTAGAGATTCGTAGCTACCAGGAATCTGACCAAGACGCCGTGGTGGCGCTGTGGCGAGACTGTGGTCTGGTCGTGCCCTAGAACGACCCCGTTAAGGATATCAATCGCAAGTTACGCATCCAACGAGACATGTTCCTGGTCGGGTTGTTGGGCACTCGACTGATAGCTGCGGTCATTGCTGGGTACGAAGGCCATCGCGGATGGATCAATTATCTGGCGGTTGCCCAGGACAGCCGGGGCAATGGTTTCGGACGTCGCCTGATGGAGGAGGCAGAGGCGCGCTTGAGAGCACTGGGCTGTCCCAAAATTAACCTGCAAGTTAGAAGTTCCAACGCTGATGTGATTGAGTTCTACAGGAGAATCGGGTATTCGGTGGATGATGTCGTCAGCATGGGCAAGCGTCTTGAGGAAGACTGATGTCGCACTCTGAGCTAGGTCGTGCCGTGGCGCTCAAGGATTGGGCGACCTCCACTTTTGCCGCGCCACGCCGTTCTGCCCAGCCCAGCGACGAATCGTGGAAGTCACGAGAGTTCCCGATTGCCCAGAGACTCTCACAAAAAGGCACCAGGAGGATTTGATGGCCCTGTTCTTGACTGAGAGGGAGGTGATCGAGCTGCTGCCCATGGCGGAGTGCGTCGACGTGTTGGAGAAGGCCTTTGCCTATGCCGGAGAGGGGCTCAGTGAAAACAGGCCCCGGAACAGGATACGCCTGCCCAATGGGTTCCTCCATTTCATGGCCGCCGCGTGCATAGGCCCGAGCATATCTGCGTTCGGGTACAAGGCCTACAGCACCTTCCCCGGTGGAGGCAAGTTTCTGGTGATGCTCCACGACGCCGAGACCGGGGAGCTGCTCTCGGTCATGGAGGCAAGCGCCCTGGGCCAGATCCGGACCGGCGCCGCATCTGGGCTGGCCACCCGGCACATGGCCGGACCGGGAGCGTCTGTCGTTGGAATCATCGGGACGGGCTATCAGGCCCGCTCTCAGCTGGAGGCCGTGTGCGCCGTCCGGGAGGTTCGTGAGGTGAGGGTGTACAGCCGGACCCCGGAGAAACGGGAAGCCTATGCCGCCACGACGGGGGAGAAGCTGGGGGTCGAAGTAGTGCCCGTGGAAAGCGCCGAGGAGTGCGTGCGTGGCGCGGATATAGTCGTGACGATCACCAACGCTCGGGAGCCCGTGCTAAAGGGGGAGTGGCTGGAGGAGGGCGTCCACGTCAATGCCGCCGGCAGCAACCACTGGATGCGCCGGGAGCTGGACCACGTGGCTGTGGGTCGGGCCGGCCTGATCGTCGTAGACGACCTGGAGCAGGCCAAGTTGGAGTGCGGTGACCTGATCTGGCCCCTGGAACGGGGCGCCTTTAGATGGAGCATGGCCTACGAGCTCAAGGACGTGGTGGTGCCGGGCAGGATATCGGGGAGGCCCACCGAAGGCGCCATAACCCTGTTCGAGTCTCAGGGCGTGGCACTGGAGGACGTGGCCGCCGCCATGCATGTGTACACGAAGGCGAGGGAACGGGGGATGGGACAGGAGCTGCCTTTCTGAGATACTGCCTTAGTTCGATCTTCCCATGGTTCGACAAGCTCACCATGAGCGGCCTGGCTCTCCAAGTCCACCATGAGCGGTAGTTCGGCTCACCATGAGCGGCCTGGTTCCCGCTCGTCCTGAGCTTGTCGAAGGGCCTCTGCCGTCCAATCGCGTGCGAACCGACGCGCACAGGAGGAGCCTTGCGTGGCGAGGTTGTGCCGGGTTGCGGCGGAACCTATAATGGGGCTGCCTAGCACAGCTTGCACGATGACAGACTGAAAGCACTGGCGTTACGGGAGGTGCCTGAATGGTGGTCACCAACAGAAAGGGGCTGAAGCACAGGAGCGCCACGATCACGGAGGGCCCCGACCGCGCCGCCGCGCGATCATATTTCTACGCCATGGGGCTGACCCGGGAAGACATCGACAAGCCGTTCATTGGGATTGCCAACCTGACCAGCGACATAACCCCCTGCAACGTCAACCTGGCCAGGCTGGCCCCGAGGGTCAGAGAAGGTGTCAAAGCATCGGGTGGCACGCCCTTCGAGTTCGGGACCATCACGGTCAGCGACGGCATCTCCATGGGCACCGAGGGAATGAAAGCGTCCCTTGTCAGCCGGGAGGTCATCGCCGACTCCATCGAGGTGGTGGCCTTGGGCCAGCGCTTCGACGGCCTGGTTACGCTGGCTGGTTGCGATAAGAACCTGCCCGGTACCTTGATGGCAGCCACCAGGTTGAACATCCCCACAGTTTTCATATACGGGGGTACGATTCAGGCAGGCAGATTTCAGCAGAGGGACGTAAATGTCCAGGATGTCTTCGAGGGGATAGGCGCGTATTCCAAGGGGGGAATGACCCTTGAGGAGCTTACAGAGCTGGAGAGCTCCGCCTGTCCCGGCGCGGGGTCCTGCGCGGGCATGTTCACCGCCAACACCATGTCGGCGGCCGCCGAGGCGCTGGGAATGTGCCTCCCGGGTGCCGCCTCGATTCCCGCGGTGGACGACAGAATCCTCGACACGTCCCGCCGGGCAGGAGAAGCGGTGCTTCACCTGCTGGAGCAGGGCATCAAGCCTCGGGACATCCTGACCCGGGAAGCCTTCGAGAACGCCATCACGGTGGTGGCCGCCATGGGTGGCTCCACCAATGCCGCGCTCCACCTGCCCGCCATCGCCCATGAGGCTGAGGTCTCCTTGAGCCTGGACGACTTCGACCGTCTCAGCAGCCGCACGCCGTATATATGCGACATGAAGCCCGCAGGTAGGTACGTCATGGCGGACCTGGACCGGGTGGGAGGCGTGCCACTGGTGATGAAGCGCCTTCTGGCTGCGGGACTACTCCACGGCGACGTCATGACGGTAACAGGCAAAACCCTCAGAGAGAACCTGGACGGCTTTGATGCCTCCGACGACGAGACAGTGGTCCACAAAGTGGAGTCTCCACTGGCGCCCACCGGAGGTCTGGTGATCCTGAAGGGTAATCTGTCCCCCGAGGGAGCGGTGGTGAAGGTCTCGGCCAGCCAGGGCCACGTCCAGCACAGTGGCCCGGCGCGTATCTTCGACCGCGAGGAGGACGCCTTCCAGGCCATCCAGGCGCAACGTATCGTGGCAGGTGACGTGGTTGTCATCAGGTATGAGGGACCCAAGGGCGGCCCCGGCATGCGTGAGATGCTGGGGGTAACGGCAGCCCTTGTGGGGCAGGGGCTGGGAGAAGATGTGGCCCTGATCACCGACGGCCGCTTCTCCGGCGCCACACGGGGACTGATGGCAGGCCATCTGGCCCCGGAGGCGGCGGTGGGTGGCCCCATCGCGCTTATAAAGGACGGCGAAATAATAACCCTGGACATCCCTGGCCGGAAGCTGCAGGTGGAGGTCTCCCAGGAAGAGTTGGACGACCGGCGCCGCGCATGGGAGCCCCCACCCCCCACCTACACCACAGGCGCGATGGCGAAATACGCCAAGCTGGTGTCGTCGGCGTCGGAAGGCGCGGTGACGGGGTAGACAGCAATGTTCGTATTTCGTGGAGGTGCACGGTAGCGGTGGTAGGGGCGAGGCATGCCTCGCCCCTACGGCATAACTGGCCAGCCTGACTTTAACGGAGGAACAAATGCCTCAACGCGTCGAGGTGGAACTGCTCGACCGAATTCGGCCCCAGGTCAATAGCCTGGTCAACGAGGACGCCAGGCGGCTTCCGGGCCTGCGCTTCTGTGACGTACGGGTCCAACTCAAGGAGGAGAAGGGGGCCATGGCCGAAAACGGCAACGAGAAGGCCAGCGCCGAGGACTACGTCTTCGATTTCGGCGTGCGGGTGCTGGCGGGGGATAACGCGACGGCGCCGGGATATTTCGGCAAGATCCTGGGCTCCACCGACACGGACCGCATCCGGGAAGTGCTCCTGGATGGGATCGTACAGGCCCACCAGCGGGCAATGGCCAACGCCCGGATGAAGAGAGCCGCCCGGCGACGCTTCGGGGTCCTGGGCGAGAGCCTCTACGACACGACGCTGGCCTCCGTGAGTGTGGTCCAGGACACCGTCCCGGCCACCTTCCGCACCGACCCGAGGCAAGTGCCTCTGGAGGATACGGTGAGGATGGCTGTCGACGCCTGCCGGGCGGCCCAAGGGGTGAGCAAGCAGATAGCGTACGCCGCTGCGTCGGCCAGCACCTTCCTGATGCGGGAGCTGTACTGCAGCTCAGAGGGCGCCGATATAGACCAGAGTTTCGCCCAGACCGAGGGCTTCGTCATTGTCATTTGTAACAGCGACCACGGCAACCTGGAGATCTACGACTTCACAGGCCACCAGCGGGGCTGGGAGATCCTGACAGAGGGGTACGACAACGGGACCATCGTCCTGCCGGATTTCGTTTCCTTCTGCAAGACTCTCGCCACCGACGGCGTGGAGGTGGCGAACTCACCGCCGCTGCGTCCCCCGGAAAAGGACGTGGTCGTGGTAACCGACCCCCACTTCAACACCCTGCTGGTTCATGAGGTTGTGGGCCATCCTTCGGAGCTGGACCGGGCCCTGAAGTACGAGACCTCTTATGCCGGGCGGAGCTGGTTCCTGAAGGACATGAAGGACAACCAGATGGGGAAGCAAATAGCCTCGCCGCTGGTCAACGCCTACTCCGACCCGACGATAGAGGGGTTCGGTTCCTTTAAGTACGACCACGACGGCACTCCCGCCAGAAGGGCGTACCATATTCGCGACGGCAACTTCGAGGAGTTCTTGAACAACCGCCAGACGGCGGCCGTGCTGGGCGTCGAGCCCAATGGCTCCTCCAGGGCCACCGAGGCCAGCCTGATTCCCCTGATAAGGATGACCAACACCGTCTTCGCGCCTGGGGACCGGGACCCCCAGGAGATTATTCGCGAGGTGGATGATGGCTATTATGTGTCAGGACACCGCATCCCATCCGTCTCCGAAGCCAGAGAGAACTTCCGGATTACGGCGGTAAAGGTGTACGAGATCAGGAACGGGCAGCTGGGGCAGCTCTACCGGGACGGCGGCCTGACCTCCGACTCTCGCGACTACTTCATGAGCATAGACGCCCTGGGCAACGACTTCTGCATGTACCCCATACCCAACTGCGGCAAGGGCCAGCCCATGCAGGCGAAGCGCATGAGCAACGGCGGCCCCACCATGAGGGGCATCGGCCGCCTGACCGGGCCGGGGTAGGATGGGGACCGCTTGATTGTCATGCCAAAGCGAAGCGAAGAATCTGAGCCCCGTAGCAAAGCCGCGCAGGTGTGAAGGCTACAGGCCCGCCTCGACAGCCTGATCGTTTGAGTGCAGAGTGGGGAGGACATGGTCGAGCAGATCCTGCTCATAGTCCTGATCGTCCTGGTGCTGATCGTGCTCCTGGTGGTGCTTTTGCGTAGGAGGATCGAGACCACCGATATAGAGCCGGCTTTGTCCCGAATGTGGAACCGGTCGGGCATTGCAGAGAAAGTGGGAGAGCTGACCACCCGGGCCAGAGATATTCAGGAGGCCCACAAGTCCATAGAGCAGATGCTCCGAGTCCCCAAGGAGAGGGCATCGTTTGGCGAAATCTCCCTGGAGACGATCCTCTCAGACCAGCTCCCCCCCGAGATGTTCGACATGCGGGCCCGAGTCTTCGACGGGAAGGTACCGGACGCCCATATCAGGTCGACGGTGGGTCTGATCTGTATAGACTCAAAGTTCCCTCTGGATAACTACATGGAGATGATCCAGGCTCAAGACGTTACAGCTAAAGACGCCCTGAAACGCCGGTTCATCAAGGATGTCCAGGGCCACATGGAGAAGATCCGTGACGATTACGTCCGGCCGGACAGGGGCTCCGCGGACTTCGCATTCGCCTACATACCATCTGAGGCGGTCTATTACTTTCTTGTCATCGAGGCTTACGCGATGCTCCGGGAGTTCACCAAGAGTGGAGTGCAGGTAGTGTCTCCACTGACCCTGTCCCACAAGGTGGAGCTTGTCAAAGCCGGCGTTTACGCCCACAAGCTTTCGCAGCAGGCGGAGAAGGTAAGGAGTGACATCCTGAATCTGTCGCGCCATTTCGACCAGATCGACGAGATGTGGAGGGTGTTTTACCAGACGCATCTCCGAAGCGCGGGCAACAAGACCGATGAGCTGGACCAGGCCTATAGTCGGGTCCGGCAGGAATTTCATAGGATTTCCAGCATGTCCTCAGACCAGCAGGAGGAAATTTCGAGAGGGCGTGTCATTGACGACCAGGATGCGCCCATGACACCGAGGGACGGATGATATGCCGTTTTGACACCGCTGAGCCAGCTGAAGCGCTCTGTACGGGACGCCTTGGCCTACCTCAAGACCCAGCCGGACATCACTGAAGGGGAGGTCTTCGCGTCGGCCAACGGCAACCTCACCGTGCGGCTGAACTACACCTCCCGCATACCCAGCAACTGGGCAGCTGCACCGGGACGGTGGCCTCACCTCCCACTCACGGGGACTACTTCATGAGCATAGACACAGTGAGTAGGGACTTCACAATGAACCCCATCCCGAACTGCGGCAAGGGCCAGCC
This sequence comes from Dehalococcoidia bacterium, assembly GCA_965226805.1. GTDB lineage: Bacteria > Chloroflexota > Dehalococcoidia > Lucifugimonadales > JAGWBF01 > CBDDDW01. The sequence goes on from CBDDDW010000022.1 coordinate 96,650, forward strand.
CATGCAGGCGAAACGCATGAGCAACGGCGGCCTCACCATGAGGGGCATCGCAACGTTGACGGGGCCGGGGGGTTAGCTCAACGGGGACGTTCTTTTACGACACCGAAGTGGCAAACTATACCCAGGGAGGTGCCAGGAATGGCCTATGCAGTCAAGTTTGACATCCCGGAGAGAGCCTTGGGTCGAACGGATATCGAGTTCAGGGTGTGGGAGGACGACTCCGCGCTGGGTACCCTTTTAATTAGCAAGGGCGCTGTGGTCTGGAGACCGAGTAATCAGCGATATGGCCTCAAGTTTGTCCTGGGCGAAGTTCGATGCTGCCATGCGGGAAAAGGGCAGGCGGGTAATACCGGGGTAAATAACCAAGCGCATGAGCAGCGGGCCTCACCATGCGGAGCATCGCCCGCTTGATGGGGCTATGGTAGAGGACTCGGAACGCCACATTACCAACTTGATTTGCGTGATGCACTGATTAAGTTGTGGCCGGCAGGAGAAGTGTGCCTGAACGATGGAATTGCCGCTTTGTTGATAGAGTTAAATCGGACAACCGAATTGTACTAACACCTGAGTATGGGTCTATGTACATTACCGCAGATGGACGACCGGATAAGGTTCGCAAGTCTATCCCAACTAGTTGTGGGTCGATCAAAAGACAATCGAATGAGAGCAAAATTTTGATCGCAACGGCTTATGCGACCGCTTTGAACTTGCAAAAGTTGAGGGAGTCAAATGGGCTAGTAGTACGAGAATCTAGTGGACGGACTCCATTTCCAGGGCTACAAACGGCGTTGATACAAACACGTGGAGAAGGCTTAACAATTAAAGGAACAACGGGGTGGCTAGTTTATATTTCTTCTGATGAACAATTTTATGCTGTTAAAGGAGGGTATAAAGCGAATAAGCTGTCTGAAGAACAGTCTAGTCTTGTCCGCTCTTGTATAGCCGAGATACCCCATTAGGAGACACTAACATGCCCCTAACGCCCATCAGCCAGCTCAAGCGCGCCGTCCGCGATGGCCTGGCCTACCTCAAGACCCAGCCGGACATCACCGAAGGGGAGGTCTTCGCGTCGGCCAACGGCAACCTCACCGTGCGGCTGAACTATACCTCCCGCATACCCAGCAACGCCGTGGAGGAGCCCAAGTCGCTGGAATCCTACGGACTGGGCATCAGAATCTCCCTGAGCACGCCAGAGGGGACCAAGACCGGTTTCGGCAGCGAGCCCACGGACCTCTCCCTCGAGGGCGTAAAGCGGGCCCTTGAGAAGGCGCGTCGGGGCGCCGTCCTGGACACCGAGTACGTGTCGCTGCCAAAGCCTTCCACCGGCGAGAGGCCGAGCCTGGGCCGCTACCACGACCCGGCCATCATGCGGATGAGCAACAACCGGATGATCCAGGCGGGCTGGCAGACGGTGGAGAGGGCCCTGGAAGTGTTCGGGACCTCGGAGGACCTGCTGAACCTGGCGGGGTCTCCGGAGGGTGTGAGAGACCTGGGCTTGATCCTTGGCGGCGACGTGGTAATACTCCAGGAGCGCATGGCGATAGGTTCCTATCACATGCCCAAGGTCGAGACCGACGAGTCCAGCATGGTGATGGCCTTCACCACCGCCATGCTGGAGGACGAGGCCGCCAAGGGGACCGGCTGGTCGGTGGGCAACAGGCTATCCGAGCTTGCGGGCCAGTCCGGCGCCGAGGCAGCCCGCAATGCCATCCGGTCCGTGAACGGCCAGCGGGTTCCGGACGGGGCCTACCGGGTCATCTTTGGTCCCCAGACCCTGACTGAGATCCTTGAGTGGGTGCTCATGCCTAGCCTATATCTGGACATGTTCTATGCGGGCGCGTCCACGTTCATGGGCAAGTTCGGGCAACGGGTGGCGTCGGATAGACTGTACCTGTACGACGACGGCTCTGTGCCCGGCCTGGCAGCCAGCAAGGCCATAACTGATGAGGGATTGCCCACAGGCAGGACAGACCTGATAAAGGATGGGAAGCTTGTGGGACTTCTTTCCAACTACTACGAGCACCAGCGGATGCTCAACGACCCCTCGGGACATGAGAAGCTTGGAGTGATCCCCAAAGAGGTGGCCTCCGCCATCGCTCCCAGGAATGGCTTCCGCACTGGCAGGGGAGGCGGAAGGAACTTCGATTCTCCTCCCGGCGTGACGCCGACCAATCTCATCGTGGAGGGCCGTGAGAAGCACACCCGCGACGAGCTGCTGAAGCTTGTGGGAGACGGCCTTTACATCGGCCGCATATGGTACACCTACCCCGTCAACGGCATCAGCGCCGGGGATTTCAGCGGCACCGTCGTAGGCGACTCCTATATCATCAAGGACGGCAAGATCGCGGCCCCGATCAAGCCCAACACCCTGCGCATGAACGAGAACATACACAACGTCCTGAATAACATCCTGGGGATAGGCGCTGAGGGAGTCGCTACGGTGAGGTGGGCATCCGACCAGGTGACCTGGGCTCCCGAGGTGGCTGTGGCGGACTTCCACGTCAACGAGATAGGGGAGTATATGGAAGAGGTGTTCTAGGGTCTGATCAGCACTACCTCTCGTTGTATGGAAGTAGTGGCGTAGGGCCCCTCCTCGGACATATATACGTCTATCTCAGAGCGAACTCCAAACTCCGGCAGGTATATCCCCGGCTCGATACTGAAGCCGATGCCGGGGATGATGCTCCTGGTATCCTCGGTCTCGAAGTTGTCCAGGTTGACGGCGTCGCCATGCACTTCTTGGCTGATGCTGTGTCCCAAGCGGTGGGTGAAGTAGTCGCCGTAGCCGCTGTTTGAGATGTACTCCCGCGCGATCCTGTCCGCCTGCCAGCCCTGAACGGTCACGCCTCGCTGGGCGGAGCTTTCCAGGTACCTCAGCGCCGAGTCTCTCGCCGCGGCCACTATGTCGAAAATTCCCTGGTGTCTCTCGGGCACCCGATCGCCCACATAGGCCACCCAGGTAATGTCGGCATATACGCTGTCCTCGGCCTGTTCTTTCGCCCACAGGTCGATAAGCACCCAATCGCCTTCACGGATCGGGCTGCTTCCCTCGGACGACGGTTCGTAGTGAGGGTCGCTGGCGTGGGTGTTGACGGCCACGATGGGACCATCGGCTGTCTCCAGCCCTTCCTGGGCAAATTGACCTCGTATGAACTCGGCGACCCGGTATTCCGTCGGGCGGTTGGCCAGATCTCGGCCTATGTACTCGAAGGCCCTCAGAACGATGCTACCCAGCTTGTCGGCGGAGCGTATGTGGGAGGATAGCTGGGTTTCTGTCCAACGCTGAGTTGCGTATTGGAGCAAGTCTGCTGATGATACCACCTCGATTCCCAGGCTCGTCAGCAGCTCAATCGTACCAGCGTCCACTTTCGAGGCCCGGGGTAAGGCGCCTAGCGGAGAATACTCCATGGCCACACGTGTACCAGAGGGCAGGAGGGCCTGCAGCTGTGCCACCATGGTCTGGCGGCTGTTATAGACGATGGAACTGATACCCGTTGAGGAGAATTTCCCCACGTCCACATGGTGGGCCAAGAGGCTCGGTTCCCCAGAGACAGGTATGAACAGGTAGCACGGGCGCGTTACCATCCCGATCCGGCCACCAACGATCTGCCAGAAAATCGGGTTGGATAGCCGGTAGTCGTGGATGAGCCACCCGCCCAGACCCAGACCAGGATTCTGAGCCAGGTATTCCTGAGCTTGCTCGATCATGGGGGTTGGTGGCATGTGTTCAGACCCCATATTCCGCCGAAATAACGGGCCGTTAGCCCTTCGACAAGCTCAGGGTGAGCGGGGCTCAACTGCCCATGGGTAATCGGGAGCGCCGCCTTCCACTGTTAATGGTGAGCACCTCTCCCGCTCAGGTGAGCCATCCCTCCTAACAAGGGAGCCCGTTAGCGCTTCGACAAGCTCAGGGTGAGCGGGGGACTCAACTGCCCATGGGTAATCGGGAGCGCCGCCTTCCACCGCTCAGGGTGAGCCCGTCGAACCATCAGCTATTAAGAGGGGTTTCTATTTCGTGGAGCCCGCCACCCAAGATAACCGATTCACCCCGTATGATGCGACGAACCGGGAGGTTGAGCGTTACAAAGTGGCCTGCAACACCCCTCCGTCGAGGGGAATGCTTACACCGGTGATGTAGCTGGCCCGCTCCGAGGACAGGAAGGCGATCAGGTCTCCCACCTCCTCGGGCCTGCCCAGCCGGTCCATCGGTATGCACTTGGCGACGTCCTTCACCACTTCGTCCGAAGAGCGGCCCTGCTCCTTGGCCTGTTCTTCGTATGAAGTCGCCAGCTGGTCCGTTAGGACGAAGCCTGGGAGGACGTTGTTGACGGTTATGTTGAAAGTTGCCAGCTCCGTTGCCAGCATCTTGGCGTATCCCACCACGGCCATTCCACTCGATGTGGCCATCACGACACCGTTGCTCGGCTGCCTTAACGAGAGAGAGAGCCGGTTCACGATTCTTCCCCATTGCTGCTGCTTCATATAGGGGATCACTTCCCGGCTCATCCTTACAATGCTAAGGAAGTTCTGCTCCATCGCGTTTTCCCAGGACTCGTCCCCGAGTTCCGAAGGCCGACCGCTGGGCGGCTCGCCGATGTTGTTTACGACGATATCTATTCTGGTAAACCGGTTGAAGGCGCCGCGGACAACACGCTTGATGTCCTCCATGCGTGTCAGGTCGCCTACTATAGCCAGGACATGGTGCTGAGTACTGACTCTGGCTATCTCTATTTCTGCTTTTCGCAGCTCGGCCTCATCGGGGCCGCTAATAGTAACGCTTGCGCCGCCCCTGGCCAGGGCGAGAGCGGCAGCCTTCCCGATCCCACTGCTGGAACTACCCACAATTGCTACCCGGTCTTCAAGACCCAGGTCCATAGTCCCGTGTACCTCCTCCCACCATTCTTTGACCCCCACCCACACCCTTGCCCTGGCTCGTCAAAGAGAGGGATTATCGTCGTCGCGACGCAGGCTCAGTAAATAATAATCGTCCAAGGGCTCTGTGGCAAGACGGTCATTACATTATCGTACACCGACCTCGACCAGCAGGTTACGGTACTATCGTACTTAAATTATTTCCTCTTCTCTAAAGCGCGTGATATCGGCCTGAGCATAGCCATGCTGGAGGAGAATCTGCTCTGTGTGCTCTCCCAGAAGGGGGGGATGGCGATCTATGGAGCCTTCGGTTTCGGAAAACCTGACGGTAATGCCGGTCTGCTTTATTTTACCTAGAGTCGGGTGGGGTACGTCCATGAGCATATTACGGGCGAGGACCTGAGGGTCGGTGAAGACATCGCTCATCGCATTAATTGGGGCACACGGTATCCCGCCATCGCCAAGCTGTCGCACCCAATCCGCCGTGGGCTTCTTGTCAAACTCATCCTGTAGAAGGGAGATTAGCTGAGGCCGGTTCCGCACCCGGTCCACGTTCTGGGCATAATCGGGGTGGTTGAAAAGGTCCTCCCGGTCCATCGCCTTACAAAATCTGTCCCACAAGCGCTCTGAGCCTATAGCTATGCTGATGTATTTGTTGTCCTGACACAGAAAAGTCTGGTAAGGCACCAGGCTGGGATGAGCGGCGCCTGTTTTCTCGGGGTTTTTCCCCGTAGCAAAGTAATATCCCGCCATATAGGTGAGCCAAGAGACCTGCAAATCCATCATGGATACGTCTATGTATTGTCCTTCCTGGCTCTCGTTGGTTGCGCGATGGAACAGGGCGGTCATGATAGCGAAAGCGCCCAGCATGCCGGCGCCTATGTCGGTTACCGCCACTCCTGTTTTGACCGGCGGGCGGCCAGGTTCTCCCGTGATGCTCATTAGGCCGCCGATCCCTTGCATTATCTGGTCGTAGGCGGGCTTCGCGGCGTAGGGGCCGGTCTGCCCGAATCCCGATATGGAGCAAAAAACGACGCCGGGGTTGAGCGCCTTCACCGACTCGTAACCGATGCCCAGCCGATCTACCACGCCGGGGGTGAAATTCTCCACCACCACGTCTGCTCCTTTTGCCATCTCCAGAAATATTTGGCTTCCCTCCGGGTGCCTCAGGTTAAGCGTCATGCTACGCTTGTTGCGGTTGATCTGGAGGAAATAGCTACTTTGATCGCCTATATGGGGCGGCGCCCACCCCCGCGTATCATCGCCGGTGCCAGGCCGTTCTATCTTGATTACGTCAGCCCCATAATCTCCCAACATCATGGTACAGTAGGGCCCCGCCAGGGCGCGGGTAAGGTCCAGCACACGTACTCTCTCCAGTGCTTTCATGGGCGAACTCCTCCCAGCTATGTCCAACGGCGGGGCTATTTTACCACATGGGTGTCACCCCGGCGAGATCAGATCCAGACACCGTCTGAACGCCTCAGATGGTTTCGATTTGCGGGCGGGCGAGGGACTGTTGCCCGAACGGCGCCCGAGTTGACCCTAATTGGGGGGGCCACGTATAATGTGCCCATCCTTCGCAGTGTTGGGTGTCAGCGGTTTTGGACAGTTCTGGGTCCGAGAGATTGGGGTGAAGAAGCTCCTGGTTTGAGGGTTTCTCTGACCTCCTGATTGTACCGCCTCCGCCGGTCAAAAGTCTCTCGCTGTACCTCCTTCCTCTGGGCTAGAATTGCCTCCAGACGGCCTTCCAGCACGTCAGCCGGAGTTACAACCCTGAGCGCCTGATGATATCTTCGGTAGTTGTAGAACTCGACGAAGTCCCGGATGGCCGCCTCCAGGTCTTCCACCACCTCGTATGGCACCTGGTTAATGTCGTCTTTCAGGGTTCGGTGATATCTCTCCAGCGTCCCGTTGGTCTGAGGGTGATAGGGTGCTGCCAGGACGTGGCGAATGCCCACCACCCGCATGTACTCGCGGAAGGCCCGCGATACATAACCTGAGCCATTATCTGAGAGGAGCTTGGTCCGATCCTCCAGAGGTACATCAGTCATACCAGTAGAGTCAACAGCTTCCTGGACCACCTCTATGAGGGAGTTGGCCGTCATGTCCCGTTGCACCTTCCAGGCCAAGATGAACCGGGAGGAGTCGTCCATCACCGTCACGAGGTAGTAGTAGCCCCATCCCACTACACGGAAGTAGGAGGCATCGGTGGCCCACAGCTGGTGGGGCCCTGTGGTCTTGTGCTGGTACTCTTTGCTCGCTGCCAACTGGTATTCGATCCGTTTCACCAGACCCTCCCGTCTCAGAATACGATAGACTGTGGAGGCGGAGACCGATAGGCCTCTGTGGTCGGTGAGCGAAGCCGCCAACTGCCGGCTTCGCCAGGTCGGCATCCCACGGGCTGCCGCCAGCACTACTGCCTCCTCTTCTGGACGCAGGCGATTCCAGGGCCTCTCAGTTCCTTCCGTACCCTCCCAACTACCCTGCCGGTGCCTCCACCTCCACCAATAATACGTGCTCCTGGAAATGCCAAGCTCCCTGAGTCGCCTGTTCTTCCCTCTACCATGTCGCTCCACCTCAGCCACGACCTTCGATTGTTCCACTACGCTCATGCGACGGTGCCGTTGCCGTGTAGGGGCGGCAGAGCTGTTTTTTTGAAGCGGTGCAACTCCAGGGACAACTCACCCACCAGCTGCTTCAGTTCTCTGTTCTCCCGCTTGAGCTGCTCTATCTCTTGCCGGGTCGCATCACGCACACTGTCCCGAGTCAACCTCTCCTTCCCAGCTTCCATGAACCCCTTCGTCCAGGCGTAGTAGAAGTGGGGTTTGATTCCTTCCCGTCGGCACAGGTCATTAACGGTAGTCTCCCGTCTGAACCCCTCCAAGACGATGCGGATCTTCTCTTCAGGGGTATACTTACGGCGGGTCGCTGCACGGACCTGACGCACGAAGCTTCGTGTCTCCTGGCTTCGCTCCTCAGCTTGGCTGGCCTGATCCTCTACCTGGGTCATCAATGACTCCTTTCACTTAGGGTTAATCTACCCCTCTGAAGGAGCCTCTACCACCCCCAACCTCTTCGGTTTTCTAGGCCTCAATAGTGTCCAATTGCGCTGACACCCTACAGATACCCCTTGCTTCGGGGGTGCCGGCCATATGCCAGGGAGGGTCGGGCATCTTACCGAAGATGAAGCCAAGGCTGCTGGTCTAGCTTACGAAGCCTACGCGCCCATATTTACGCAGGACCACAAGTACCTCTCCGACAGTGGAGCCCGGTGGAAGGAAGGGTGCCTCTGCCAGTGGTTGGGTCTGGCCGACCACTTCACTGTCCTGATTCACCCGGTGTGGTGGCTTAACTGGAAGGAGCCCTCCTCGACGGTCATAGAACGCCTCAGGTCGGGCGATTAGAGCCATAGCGACCAGATTAGGGGAGTTGATGAACCGTACGGTGTCAGTGCAGGAGTTGCTTTCGGCCATAGGCCATGAGCACAGAGTCCAGGGGCCTGTGGACAGGTCCGTATCCCGCGGTGCGCCCATCGATGACGCAGACGGAGACAGCCTCTGCTTCTGCTCAAGGCTGGGAGACAGGGGCGTCGAGATGGTTCAGTCCAGCCGGGCCATGGTGATAATCTGCTCGAGCGAATTAGACCTTTCAAGTCAGAATGGCCGGCCTGACATGGAGAAGACACTAGTCCAGGTTGCCAATCCCAGGCTTGAATACGCTAAGCTACTCCAGAAGTTCTTCAGTCCCACCCCTGCTTATGGAGTGCATCCCACCGCGACAGTAGGGGATCATGTTGAGATAGCCCAGCAGGTGTCGATCGGGCCAAACGTGGTGGTCGGCGAGAACTGTAAGATTGGCCGGGGTACCACCATAGCGGCCAACGTGACCATATACCCAAAGACCCGCCTAGGAGAGGACGTCATCATCCACGGAGGCGCGGTGATAGGTGGGGACGGCTTCGGGTTCGAGAAGGACGAGGCTACCGGCGAGTGGGTGAAGTTTCCTCAGCTGGGGGGCGTTTTAATCGAGGACCGAGTCGAAATCGGCTCCAACACCTGCATCGACAGGGGAGCTCTGGCTGACACTGTGCTGGGCGAAGGCACAAAGGTGGACAACCTGGTCCATATTGCCCACAATGTCCGAGTGGGTAAGCGCTGTGTCATCGTAGCCCATGTCTTCCTGGGTGGGCAGGTGATCGTGGGCGATGGCTCTTGGATAGGCCCTGAGGCTTCCGTTCTTCAGGGACTCACCATAGGTGAGAATGCTCTGGTCGGAATGGGTGCAGTGGTCCTAAAAAACGTAAGAGAGAACACAGTTGTAACGGGATCTCCTGCCAGGGTGCACAGGAAGAACGTTTAGGTTTAATCCAATGATCCCATAAAGCCCTCGAGAACGCTACTGGGCTGTAGTCCACGCGTCTCAGGCGTGGAGACGAGGAGTTGCGGCGGCCCTTTGTAGCGCTGGCCAAGATGTTCGCCAAATGTCTCGTGGAAGGATCGCAGAATACTCCCGCAACGGGATATCTGTAAAATGTGGCTGACCACGCGCTGGTCGTGGCTTCAACGAATACTGCACGTGTCCAGGAAACCCACATTACGCTCGGCCACATGATTTGTGAATTAATCGAACTAGAGATTTTCGGCTCATAGGTCATAGCCAGAAAAAATCTTCCATGACTGTTGGCACGAGTACACGAACATAATAGTGTTACCGTAGTGATTGATGATCGCCTTTATCCCTTGCGAGGGACTACAGTTAGAATATAAGGAGGCCCACCAAAGGGGGCCGCGGGCCAAGGGGATTTCGCAACAGGAGGGCCCTTGATCGCGCTGATTACTGGAGGTGCCGGGTTTATCGGATCACATCTAGCGGAAGAGCTACTGGGACGGGGTCAACGGGTGCTGTCGTGGGATTGGAAGCCGTAGTTGCTGCCATCACCGAAGAAATGTGCTTTCCGGCAACCGGGATATTTGGTTCCGGCATGGGATCCGTGAGGGGTAGGAGCCTCTCTCCTCGTCCGCAGGCCGTATCAGCGCAAACATACCGTCACCCGTTTGATTCCGAAATGCTATCGGTGGCGCTCATCGCCGGTGGCTTCCCCGAGGTCGGTAAGGCGCTGCTTGACATGGTCTATAGAACGTACCGGGGATGGGTCAACGCCCTCCAGAATGGGGTAGTGTCTCAGTTTGAATCCATCTCGCCGAGAATCCAGTCGAACCCATAAGTCTCAGTTGTCAGACCAGCAACCATTGCAGGTGTATCGCCCTTGAGGCTCTTGTGGGGTCTGCAAAAGTTATACCAAGTGAAGTATAGGGCCAAGGCAAAACAGTGGTTATCCAGCTTCTTTGAGAAGGCATTGGTCAGTCTGGTGAACCTACGCAGAGACATCCGAGTTGTCAGATTATGCCGTTCCACGTGGGAAGTGCTGATAGCATCGCCTACGGGCCTACCAACTACTGGTTGTTTCTTTGCACCGATGCAGTGAGCAGGGCTGTATCGACCTTCTGGTATGGTCGGGTCCTTACCATAGAGCTTCACCAGTTGAGCATAGTCTACATCCCCGCCAAAAGCACCTTCGACAGCCTCTAGGTACGCTCTATGCCCGTCTGTGGTTAACTGTACACGGTTAGCCAGTCTTTGCCGTAAGTCATCCATGAATTCAATGGCATAGCTTGAATCACGGCCCGGGCTGACATACCAAGAAATGATGAGCTTGGAATCACTGTCTAGACCCGTCCATGTCCACACGTCACCGGCCCCGTCTGGTGCAGCTTCCGCTCTGGCAACGTTCTTTCCCTTGGCATAGCAGAAACTCCAGAGCTCATCAGCTTGCACACGTTGGGCTGGTACGTCTTGGACTAGCTCATTGTGCAGCCGTTCACAGGCTTGGCCTGCATCAACTAGGAGCTTGGTAACGGTGTTGATGGAGACTTTTGTGATACGAGATATGGCCCGCATCGAGGAACCTTCCACCAACATGTTTAGTATCTGAATCCGCTTGTGTTCTGGTAGCTTGTTCATGCCCAAAGTATATCAAAATGCTAGCTGAAAGTCAAGGGTTTTAGGGCACAAAAAGGCCCGGTCACTGACCGGGCCTTTGGATATGAAGTTACGAGGCTTTATATTGGTTTCTCGGAGTCACCCTCAAGCTCCGCAATTCGCTTCTCCAACTGGTCTACCTTCACCAGCATCTCCTTGCGCCCCTCTTCACGCCCCTCCTCACGCTCGCGTTTGCGTCCTGCTAGGATAAACTTGTCTGCCAACATCGCTCCTCCTTCCACAACGGTTATGGCGGTCGCTGTTGATATGATTACGATTGACCCCAGACCCTGAAGAATGGTACGCAGGGCCTTGGTTCTACTCTCGTGCTCTGAGACAATTTCAGCGTAGACCAAAACCCCTGCTAATGGTGCTGCTATGAGAACGAAGGCTACCAGTACCGCAGCGGCGATCTTCGCCGGTATGGGCATCTAATCCCAACGTGCCCGCGCCGCCGTCCGTGCCAACTCCGAGCGCTCCTCCTGAGTCATTCCATCGGCCCTGGCCTTGCCGCCCTTGACCTTGATGTCACGGTGCGCGGGCAGGTCCTCTTCGATCTCGCCGGTGGCGATCTTGGCCACCGTGACGGCGCAGCCTACAACGTCACCCGGTCGTCTCTCTCCCTTCGGTCCTTTCGGCATTACTCACCTCCTTCATGCCATGCATTGTCCACACCTTGATGGTATAGACAATGCATAACAGGAGTATATACGTTTTGGTACGCCCCCGCAACTCTGTCAGCATTAATCATGTCTCACCATTGTCCGTACACTCCTAATGCAAACTGAGACACTACCCAGAATGGCAAGATAGTAGCTCACATAATCACCCAGCACAACGGCGCTCAGGATCTGGCTCAAAGCACTTTCTCCCCTGCCTGTAATAGTCGTGTGGGGGATAGAGGCCATGTCCAGTAACTCGCGGGTAACCTGGAACCGGAGCTCGGTACGAGGGTGTAAGAAGCCTGGCTTCAAGAGGACAACGTGGCAATGTTGGCTTGAGTGGGCCGGAAGCGAATAGCCCTCGACCGAGTTATGGTTGGCTTCCGGCAGTAAATCGAACGAGGCCCAGACCTTGGAATTTTCGTTGAGCTGGGTCTTCCAACGCCGGGCGACGCCACTGAAAATGCCGGCCCCATATATCACGGGGAGCCGGCCCAGAAGATCCTGGGCGATTGACTTGGCAGGGTTCTTGGACGCCGGGCACTCCTCTCCCACGGCGGCCAGGAGCGCGTCCAAGACCCCCAACGCTTCTCGGAAGGCCCTGGTCATGTCCGAGATGAGACCCAGATTCATGAGCAGGACCGTAGGGACCAAGAAGCCGTAACCTAGAGCAGTCCTGGGCTCCCCCTCGTAGCTCACTAGGAGCACAGGGACACGATTCTCCATTGCCTTCGCGGCCAGAGTCCCGCCCGAGGTCACGGCTGCGACCTTCGCGCCCTGCTTCAAAGCCTGGCGGAATGCGGCCAGCGTCTCCTCTGTCTCGCCGGAGTAGCTGCAGGCCAGGACCAGGGTGTGCTCATCGACATAAGAAGGAAGCCGATAGTCCCGGCAGATGGATATCGGAACGGAACTCTTCAGGAAGGCCAGTCCCGCTAGCAGATCGCCACCGATGGCCGAGCCACCCATTCCTGCGACGACTACGCCGCGTACTCCGCGGAATGAGGAGGGCAACGTGAAAGCATAAGCCTTATCCCAGGCTTCGCGGCACTGAAGGGGAAAACAACGGAGACGATTTCGGAGACCGGTTGTGTCTAAGGTCGGATAAACCGACCGGTCATCAAGCACACCGGTCCCACGGCGCCTACTTGTAGCCATATGTCTCATCCTTTCCTCTCTCAAGATGTAACACAACTTCATATTAATCTGCAACAACGCGGGGCTATAATATTGCCAACGATGCGAGACCCCGCAGGTCCGAAGCAAATTCCATGCCCAGTCTGCTCCCGAGGCGGCCGACGTCTTTGTAATAGCTGGTCCCTCGCCATGGCCGGGCGCCGTGTCGCCGACTTGAGCTACGTCAAGAGCGCCGCCGAGGCGAGATGCCTTATCTGCAGAAGGGAGAGTCAACCGTTCCTCCTTTCACCAGTAGGTCGGTGTTGAAGCCTATTATAAGAAAAGAGCACTCCGAGTATTTCTGTATCATAGGCGAGTTTAGGCCGCTGGCCATGAATGCATTGCGTCCCGGGGTGCTGATCCACATCAAAGACAAGTTGAATTAGCGTTGCTACATAAGATATGCTACACGGATACTAATTTGAGGCGTCTACCATGAAAGTTTTCATCGCGGGGATGGACGGTTACTTGGGGTGGCCTCTCAGCATTCAGCTCGCGGCTGCGGGGCATGAAGTAGCCGGGTGCGATCTGTTCCTGCGCCGTCGATGGGTGGAGGAGATGGGCAGCTGGAGCGCCATACCCATTGCGTCTATGCAGGAACGGCTTAAAGCATCTAGGGAGAGATTTGGAAGCAGCTCGCTATTCCGAGAAGGGGACCTCCGAGATTACGATTTCGTCCATGGATTCCTCAGTGATTTCGAACCTGATGCCATCGTGCACTTGGGCGAGTGCCCGTCAGCTCCCTACTCCATGATCGACGTCCAACACGCTACCTGGGTGCAGACAAATAACATCACTGGCACCTTGAACCTGTTGTACGCTATGAAAGATATCTGCCCTGACGCACACCTCGTGAAATTGGGCACGATGGGAGAATATGGTACTCCTAATCTCGACATCCCCGAGGGGTTCTTCACCATCGATTACCGCGGCCGCACCGATACTCTGCCCTTCCCCAGGCAGGCGGCGTCTTGGTACCACTGGAGCAAAGTCCACGACTCCAATAACATCATGTTTGCGTGTCGAAACTGGGGCCTGAGGTCCACCGATATAATGCAAGGAGTGGTATTCGGCACCAGGATTGATCAAACGGATGATGAGAGGCTCTTAACCCGATTAGATTTCGACCAGTGTTTCGGCACGGCGATCAACCGATATTGTTGCCAGGCAGTTATAGGCCACCCGCTTACGCCATTCGGGTTAGGACGTCAGAAGAGGGGATTCCTGCCCATTCGAGATTCCATGCAGTGCCTCGCTTTGGCGATCGAGCACCCTCCTGATAAAGGGGAGTATAGGGTGTTCAACCAGTTTGAAGAGGTTTACAACGTAACTGAGCTGGCGGAGAGGGTCCGCACGGCTGCAGGCGGACTGGGGTTGGCTGTGCAGGTGTGCCACGTGGAGAATCCAAGACAGGAAAAGGAAGAGCATTACTATAGTCCAGACCATGCCGGGCTTCTGGGGTTAGGCTATAAGCCTACCCTTAGCCTAGGTGACGAGATTAAGATAATGTTGCAGGATCTGATCCGGCATAAAGACCGAATCCTCGAGAAACAGGCCGCGCTGATACCCGATATTCGCTGGGACGGCTCCCGCCGGCGGTCAGCTTTCCTGGAACACAGGCCTCGACAGGCTTCTTAGAAGTGTACTTCTTGAGCACGAAAATTGAGCCTAACAGCGATCGTCACTATTGGGGACGATGGAAGGAATTTGACCGGCGGCAGTTTGCCCCGAAATTCCAGGCTAGATGATTGGTGTGGTGCTCCTTCAGCTACCTGGTTGAATCGGATATCTGCTTGCGACGGGCAGCCGGTGAAATCTGTTGTTAACGCATTTCCAGTAGAGAGGGGCGCTGTAAACCAGGAGTTGCTGGCCTGGGACCTTACGTACAACATTGTACGTTGCCACCAGGCTCTGGGGTATTTCGCATCTCTCCAGCCCCTTGATGAGAAAACATCGGTCGGACCCATTTCTGCCATACCCAACAGGGGCGCAGGAGCATCCCCCGGGCCGTGACTAGCCGGCGTCCTCAAAAACAGGAAGAGGGCGGTCTCGCCGCTTGATCAGAAAGGTGGCTTAAGTGTCACTAATCTACCGGAGGGGTTCACCGGCTTGACGTACTACTCCAAACAAACGTATCATTCTGGGTATAAATCTGCTAAGCACTCATTACTGTGCGTACCTATTACATTGTACAAGAAGTTTGAATTAGCGAGCTGGAATGGATGAAGGAAAACTAGAGGTTAAGCACTACTGGCGAATCGCGAGGAAATGGTGGTGGCTGCCGCTATTCGCCGCTG